>JAIXYK010000016.1 GCA_027490225.1 Bacteroidota bacterium | reverse complement strand
TTGAATGGTAGCTCCAGTTGTTGCAGCTGTCCAACCATATTGAGAATAAGCGAAATCTATTGTTTCGTCATACACCCAGCAATTAGGGAATGGACTAGGAACAGAAACCAAAGGATTCCAAACTAAACCATTTGTACCAATTAAGGCAACGTCAAAATCTGCTGTTTGTAAGTTTGCAGACGGGTCAATAGGAGAAGAAACATAACGATATCCAGAATTACCTGGCATGAAACGTCGAACTTCCACATTTCCGGAGATAGTTCCTGTACCACTTCCTGAAATCATTCCTGTAGTTGAAGCGTTGGAAACTAATCTTAAATTACCATTAGTAGTTAAAATTCCTTGAGTTAGTCTTAATATTCCTCCAACAGATTGAATACCAGAAGAAATAGTAGCTCCGTTTAGATTATCTAAAGTTATATTATTGAATGAAATTGTTCCTGACAGATTTTGAATAATTGTTCCATTTAAAATAACATGTCCAATTCCAGATATTTCACTTCCGTTGCTTATTAAGCTTCCTTTAACATTTAATGATTTACCTGACTCTATTTTAAGTCTCGCCAAAGGTTGAAAAGTGATATTATTTACAAATGCATTTAAACCTGCAATTGGAATTATTGGATCATTTACCCTATCAAAAATTTCAACATTTGTTAAAGCTGTAGGTACCAAGAAAGGGCTCCAGTTTTGAGCCACATTCCAGTCATTACTAACTGTACCTTCCCAAACAATTGCAGTAGTTAAGAATGGAGTAACATCTGACCAAGGACTATTTCCACAAATAGCATTTACAGCTCTTACTCTGTAGTAGTAGATATTTCCTGCTACAAGGCCAGTAACAGGATAAGTCAAGACATTTCCGATGTTTCCGCTAAAAATAGTAGTTCCAAATGAAATAGAATTGCTGTATTCTAAGAAATAAGATGTTGCAGTTGCAGAAGCATTCCAACTAATATCAACTGATGTTGATGTGTTATAATTAAAAGTTGTAAAGGCAGGCGCTAACAATGCCGGAGAAACGTTAATTGTAGCATTAGGTCCAGTAAAGCCATTCGATCTAGTGCAAACAGCATCAGAAACTGAAATTAAAGTATAATTTGTAGTGTTGTTAACTGGATTAGGGTTTACTAGAAAAGGTGTTCCACTGTTAACAACACTTTCGGTAACATTTGTTGAACCATTATTGTAAGTTAAAGTAAATGGGGCAACTCCTGAAGTAGCGGTAAAGGTAAGCTCTCCATTCCCACTGCTGCAAATAGGTCCATTTGCTGATATTGTTCCTTGAGGAGACAGTAACGAAGTTGTAGTAGTTACGTTAGAAGTAGCTGAACACCCATTTACGTTTGTATGTGTAACAGTAAAACTACCTGCTAAACCAACAGAAATGCTTTGTGTAGAAGACAAGTCCGACCATAAATTTCCAGTAGCATAAGAACTAACCAAGTTAATATTACTTCCCAAACAAATTGCCAAAGAGCCAGAAGGAGTAATTGTTGGGGGAGTTGGGTTAGGAAAAATTGTAGCAGTAACTTGCGTACGATTTGCACTCTCACAACCTGAGATATTGTTAACTATTGCAACAAAATAGTTTGTAGTAGTAAGAATTAAAGGAGTTCCAAAAGAACTTCCTCCAGCTTGTTCTAAAGTTCCGCCTGTTAATGCGCTATACCAGTTATAATCTTCACCTGCAACGGCTCCTGTTGCACCAAGCAAGACAACATCTGCTCCGCAAACTTCGGCAGGTATTCCAGTTGCATCAATAGGTTTTGGGGGATTAAACAATGTTATACTTCCAGAAACCGGATAAGGATCAGATGCACAACCTGAAGTTGTTACAACAATGTTATCATAATCTCCCAGTGCCAGTCCACCTATAGTTAAAAAACCTGTTCCATTGGTGGTTATGCTACCAGCATTAATGTTTGCTCCACTATTACGTTTATAAATAACGTTATATGTAGTTGAATTTAATAATCCTCCAACCTGGATGCTACCATTAACCGTTACACATGAAGTAGGATCTGTAGCTATAAAAGATGTTATTGTAGGAATTGCTGGATCAGTTAAAGTAATATTGCCAACAGCCGGATATGCAGCTGAAGAGCAACTTGAAGCATTGGTAACAACAAAAGAAGTATATGCTCCACTTGTTAAACTTCCAATAGTTAGCACGCCACTGCCATTAGAAACAATGCTTCCTGTCGAAATTGGACTTCCATTTCTAAGATAAGAAACTGTATAAGAAGTGGTGGCAGCAAGTCCATTTAGCAAAATACTACCATTTGCTCCTGTACAAGTTACAGGATTATTAGCAGTGTGTGAAGTAATGGATGGACTTGATGGTGGTTGCAAATCTATTACGCCTGTGCTAGGAATCGGAGCGGAATTACATCCAGTTAAGGATAAAATAATGTTATCATAATTACCATCTGTTAAATTAGGAATTGTTAGTGTTCCAGAACCATTTGAAGTTATACTTCCTGCAATTACATTCACCGTATTTCTATCATAAATAACATTATAGCTAGTTGAAGCAATAAGTCCATTCAACAAGATACTTCCGTTATTGCCTAAACAAGTTGTAGGATTCACAACAGAAGTACTCGAAACCGCAGGTGCAGCAGGGTCGTTCAGAGAAATAAAACCAGAAGAAGGATAAGGAGACACAGAAGCGCAACCAGCCAGTGTAACTATAATATTATCATAAGCACCATCGCTTAGGCCAGTTATAGTAAGAGCGCCACTTCCGTTGGTTGAAATTGTGCCTGCACTAACATTCGGAGGACCGTTTCTTTGATAAACAACCGAATAGGTTGTAGATGCAAGAAGTCCGTTTAAGGTAATTGTACCATTACTTCCTGCGCATGTTGTTGGATTTGTCTTAGAATTTGTGGTTATAACAGGATTTGAAAAAGTAACTACGATGGGTTCGATATCATTTCCACAAGAATTTGCATAGCGAACAAAAATTGTTCCCGGAGCTGCAACAGCATTAGGATTTCCTGTATAAGCTATAGTTGCTCCAATGTTGTTCCAATAAGTTATGCCTGAAATTGTTGTTCCATTTGTTACTGTTACAACACCTGTGGCTGAAATATCTACTGTTGCAGGTGCACAGGCAACACCAGGATTTGTAACGCTAATAATTGGAGCTGGCTCTGCAACTTCAAAAGAAGCAGTTTCTGTTCCTATAACATTTGGAGTGCTGGATACTACTCTGATTTTATATCCTAAGCCAGGAGCAGTTAATGCTGGAATAATACCAGGATTGGCAATAATGGTTCCACTTGTTGTACTGGTTATTGTTCCTATCGTAACTGGTGCTGAAAAATCGCCTGTGGCATCTGATAGTTGCGCCGTAAATACATTTCCACCTGTAAAAGTTCCTGTTATAGTGTAACTTACACTTATTGGAGCTCCTGCACAATTTATCGCAGCTACATTGGAAGTAGTGATTGTGCCCGCAGAACAAGGGGTAATGGTTACAGCAGTTGGTGTAGATAATTTACTGCAAGCACCTTGCGTTACCATAACTAAATGATTACCACTGGCAATGGCAGTATATGAAGCTGCTGTAGCACCTGATATTGCCAAGTTATTGTTAAACCATTGTTTGGTAACAACAGGAGATGTAGTGCTTAAAGTCACGTCTTCAATTGGGCAAACATTTGCAGCTGTTGGGTTAGGAGTAATTACTGGTATAGCAAATGTTGGGGTAAATCTTAAACCACCATTTCCATTGAAAAAATTGCTTGTACCATGAGTAATTACAGCAGTATTTAAAGTGCCAGCTGTGCTTGCTGTATGGCCAGTATTTCCAGAACCAGAGCGATTTAAAAAGTCTGAATTAGAACTTCCCCGCAGTCCAACTTGAGCACTTGTAGCTCCATTCGCATTTACACAAAACCCATTCATGTCTCTTAAAATTATATCAATTCTGTTCGAATTGGTACCTCCATTTTCATTCAATTGTAACTGAATATCATACCTATTCCAATCTTGTGGACTTCCAAATAAGGAACACAAACCACCAGTATTTCCAAAAGGCATAAAAGCAGTCCATTCTATTGTGCAAACTCTGTTGGGTGCAGTACCAGTATATCTTACCGAAACTTCAGGGGTTGTAGTGGAAGCAGTATGAGCAACCATGTCGAAAGCAAAAGCAGCAATCGCACCTTCAAAAGCGGTTGCTCCTGTTGAGATAGGTATAGCAGATATTCCAGAAGGAGTAGCGGAACCAAACCAAATGTAGCCTTTTGATGCAATCCCAAAAGAGTTATATAGTGTTCCGTTAAATTCAAAAGTAAAACCTGATGCAAAACTCTGAGCAGGCCAACGTTGGTCATTAATTGATGCAGCACCAGATGCAACTACTGTTGTGCCAGATTGCCCAACATTTGATGTCCAAGTAGCAGCAAAGTTGCTAAATGTGTAGCCACATGTAACAGACATTAAAGAAGTAATATTTCTTGTACCAGCAGGCGCTGTAGTTGGTGACGGTGCTACTGTAACAGGTGTAACTCCATCAGTATATGTAATAGAAGTGATTTCCGCGTCTAATACATTACCTGTTGTTGCACCTATGCTTACATCATACACTACAAAGAAATAATTGTTGCTATTTGGTTGTAAAACTTGTGAACCAGCGACAGATATTGCATTACTACCTCCAGGAAATGATGTGATATTAGGTCCAAACTGCACTGCTCCTGAAAGAGTATTGGTTGTATTATAGAAAACTCTTGCCGTCGCAATATCATTTCCTACTGTAGCCCCTAAAGTACTTCCATTGGTATTAAAATTAAGGGAAGTAAGTGTTAATGGTGGTAAAGTTCCAGGCCCTGTATTCAATTGTAATTGCACAATTTGCTGACTAGCAGCTCCTAAAGTCATAGAAGCTGTAGAACTTTGTGTTACTGTACTCGCAGCATAGGTCATCGGACCATCTGAAGTTGAAAAACTTCCTGTTAATGCAGGAGTTTGATAACATGGCCCAGAAGTATTGTACGTGTAAATAGCGTAATGGTAAACAGTGTTCGTCAAAAGGTTGGTTACATTGGCTGTACCACCTGTACCGGCTTTTACAACAAATCCGCTGCCTAAAGCTGTTCCAGAACCATAAGCTAAATTTGCGGTATATGAAGTGGTTTGAACTGGACCTCCAGAAACTGCTGAACCTTGTCTCAAAACAACCAATTCTCCGGCCGTTCCGTTACCGGAAGTCCAGCTCATGTTTGCAGAATTAATAGAAGGTGTTACAGAAAAACTAGATGCTTGTACATTTGGCGGAAAGCAAACCGGAATTGGAACAGTTCCAGTCAATCCAGGATTGAGATAACAAGTAGAAGTCGTGTTCCATTCGTGAACAGAAAACTGATAGGAAGTACCTGGAGTTAGACCAGACATGTTAAAAGTAACCGGTCCTGCAGCGTTAGAATTGTATACCACGTAAGATCCTGCAGCAGTTGTAGAGCCACTGCCAAAAACTGGATTTGCTGTATAAGCTGTTCCTCCCATTGGAGCTTGAGGAGCTGAACCTGCTCTGGCCACTACTAATACACCGCCTGTTCCATTACCTCTATTAAAAGTGACATCTGTACTAGTTGTTGTAACGTTACTATAACTGAAGGTAGTTGCCTGAGTTGTAGGAGCAGTGCAAAGAACTACATCTTGCTGATTCAATAGGATTCCTGCTCCTCCCGCTCCTCCGTCACCACGAGCATTGGTATGAAAGTTATCACCTCCTGTACCACCGTTTATTCTTAGGTTTGGAGCATTTCCATTGGTATAATTGAAGTATTGAAGATTAATAGTTCCACCTGAACCACCACCTCCTGCTCCTCCTGCTGCACCAGCTGCGGCAGAATTGTTGCCTCCATTGCCCCCCGCAACCGTAATGGATGTAGCCTGACTGCCAATAGTTACAGTATTTGCAGTAATTTGAATGGCACCGCCGCCGCCGCCGCCGCCTGCACCTGTCCACTGTGTTAGTCCACCAGACCGTCCTCCTCCGGCACCACCACCACTGCCTCCCAGTAAGTTTGTTGTAAATCCTGATTGTGTCAAGTTGGTTGTTAAGCCAGCATCACCATACACAAGACCGCGAGAACTAGCTGCTCCAGTTAAAGTTTGCTGAGTGGTAGAAGTTGACAACCAGCCTCCAGTTCCAGCGGTACCATAAGAACCTCCTCCTCCTCCTCCTCCTACGACCGTGTTGACAGTTCCTCCTCTCCCAGCTCCTCCAGTACCAGCTCCTCCTCCTCCAAATGGATTTCCGTGTCCACCAGCAGCCTGCCAAAAGCCTGTGCCACCTGTTCTACCTCCACCACCTCCTCCTGTTCCACCAAAACCACCACTATTAGATGTTGCCCCGTTCTGACCATTGCTTCCTGCACAATTTATTGTACCATTAATTGTCATTGTACCTGTACAGCGAATAATGACAGGACCAGCATTAATTCCTGAGAAGGTTATTGTGTGCCCTGTGTTTACTGTAAAATTTGCAAACTGGTAGATGGTCGGGGTTGGGCCTGGGTTTGCAGGCAAAGTAATTGTGAAGTTACCAGTAGTTGAAAGATCATTTCCAGTGATGGTATACCCAGTAAAAACACCAGCTGTATTGAAGCCTGTGGGATTTGCTGCTACAGATCCTGTCCCATAATTATAAAGTTGCGCCCAACTTAATTGTGTATTGAAAGCTATAAAGAGAATTAGTAGTAGTTTTTTCATAGTCGATCTTGTTTGGTGTTTAAAGCGTAATTATTTTAAAGATTAAGGGAACATTATGTGAATGTTACACCTAATGTATTCTGTAAATCTATACTAACAGAATCCCAAAAAAAACACTGATACAAGACATAAAATAATATGAGATGGTGGGAATTAGATCTTATAAATGAGCAACGAAAAATACAATCTGCAAATGAATACACTCAGGAAATATCAATAAATACTGGTGTTTAATCATTTTTTATTTAATATAAAAGAAAAACAAATGATAAATAATTAATTAAAATCGAGCTTTTTTTACACCTTGGCTTAATAAAAAAAATTACATATTTCTTTAGTTAAGATTTGGAATAGTTCTTAAAACAGTTAGTTTAATCTAGGATTGTTTTATTTCAATTGTCAGTAACACAACAATATTTAGTAGTTTTCGACATGAACAAATTCAAAGCCTTTTGGAAAAAATACCTGCCATTTTTTGAGGTAGATTTGTTGTATTATGTATTTGTAATACTGCTATTACCAACAATTCTACTGATTTCTAGGTGCTAATTTTTTAATTCTCAAAAAGAATATAGGCGAAAAATTAAGTAGACTCTATCCAACCTTTTTCAATAAAAGTATCACTCATTACTTTTTGTTTGGAATAAGGAACATCAACGTTTACAATAAATGTATCTCCCATAATTGGTGTTGAATAAGCACATTTACTGTCTTTAATCCATTTCATCACTTCGCCCATCTTGACGTAGTCCACATTCAGTTTAAAGGAAACAGTAATCAGTTTTTCAACTATTACAGCTGCATCAAGCGTAATAGCTGCAGTTTCTTTATAAGCATTTATCAGCCCAGAAACACCCAGTAGCGTTCCACCAAAGTACCTTACAACAGCCACTAATGTATTTTGCAAATTCAAGGACCTTATTTGACCCAAGATAGGTTTACCGGCCGTTGAGGAAGGTTCGCCATCATCATTCGTTCTGTAATATTCATTCAGCGGATTAATTCTAAATGCATAACAAACATGACCTGCAGAAGGATGCAACTTTCTAATTTCTGCTAAACACTCTTTAACTTCATCTTCACTAGAAACAGGATATGCGAAACCTATAAACTTGCTTCCACGGTCTTTAAACTCACCTGTACAAACCTTTTCTATTGATAAATAAGTATCATTTTCAATTGACATTATCTTGCAAAATTAAGAGAAACATGCATCACATCTAAGAATATCAACATTTTCTCATTTGAATTTTAATTGAAACAAAAAAAGGGCGAAGATTACTCTTCGCCCTTTCGATTCAATTGCCTTTTAAATTTTTATTTTCTCAAAAGTACTTTGCGTGTTTGAATGTTTGCTCCATCATACACTTGAACAAAATAAATTCCATCAGATAAATCGTTCATTCTGATTTCAACTGCTGGTTGATTTTTTGTAAAGTTTACTTCGTAAGCTTCTACCAATTGTCCCATTTGGTTGTAAACTGAAATGGTTTGTGGTAAATCTCCTTCTGGCTGTAAACGAATATTTAAACTTCCATTAGTTGGGTTAGGATATATAGATAATCCACCTTCAATAACTAATGATTCATCAGCTTCTGTTTCACCAGAGTTACGCACGAATGAAGTTGAGCCTATTTCAGCGCGTAAAGTATAACAACTGCTGGCATTAAATGCTGCATTATAACCATAAACATAAGCATAGTATGTTGCAACTGCTTGTGTATTGTTATAAATTATTGATTCTGAAGACGTTCCTCCTAATTGTGAAACACCTACTTGTGTAGTTGTTCCTCTATACAACTTTAAATCGTAATCAGCTGCAAGGTTTGTTAAAGTAACCTTTACATTTCTAGCTGCTGTTGTATTTGTAAATCTGAAGTAATCTTTATCAGTTGAAGTGCCAATTGTTCCTTGAATGTTTGTAGCTAATCCAATTACTTTTGCAGCAGAAATACTGTTGTTAGCTTCCCAAGTGTCGGTGCAAGTTGTAGCCACGGCAGAAGTTGTGAAAGTTGAAGCTGTAGAATAAGCGCTAGTTCCATTAGCACAAATTGAAGCTACCTGGAAAGTATAAGCAGATGAAGCTACCAATCCTGATAATGCAAAGCTTGTAGCAGTTGTTGTTACTGTTGTAAATGTTGTAGCGCTAGACAATTTATATTGCAAGCTGTAAGAAGTAGCACCTGTTGCTGCACCCCAATTTAATGTTGCTGCACTTGAAGTAATACCAGTTGCAGATAAACTTGCAGGAACATTACAAGTAGTTCCAACATTTGGAGCCTGACAACCGATAGAAGTTAATAAACCAGCACGTGAACCACCCGTTCCAAATAAGGCTTGCGCTCTTGTTTTTTGTCCAGCAGAAAACATGTACATGCAAGCATCATCTGTATAATCCATATAATTCATTGTCATTTCAGTTCCTCCACCAGTACATGTATTAGTTTTTGGAAAAGAAGGACAGCCATAGTTTGCTCCAGTATGAGTTGGTGTATCATTTACTAAATCAGAACCACAATTTGAATCTCCCCAAATATGGCGAAGGTTTAACCAATGTCCAACTTCGTGGGTTGCTGTGCGACCTAAATTGTATGGAGTACCTGTTCCGGTAACTGTTCTGCTACCAACTGTTGTGAAATGCAATACAACTCCATCTGTAGAAGCTGCTCCTCCAGGAAATTGTGCATAACCTAAAATTCCACCAGATTGGTTGCATACCCAAATATTTAAGTATTTAGTTGCATCCCATGCATTATCTCCACCAGAAGATGAGAATTTAACATTATCGTTTGTTGAAAAAGATGCAGTAGTAGTAGATTTACGAATAATTCCGTTTGTTGCAGCTCCTGTTGGAGTTTGCTGTGCCAAACAAAAATTAATTTCCATGTCCGCTGCAACACCTGCAAATGCAGCAGGAATTAAAGAAGCATCAGAATTTAACTTTCTAAAATCTTGATTTAACTGGTCAATTTGTGCTAGTAAGCGAGCATCACTTATATTTTGTGCAGTTGTATTGTATAAAACGTGAATTACAACAGGAATCGTAACAACCAAACGTCCAGCTTCATTGTAAACAAAATTTTGGGTATGGTCTTCAATTTGTTCCATTTTTTGACCGTAAGAAGGGTCTTGATTTAACATCATTTCATGATGTTCCATTGTTCCGCAAACGCGCTGCGCGTCAGCCATTCCAATTCCAGCGATTAGAAGAGCAAGTGATAGGTAGATTTTCTTCATTATTTGATAAATATTTTTTTTCAAACTTAAGAAAAATAAAGTAAACTCCATGCATATGTAAGAAACACCCCAACTTCATATTTTAAACATAGCAATTAAGAATAATATTTTCTATATCTATTTAAAATTCAAACCATTAAAAACATAATCAGTTTTAATAACTTCCCATCTGGTTAATTAACGTGAGCCTTTCAACTGTTGAATTTTTCTCTAAAATAGTTCCAGGAAACAATACAGCATTTGCTCCAATTTTTAAATTATCTTCAATTAGACTTCTAAATTTTGTTGCCCCCAATATTTCTGACTTGCATATCAAACCCAAAACAAAAAACCGCATATTTCTTAACCCAAAGGAAAGAAATATGCGGCATTTAAAATTATGCTTATAACCTAACGAGCTGTATTTGGTTTCCCAAATCTTCTTTTGTTATTATTACTACTACTTGCACTTTGTGCAGGTTTCGCTCCGTTATTTGGCTTTGGGCGTGCATGGGCATTGCTTCGCACATGTTGTTGCTTTGGAACTTTTACCGGATTGTGGTCCATTAAAGGAAAAGGATGATTGTCAAGTACCGTGATTTTCTTTGCAATCAGCTTTTCAATGTCTTTCAGGTATGCTTTTTCTTCTGCATCGCAAAATGAAAATGCGGTACCCTCCGCTCCTGCCCTACCTGTTCTTCCAATGCGGTGAACATAGGTTTCCGCAACATTTGGCATTTCATAGTTTACTACATATTGTAAATCGTCTACATCAATTCCACGCGCGGCAATATCTGTAGCAACTAATATGCGTGTAGTTTGTGCTTTAAAGTTGGTCAATGCTCTTTGACGTGCATTTTGCGCCTTATTACCGTGAATAGCTTCTGCCTTAATATTGTGTTGTGCCAATACTTTTACCACTTTATCGGCGCCATGTTTAGTTCTTGTGAAAACCAAAGCCGTTTTAATGTTTTTGTCTTTCAAAACATCCAACAATAGCGCGTTTTTATTTCCCTTATCTACAAAAAACACGAACTGCTTGATGATTTCAACTGTTGAAGAAACTGGTGTTACTGATACGCTTTCAGGATTTACTAAAATGGTATTGGCTAACTTAATAATTTCCGGCGCCATGGTGGCTGAGAAAAACAACGACTGTCTCTTTTTAGGTAAAGCAGCCAACAAGCGTTTTACATCGTGTATAAAACCCATGTCTAACATACGGTCGGCTTCATCTAAAACAAAAATCTCTATATCGCGCAGGCTTAAATGCCCTTGGTTCATTAAATCTAATAAGCGTCCTGGCGTAGCAATTAAAATATCTACACCATTTCTTAATGTATTCACTTGTGGGTTTTGGTTTACTCCACCAAAAATTACAGCATTGGTTAATCCTGTATAACGTCCGTAAGCTTTAAAGCTTTCTGCTATTTGTATGGCTAATTCGCGAGTTGGTGTAACAATTAAGCTTCTTATTCTTTTCTTTTTCTCGTTTACTTTATTCGCATTCAACAATTGTAAAATTGGAATGGCAAATGCTGCCGTTTTTCCTGTTCCTGTTTGCGCACAGCCCAATAAATCGGTGCCGTTTAAAACGATTGGAATTGATTGTTCTTGTATTGGTGTTGGTTGGGAGTACCCTTCCTCTTTAAGGGCTTTTAAAATTGGTTCAATGAGGTTTAATGATTCAAATTGCATTCTTTAATTAAATTTTTAATGGGATTCATTTTCTTATGGAATAATTAAAGACTGAAGCTAATAAGTAAGAAAATGAAAAATGAAATAGCTGTCTAAATTCTTCCGCAAGGTACAACATTAAAACGGATAAACTGAAAATCCTTTCTTTCAGTCAATTAGCTAAGAGAACAGAACGAAATTTCAGAATAACTATAAAACTAAATCGACTGCAAAACCAATTAAAGAACTTCTATAATACCTGTTTCAGTAAAATCACCAATTCTATACAAAGTTTTTGAAGGAAATTCCGATTTGTATTTCTTTTCAAACAACTGAGCCTTTTCTGAATCTACAGAAAACAACAATCCGCCATTGGTTTGTGGATCGTTTAAAATGGTAAAATGCTCCATTGTTTTGCCTTTTACCAATGGTTCAACCGCATTCCAGTTTCTAAAAGTGCTGTCGGGCATTATTCCTTTATTTGCAAAAACAATGGCTTCTTCCAAAATAGGTAATTTTTGAGCATCGATATTGGCGCCCAAACCTGCACCACACATTTCAGATAAATGCCCCAACAATCCGAAACCTGTAACGTCTGTTAATGCTGTAACTTCTTCGCATTTGCCCAGCCATTCGCCCTGCACATTCAATTCAATACAAGTATTTAAAAGTGCTGCATAATCATTTTCGTTGGCTAAATCTTTTTTCAATGCGCTGGCCAAAATACCTGTGCCTAATTTTTTGGTCAGGTAAATCACATCGCCAACTTTTGCAGTATGGTTTCTTTTCAAATTTATGATTGGAACCAAGCCAGTTACCGAAAGTCCAAAAAACGGTTCGGGAGCAACAATGCTATGTCCGCCAGCCATTGGAATTCCTGCTTCTTTGCACATTTCTGCGGCACCTTTTAAAACTAATGTGGCCAATTCATCGCTTAACTTTTCAACCGGCCAACCTAAAATTCCATTTGCCATGATGGGTTTTCCACCCATTGCATATACATCACTAATTGCGTTTGCTGCCGCAATGCGCCCAAAATCAAATGCGTCATTTACAATTGGTGTAAAAAAGTCTGTAGTTTGAATCAAAGCCTGACCATTTCCCAAATCCATCACAGAAGCATCTTCGTTCATTTTATTTCCTGCCAGCAAATTATCAAATGCAGGCATTGCTCCCATTCCGCTCAAAATATGTTGCAATTGCTTTGGTTGAATCTTGCAGCTGCAACCTGCCTGAGCACTATAGTGTGTTAATTTAATCATGTTTCATGAGTTGTTGTAAACTATCTTTGGGGTTTTCCCAATTCCATTCTTGTTTAACGATTGGGCCTTTTCTTTCAGATAAGCCGAAGGCATAAGTGCTATCGTAATATTCAAGCACCAACTGAATCCATTTTTTGTTATCCTTTTCTGCCAAGGCTTCTAATGCCATTTTGTAACGCAAACCGCCCAATCGCTTTTGCAACCTAACAATTGCTGCTTCTAACAGATTGGTTTCAAAACAGGCATATTCATTTTCCAGTCGTGCAATTCTAGTTTCAAGGGGAATATCCAATTCAACAAGTTCACTTTCTTTTATAGCTTTAAAAATAGATAATGGCAACACCAAATGACCAATTAACCTGCTTTCATTCTCAATCCAAATACGTTTTTTGGCATTTAATTTCAACAATTCTTCTCCGATACAATTTTCAAAATGTTCCTGATTAGATTGTGGCAACATTCCCAATGAACCAAAACTGCTGCCTTTGTGATTGGCGATTGCTTCAATATCTAGAATTTGTTCGCCAGCAGCTTTTAATAAATGTAGCACTTCCGTTTTTCCAGTTCCTGTTTTGCCACCAAGCACTAAAAATTTGTATGGTGCGTCTGTAATTTCGCTTATCCTGTTTCGGTAATTCTTATAGCCTTTTTCCAGCACATAAATTTCAGCTTCGGTAAAGCTCAGCACCCAACTTAAAATCTTGCTTCTCAATCCTCCACGCCAGCAATACACCAAAATCTTCTTTTGAAAAGCTAATTTTCTTCCTAGCTTAAAAATCTTGGCGAATTCAGGGCCTGCCAATTCAAAACCCTTTTGTATGGCTATTTCTCTGCCCGAAACTTTATAAGCAGTGCCAACCAAAGCGCGGTGTTCGTTATTCAGCAAAGGTAAATTTATCGCGCCGCTAATATGACCTTCTTTAAATTCCCCTTCACTTCTGGCATCAACTATGGGAAATCCTTGTTCACGCAGTGCTAAAAACTCATCAATAGAAACAGTTGGCATGGGGCAAATGTAGTTTTAAAGAACAGCAATTGAATAGATAAGTTTTCCGATTTATGCCACTGAACAAAATTTCCCCAATATTATCATCCTATTTTTGGGGCGCTTTAACTTGTGTTCGCCTATACTCCCTACTGTGTCGGGCGGTATTTGGCTCACCCAAGAGCGCGGCAGTACGGCACTTCTATAACTTGAAAGAAAAACCCAGTTAATGCATTACAATGAAGCGTTTTGAAATGCGTGCCCTATTATTTTCTAAGACAAAAACATAAATTCCCGCAGGCAAATCTTCCAGAGAAATTGAAAAGGTATTAGAAATAAATGCAGTTTCGCTGTTTATCTTTTGCCCAACACTATTCCATAATTCATAAATGCCACTAACATTTCCATTATTTGGTAAAACAACTTCCAATTGTGAATGGGCAGGCTGCGGATAAATTAGCAAATCACTTGCATCAAAATCCTGCAAGGCTGCAAAATCATCGGGGCAGTTGATTACTGAATTAATGCGCGTTGAATTTTGCAAAGAATCTTTGAAACTTTCCCATTTACTTGCATCATTTTTTAAATTTAGCTCCATCATTGGCAGCGCGAAATCGTAAAATATAGATTGCTGTTGTTCTCTTGTGATGGTGATAGTAGAGCCCGAAACTGTTTCACCTAAGTCGCAGGTAAAAGGTGCTGAATTTCCATAATAGCAATGTCCTCCGCCCAAAATGCTGATAAAATGTTTGCAGGTGGCATTCAATCCATTAAATATTGGAACATGCGCATCTGTTGGAGTTACCACAGCATCTCCATCGCCAGAAAATACAATAGCTGGCGCAGTTGCTTGCGGAGCAGCTGTAATAGATGATGGATTTGTAACTGCAGGTGCCATTAAAATCAACGCATTCAAGGTTTGATTTGCAGCAGCAGCCAAAACAGCTGCACCACCGCCCATAGAATGCCCCATGATTGCGGTTTTATCGCTAATTTTACCAAAATAAGGTGAAGCACTTAGAACTCCTTTTGCTTGCATGGCGCTCAATGCAAAATTCAAATCCAAACCAAAATCAGGATGACTTGGCGAAAACAAAGATGTTTCAGTATTTACCATTAAAAAGATGAAGCCTTTGGGCACAAAAAAGTCGGTAATATTGGTGTACACATCCACACCCATCGCGAAACCATGTCCGAAGGAAACCAATGGAAAAGCACCTGTTGCAAATGCTGCATCGTCGCCGGTAATTAACGCAGGATAATACACCTCAACAGGAATTTCGCGGTTATTTCTGGAAGCATCTATTAATATTTCGGTACGATGACCTATGGCGAAGTTTTGGGCTTGGAGAATTTGAAAAAAAAGGAGAAAAAAGAAAAGGAAAGATGGTTTCATGTTGGGTTTGGTTGAAGTTTATACAACAACACTTTTCTTAACGTTAAAATTTTTGGTAAATAGATAATTTTAGAACTATCAGAAGGTTGTTGCTAGAAAGCATTGGGTTTCCTTATTGTGCCTCTAAAGTAAAAAATGGTTTCAATAAATTAAGAATACATTATTCCTGCTTTTGAATTAATTCTAACAGTTTCTTTGGATCTTGTCTGTTGTCCCAAAATGCAGTAATAATTAATCGGGTTGCTGTTGTCTTATAATAAATACTAAAATGCCCCATTGCCGCCTCCCGTGTTTCCGAATAATTAGTTAATTTATAAGATAACGGATTATTTAAGAGCACTTTAATTCTATCTTTAGTAATTCGTATTAGTTTTTCGGCGTATTTTGTTGAGTTATTTCTTTTAGTCCAGTATTTTAAAATTTCTCTTCTCTGTCTTACTGCTGTATCAGTCCACACTACAGTTCTTTCAGCCATTTCATGTCATTTTTATCTACATCTTCTTGAGAGCTCAGCCGTCCTTCTGCGATATCTTTGTCACTAAGCTGGAGCATAAGAATTTGCTCTTCAGATAATTTAATAATATCCTTATCCACAGAACTATTTTCTACTAACTGAAAAAGAGCTGCTAAGTAATCCTTATTTGAAATTGTAAGCAGCTTATCAATTATATTATTTCTAAGAATATCAGCTTGATTCATTTGTTTGTTTTTTTTACAAAGTTCGAAAATACAATTAGATATTCAAAAAAAACTCACCACTTGGGGCATTATACCTTAGCTGATAATTCCAACTTTATCTATTATAAAAATGTATGTTATTGACATATTGCACAAATTATCAAAAGAAAGCGCTCTGCTCATGCTAAAGTAACATTTACTGTTTTTTTAGTATTGACAAATTACTCATTCTTACCTATTCACTATTCATTAAAATAAATGCCTGGCTTAAGGACTGAGCCAAATACCGCCCGACTTTCGGAGGGCAGTATGGGCGAAGGCCTGACCACAGCGGCTGTAGTAATTATTAGGTATTTTCTATACGTTAGACAAGCCGCTGGGGGAAGCCCCAAAAGATTGAAGAAAAATTAATACTTCGCAGCATTTTACAGCGCCTACAATTGCTACTTTCGTGGCTCAAAATGATTGTATGAAAAAATTGCTTTTGCTTGCTGTTTTGCTCTTAAATATTGCGGCCTATGCACAAAATGAACGTCCGAAATTGGTGGTTGGAATTGTGGTGGACCAAATGCGTTTTGATTATTTGTACAAATACTGGAACCGCTACGGGAATGAGGGCTTGAAACGGATGATAAATGAGGGTTACCAATGTAAAAACCTTCAATTTAATTATGTGCCAACGTACACCGCTCCCGGGCATGCTGCCATTTATACCGGCACTACGCCTGCGCGCAATGGAATGATTGCCAACGACTGGTATGATCGAAAAAAAGGGGGAATGATGTATTGTACAGAAGACCCAAGTGTGGCAACAGTTGGTGCAGCAACAGTAAAAGTTGGAAAAATGTCGCCTAGAAATATGTTGAGTACTGCGGTAAGCGACGAATTGCGCATTGCAACGAATAAAAAGGGAAAAGTAATTGGCGTTTCATTGAAAGACCGTGGAGCCATTTTACCTGCCGGACACCTTGCCAATGCTGCGTATTGGTTTGATGGGGAATCGGGAAATTGGGTGAGTTCTACTTTTTACATGAATGAATTGCCAAAATGGTTGCAGGATTTTAATGCGAAACAAAGTGCATTGACTTACCTTAAAAAAGGCTGGAATACTTTATATCCAATTGAAAGTTATACAGCAAGTTTGCCCGATAAAAACAATTATGAAACGCCATTTAAGGGAAAAGCAGAGGCAGTATTTCCTTATTTGCTGGACAGTTTAATGGCGAAAAATGGTGGTCAAAATTTGATAAAAGCAACACCTTATGGGAATACTTTTACCAAAGACATTGCATTGGCAGCGATTGATGGTGAAAGTTTAGGGAAAGATGAAATTACGGATATGTTGTGCGTGAGCTTTTCATCGACCGATTTTGTGGGCCACCAATTTGGTCCTGATGCCATAGAAATGGAAGATACGTATTTACGTTTTGACCAAGACATTGCAGATTTCTTGAAGCAATTAGATGCAAAAGTTGGGAAGGGTGAATACCTGATATTTTTGAGTGCAGACCATGGTGGAGCTACTGTTCCTGCGTATTTAATGGATGAGAGAGCGCCGGGAGGTTACATGGATTATAAACCTATGGAAGATTCAATTAAAAGTGCTTTGAAAAATAAATTTGATGCTACTGATTGGTATTTAGACATTCAAAATGACCAGATTTATTTAGATGAATCGAAGATTAGAGCATCAAAACATACTCTAGAAACGGTTGAAGAATACCTCGCAGAAAAACTGATTGCTTTTGATGGTGTGCATTCTATTACCACGGCATCGCGGTTGAACAAAAATGAGTATTCGAAAGGTACATTGCATTTGGTACAGCAAGGGTTTTATGGAAAGCGTTCGGGAAACGTTATAATCACCTTAGAACCAAATTGGATGGAATATTCTAAAACTGGCACCACACATGGTTCTCCATACAGTTACGATACGCGTGTGCCAATGCTTTGGTATGGATGGAAAATTCAAAAAGGTGAAACGGCATTGCCTTATTTTATCAATGATATTGCGCCAACGGTGAGCTGGTTGTTGAATATTCCTTTTCCGAATGCTACTTCGGGTAATCCTATACCTTTGCCAATTAACAAATAAGATAATTCTGCTTGCATGAAATATGAATTTTCGTTTGAACGTCCTAACAGACAATTGATTGATATAAAATTTACAATTGAAAATATTACCGAAAAAGAACTAGTTGTAAACCTGCCTGCCTGGAGACCGGGACGTTACGAGCTGGGAAATTTTGCCAAAAATATTCAGCGTTTAGAAGTTTTTGATAGCGAAGGAAATGCGCTGAAATTTCGAAAAACGAAGAAAGATAGCTGGACCGTCGCAACAGAAGGAAAATCGACTGTGGTGGTGAAATACAATTACTACGGAGCAGATTTAAATGCCGGTTCTACGTATTTAGACGAGCATCAATTGTATGTAAATCCTGTGAACTGCTGTATGTATGTGCCTCAGCGGATTTCAGAACCTTGTACTTTGATTTTGCATGTGCCAGAAACATATAAAATTGCGTGTGATTTACCATTAGCTGGAAATGATGAAAAAGTGAGAACAGCTGCTGATTTTCATAGGCTGGCAGATGCGCCATTTATTGCTTCCGATAAATTGCAACATGGTTCAGTTAAAGTTGAAAACCATACCTTTCATTTATGGTTTATGGGAATAGTTCAGCCCGATTGGGAGAAGTTGAACAAAGATTTTGAAAGATTCTGTTTGGAGCAATTGCAAACCATGGGAAAATTACCCGGCTTGGAATACCATTTTATGTTTCAGGTGCTGCCTGTGTTTTACTATCATGGAGTTGAGCACACTTACTCTACGGTTTGTGCATTAGGTCCAGGAGAAACGCTTTTTAACACTGCATTTTATGATGAATTGTTAGGTGTTAGTTCACACGAATTGTTTCATGCTTGGAATGTGAAAACAATTCGTCCGAACGACATGCTGCCATACAATTATGAGCAGGAAAATTACAGTGAATTGGGTTGGGTGTATGAAGGAGTTACGACATATTTTGGAGATCAATTTTTATTGCGTTCGGGCGTGTTTGATTTTAAAAGATGGACAGTAACTTTTGATGAAAAATTAAGAAAGCACTTTACCAATTATGCGCGATTTACTCAACCTGTGGCACAGGCAAGTTTCGATACTTGGCTAGATGGTTATGTTCCGGGCATTCCACATCGTAAAACATCTATTTACACAGAAGGTAGTTTGATTTCATTTATTTTAGATGGTATTATCAGACAGCATAGTAATAATAAGAAGTCTTTAGATGATTTTTTGCGACTTTTGAATGCTGATGCGCAAGCAGGTTTGGGGTATTCAAAAGAAGTTTTGATAGGGCATTTGAATAGTTTGGTGGCTTATGATTTTAAAAATTTTTACGGGCATTACATAGAACAACCAAATTCTTTGGAACCATTAATTCAGGAGCATTTAGAGAATTTAGGATTAGAGATGCAAGTGCATTTACCTTTCAATAAACTGGAGCATAAAACAGGAATGTTGTTGGCTGAAATAGCTGGTTTCACAACGATACAAAACATTGCTCCCAATTCACCAGCAGAAATAGCTGGATTGATGATTGGCGACCAAATTATTGCCATTAATTCTTTGAAAGTAAAAAACAATTTGCTGGCTTTATGGAATGAAATGGAACAATTTGAATTAGAAGTTTATACAAAATCTGGAAGAACTTATAAAGCAGCATTAAAGATTGGAAATGATACATTTTTTGAAGGAAGAAAAGTTGCAATAAAGGAAACTATCAATGAGGAGCAGGAAAAGAATTGGTTGGCATGGAGTAAACAGCAGTTCCCAAAACCTATTACATTTGACAAGAATTAAAAAATAAATAAGATGGAGTTATTTTTAGAATCGAATCTATTAGAAGAGATTGAATGGGGTAAATCGTTAGGATTTCTAAACGGATTGAGCAACAATTACAATCTGATTAAACAGCATGAAGATGTAGATTCACTTTTGCTAAAAATAGCTTATGGTTATGATAAAATATTTATAGAGATTCATGGTGATACTTGCGAAGAACTAATACATGAAGCACATCGTTTGTTATCGTTTGGATTAGAGAAAGAGCAGATTATTTTACGTGTTGCTTCCTCGCTCGAGGGCATAAAAGCTTGTAATACTTTGATTGTTGATGGTTTTGATGTGTCCATTTTTATGGTTTACAATCTTCAACAGGCTTACCTGGCCATGCATGCAAATGCCACATATATTGAAATAGCAATCAATGATTTATTGCAACAAGGGTTTGATGGAATGCAGCTTTTAGAGCAGAGTATAGAAGCGATAGATTATTATGGTTATGACAGTAAAATATTGTTTACAAACATTAACCATAAAGAATCTATTCAGCGGGCGCTTCAATTAGGAGTGCATGCAGTGGCGGTTCCTAAACATATTTTGGTGCATTTGGCTGATAATGCTTTTACCAAAACCGGTAAACAAGAAAACACAAGAACAATGCGCCTAAGCACATTGCGAGTAAAGGATGTAATGAAAAAAAGTAATCCAACGATTCACCTCAACGACACCATTTTAGAAGCCGTTGTGCAAATGAGTCAAGGAGGAATGGGAGCTGTTGCAGTGCTGAACGAAAAGGAAGAGTTGGTTGGTGTTTTTACAGATGGTGATTTACGCAGGCAATTGCAGCAAAGTGGCAAAGATATTCTTAGTAAAAAGTTAAGTGAGTTGGTTTTCAAGCAACCTTCCACCATTGATGCGAATGCATTTTTGGTGGAAGCCTACAGCATTTTAAAAGATAAGCGTATTGACAATATCCTGGTAACAGACACAAATGGATTAATCGGAATGCTGGATATTCAAGATATCGATTAAAGGATTAAAAGTATTTAATACTGCAAGAGTTAACTTAAAAATCAGAAATTCGGCAGATACTAGCCTTTGAAAGCGCTTTGAGTAATTCTTATTTTGTTACTTTAAAACGCTTAGAGTATTCTTCAAATTCCTCTTTACTTAATTCTATATTTCCAGCACCATCTCCAAAATTGATGTAACCATAATATTTTGTGGCATACCCTTGAATGGCAGCATCGTAAGCTCTGAGGATTACATCTTCATCTTTTAATCCTTTCTTTTCCATTCTTTCTATTCGCTCTCTCACCCGCTGTTCTACTGGTTTTGCTCTTTCTGCAGCTTCTTCTGCAGCTTTTGCAGCCTTGTCTGCTGCAGTTTTAGCAATTGCATCTTGACGGGCTTTTTCATCGGCAGCAGCTTTGGCTTTTGCTTCTGCTTCTATTCTTGCTTTTTCTTCTGCAGCTTTTGCGATTGCTTCTTGTCTTGCTTTTTCAGTAGCTTCTTTTGCTGCTTTTTCTTCGGCTTCTTTTCTAGCTTTTTCCTCAGCAGCTTTTGCAATTGCAGCCAGTCTTGCTTTTTCTTCTGCTTCTTTTCTTAATTTATCTTCTGCTTCTTTTTTCGCTTTCTCTTCTGCGGCTTTTGCTACAGCTTCTTGTCTGGCTTTTTCTTCGGCAGCCAAACGGGCTTTTTCGAGTGCATCTTTTTCTGCTTTTGCTTTTGCTTCGGCTGCTAAACGGGCTTTTTCTTCTTCGGCTGCTTTAATTTTGGCAGCTGCTTCAGCTTCAATTCTTGCTTTTTCAGCCGCTATTTTATCTGCTTTAGCTTTAGCTTCGGCTTCGGCTTTTGCTTTAACTTCGGCTGCTACTCGCTCTCTTTCTTCTGCTTCTTTTTTGGCTTTAGCTTCTGCTTCTAATTTCAGTCTTTCTTTTTCTGCAGCTGCTTTTTCTGCAGCTAGTTTAGCATCTGCTTCGGCTTTTGCTCTTGCGTCCGCTTCTTTTTTAGCTTTCGCTTCTGCTTCAGCAGCTAATCGGGCTTTTTCATCTGCTTCTTTTTTAGCTTTCGCTTCGGCTACTGCTTTTGCATTTGCTTCGGCTTCAGCAGCAAGTCTGGCTTTTTCTGCCGCATCTTTTTCAGCTTTAGCTTTTGCTTCTGCTTCTTTTCTTGCTTTTTCTTCTTCCGCTTGTTTTGCTTTTTCTGCTGCTTCTTTAGCTATAGCCTCGGCTTTTGCTTTTGCTTCAGCTTCTAGGCGCATTTTTTCGGCAGCTTCTTTTTCTAATCTTTCTTTTTCGGCTTTAGCTTTTGCCTCTGCTACTGCTTTTGCTTCCGCTTCTTTTCTGGCTTTTTCAGCAGCTTCTTTTTCTATTTTAGCTTTGGCTTCCGCCTCTGCTTTTGCTTTTGCTTCGGCTTCGGTTCGTGCCTTTGCTTCTGCAGCTGCTTTTGCCTCAGCAGCTTCAGCTGCGGCCTTTGCTTCAGCTTTTGCTTTTGCTTCTGCTTCTGCTCTAGCTTTGGCTTCAGCCTCTGTTCTTGCTTTTTCTTCGGCGGCTTTTGCAGCTGCTTCCGCTTTTGCTTTTGCTTCTGCTTCTGCTCTGGCTTTGGCTTCTTCTGCTAATCTAGCTTTTTCTTCAGCGGCTTTTGCAGCTGCTTCTGCTTTTGCTTTTGCTTCTGCTTCTGCTCTTGCTTTAGCTTCTGCTTCAAGTCTGGCTTTTTCTTCAGCGGCTTTTGCAGCAGCATTTGCTTTCGCTTTTGCTTCTGCTTCTGCTCTTGCTTTAGCTTCTGCTTCAAGTCTGGCTTTTTCTTCAGCGGCTTTTATTGCTGCATCTGCTTTTGCTTTTGCTTCTGCCTCTGCTCTTGCTTTAGCTTCAGCTTCTTTTTTAGCTCTTTCCTCGGCAGCTTTAGCCTCGGCAGCTAGCCTAGCTTTTTCTTCAGCTTCTAGCATTGCTTTTTTAGCAGAATCTTTCTCAGCTTTTATTCTGGCTTCTGCTTCTTGTTTAGCTTTTTCCTCTGCAATTTTTCTTGCTGCAGCTTCTTCAGCCGCTAGCTGTTTTGCTTTTTCATCTGCTGCTTTTTTCGCAGCGGCTGCTTCAATTGCTTCTAATCTTGCTTTTTCTTCAGCTTCCCTTTTTAGTTTGGCAGCTTGTTCTGCATCTGCTTTTGCTTTTGCTTCAGCCTCTGCGCGCGCTTTAGCTTCAGCTTCACGTTTTGCTTTTTCCTCAGCAGCTTTTGCCTCAGCGGCCAATCTTGCTTTTTCTTCAGCTTCTAGTTGTGCTTTTTTAACCGAATCTTTTTCTGCTTTTATTTTTACTTCAGCTTCTAATCTGGCTGCTTCTTCAGCGGCTTTTCTTGCAGCTTCAGCAGCAATTGCATCTAAACGGGCTTTTTCATCTGCTATCTTTTTAGCTGCATCTGCTTCAGCTTTTGCTTTGGCATCAGCTTCACGTTTTGCTTTTTCCTCGGCAGCCTTAGCTTCTGCAGCCAATCTTGCTTTTTCTTCAGCTTCTAATTGTGCTTTTTTTACTGAATCTTTCTCTGCTTTTATTTTTGCTTCAGCTTCTAATCTGGCTGCTTCTTCAGCGGCCTTTCTTGCAGCTTCGGCGGCAATTGCGTCTAAACGAGCTTTTTCATCTGCTATCTTTTTAGCTTTATCCGCAGCTTCTTTGGCTGCTTTATCTGCCGCAGCTTTTGAAAGCGCATCGAGCCTTGCTTTCTCATCTGCTGCTTTTTTAGCAGCTTCTGCTTCTAATCTAGCTTTTTCCGCAGCTTCTCGTTCTAATCTTAGTTTTTCATCTGCTGCTTTTTTTGCTGCTGCTTCTGAATCTTTTTTAGCTTTTTCAGCATTACTTGCTTCTAATCTAGCCTGTATTTCTGCTTCTTTTCTTGCCTTTTCAGCGGCTTCTTTTGCAGCTTTTTCAGCAGCAGCGGCAGCTATTGCATCTAATCGCGCTTTTTCGTCTGCAGCTTTCTTTTCAGCGATTTGTTGTAATCTTAATTCTTCAGCTTTTCTTTCATCTTCGCGTTTTTTAATTGCATCTGCACTGTTTAATTTTTCTTTTGCAACGTATTCGCGGTATTCCTTCATCTGCTTATTTACAGTTTTGCCGAAATCTTCCCTAAAGTCAAAATTATTGCTATAGTCATCATACCAAACCTCATGTTTGATTTCATATTTATATGCATCAATTTCTGTTTTTAAATCAATGTTCAATTCATAATCTGGAAAACCTTCATCTACTCTGTTTTTAGGACAGAATGTGCTAAATATTACTTTTTGTGAGACAAATCCTTTTTTACTAAAGATTGCTTCATAGTCTTTATTTAAGCCGAGTCTTAACTGAAACTTCCCTGTTAATGGGTCGAATTTTAAATATTCTGGAGTTCCTCCAGAAAGAAGTTTTACACTACCATCAGTACCAACATTTAAATTTTGGGCAGTAAAGAAACCGTCGAAAACTATGAATTCTCTTCTGCCTTGCGCAGAAACACTATAAGAAGCTAAAAGCAGAATAAAATGAAAAAGGTAAAATTTTCTCATTCGTAATTATAAATTTTTGATTTTATTGGTAGTAACATGTAACAAACAAAATTAATAAGTTAGTGCGTATAATTCACCTTAAATAAACTAAAAATAAGGTAAGATTTCAACATTCTTTCATAATCGAAAAAAAATAAAAATCCCGAATTAATACGTGATAAAAATAAAAATGTTGTTTTAAAATGAGCATCTAATCCTAAAATCTTGAGGCAGCCATTTGTGCCACCGTTTTGCCTATTGACAATGAAGATGTTGCGGCTGGAGAAGGAGCATTCAATACATTTATTATTTGTTTTTTTTCTAAAAACATAAAATCGTCAATTAATCCACCAGTTCTGTCACAAGCCTGTGCTCTCACGCCTGCGTTTGCAGAAACAAGGTCATCTTTTTGAATTTCGGGAACCAATTGTTGTAAGGCTTTGGTAAATGCATTTTTTGAAAATGAACGATAAAATTCTCCCATTCCAGTTTTCCAATATTTCATTGCAACTTTTCTGAAACCTGGCCAAGCTAGAGCGCCAAAAAAATCGTTTGCATCAAAAGATGTTTTATTGTACCCTTCTCTTTTAAATGCAAATACAGCATTAGGACCTGCTTCCACGCCTCCATTAATCATTTTAGTAAAATGCACTCCAAGGAAAGGAAAATTAGGGTCAGGAACAGGATAAATTAAAGTTTTTACTAAGTACCTTTTTTCTGGTTTCAATTCATAATATTCTCCTCTAAATGGAATTATTCGAACATCAACATCTGGAAACGTAAGCGCTGCTATTTTATCGGAAAATAAACCTGCACAATTAATTACCAACTTTGTCTCAAATTCTTTATCCTCAGTTTTCACTATCGAATAACCTTCTTTTTCGATAATGCCAGTAACTTTTTGAGACAAAAAAATCTCCCCATGCAAATTCTGAATAAGCTCTCCCAGCTTTATTGACATTTGTTTATAATCGATAATTCCTGTGTAGGGCACCTGAATACCTTCAATACCAGAAACATGCGGTTCTATTTCTTTGATTTGAGCGGCTGATATCTTCTTTATTTTTGTTAATCCGTTTTCTATTCCACGTTGAAATACATTGTTCAATAATGGAATTTCTTCTTTAAGCGTTGCCACTATCACCTTGCCACACAACTCATATTTGATATCATGTTTTTGAGCAAAATCGAGTAACATGTTATAACCATCAATGCAATTTTTTGCTTTTAAACTTCCGGGTTTATAGTAAATTCCAGAATGTATTACTCCACTATTGTTGCCTGTTTGGTGCTTTGCAAGCTGACTTTCTTTTTCTAAAAGAACAACTTTGAGATTGGGTTTTTCTTCTAATAATTTATAAGCCGTTGATAAACCTACTATTCCCCCACCAATTATCAAACAATCGTATTTCATATTTATTTTTTTTTGCAAAAATAGGTTCTTCACATCAAACAGAAACAACTATGAATAAAAAAACCGGTAGCCACACACACAGACTACCGGTTAGTGCTCGTAATAATTTACGAATCACCACATGAAAATTTTAAGGATAATGATATCTCGATAAGCACCAGTGCATTAACTGCTCAGCTTCTGGGGCAATAAGCCTATTTAACGCCTTTCGCAGTTCTTTCACAAAAAGCTCTGCATCAAAACTTACATTTTCTAAAATAACTTTACTGTAATCGAGCATTGACATTCCCATAAATAGTAACATTTAAGTTAATAAAACTCTGATACCAACGTGATTTATCTAATTAATTGTTTGCTAAAATTTAATTTAACAAAGATTAACAATTGAAATAACTTGGACAGTGTAGAGTTTTACCTATGGGAATTATTTTTAGTTTGATGCTACTTTAAACATTACATCCTTATAAAACCTAAATCTAACTTTAGAAGGAATTAACCGCGGATGAAATTGTGTTTTTAAGGTTTCTTTTACATTCTTACGCAACTCTTCACGAGAAGTTGCATTTATTTTGATTGCTTCGCCAATTGCTTTCGCAACAAACTCATTTTCAGAATTTTCTTTTACCATAAACACCAATCTAGTGTGTGTAGGTTGATCAGCCCAATCATAAATTAATTTCCAATGAAAAGCAGCTCCAGCTATCACCAGAATATGGAAAATTTCATGATGTCCAACTAAACCTGGGACAATATCATTCATCCTTAAAAAATCAAGTGCGGCACCTAAGGTATAAGCAATCCCCCCGTAGAAAGCATAACTTACATTTCTAAATCCATACATTTTCCAGGCTCTGGATAAAGATAATAAAGCTGTCCAGCCCATTGAAATAAAAATGGTGAGGGTGAGCCATTCTGGCATTTGATCTATTAAAATGATAGTCATTAATAAACCAACTATCGCTACAGTCCAAAGAAAAAGCAACATTCCCCAGCGCCAAAAACCCCTAAAAAGTATAATGTGGATTGGAGTTGCAGTGCCCGCAATCATTGTAAATATTGCAGCATAATCTAATCTTCTAAAAACCTGACGGCCGAGTCCTGGTTCCAAAGCATGATAAATTCCGCTCATTAAGAATACGAACACAATTCCAATCATAAAAACAATGAGAGAAGCTACTCTAATTCTGTTTCCCCATCCTTTGCGAATAAGTATCCACCCGGTGCTTAATGTGAGCAAAGCGGCAAACAAATGTGTCCAACTGGCAATTGGTTGATAAAATCCTAGCATTGGAAGTGTTTTGATACTTCAACGCAAAATTTCAGATTAAGTTTGTTAATTAGTTGTAATAATTCTTACAACAGATTTATGCCAATTCTGCCCTTCTAGATTGAACAGCTTCACTTTCTAAAAACTCATCATAGGTTAATTGCTTATCGATGATTCCTGAAGGAGAAAGTTCAATTACCCGATTTGCTGTGGTTTGCATAAACTGATGATCGTGAGAAGTTAACAAAACCGGGCCCTTATAGTCGGTTATAGAATTATTAAAAGCAGTAATTGACTCTAAATCGAGGTGATTTGTTGGTTCATCTAAAATTAACAAGTTTCCACCATTCAGCATCATGCGGGAAATCATACAGCGCATTTTTTCACCACCTGATAATACTGAGTTTTTCTTCAATGTTTCTTCTCCTGAGAATAGCATTTTTCCTAAAAATCCACGGACAAAAGTTTCATCTGGGTCGGTAGAATATTGTCTCAACCAATCGATAAGATTCATATCTGCATTAAAATATGATGAGTTATCGGCTGGTAAATAGCTAGGTTTAATGGTAATTCCCCATTCAAAAGTTCCGCTGTCGGCTTGTTTATCGCCCATCAAAATATCGAACAAATAAGAAATTGCATTGTGGTCTTTTGCAACAATTGCAATTTTATCGGACTTATGCATGCTAAATGTTACATTTTTAAAAAGCACTTTTCCATTATTGCTTGCAGACAAATTATTTACAGAGAGTATTTGATCACCCGGATCTCTATCAGATTTAAAGATAATTGCAGGATACTTTCTATTGCTGGCTTGCATGTCTTCAATATTCAGCTTTTCTAGCAACTTTTTCCTACTGGTTGCTTGTCTGCTTTTTGATGCATTTGCACTAAAGCGAGCAATGAAATCTTGCAATTGCTTTCTTTTGTCTTCCAATTTTGAATTTTTATCAGACATTTGTTTCAAAACCAATTGACTTGATTCATACCAGAATGTGTAATTACCGGTGTATTGGCGCATTTTTCCAAAATCAATGTCAACAATATGCGTACACACTGCATCTAAAAAGTGACGGTCGTGAGAAACAACAATCACCGTATTTTTAAAATCAGCCAGGTAATTTTCCAGCCAAGCAATGGTATGCACATCTAAGTCGTTGGTTGGCTCATCTAACAATAGAATATCGGGATTGCCATAAAGCGCTTGTGCCAACAAAACACGTACTTTTTGATTTCCTGATAATTCGCTCAAATTAGCATAATGCAGGTCTTCTGAAATACCAAGGCCACTTAATAAATTAGCAGCATCACTTTCTGCATTCCATCCTTCCATTTCTGCAAATTCTGATTCCAATTCTGAGGCGCGAATTCCATCAGCATCATTAAAATCAGGTTTCGCATAAATTGCATCTTTTTCTTGAATGATTTTCCAAAGTTTCTTATGGCCCATCATTACGGTTTGCAGCACAGGAAACGCGTCGAATTCATAGTGATTTTGTTTTAAAACCGCCATTCTTTCTCCAGGAGTAATACTAACTTCACCACTTGTTTGGTCGATTTCTCCTGATAAAATTTTTAAAAATGTAGATTTACCAGCTCCATTTGCTCCGATTACTCCATAGCAATTACCAGGAATAAATTTAAGGTTTACATCTTCAAATAATGTACGTTTTCCGTAACGCAAGGAGATATTAGATACTGCAATCATGATTTTTCTTTTTTAAAAAAGTTTGCAAAAGTAGCCAATTTTATTGATTTAATTGCTAAAATTTGAATATGAACAGGTTTTAAACAGAGTTACCAACAGAGCTGTTGATGAATCTTTTTAGGACGATTTCTTTACTATTAAAATTTATAGCAAATTGCATCAAAAATATTCATATTATGAAAATCAATTCTATTCTATTCTCCGCCTTTTTAATCAGTCTAACAGTTTTAATATCCTGTAATAAAAGAGAAGAAAATATTCAACAAAATATTAACTCCGATAATATTCTTCAATTCAAAAAAACGCTGAGTGCAGTGCCTGAGGGAGAACCACTTAAACCATCGAAACTGGATGCTTTTGTAAAACAAACCATTCAAGAAAAAAATGATTTTAGGTGGGAATGGGTTGATGTACATACTTTATGGAGTGCCATTCAGTATGGAGAAAACACCATAGCAATTGGTTACCAACCAACTAATTATAAAAATATAAATGAGAATATTCATTCAATTGATATTCAATCTGGCGAATGGAAACAAGTGCATGATGCATTGATTAATTTAATTGTTGAGGAAACCAATAAAAACTCAGCACAACCTATAAAATGGGAAGACATGTTAGTAGAGGATGATGCTAAACTTCCAATTCTAACTTTTAGAAATAATAATAAAGAAGTGATTACCAAACTGTTTAATCTTGAAAATGTGCGATATATTGAACCAATGGATTACTGGCCAGCCGATGCTCAACGTTCTTCTTCTGGTTGCGATGGTTCAACTACTGCATTAAATACTGCTGATTGGGTTAACATTACTCCTGGTTGCAGAATGCCTTGGAATTTTGTGAATTGCAATATTCCAAATGCATGGAATGTAGCCGAAGGACAAGGCATTACAATCGGAGTAATTGATGCTGGAATCAGTAGTTCTCAAACATTATTGGGTTCTAATTTTAACAATGGATTGTCGAATGTATCCAGAACTGTTACTACAGATTTCACGCTAGGTAGTTCAGCTTTTACATCTTGCACACATGGCACAAGTATGAGTGGAATTGCAGCAGGACCAAGAAATAACCTCAATAATTCTACAGGAGTAGCTTACAAATCTAATTTACATTTTATAAGGGCATGTAATGATGTGGTTTTAGATGCATCAGCAGAAAGAACAGCAGTGAAAAATGCTTTGGTAAGAATGGGAGATAGAAGCGCTGTTCGCATCATCAGTATGAGTATAGGAACCCCATTTTCAAGCGGAGTGTTAAGTGATGGTGTGAATTACGCTCACAACAAAGGGAAAATGATTTTTGCAGCTGCAGGAACATCATTCAGCTGGACTTCATGGTGGGGAGTTATTTATCCGGCAGCATATTCAAACTGCATTGCTGTTACAGGTGTTAAAGAAGGAGGTTCAACATGCGCCACTTGTCATGATGGTTCTGAAGTAGATTTTACGATTCCAATGGAAAGAAACTCAAATTCAGATAGAAATACATTATCACTCCCACAATCAGGAAATACACCAAGTTATGTTGGAGGAAGTTCTAGCGCTACTGCAACAGCCGCGGGAATTGCGGCGCTTGTGTGGAGTGCAAAACCAACTTTAACAAGAGAACAAGTGTATTTGAGTTTAAGAAATACTTCTCAATTTTATCCTTCTACAAATAGTTCAAAAGGATACGGAAACTTAAACGCTGCTGCTGCTGTTAATGCTGGATTAGCTTACTAATCTGCGTTTATTGGTTCTTCACTGTTACCTTTTTCAATTACATCCCAGGTGTGGTCGGCAAGCAACTTTACAGTCGCAATAAAGCGCTTAAATTTTTTGCTTCTGCCCCACTCTTTGGGTGAAACCATCGATAAGAAATGCTTTCCATTATCCTTTTCATACAAGTGATAAGTATGATTTATTAAAGGATCAAATCCTATATCGGCTTGGTATATCCAAACAGAAATATCAGTTCTTGCTTTTATTTCTTGGGCTTGGTTGTAAATTAATTGGATTTGCTGTTG
>JAIXYK010000055.1 GCA_027490225.1 Bacteroidota bacterium | reverse complement strand
TTTATACTTTATACTTTATACTTTATACTTTATACTTTATACTTTATACTTTCCCCTTTAAACCTTCCCCTTTCTCCTTTCTCCTTTCAACTTTATACTTTCAACTTTATACTTTCAACTTTAAACTTTATACTTTCAACTTTCAATCACCCTCTTCTTTTCCTTTCCTTACTCAACAACATCAATTCCCTGCTCGTTTGTCCCGCCACAGAAGTATTTTCATCCGCCCTTCTTATTAAATACGGCAACACATCTTTCACCGGACCATAAGGAACATATTTCGCAACATTGTATCCTGCACGCGATAAATTAAAACTTATATGATCACTCATTCCCAATAATTGAGAAAAGTAAACCTGGGTGCTATTTTTAGAAATGTTATGTTCCTTCATCAGCTCCGTCATATACATCGAGCTTTTTTCATTATGAGAACCCACGCAAACCGCTATACGTTCTATGTTTTTTGCAATAAATAATAAAGCAGCATCATAATCTTTATCAGACGAGGCTTTGTCAACTTGTATAGGCGAAACATAATTCATTTCGCTTGCTCTTTTTCTTTCTTTTTCCATATAAGCGCCACGCACCAGTTTCACACCAAGGCAATAATCATTTTTCACAGCCGCAGCATGCATTTCTTTTAAAGCATTCAACCTATCGTGTCTGTACATTTGATATGTATTGTAAACAATCGCCTTTTCCTTGTTGTATTTTTTCATCATTTCCATCATCAAATCATCCATCACCGGCTGTATCCAACTTTCTTCCGCATCCATCATCACACTTCTGTCAACCTCAGCGGCCTTTTTGCAAATTCTTTCCACGCGTTCTTTCACCATTTCAAATTCCTGCTTTTCGCCTTCAGTTAATTTTTCTCCAGCACTCACTTTTTCTAACAATGCAAATCTTGCAATACCCGTAAGTTTAAAAACATTAAACGGTATCGCATCGTCTATGGCCGCGCGCTCTTGCGTATCAATTATCTCATCAGTGGTTCTGTCAAAATCGGCTTCCGTTTCTTTTCCTTCTACCGAATAATCTAAAATTGTGTGTACATTATATTTGCTCAAATGCTCAATGGTAGCTTCACAATCTCTAATATTTTCACCACCACAGAAATGCGAAAAAATCGTTTCCTTAATCATATATTTAAATGGAAAAGGAATCCTAACTGCAATGCCTGCAAACGGTTTCGATAAACCCACCAACGACTTATTTCCAATAAATTTAAAAAGTAAATAAGCCTTCGTTAACTCAGCGTTAGACTTCGATTCAAATGCAATTTCTGTATTTTCAAATGATACCATACATGGTTTTTAGTGTGCACAAATTAACAGAATTTTCACCTTATTGTTGAGGTTGCAGCACTAAATCATTTTTTTATTTATGAACCTTTTCTTTTGGGCACGCCCCTTCGGGTCACGTGCTCGGCCGCCCAAGGGGACTTGCCTCGCCCGTTCGTGCGGGCTGAATCGCTATTTTGTAAATCCAAATTTCCATAAACTTACTCCCGCAATCGTAAATCCAATTAAACTCGGAACATTCATTCCCCAGAAAACTTCAGGATAAGGCATTTTCAGCATTAAACAAGCTCCTGTAAACGAACCTGCAAAAACCAACGCAAAAGAAATCTTCCGAGATGCAAGTTGAATTTGTTGCGCAATTATTTTGTTGTTTTTCTGCTCAACTTGAACCTTAATTTTATCATTCTTAATCTTATCAATTATCTTCCTTGCGTCAGCAGGCAACGAAACTGCTAGTTGTCCCAAATCGGCCAATGCAGCAATTACCGTTTTGTTGTTAAAAATATTTCTAGGATTTAAACTCTTCGACAATAACTTAATTGCAAAAGGCTTTATAATTTCCAGCGACCTGAAATCCTTATCCAGCGTGGTTCCTATGCCTTCCAGCATTGACACAGCTCTCAGCAACAAAAACAAATCTGGATTTAATTTTAAATGATGCTTATTAATTAAAAATCTGCCTCTGTTTAATGCATCATTTAAATCAATATCGCGAGCAGCTTGTCCTCCAAAATCTGAAATAAATGCTGCCATATCAATTTCTAACGCTGGCTTATCTTCAATTTCAGAACCTTGCAGTTTCTCTACATTTTCTACAATCCGCGAAATGTCATCTCTGCCTAAACCAATTATAAATTCTACCAAGGCTTTTCTATCTTTCTCGGTAAGCCTTCCTACCATTCCAAAATCTAGAATTCCAATTCTATTTCCAGGCAAAACCAATAAATTTCCCGGGTGCGGGTCAGCATGAAAATAGCCCCATTCAAAAATTTGTTTGAAATAAGAATCAAATCCGTTTTCGGCAATTTTCTTTAAATCATAGCCTGCCGCAACTAACTCATCAATCTTATTAATCTTGATACCATCAATAAATCCTATGGTTATAACTTTAGGCTTACAATAACTTAAATACGGTTTAGGAATCACCGTTACTGGATCGCCTTCAAACCGCTTGTAAAACTGCTGAAAATGTGCCGCCTCATGCTGGAAATTCAGTTCTGCTAAAATAGTTCTTTCAAATGCTGCTAACAATTCTATAGGTCGTAATGACCTTAATTCCTCTGAGCGCATCATCAAATTGGCAATGTCTTTAAGAATTTCTATATCAGCTTTAATGATGGCTTCAATGCCAGGGCGTTGTACTTTTATTACAACCTTTTCTCCAGTAAAAAGTGTCGCCTTGTGCACCTGAGCAATAGAAGCAGAAGCCAATGGCTTTTCTGTAAAATCGGCAAATATTTGCGCAACTGGTTTGCCAAAAGCTTCTTCTATGGTAGCTTTTACTTCCTCTAAGGTAAATGGCGGAACCTTGTCTTGCAGTTTAGTCAATTCTGCAATTAAATCGTCGGGCAATAAACCTGGTCTATTGCTTAAAATCTGCCCAAATTTTATATACGTTGGACCTAATTCTTCTAGTACCAGACGTAATCGTTGCCAACGGTCTTTTAACTTTTGCGCTTTCTGCTCTTCAGTTAATTTAGGTTTGAAAACATTTAAAAAACGGTTTCCCGATAATTGTCCAACAATATCATCAAACCCATGCTTGGCAAGTATTCCAAATACTTTACGGTATCTTTTCCCGCGCGAAATCACTCTGTGCTGTTAACTTTCTTCTCTAATTCCGCAATGCGGTTTTTTAATGCTTCAAATTCTTCCCTCGATGGAATACCTGCTTTTTCAATCCATTCACGGGCAGTTTCTTTCGCTGAATTCTTAAACTCAACGCCAGCTTTATGCGCTTCTGATGTTAAATCATCATATACTTTCTTGCCTTCTTCTTGGGTAACTTTTCCCTTTTCTACCATTTCAGCAACAACCTTCTCAATTTTTTCTTTTGTAATTACTGCTACACCTAATCCCTGGTAAAGCAAGTTTTTTAAAGTATCTTCCATTATGTTTGAGTATTTAGAAATTTGTAATTATCTTTTCAATAAACTTATTGTCTCCATTGGGTTTTCTGCTTTAAAAACAGCATTCCCTGCTACTAAAATATCGGCTCCACAGTCTACCAGTTTTCTATAATTATTCAAACCAACACCACCGTCAACTTCTATTTTTGCAGCGCTTCCAGTTTTAATAAGCAGCTCCTTTAACGCACTAACTTTGGCATAAGTATGTTCAATAAACTTTTGTCCTCCAAACCCTGGATTTACAGACATTATCAAAACCATATCTACATCTTTCAATACATCTTCCAGTAAATTTATATTTGTATGTGGATTCAAAGCAACACCAGCCTTCATACCTAATGATTTAATTGATTCAATAGTCCTTTGCAGATGTGTGCAAGCTTCATAGTGCACTGTTAAATAGTCAGCTCCTGCTTTTGCAAATTCAGTTATATACCTGTCAGGTTGTACTATCATTAAGTGAACATCCAAAGGCTTTTTACTAATTTTCTTAACATGCTCAATAATTGGAAATCCAAAAGAAATGTTAGGAACAAAAACGCCATCCATTACATCTACGTGAAATAAATCTGCTTCCGAATCATTTATTAATTCAATATCCTTTTTTAAATGATTAAAATCGGCAGATAGAATTGAAGGGGCAATGTAATGTGACATTTTAATTTATTGGAATTTGTATGGGTATTTTTAAATCTACAGGAATAGTTTTACTATATAAACACTTTGAAATGGTAATAGTTCCCTTGGTTTGAAAATTAACTTTCCCTGATAATAAAGATGAAAATAAGGCCCCTGGTTTCGACAACATTGGTTTTATGTTTCCTACTACATCCCATTTTATTTCAGGACTAATCTCACCTTTTACACGAATGGTTCTTTTACTTTTAACTTCAGCTATTCTGGTTCCATTAAACAGTAATTCTAAATCTACATGTTTAATTTTAAACTTCAATAAATCTGGATTATTAATGATTGTTGTGAATGAAAAACTAAGATTCCCATCTTTAATAGCCCCGGGAGTAAATCCTGTAATTTTTTCAATCGTAGGGGCTTTTACATTTTCATAACTCCGGCAACTAACTAAAGCAACTAAGCAAAAAAAACTTAAAAATATGTTTACTTTAAAATTCATTTTATTGAGTTATCGTAATGCTCGATGTATTTACAACATTACTTTTATTCCCTGCTCTGTCTTCTAAATAAATAGAAAAAGTTGCAGTCTCTGATATTCCAGTTAGGTTATTAAATGCAACTTGAGGAATTACAATTAATAATTTTCCTTTAATAATAATGTTAGCATCAGTAGGTGCTAATTGTTTTACTCTAAAAGCATAAGTTAAATCGTTTCTAGAATCTGTTACAAATGCATTTTTTACATCACTTCCATTTTCGCCTAAATCTCCATTGCCATCTTCGTAACTAATAGTAACAATTAATGAATCGCTAAACTGTTTAACTATTCCTGGAGAAATACTTTCAAAGGTTATTGCTGGAACATCTGAATATTTTTCCTCGTCTTTTTTACAAGCAGAAAACAAAGAAGTGATGATAATAAAAACAATTAACTGCTTCATCTTATACATTTATTGATAAATAAAACTCCAATAAGTTTTGTAATATTCCAGGCTGTTGTTCTTAGGGAATTCAGTGTTTTCTGAATGTGTACCATCATTTACATAATACCTCATAAAATACTGAGTACCATGTGTTAAATTCTCAGTTGGTACAGTTACCAGCCAAACAGGACTTTGGTTAGGTATATTAACAAAGGTAGCTGTTAATTGCACAGCACTTGAAAAATTATCTATTGATGTACTTAGAAGAAGTTTGTTGTATTGTATCTGAGCCAATGGAGTAATGTCATCAACTATAGAAGGTGCTAAATAGAAACTTGTAGCACTTGCTGGTACTAAAAATGGATTATAAATAATACTGTCAACTCTGTTGTTTTGAGCGCTCAATTCTGTAGTAAAATCTGAACCTGCAGCCACATAAAAACTTAAAACTGGTTCTTGATCTGGTCTATTGGGAGTATTGCCATTTATATCTTTGGCACCATTCATAATCCAAGTAGCTACATGATTTATATCAGAAGCTGGCAAAGCCGTTCCTATGTTATCTTGTGGCATTCTGTCATCTATATTTACAAAACAGCAATTAGTGATGCGTTCATATAAAACCGAGAAAGCAGTATCTCCTGGTATTACTCTAAAAGTAAATGTATTTGCTGCATTATTCTTTTTTATCGGAGCATAAACTAATGTGGAATATGAGCTTTGTACCGTTCTGAAATCTGGTTCGAAGTTCCCATCATGGCAACCTGGGACTGCGCACTTTGTTAAAAATAAATTTCTGTGCAAACCTGCAATACTGCTCGGGTTCAGTGTATCAGTTGGAACTACATTGTTTCCATAATCAATTTTATCATAAGGGTTTTCTGGAACAACCACTTCTTTTTTACAACTTTCTAGCATCAATATCATTGATACAAAAAGTAATGAAATACGAACAATTAATTTTTTCATACCAAAGCTTCGTTTAAAATTCTACCAGGTAACATTCCTCCAGGAATATCTTGGTCAAAGCCGAGAATTCTGGCTATAGTAGGAACTATATCAATGCTCTCTCCTGTAATTTGTGTCACAATTTGATTTTGTTGCACCTTTCCTGGAGGGCCCACCACCATACAGAAAATCTCTCTGGATGTTTCATCGCTATTATGGTCTAATGCAGGTTGACCATAATCATCAATGATAGTATTAGGTAATAAATTACGACCATGTTCAGGAGCAACAATTAATATAGTATCATTTGCCATTCCTGGTGTATTTTGTATAGTTTGCCATAAATGCCCAACTGCAAAATCTGCCTTTCTTAAATTATTACAATATTGTGTGAAATTAGAATGTGCAATATCAACTCCTTGCATATTAACTACAAGTAATTCTGGCTTAAATTGTTCAATAATTTTCTCAGCAAAAAATACATTATACATATCATCATTCATTGCTGCACCGGCTCCCCAAGGGTTATTAAATGCTCCGGCAACACCATCAATTAATTGTTGTTTTATATAATTTTGTAATAAATCCCTGTCTGCTAAATTATTTACTATTGCGTTATCTCCAAATATGCCAGTCTTTGAAAAGCTTGCATTGAAGTTGTTACGCATTTCATTTACCCTTGCTATTTCATCTGAACTTAAGGTTATAGGATTAGATAATGCATTTGCACCATCTGTGCTTATAAGTGTTAATGGTTGAACAAAATTTGCCCCATATAAAGCACCGTATCCTGGGTAAGAGCTAAAGTTTAAACTAGGGTAGGGGCCAAGAGAATTTGCTACCCACCAAGCATTTAATGCATTCTGTTCGGGAGAACTATGTTTTCTGTAATACTCAAATACAGTAGGCATTTTGGGCGCCTCTTTTATACTTAAATCCTGTAAAGTGTAGTTTCCTGTTAATGCTGTGCTATGTCCGTTAAAGTGTCCTGTAGGACCTTGCGCATAGCGAAATTGCCTAAACAATGTACCTTGTGATCTAAGCGAACTTCCGGGAGTATCAGGTAATGGGTCCATTCCTGCAGCAATTATCGGATCTACCGTTCCAGCTCCACCTAATAAAGATGGTAACAAGTTTCCCCTCTCCTGACCAACAGATTCAATGTTTCTAATACCTCCGGCGAACAGGCAAAAAACAACATGGTTAGCTATTCTGTTACCAGTTGCTGCAAACAATCTTCCTCCAGGTAAAATATATGGAGCCACAAATGCACCTGTAGCAGCAATTGCAGTTTTTTTAAGGAAATTTCTTCTAGGAATAAATGTCGACATAATTCAGTTTTTTTAGTAATAACGGTACTCATCAGAAGTCATCATTGCATAATATACCAACTTAGGTGTAATATTGGTATTTTCTGAAATTTGTTTTCTTAAGGTATACAACTCTACCTCGTTTGGTTCTCTATTGAATAACTTTAGATATGTACTATTGATAAATGCAGTAATATCATTCCTCATTACTTCTTCAGTTGGAATATTTACAACTGGAGAATTTACGATGTTTTTAATAAGCAAATCTTCTATCAATCTTTTATCTCCAAAAGCTAAATAAAGTAAGGTAACTCTGCTTAAATCATTTTGAGATATTGTGCTGCCTACTAAATCTGAATATGCAATAGAAATAAATTCAACTGTAGTTTTCGGAATTCCTTTTCCGATTTTTTCTTTTGAAACCAGTACATCATTTACTTCATAAACAAAATCAGTTTCTTTTTTACAGCTGCTTAGTGAAAAGGCAACGATTGCGAAAAGCACTAATTTTTTCATACTATTCTTAATTGATATTTGCATATTCATCTGTAATTAGAATTTCTTTAATCAATTGTTTATAATCAAATTCAGTTTTGTATAAATTGGTAAAATAAACAGCTTCTTCAGATTTTGGTAAACGAAACAAAAAGCGCGTAAAAAGCAATTTAACCTGACCTTCACAATAATCTGAAGAATTAAAGAATATCGAGAAATAGTTAGATTTTGAATTACCAGTATTTAAAAAAAGTGTTCCACTAAAACCTTCCACCAATTTAACTCCTTCTTCGGTTTCAAAAGCTGTTGGGTTTCTTAACAATAAATGCTGGAAAGTTGCAATCACAAAGTTAGTCGAGCCCATATTTATATTGTCGAAAAAGAAATTATTACAACCTATTTCTTGCATTTTCTTTATAGAGATGCTTCCGTTTTTTAAATCTGAAGGTGCATTTTTCAACAAGATTAATTTGTCTAATTCAACTTGAATTACAGGCCATTGTTCTTCATAAGCAGGACTACTTAGCAAAAACTGAAAAGTTCCAATCATATCATTTATTTGCAAAGTATCTGTACTATTCAACAAATCACTTCTCATTATTTCATATTCCCTGTCATAAAAAATTGAATTATCAAGCACTATATCAATTAAACTTCCCCTTGAAGCTTTTGAGAAATTGGAAGCATCTAACATGTCTTTAGCAACTTCAAACTCAGCATTTTCGGGCTCTCTTCCTAATAAACCTATATATAACTTATTAATAAAGTTAACTTTAAGGCTATTGGGAATCGTATAATCGGGAGGAGCAATATTTCCTGGTATCAATCTTTCTTCTCTTTTAGAACAACTTCCATATAATAGTAATGCAGTCAAAGCAAAAATTGAAAGAAAACGCGAAGTGAAACTAGACATAAGAACCTAACGATTTAGATGCTTTAAAATTATATATTTTTCTTTAACTGAGCGTAATATTTAAAGAAATAAGGAATGGTCTCAATTCCCTTTAAGTAGTTAAAAACCCCATAATGCTCATCTGGAGAATGAATATCATCTGTGTCTAAGCCAAATCCCATTAAAACTGTTTTCAGGCCTAATATTTTTTCGAATGATGCTACAATAGGAATACTTCCACCACCTCGCGCAGGAATTGGCTCTTTACCAAAAGTAGCGTGCATGGCCATTGATGCTGCCTTATATTCGATTGAATCAACAGGTGTTACAGCAGGATGTCCTCCATGATGAGGTTTAACAACTACTTTCACAGCTTTTGGAGCAATAGATTCGAAGTGATTTTTAAACAATTCTGTAATTTTATCTGGATCTTGATTAGGAACCAAGCGCATAGAAATTTTCGCATAAGCTTTAGAAGGAAGAACTGTTTTAGCTCCTTCGCCAATATAGCCACCCCAGATTCCATTTACATCTAAAGTTGGTCTGATAGAAGTTCTTTCAACAGTTGTATAACCTTCTTCACCAATAACATCATCAATTTTTAATTCTCGTTTGTATTCATCTAAACTAAATGGAGCTTCATTCATTAATTTCCTTTCTGCCTCAGTACAAATCACAACATCATCATAAAAACCAGGAATATTAATGCTTTTATCCTCATTTTTTAATGAAGCAATCATTTCACAAAGAACGTTTATTGGATTTCCAACACCTCCGCCATATACTCCAGAATGTAAGTCACGATTAGGTCCTGTAACTTCAACTTCAATATAACTCAAACCTCTTAAACCAGTTGTGATTGAAGGAATATCATTAGCTATCATTGAAGTATCAGATACTAACACGCAGTCTGCTTTCAACCTATCTTTATTCGCTGTTAAGAATCCGTCAAGATTAGCAGAGCCAACTTCTTCTTCTCCCTCAATCATAAATTTAATATTACAATCAAGCTGATTTGTTTTTAACATCAATTCAAAAGCTTTCACATGCATGTACATCTGTCCTTTATCATCGGCAGAACCTCTAGCGAAAATGTTTCCGTTTCTAATCACAGGTTCAAATGCTGGACTTGTCCATAAATTTAAAGGGTCAGCAGGTTGAACGTCGTAGTGTCCGTATACTAAAACTGTTGGTAAACTGCTATCAATAATTTTTTCCCCATAAACAATAGGATAGCCAGGTGTTGGGCATATTTCTACTTTATCTGCACCAGCTTCTATAAGCCTGGTTTTTACTAATTCTGCAGTATCTAATACGGCTTGCTTAAAAGCTGGGTCAGCACTTACAGAAGGCAATCTTAATAAATCAAAAAGCTCAGAAATAAATCGCTCACTGTGCTGGTCTACTAAAGTTTTGAAGTCACTCATAATTATTTGAAAAATGTATATTAATTGGTTTTTTTATTTTGTAAATTTGAAAAATAAACTGGCATAAAATTAGCAGTTTATTTTTTGTTATTGTCAACTTAAAACAAGTTTATTTTTATTTCGTTACTTTATTCATGGGTTATCAGTTAAAATATAAATTCAAAAAACAAATTGTGCTATTATCGGCCTTTTGTTTGAGTTATATTTTTGGTTATGGCCAGTTATCTGTTACCCAACAATCAGCTGTAACTTTGGTTCAAAATGTACTAGTTGGATCGGGAGTAACAGTTTCCAACATTCAATTTACCGGCGCAAACTCTCAAATAGGACGATTTAATGGAGCTAATTCAAATATCGGCTTGCCAAGTGGCATAGTAATGAGCACAGGGAAAATTGGAGATGCTGTAGGACCTAATAATTCTCCTAGTATTGGTGATGATTTAAATCGACAAGGTTACGGTCCGCTTTCAAATATTATTGGAGGAGAAGATACTGAAGACGCAGCGGTGTTGAGTTTTAATTTTGTTTGTGAAAGTGATAAAGTTTCATTTAGATATGTTTTTGCTTCTGAGGAATACCCTGAATATGTAGGTTCTCAATTCAATGATATTTTTGCTTTCTTTATTCAAGGTCCTGGTATTGTTGGTACCCAAAATATTGCTAAGATTCCTGGTACCAGCCAATTTGTAGCTATTAATAATGTTAATCAAAATAGCTTTAATAATTTTTTTGTAAATAATGGAAATGGAAGTGTTAGCGGAGGTGGCTCATCTGTTCAGTTTGATGGTTTTACAAGGCCCTTTATAGCCGAAGCGAATGTAATACCTTGTCAAACATATACCATAACAATTGCAATTGCTGATGTGAGTGATGGTATTTTTGATTCAGCAGTGTTTTTAGAAGCTCAGAGTTTTACAAGTCCAGTTGTGTCAATTGAGCAAAAGCCAAGTTATATAGATGGAGTTGATGTAATTTATGAAGAATGCGGATACAATAGAATTACCCTTAGAAGAACAGGGGAAACTTCTCAACCTCTTAGCATATTTTTAGAAACACAAGGAACTGCCACTTATGGCATTGACTATTCACCTTTTCCACTTTCTATCACCTTTCCTGCAGGTCAAAGCGCCGTTTCATTTGATGTATTCGCACTTTCAGATAATATCACAGAATCAGCAGGAGAATCAGTATCAATTATTTATGCAGATACTGGCTGCGGAGAAATTGTTTTAAAAAGAGTAGATTTTACAATTTTTGACCCACCACCCTTAGTAAACTTAAATCCAGGCTTTGGGGCGGAATTAATTTGTCCTAGGCAACCTGTGGTGCTTCAAGCTTCGGTTACTGGAGGAGTAGCTCCTTACAGCATTCAGTGGCTCAACCAATCTCAGGGTAATCCAACAACAGTTTATCCCGATTCAACAGATTGGTACATTGTTACAGCAACTGACCAATGTGGTTCTGTGCAAACAGATTCTGTTTTTGTTGAAATTGTAAACTATATTCCATTAAAGTTAAATGCAACTAGTGATACAGTTATTTGCAAAGGAGAAACTACTTCAATTGGAGGAATTGCTGTTGGGGGAAGGCAACCACTGATTTATTCATGGACCGATGAACAGATTTTTACACCATTTAGAACAGTTGCTCCAACCGAAAGTAAAACATATGTTTTAAGTGTTACAGACAGCTGCGGAATTGTTGTTAAAAAGGAAATAAATGTAAAAGTAATTGATGCTCATGCAGTTTTTGATGTAAGATACATTGACCATTCAACAGTACAATTTATAGATTTGTCGTATAGCAATATAGCTCAATGGAATTGGGATTTTGGAACAGGTTCAGGAGAGTCGGAACTTCAGAATCCAATATATACCTTCCCAGATACTGGTCAGTATACCATCACCTTAATCGTTTCTGATCAAGATAAATGCACTGACACCATATCAAATACATTAATTTCTTATCCACCATTTAATTTTTACATACCTAATGCATTTACTCCTGATGGAGACGGAATTAATGATGCGTTTTCTGGAGTAGGTGAAGGTTTTGTAAATTACGAATTAGCTATTTTCAATCGTTGGGGAGAAGAAATTTTTAATTCCTATAATTACAATAATAAATGGGGTACTGGATCAAGAGGTGTTTTAGATAATATTCCTATTGATGTATATGCATATAGAATAATTGTTACAACACCAATTCTAGAAAGAAAAGAATATATTGGTAGAGTAACAGTAATAAGATAATTTTTAAAAATCCATCAATTCATTTTCTGTATTATACGTGATAGAATTTATTTCTTAGCTTTGGTTTGAAATTGATTTGTGAAAAATACCATCAAAATATTATTGATTAGTCTGTTATTGTTGAACTTTGGTTCAATAAAAGCGACTCATATTATTGGAGGCGAAATTTATTATGACTGTTTAGGTGATGGGGATTTTAAAATTACAGTTAGAATTTACAGAGATTGTTTGTTAGGTCAGGCACCTTTTGATGATCCATTAACCGTTTCGATTTATGATGCACAGGGAAATCTTTTTACGAATTTAGAATTATTTAATCCAATCATAACCAATATTCTTCCCGGTAGCATTAATCCCTGTTATCAAGGAGATGCTGCAGTTTGTGTTGAAGAGGCATTTTACACCGATGACATAAATCTCCCATTTTCTCCAGGTGGTTATACTTTAGTTTATCAAAGGTGTTGCAGGAATAATTCTATTTTAAATATTTTTGACCCAGGAGATACCGGAGCAACTTACACAATTTCTATTCCCCCTTCTGCTTGGACTGAATGTAATTCAAGTCCACGTTACAGTCAATTTCCTCCAATAGTTTTGTGTATCAATGATCCTTTGATTTTCGATCATTCAGCAACCGACCCGGATGGAGATTCTCTTGTATATTCATTTTGCGACCCATTTGAAGGCGCATCGGCAGATTTGCCCATGCCGGTTCCTTCTGCAGCTCCACCTTTTGGTTTTGCTAATTTTATTCCTCCTTATTCGGCCAATTATCCATTGGCTTCAAATCCTGCAGTAGTTGTGAATCCAATCACAGGACAGCTTACAGGTGAACCTACAATGTTAGGCCAATTTGTCGTTGCTGTATGCGTCTTTGAATATAGAAACGGTGTTTTACTAAGTGTAAACAAGCGTGATTTTCAATTCAACATTGTACAATGCAGTGGCTCTTCAATTGCAGAGTTTGAGGCACCAATCGTAGAGTTGGAGGGCGGAATTATACCTTGTAATGGATTATCTGTAAATTTTTTAAATCTCAGTCAAAATGCGACATTTTACCAATGGGATTTTGGAGTTCCAGGAATTACATCAGATGTTAGCACTTTGGTCGATCCTGTTTATGCATTTCCTGATACTGGTGTATATCGGGTTTCATTGATTGCAAATCCTGGTTATTCATGCGCCGATTCTACATTTTTAATCATTACAGTTTTTCATGCTATAGATGCACAGGTATCTCAACAAGATGGTCAATGTATAACTAGCAATTCTTTCGACTTTATTGCCCAAGGAGAATTTCAAAGTTACGCCGATTTCTACTGGGAATTTGAAGGTCCTTGTAATATTGCAAATAGCACATTGCAAAACCCAACTGGAATAGTTTGGTCTGAGCCTGGAACTTATAAAGTTAAACTTAGAATTTCAGACCCCAATTGCGAAAACTACGATTCAATTTTGGTTACTGTTTATCCTGTTTTGGAAGTTGATTTTAATGTGAATGAAGAAATAATTTGCGTTCCAAGAGAAGTCTTATTTAATAATAATTCAATTGTTTCCCAGGGAGCTTATTTTTATTGGACTTTTGGGGATGGTGGTTTTTCATATGAAGAAAGTCCCATACATTTATATGATACTCCAGGAAATTATGATGTTTCTTTAACAGTTGCTAATACAGTAGGCTGTATCGATACATTTACTGTGCTATTTGAGGATTATATTAGGGCCAAACCACGACCAGACGCGGGTTTAGACGCAAGTCCTAGAGAAGCTTCCATTTTGTCTCCTTACATTACCTTTACTGATTTGTCTTTAGGAGAAATAGGCTCCTGGTTGGAACTTGGCGATGGACAAAGTTCTGATAACGTAAATATAACATATACCTACCAAGATACAGGTTATTATTCACCTAGAATTATTGCTGTGAATGAACAAAACTGTTATGATACAGCAACTATTAAAATTCGCATAAAGCCAGTTTATAACGTGTATGTTCCCAATTCATTTACTCCTAATGAAGATGGAGTGAACGATTTTTTTAATGCTAAAGGGGAGGGCATTAAAACATTTTTAATGATAATATTTGATAGATGGGGAGACGAGGTTTTCACTACAACAAGTTTAGATATTTCATGGGATGGAAGAGCTAATGGTGGTAAAAAAATTAGTCCTTCAGGTGTGTATAATTACAAAATATGGATAAGAAATGTGTTAAGCGAAGAAAAATCGCTACAGGGTAATGTTACTTTGTATAGATAGATTGTCAAGTTAGTGACAAATAAAAACAACTAATTGATTCATTGTTAGTATTTACGGTTAAGATTTCTTTCAAACTTTTTTGAATTTTATCAAATCAATTCTTACCTTTACCCACAGGGAAAACATCACATATGGGTAACTTTACTTTAACAAAAGGCAGATTTTATAATTTAGTATGCGCATTACTGCTTGTATTTGCAGGGTTTTACAATGCTAAAAGTCAAAGTTTAACAATTACTCCCGGCAATGATACAATGTTGTGCACAAATCAAACATTGCAATTAACTGCTAGTTTTCCTGCTTCTGTTAATGTTCAGTTACCTCCAGGTACTAGTATTGGATATGATATCCTAAATATTCCCAATGCCCCAATTCCTCCAGCTGGCACAGGCGTACCTTTAACGGATGATGCTTCTGCTGGTCCTTTTCCAATTGGTTTTAGTTTTACTTATTATGGTCAAACTTACACCCAATTTTATATCAGTGCAAATGGATGGATTGGTTTTACTCCTCCTATACCTGGTTATTTTAATGTCGATATTCCTACAATGGATGCAAATCCATGTTTAACTACGTATCCGCACAATGGTATTTATGGGGTTTTGTTTGATTTTAATCCCGGAGGTGTTGCAAATGTGATTCAGTATCAAACCGTAGGAACAGCTCCCAATAGAAAGTTAGTAGTTTCATATAATAATATTCCGTTTTTCGGAGCAGGATGCGGAGGAACTTCAACTTTTCAAATACAGTTACATGAAACTACGAATGTTGTGCAGGTACATGTTACAAACAAACCAACCTGCACTCAATGGGCTAATTCAATTCGCTCTGGTTTAGCTCCTCCTATTACTAACCCTTGTCCAGGTCCAACAACATCTTGCCCATTATGGGGCTATTCAGGTGCGGATGTTTTATTGAATAATGTTGCATGGCAATATACTCCAGCAATGCCAGGAACAGCAGTTCAGGCTAACTTTGGTTCTTTGCAATGGACAATGAATGGTAATACAAGTGGCATTAATCCAAGTAATGCAGCAACTACAATTACTGCATGGATGCCAAGCTCCTCAAGTCCACCTAGACAATATGTAGCTACTGCCACATATAATATACCTTGTGGAGGAACAATTACATTTAAAGATACTGTTAGAATTACTCCACGTCCATTTAATGCAACTTTCTCTGTTACATCTCCAGTTTGCATGGGAGCAGAAGCTTCAATTTTTACATTTACTGGTAATCCCAATCCAACCGCTAGTGCCACAATAGCATGGAATTTTGGAGGAGGCGTTGCTGTTCCTGGAACAGGAATAGGCCCCCACAGTGTAACTTGGGCTACAGCCGGAACTAAGAATGTAAGTTTAAATTTATCAAGTGCGGTTTGTGCTCCCGGAAGTTATAGCACTACAGTTGAAGTTGTACCTTCCCCAACATCTACTTTTACTGCTACACCTCAAGTTTGTGGGGCTTCTGCAGCAACAGTTACTTACACAGGAAATGCGCCAGCGTCTGCTGCATATAATTGGAATTTTAATGGAGGTGTAGCTGTTCCTGCTACAGGAAGTGGTCCTTTTTCAGTTTCATGGTCAACTCCTGGAGTAAAAACTATAACACTCACAGTTTCAGTTGGTTCGTGTGTTTCGCAAGTTACATCAATAAATGTTACAGTATTACCTCCGCCAAGCTCAGCTTTTACTCTATCTCAAAATAGTGTTTGTGCGGGCGCACCAATAACTTTAAACTATACAGGAGGAGCCAGCTCTACTGCTATTTATACATGGAATGTCGATGGAGGAACTGCAACTCCAGCGACTGGTCAAGGGCCTATTTCAGTTTCTTGGACTAATCCTGGGACTAAGAATATCACGTTGCAAATTAATGCATCAGGATGTATTAGCAATGTCACTTCTTTACCATTAACTGTGCATCAAATTCCTACTGCTGTTTTTACAACCGGCAATGGAGTATGTCCTAATCAAAATGCCACAATCACATATACCGGAAATGCAACTGCAGGAGCAACCTACAATTGGAATTGGAATGGTGGTGCATCCGTTCCTGCTGCAGGTGCAGGTCCTTTTAATGTTAATTGGCCAACCTCTGGTGTAAAGAATATAACTTTATCTGTAACTCAAAATGGCTGTACATCAACAGTTGGAGCTCAGAATTTGACTGTATTTCCTATTCCAACTTCTACTTTTACAGTTTCACCTTCTGGAGTATGCGCAGACGAGCCTTCAACTTTAACTTATTCAGGAACAGCAACTCCTGCTGCCACCTATACTTGGAATTTTAATAATGGAACCGCATTGCCCGGAGGAACTACGTTAGGGCCACAATCTGTTAGTTGGCCAACTTCAGGTACAAAAACAGTTTCACTTATTGTGACTGAAAATGGTTGTGTTTCTACTTCTACTTCCCAACAAATTACAGTTTTCCCCACTCCAACTGCAAATTTTACTGCTACAACAGCAGTTTGTCCTGGTGCTAATGCAACATTAGATTATATTGGAACAGGAACCAATGCAGCTGCACTAGCGTGGAATTTTAATGGAGGAACTGGTGCTGTAGGACCTAATCCGTCTGATGCTTTTAATGTAAGCTGGAGTACATCAGGAAATAAAACAGTTACCTTGATTGCTACAGAAAATGGTTGTAGCAGCTTGCCTTTTACTCAAACAGTTTTAGTTTATAACACGCCAACATCTTCTTTTACAGCAACTAGTCCTGTTTGTGAGAATGCTCCTAGTTCTGTTACATATTTAGGAAGCGCAGCTGCAAATGCTACTTATAACTGGTCACTTAGCTCGGCAACCGTACCTACACCAACAGGACAGGGGCCTCACAATGCAATTTGGAATGCGGCAGGTTCTTACTTTTTGAATTTAACTGTAATTGAAAATGGTTGTAGTTCATTGCCAACGCAAATTCAGGTGGTAGTAAATCCTATTCCAACAGGTAACTTTTCCTCAACTTCACCAGTTTGTTTAAATACAGAGACAACATTAAATTATATAGGTTCAGCTCCCAATACTGCAATATTCAATTGGAATTTCGATGGTGGCAATTCAAATGTTACATTTGGTCCAGGACCGATTGTAGTTAATTGGCCATCTATTGGAATTAAGAATGTTTCTTTGTCTGTTGTTTCTTTAGGTTGTACTTCACCGGTTTTTACAGTTCCAATTAATGTATTGTCAATACCTCAAGTAAATGCAGGAACAGATAAAGAAGTTTGTTCTGGTGCTATAGCTTCGTTAGGAAGTGCTCCATCTCCAGGAAATACCTACACATGGGCTCCATTAAACGGTTTGGCAAGTCCTTCTCAAGCAGTAACAAGTATTCAATTAGAAAATTCTACCGAAGCAACTCAAACATATCTTTACGTTTTAACTGCTAACGATGGCAGTTGTTCCTCATTTGATAGTGTATATTATTCTGTAACTGCACCTCCTCTTATTACTTTTTCTGTTCCTCCAGGCCAATGTTTTGAAGGGAATACATTTGATTTTACTGCTCAAGGAGCTTTTACTGCTACTGCCGACTTTAACTGGAATTTGGGGCCAAATACATCTTCAATTCCTGTAAATGCAGTAAGTGTAAATAATGTTGTATTCAATACTACAGGTTCTCAAACGATTACATTACAGGTTGATGATTCGGGATGTTTGAGTAATATTTTTACTGCAGATGTAGTTATTTATGAAGAACCAGTTGCGAATTTTTCTGCTGAAGTTATTGAAGGATGCGCTCCAGTTATCGTAAATTTTATAAATAATTCTACAGGACCAGACAATTTACAATACAGCTGGAATTTTGGAATTGGAGAGGTTTCAAACTCAGAATTACCTAAATATATTTATGATATTCCGGGTGTATATGATGTGTCTTTGAATGTTTCTACATTAAATGGATGCACAAATAGTTTTGATATAAAGAATTATATAAATGTTTATCCAGTTCCTGAGGCAGGATTTAGTTTGAATAAATTGAAAACTACGATAACAGAACCTGAACTTTTAATAAGTAGTTTTACTGAACAAAATGATAGTTTACAAATTACATTTACAATTGAACCAGGAAATGTAATTTTTAATGATGATACTGTTTCATATATATTGCCAGATACTGGTTTGTATGTAATTACAGAAGTAATTAGAAATGATTATGGCTGTATTGATTCTACTTACAAAACAATCGAAGTCAACACAGGTTATAGGATTTATGTTCCAAACAGCTTCAGCCCTAATAATGATGGAACTAATGATTTCTTTACAGTTTATGGTGAAGATATCAGGAGATTTAAAGTTACCATTTTTAATCGCTGGGGAGAACAGTTGTACCAAAGTTATGATAAAGAAAATGGTTGGGATGGTACAGTTCGTTTATCAGAAAGAAAAGTTCCTCAAGGAGTTTATTTATATGTAATTGAAGCTACTGATGATTTAGGCTTCACACATAAACTTGAAGGTTTAGTGAACGTTATCTTGTAAATAGTAACTAAACGACTAAAGTTCCTGCATCAGTTTTTTGTACAAAGCAATCATTGAAAGAATATCGTATTTCATAACCTTCTCTTGAGGAGTATGTACATTTTCTTCTGGAGCACCTACAAAACACCAATCAAAAGCAATTGGAGAATGTTGTAATTCAGCACCATCGCTGCCTCCGGCATTTTCTACTTCTAACTGGAATGGTATATTGCTATCTTTTGCAATTTCTATAATTCTATTAAGATAAGATCTTCGGGGAATATGAGAATCTCTCATTGAAATTGCAACTCCATTGCCAGCTGGCACTCCTTCTGTAACCCATGTAATATCGCAAATTAAAGCTTGAGATACGTTGTATTGCTTGGCTATAAAATCAGCTAAGAAGCCAACAGTTCCTCCGCCATGTTCTTCATAACAACTAAAGACAATTATTCCGTTTTCCAAAGTTTGAGCAACTTCTAAAGCTACGTATACTCCCAATCTGTTATCTAAATAACAACATTGTACAAATTCATCAGTCTCAATAAAATTTGGTTTAAAACTTAAAGGTGTTCCCCTTTCAATTGTTCTTTTAAATGAATAGCTCAATTCACCTTCACTGTCTTTTTGAAGCACGCATTCAACCTCACCTTCATTATCACTACCTACTAAAATATAGCCGTTTTCTGTACGAGGACCGCCAACTTTTACTAATTCATGATTATATCTAACTGTAAAACCAATGCTATCTATATGCGCAAATATTGCAGTTCTTGGAGTTCCAAATGAAAGGATGATGCAATCTTGTAAATGATTACCGACGTGAATAGTAGGTTGAGTTTTCCAACTTGATTTATTATCGTTGATGAATTTTAATAAAAAATCTTTCATTGGCTTTTCATCGCCGGAAGTAGCACGGATGCCGCAAAGTTGTTTTAACAATTCCATTAATCTTCTTTATAAGGAATGAATAAATTTGTTTCGGGATTTCTTTCGAAAGCTGAACCTGCAGCGGAATGCAAGTATTGTTTTACATTTTTATCTTTTTCTATAATATATTCAAGGTCGTAAACATCATAATTCTCTTCATTATCTAGATATTCATCGTCTTCATTGCCAGATAGAAATCTCCAACCACTGTCGAGTTCTTCTTCAGGCTGCTCCCTGTAAAAAAATCCTACAGGCTCATTGTCTACCGCTACTTTATTAGAAATTAAACAAACGCCTAATTCTTTTTTGGGATTTGGATTATTTTTCATTGCTTGGTTTAAATAAAAAAGCCCTTTTGATACTATATCGCAAGGGCTTAAAAATAAATTTATTACTGATTAAAAGAAACGATATCTTTTGTCTTCAACATTACCTTTTTTAAGAATAGCACTGTAAACAGCATTGTCGGTGCGACCTTGCAATTGACTAGCTAACTGTTGTTTTTGTTGTTTGTAATCTGTAGGAGCTGGAGACTGATCGTTAGTTGATTCAACAATGATAACATAAACACCGTTAGTTCCTGCAATTGGTTTAGAAATCTTATTTAGTTTGCTACTCACTAAAGTGCCAATCACTTTAGGCTCAAAACCATGATTCTGTAAACTGTAAGAACCAAATTGAGCACTTGCTTGCGGTTCTGCAGTTAACTTCAATTTTGTAGCAAGGTCATCAATTGTTTTAGATGATGCTAAAGCAGTGTTAAATTCTTTTGTAAATTTCTCTATTTTCTGAGCCTTTTTAGCAAGAGGTTCTAAAGATTCTTTCATTTGGTCGAAAGTAGGAATGCCTTTGTCTTTGATTCCAGTTAAAGAAGCAATCACATATTTCCCATCAATATCAAAAACCTTTGAAACAGCATTTAATTCAGTATCATCATTATAAGCCCATTGAACAATTTCACGAGAATTTGTTAAATCGTTCATTTGACGATCGTTTGGACGTAAATTATCATACTTAACTAAAAACATCTTTTTGCTATCAGCTAATTTTTTCATAGCTGGAAAGTCTGTTGAATTTACTGCAAAATCATTTGCTTCCGCATAAACTTTATCAATTGTGGCTGAACTAGGTTCAATCTTTTTAGTAATAAAGCAAACGTTTGCTTTGCTAGCAGGATTTTTTTGGTCTGTAATATTGATTAAGTGTGCCCCAAATTGAGAAGAAACAGTAACTAAATCGCCAGTTTTACCATTAAAACAAGCATCGTTAAATGTAGGAACCATTTGTCCTTCAGCAAAATAACCTAAATCTCCACCTTTAATTTTAGAACCCGGATCTTCTGAAAACTGCATTGCTAACATTGTAAAGTCAGAACCAGTTTTGATAGCATTTTTCAAGCTATCTGCTTTCGCAAGTGCTTTCGCAGGATCCATTCCGTTTTGCGTACTAATTAAGATGTGACGTGCTTTTACAGAATCAGGTGAAGTTTTAAAACCTAATAACTTAACGATTTTTAGTTGATCACCTTCAGTAAATGGACCATAAACATTTCCTGGAGTACCAGCAAAAACTGAAGAGTCGATTTGAGGACCCAATTTACCTCTTTTTATAGCTTGCGCATTGAATGGTTCGGCAGAATTTGCGTTTACAAAAGCAGTATCGTTTGTAGCCATTTGGAAATCAGCTTTTAGCTTTACAATATTTTCCATTAACATATTGCGGTCATCCGGAGAAGCTTGTACTTGATAAACTACGTATTCAATTCTTCTTGTTTCCTCGTTTTGTTCGAATTCATATTTATGTTCGTCGTAGTATTTTTTTAGTTCCTCATCAGTTACTTTTAAAGTAGAATCAGCAATAGTTTCAAAATTTTTAGAAACCAAACGATACATGAAGTTTTTGTTTTTGTCGGCAAAATCTCTTTTAGCTTGCGCATTTGTAACGTAAACAGCTTTTTTTATTAAGGTATTGTATTTTGTTTTTAAGCGTTGTTTCATCAACTGTTTTTCAAATTCAGCCCATGAATCGCGGTATTTTCCATCAGGGTCGTTTTCTTCGCTCAATTGAGTTTTTAAGAATTTTAATACCAAATTTCTATCGAATTGCTTGGTAATACTATCTTGGAAAAGAGGAATTGATTGTACTTGAGAATTGATGTTCTCACCTTGTACCATATCGAAAAGCTCATCAGGATGCACAGTAACACCTGTTTTTTCAATTTGCTCATCAAACAAATATTTGTCTAAGTAATCATTCCAAATTTGGTTGATTAATTGTTGACGTGTATTATCGTCAATTCCAGTTGCATTTTGATTTTTCTTATAACGGTCTTCCGCTTCAGTAAGTTGACGTTGGAATTCCTCTCCAGAAACTGTATTTCCGTTAATCTCTCCAACTTGCATGTTTTTGCTTCGGAAAAAGGTACTTCCAGATGATAAAAAATCACCAATAACGAATGCAAACAATGCAAAACCAATAATCCCAACCAATAGTGTAGCGCGGGAACGAATCTTTTCTAATACTGCCATAGGGCTTCTAAAACTTTATTTTTTCGGGGTGCGAATATACAAACAATAATTAATAATGGAGAATGAATATTTAACAATGAAAAATTAATAATTGGCTTCGACTTGTTAAATTATTAAATTTTGAAAATAGGATAAATGAAATAAAGTTGGCCTAGGAATATTGCAATAACAAAGAAAAAACTAAAAAATATTAACTATTGAACATCACAAAATTTTAGCTATGTTTTTTAGAGGTTTTTGAAATAAAAATTTCTTAGCCTCTTAATTTTTATAAGGTTCAAATTTTCTTTGTCCGTTTTGCGCTTCAAGACCAGTCCTATTTGTTTTACCTTTAGAAATCTATATCTTAAAATTTCTCTTCATTATTTTTCTAAAGAACTCAGCTATATTTGAAAAAATAATTTAACAAGACACATGGCAAATTTTCGATATGCTCTTTCGCTGATTTTATTCGTATTACTATTAAATAATTTAGCTGTTGCCCAGCCACATCAATACGGCTGTCAACATTGGCGTAATGCAGGTGGACAAGCCGCACATATCACCCAGTCAGGCTCAAGAGCTTTAAATCCAAGCATTTTACGAAGCGATACTTTTGATATTTTGCATTATGATATTGCCATTGATATTACAGATTATGTTGGAAGAACCATTAAAGCTGAAACGCAAATTCAATTTACACCAAAGCAAAATGCTCAAAATTTTATTCGCTTTGACCTCGTGCGACTTACTGTAGATTCAATAAAAAATGGAAACCAATTGCTCAGTTTTGAAACAGATAGCCAGTTTGTTAAAGTGAATTTCCTTCAGGCATTAAACATTGGCGACACCACTACTGTTTCTGTGTATTACCATGGACAACCATATCAAGATCCTGTTTGGGGAGGATTTTATTTCGAATCAGGTTACATTTATAATTTGGGAATAGGTCTTTCTACCATTCCTCCCAATTTTGGGAAAGTATGGTATCCTTGCTTCGATTCTTTTGTTGAACGCGCTACATATACTTATCATGTAAAATCTTCCGGCGCATTTAAAGCGCATTGTCAAGGAGATTTTATTGGAGAAGTCGCATTAAGCGGAGATACAGTAATAAGAACCTACAATTTCACAAAACAAATTCCCACGCACCTTTCTGCAATTGCAGCATCAGATTACCGCGATTTAACTTTTGTGCACCAAGGCAATTACGCACCTGTTCCAGTTAAGCTTAGCGCCAAACCTGCAGATACAGCTTCCATGCGCTTAAAATTTGGCAGTTTAGACGATGCCATTAACTCCTGCGAATATTGGTATGGACCAACTGGCTGGCAAGGAGTAGGTTACGCACTTACAACCGATGGAGCACTTGAAATTGCAGGAAATATTGCTTACCCTCAGTTTATGATGGGGCAACCTTATGCGGAAAACAGAGGATTACTTGCGCATGAATTAGGACATTACTGGTGGGGAAACTGGATTGCACCATATAACCACAATGACATGTGGCTCAAAGAAGGTCCAGCTGAATATAGTTCGCATTTAACTGTAGAAACCGAAGATGGCCGTGCCGCATTTATTGAAGAAATAAAAGCAAATCACTTATATGTAATGCGTTCAGCACATGTAAATGATGGTGGTTATTTTCCACTTTCGCCTATGCCGGATAATCAAATTTATGGAGACCACACCTATTACAAAGGTGCTTCTGTAATGCACAATTTACGCGGTTATTTGGGTGATTCACTTTTCAAACAAACAATGACAGCTGTTCAGAATGCACATCCGTATGAAACCATTACACCAGATCAGTTTCGTCAGTATCTAGAAGATGGAGGTGCTTTTCCGCTGAATGATTTTTTTGATGATCAAGTATACAAACCCGGTTTTTCTGTTTTTGTAGTCGATTCTTTTAAGGTTACTCCTAACGGAAATCAGTTCAATGTAAATGTTGATATCCAGCAGAAGCTCCGCGCTTGTCCTTCATTTTATGGTGAAGTGCCAATAGATTTAACCTTGGTTGGAGCCAATAGACAAAGACAAGATTTTCGGATTATTGCTAATGGTCAGTATTCAGAAGTATCGGTTACTGCGGCTTTTGTTCCAGAAATGGTCATTTTGAATGGTTACAATCGCTTGAATCAAGCTCGTACAGATTTTGAAAAGGTGTATGCGCCAGGAGAAGCTGCTCCATCAGGTAATCTACCTCATTCTGAGTTCAAATTAACACTCGATACGCTGCTCGACTCTTCACTTGTGAGAATTGAGCATATTTGGGCAGCACCAGATTCTGCCTTACGTTCAGGTGAGATTTACCAATTTGCTAATACGCATTATTGGCATGTAGATGGAATTATTGCACCAAATTCTGAACTGAGAGGACAAATCAGCTATTTAGCAAATGTTCCAGGCTCTTTCGATTTTAGTTTGTACGATGTTACAGAAGCCAATGGAGTACTGATTTACCGCGAAAACGCAGCATCTCAATGGAATGTTTACACTGATTATACCTTTGTGCCAGGTTCTTCACTTACAAATGGAACAGGTTATTTTAAAATTGATAAATTAAGAAAAGGAGATTACGCATTTGCCAATGGATTGGCGCCAAACGTTATTTCAAAAATAAAAACAGAAAATGCTGACTTTAATTTATTTCCAAATCCTGCAAGCAATTTTATAACATTAATGTCCGATAAAATAGAGGAGAAGGAGGCAAACTTTACAATTGCTGCTGTAAACGGCGCTATCGTTCAAAGGTTTTCATGCAACTTAATCAAGAACACTTCCCAACAAATTGATATTTCTGAATTACAAAGCGGAACTTATTTTTGCACACTTTATAACCGTAGGGGCGATATTTTGGGAACAAAACAAATAGTAGTAGTTAAGTAATTTAGATTAATTAGGGCGTGCCCCTTCGGGTCCCACTTTTCGCTACAAGTCCTCCCTCGAAAGTGTTCGCGGTGCGGGCTTTTCGCTACAATTGCTCACGCGGCATTCGTTTAGAAAGGTACTTTTTAGTAAAATTTTAAAGGCAGAAACTAGTAGGTAAATTTGAATGTTGCGTTAAAATTAAATTCATAAATAACAAAAAAAGCGACAAAATAATTCGGCGCTTTTTTAAATAATTAGATTAATAATTTATTCTTAATAATTAAAATATTTATTTCATAAATAAAACTGTTTTTATGATTTTAATTTATCAGCTTTAATTATTAGCTGATTTTATGCGTGAGCTGCAACTTCAACTTTAGGCATTAATACCTTGTCAATTACATGAATTACTCCATTAGAAGCAAGGATATCAGCTGATGTTACATGTGCACCACCAACACTTACTTTATTGTCTTTAATAGAAACTTTAATTTTTTCTCCTTCTACGGTTGTTAATTCTTGTCCGTCTTTTAATTGAGAAGCCAAGAGTTTACCGCTCACAACGTGAAATGTTAAAACCTTTGCAAGTTTGGCTTTGTTTTCAGGCTTTAATAGATTGTCTACATCTTTTTGAATGGCGGCAAATGCAGCATCTGTTGGAGCAAAAACAGTAAAAGGTCCAGCGCCTTGTAAAGTTTTTACCAAATCTGCTGCTTTTACTGCTGCTGTAAGTGTTTTTGCGCTTTCTGTGGCGATACTTACAATGTCTTTTTCAGTTGTCATTTTAATTAAATATTAGTGCATGAAAACATATTCATAACACTGCAAATTACCTTCACATAAACATGAAATCGCTTATATAACTAAATTCAAAAATTGCATTATTCCTTCTTTTTCTTTTTAAAATACCTTCTAAGCAAAAAACTGCTTTGTAAAGCTTCCAGATTTTCATCTAACTTTTGAGAACTGCTTTCTAAATTTTCTAAAGATTTACTCATGTTTTTGCCAGCATTTTCATCTAGAAGAAGCACGCCCACAGCCGATTTTGGGTTAGCCGCAGCGGTTTTTAATTCATTAATTAGCACTGCAGTTGTATCTGTTATTTTTTTAAAGTTTGCAGACATTTCTCTGAATTTTGAAAAAACTATAGTGTCAGAAATCGCGTCGCTTAGCAATGTACCTTTTTTATTCATGTTATTGCTAAATTTATTGAGAGAAGCCACCACAGATTTTGTCATTTCGATTGTTTCGTTTAAACGCAATGCAGAAGAATTTAAATTAGTGTATAAAGCATCATCGCTAATTAATTTTCCAACGGTTCCTTTACCGTCTTTTAAATCAGCTGTTACATCTATGAGATTCGCACTAATTGCAAGAATGTTTCTATTATTTTGTTGCAAGGTGTTCATCATATCTTCTGAATTAAATGTTTTTTCAACCGCAAGCGTATCTCCCAATACAACTTCTGGTGATTCGGGCGAGCCACCATAAATTATTAGAATTTTGTTTCCTATTAATCCATCGCTGCTTACTTTAACTTTCGAATCTTTCCGAATGTATTGCTTGGCTTCTGTTTCAATTTTAATACTCACTATAACATCAGACTTTCCCGAAAAACTAATTCCGCTTACAGTGCCAATCCTCACACCAGAGAACCATACATTGTTACCTTTTTGTAATCCATTTACATCTTCGAAAATGGAATATATTCTTGTTTTGCTAACAAATGATTCTCGTAAATTACCAATTACCAAAATTCCAGCAACAAGAAATATAATGCCTAATAGCACAAATATTCCAACAGCCACTAAATGCTTATTTTTATTTTCTTCCATTTTCTATTGAATAAAATTGTAATTGTAAAACGATTTAATTTGCTCATTTTCCGAATCAAAAACTTCATCGAATGTTCCAGCTTTAAGTATTTTTCCCTCAATCAAAACGGCTGTTCTATTTCCAGTATTTCTGGCACAGGTTAAATCGTGTGTAATAATTATGGCACTAGTTTTATATTTTTTTTGAACATCAATAATTAAATTATTTATTTCTTGACTTGTAATTGGGTCTAAGCCAGAAGTAGGCTCATCATAAAGCATTATTTCGGGTTTCATTATTAAAGTGCGTGCAATGCCAATTCTTTTGCGCTGTCCTCCCGACAAATCAGAAGGCATTTGTTTAATTTTATCTATTAATCCTACTTCAGTTAAGGCTTCTTCTACTGCCAGTTTTACATCGTTAGTCGAAAGGTTTTTAACATTCATTTTTAATGGAAATGCTAAATTTTCATAAATATTCATGCTATCATATAAGGCGCTGCTTTGAAAAGAAAATCCAATTTTTAATCTTAATTTATTTAATTCGACATTATTAATTTGATTTACATTTTGACCCAAAACAGTTATTTCTCCATTTGTTGGTTTTAAGAGAGCTGCAATTAATTTAATTAATACTGATTTTCCGGAACCTGATTTTCCCAGTAATGCTACATTTTCACCTTTATACACTTCAAGATTTATATCCTTTAAAATATTCAAACCACCAAACGACTTTGATAAATTTTTAATAGAAATGGCTACTTCCTTTTTATTAATTTCTGGTTGTTCCATATTATTAAATTCTAAACCAGTTAGCTACCTGAACAATGAGCATTTCTTCAAGAAAGATTAGAAACATCGCAACTACAACTGCTGTATTGGCCGCTTTACCAACACCTCTAGTTCCTTGACTTGCATTAAAGCCTTTGTAGCTTCCTACAATTCCTATTGTAAAACCATAAGAAACACATTTTACAATTGAAGTAATAATGTCTAGAAAAGTTAATGAGGAGAAAGCTCTTTTATAAAAAACCAGAATGGAAGTTGCTTCCATCGAATGAATATTTATATAAGAACCAATTAATCCAACAAAACTGCAGTACATAGCTAATATTGGTATTGCAATAGTTGATGCAATTACCCTCGTAACTACTAAATATTTAAATGGATTGATGGCAGAAACTTCCATGGCTTCAATTTGTTCTGTTACTTTCATTGAACCTATTTCAGCGCCTATACTCGAACCCACTTTGCCGGCGCAAATTAATGCTGTAACTAGCGGACCTAATGCACGAACAACAGCTATTCCGATTAATGATGGGAGCCAGGAAGTAGCTCCAAATTCTTCCAATGAAGGGCGCGATTGTTTAGTGAATACAATTCCTACAATAAAACCAGTTAAAGTGATAAGTAATAAAGATTTTACACCAATTTCGTATGTTTGGATGACAATTTCTTTAATGTAAAAAGGTGGCTTAAATAGTTCTTTAAAAAATTTACGTACAAATTTAAATGCGTTATTAATACCTATAAAATAGTCATCTATATTTTTTGAAATTAAATAGTTAGAATTCAAATTTTTAATAATTAATTTATTTTAATTTTTTAAGTAGCACAAGGTGAATAAAAAAAATGCCATTTATTTTCATTTTAAAATTAAATAATTACATAATTTTTGGTTTTTAATATTATAAATAGGTTGAAACAATTTTTTAATAAAATGTTGCACAATAAATTAATAATTGTAGGTTTGTTTAAACAAAAAAAAATCCATCCATGAAAAACATTTTTACATCCATTACAATGTTGGCGTTTTCATTGGCAGCATTTGCTCAAACACTGCAAATTCAGCCAAACGACCCGCAGTATCAAAACCTTAAGGTGCAAGGCCTTTTGAGCAGCAGTGTTCCATCAAATCTGCCGCACAGAATTTCTGGTGCAACGCAAAATGCTTTAAGTCAACGCGACAGTTCTACAGGAATTTGTTCTGCTTGTATGGTTGAATTGGATTCAACTTTCAGCGTTGTTCCTTTTGACTTTGGTGCCACTGCGCCAGAATATAGAAATGATGATGGTTCTGCGAGAGTTGGTCTTCCATTTAATTTCTGCTTCTATGGTACTTCTTACGATACCTTGTTTATCAATAACAATGGAAATCTCTCATTCAGTGGTTCTTATTCATCTTTTACATCATTTGCATTTCCAAATGCTACTTTTAATATGCTTGCAGCTTTTTGGGCAGATGTGGATACAAGAGGACAACTTTCTGGTTTAGTTTACTACAAAATTACTCCAACAGCAATGATTGTTAAATGGGAAAACGTTGGTTATTTTCCAAATCAAGATGATTTATTAAGCACTTTTCAAATAATCATAACTGATGGAACAGACCCATTGGTTCCTAATGGAAATGTGTCTTTCTGCTACGGTGATATGCAATGGACTACAGGTTCTGCTTCTAGCGGTGTAGGTGGATTTGGTGGAACACCGGCAACAGTGGGTGCTAACCAAGGCGATGGTATTCGTTATTTTCAAGTTGGCCGTTTTGATACAACAGGAACAGCTTTCGATGGTCCTTACGACGCAGCAGACGGCGTAGATGCATTAGATTCATTGTTTTTTACTGCGAATGTTTGCGATACCATTAACATACCTCCAATGGCATTTGATTTTGTTTGCGATACTTTGGATTTACCAACTTTAGGAGGATTCTTTAGTTCTATAGCGTTAGAATTAGAATTAACTGCTTTAGCTCCAGAAATCGGTCAAACAGTTACCATAGAAGCGCAAGGTTTTCCTGGATTCTCAATTCTGGAAAATACTCCAGGAAATACTGTAAACTTTAAATATGCTATTAATACAGCTGAAATGCCAAGTGGTGTTAACACACTTTCTTTAATGATAACAGATAATGGTCCAGGTGGCAAGTCAACCGTAATTAACAAAACTTTTGTTAAGTCAGGCTCAACAGTTGGAATTAATAACATCAATGATAATGATATTCAGATTTTTCCTAATCCAGCAAACAACCAGTTAAACATTAGCAATAATTTTAAAGGTATAGTTTCTATTATTGCTTTAGATGGAAAAAATGTTGGTCAATTTGAAGTGAATGGCAATAACAATAATATTAACTTAAGTGATATTTCAACAGGTGTTTACACTGTTAAGTTAAGTTCAAATGGTACATCAGTTTACAAACGCTTAATAAAGCAATAAGTATTTTTTAAGTTTTTTAAGAAGCGCAAATCCCATCAATAAAGGGGTTTGCGCTTTTTTATTTTTATTATTTTTATTGAATGGTGTTTACTTTACATCAATTGTGTATTTTGGCAGTTTTAAACTGACACCATCAAACTATAGATGAATCCAAGATACGAAACTAAGCGACTGACATTCTGGCAAATATGGAATATGAGCTTCGGCTTTTTAGGAATCCAATTTGGCTTTGCATTACAAAATGGGAATGCATCTTCTATTTTACAAAATTTTGGAGCACACGTAGAAGAACTTTCTTGGTTTTGGTTGGTAGCGCCGCTTACAGGAATGATTGTTCAACCAATTATTGGCCATTATAGTGATAAAACGTGGAACAAACTAGGAAGACGAAAGCCATATTTTTTAGTTGGTACTATTTTATGTTGTATAGCATTATTGATTTTGCCCAATTCAGGAGCTTTTTTTATTGGTAAAACAGCATTGTTTATGGGGGCCATGTTTTTAATGTTGATGGACGCTTCCATAAACGTTGCTATGGAGCCGTTCAGAGCTTTGGTAGCAGATAATTTACCAGATAAACAACGAACCTTAGGTTTTTCAATACAAACGTTTTTAATTGGTTTGGGCGCTGTTATTGGTTCTTGGTTGCCATATATATTACATAATTATTTTGATGTTTCTTCATCAGCACCGGCAGGACAAGTTGCCGATAATGTAGTTTTTTCTTTTTATATAGGTGCGGTTGTGTTTTTAATTGCCATTTTAGTTACAGTTATATTTACAAGAGAGTATCCACCAGCAGAATACGAATTGATTCACGGTAAACCAGAAAATGAATCAGCAGGTTTAGGGCAGATTTTTAAGGACTTTTCTAAAATGCCAAAAACAATGCGTCAACTAGGATTGGTGCAGTTTTTTAGTTGGTTTGCTTTGTTTAGTATGTGGGTTTTTACAGCTCCTGCCATTGCTCAGCATATTTTTGGATTGCCTATAGAAGACACATCATCTGATAAATACCGTGAAGCAGGAGCTTGGGTTGGTGTTATTTTCGGAGTATACAATGGTATTTCAGCCATTTATGCATTAATGCTACCTGCAATAGCAGCTAAATTCGGTAGAAAAAGAACACATGCGTTTTCACTTATAGCTGGCGGTTTAGGATTAATTTCTATGTATTTCGCTCCTAATAAGGAGTTTTTATTGATTTCAATGATAGGTGTAGGCTTAGCTTGGGCAAGTATTTTAGCAATGCCTTATGCAATTCTTGCAGGTTCTATTCCTGCAGGAAAAATGGGAGTTTATATGGGGATTTTTAATTTCTTTATTACACTTCCTCAAATCATCAATGGAATTTTTGGAGGTCCAATAGTAAAATACATTTATGGAAGTCAAGCAATGTATGCTATTGTTTTAGCAGGAATTTTTATGATTTTAGGCGCTGTGAGTTCCTTTTATGTGCAGGATGCTACAACAATTAGTATGAACGATAGAAGGTAATTTATTTGCACTTTCTTACTAAATCATCTTTAAAGTGGAAACAAAATTTAAAGACGTTACAACATATATTGCTTCATTCAGCGGTATTCAACACGAATTACTTATTCAAATGCGGAATGCTATTCAGAAAGCAGCTCCAGAAGCAGAAGAGTCTATTAGTTATGGCATGCCAGCTTATAAATTAAAGGGAAAAGCATTGGTCTATTTTGCAGGATATAAAAATCATATTGGGTTTTATGCAACACCCTCGGGGCATTCTGAATTTGAGAAAGAATTATCAATTTATAAACAAGGTAAAGGCTCTGTGCAATTTCCGGTTGATATGGAATTACCACTTGAATTAGTTGCCAGGATTGTAGATTTCAGGGTGCGATTGGTGTCAAAAAAGTAAATTCGTTTTAATCTAATTTCATAATAAAATTATCGATATGAAAAGGGGGAGTTTTGTATAGATGTGTATACATAATTATCTTTTGGATTGCTTTATGAAGTTTTTCTTTGCTATGGGATTTACTTAAATAAACATTCGCTCCATTCTCGAAAGAATCTATAATTTTTTGTTTGGAAGTAGTATTTGAAAACATCACAATAATAAGCTCTTTAAAACGCTCTTCGCTTCGTATTTCTCGCAGACATTCTAATCCGTTTTTCAAAGGCATATTTATATCTAAAAAAATAACATCGGGTAAATTATTTTTACTGTTTAGGTAATTAATTAATTCAACACCATTATTTAAAATATTTACTTTTGATTTAAATTTAGCTGATTTTAGAGCATTTTTAAAGATTTCCTGGTCGCTTAAATCGTCATCGGCAAGTAAAATTAAATAAGGATTTGAAGTCATATTGTTTTATAGTTTAATGGAATGATTATATCTGAATAATGATGATTAAGTATTGGCAATTTTTTTAATATCACTTACTTCTATAATTTGTTTATCATACCCATTTAATGTTGCGCCAATCATAGCTTTTCCAAGTTGTTTTAAAGAAGAAATTTGATTTGGAGCTAAAAGCCGAATAATGGGGGCTGTCCAACTTAAATATTTATAAAATGATAAGGTGTTTTTTAAGCCTTTGGTTGGTTCTAAAATTCCAGGACGGAAGTTATATACTTTTTTAAATGGCAATTTCATTAATTCGTTTTCGGTTTTACCTTTAACGCGTGCCCACATCATGCGTCCTTTTTCAGTGCTGTCTGTTGCTGCGCCAGAAATGTAGCAGAAAGTCATGTGTTGGTTTATTTCAGAAAGAACAGAAGCAACATGCATGGTAAGCGTATAAGTAAGTCTAAAATAATCGGGTTCTTTCATCCCAACCGAAGAAACGCCAAGGCAGAAAAACAAGCATCATAGCCAGTTAGTTGGTTTTTAATGGGTGTTAAATTAAAAAAGTCGGCATGAATAATTTCTTTCAATTTTGGATGTTGAATGCCGCATGATTTTCTATTAATTACGAGCACTTCTGATATTTCAGGACGTAATAAACACTCATGTAAAACACCTTCTCCAACCATGCCTGTAGTACCAGTTATTATTACATTTAATTTTGAAGTCATTTTTTAATGTTAGATTGGTAAATGTATGCTTGTTTTAATTGATTTAGCTATATATTTTCGTGTTGTTGCGCTAACGGTTGAAGCAAATAGCCTCGACTGGTTTTTCACCAGGCGAGCTATGGCTGAAAACGTGACCCGCAGGGGAGCGCCCAAAATAATTGTAAAATCTAAACGCGATAGGTAATTGCATTGATGTTCATGCCAGCTCCAACGGAGGCCAAAAGCACGACATCGCCTTTGTTTAGCTGGTGATTTTCGAGCTGATTTTTCTTCACCAAATCGAATAAAGTGGGCACGGTGGCGACTGAACTATTGCCTAATTTGTGAATGCTCATGGGCATAATGTTCTCAGGAATTGGCAGCTCGTAAAGTTGATAAAAGCGCTTGATGATGGCCTCATCCATTTTTTCGTTGGCTTGGTGAATGAACACTTTTTTGATTTCGAGAATATTGATTCCACTTTTATCTAAGCAGGTTTTCATGGCCAATGGAACGTTGTTGAGGGCGAATTCGTAAATTTTACGTCCATGCATTTTGATGTAACAAACACCCCGATTGAAGCTTGTATTGTGCGATTCGGCGAAGTATAAATAGTAAGCTTCATCGGCGGCATGTGTTTGGGCCGCAACACTTAAGATTCCGGAATTGTCATTGGTGTCAGTAGTTTCAATAATAGCAGCGGCTGCACCATCGGCATAAATCATAGAATCGCGGTCGAAAGGATCGAGCACGCGCGAAAGTGTTTCGGAACCAATTACCAAATAGCGCTTTCCTTCACCGGCAAGTATATAATTTCGGGCAAGGATTACACCTTGAATCCAGCCAGGGCAGCCAAAAAGAATATCGAAGGCCACACAATTGGGATTTTTGATTTGCAAATCGAACTTTACACGTGTAGCCAAACTTGGTAAGATATCAGACTGAACGGTTCCGTGCGGAATGTTTCCAAAATTGTGGGCGAGAATAATTCCATCGAGCGTTTCTTTGTCGATACCAGCGTCTTCAATGGCCTTGCGGGCTGCAATAGTTCCAATATCGCTGGATGTTTGATTTTCATTTACATACCGGCGTTCTTCAATTCCGGTGATAGATTTGAATTTCTCGATAATTCTTTTTGAGTCGCCAATAATAGGATTTCCATCTTCACCATAGAAACTATGTTTTATAAATTCCTCGTTGGTAACTGTTATATCGGGAATGTAACTTCCAGTGCCGCTAATTATAATATTCATTGGGTGATTTTAAAGTGAAATTTTACCTTCAAATGAAGTATTAAATTTACTTCTTTATTTCACGCTTTTCCTTTAAAAATGAATTTATTTTTTCTGTAATTATTTCATTTACAGGCCGTGAAAATTCATGAATTGCAAAGGTGAAATCCCTCAATGGCTTAAGCTTTTTGTATAAAATAAAATTTTCTAGGTTATCGTAAAAATGAACAGAAACATAATTTAAATAGGCATCGCAATATGGAATGTGATTTAATACAACACAAATTTCCTTTTCAACGTCATTATCTATATTTATTAAAAATATTGAATCGAGTTGCGCTGGAGCCCAACAGGAATTGCCAGTGGAAAGTGTATCTATAAAGTAACTTGTAAAATTTAAATCATCGTCTGAATGCAATAAATTGAGTAGGGTAGAGGTCGCGTAAAATTCTTCTATCTGCTTTTTTTTATTTGTTAATTCAGAATAAATAATAAAGGAATTATTTCCATTTCTAAATTCATATGCATTTCCCCCATTGAATTTTTTTGGTAAAATAGTGTGGACTAATGAATCTGAGGATTGGCCTTTGAAGCGTTGAATTGGTTGAGCTGCTATGGATGAATTGAAAACAATGCTAATCAGACAAACTAAAGGAAAGATTTTCAATTTTAGTAGATTTGTTCTTATTTTCTTATCTTATAATTCATTCGTTTGAATGGGCTTCTCTGAGATTTCTTAAAAAAGTATCACGATTAAAATCTTTAACAAAACCAGACTTTTCTCCTTTTATGAGTTCCTTAATTAGCTCATTTTTTTTTGTTTCTTCTTGTTCAAACATTCTCAAAGCTGTTTGCACAACTTCATTTGCAGAAGAAAACTTTCCAGATTTTACTAATCCTTCGATAAAATTTTCAAAGTAATCTCCTAAAAATATAGAAATGGTTTTTGCCATAATTTTATTAAAAATTCCGATTATTGAGAATACTCTAATCTATCCACTTATAATTTAATTCGCTCCAAACTTTCCTGTTTCGTCGTCATCATTATTAAATACACTCGAAAACAAATCTTTAAACAACATGCTGCTGTCTAATGCCATTCTGTTGAGTTGAGAATAAGAAGCCAAGCCGTACAATACAAATTCCATTAACAAAAGGCGTTCGTCTTCTGGTAAGCTCTTGTAATATAGGTTTACCAAGTCTTTTAGACCATCTACTTTTTTCAATTTCGATTCATAGCCTTGTTTTTCTTCATCGAGCAGTAAATCAATGTCGTGGTCGCTGTTGAACCAGTTGGTAATGGTATCGTATGGATTTGTTTCTTTTTTACGTTTGAAGCGTTCAGGGTCTGGAAAGTAATTTACAAACAAGCTTCTAATGGCTTTTGCAATGAGGAAATTGGCCACATTCACGGGACCTTCTTGTTCGCCTTCGTACACCAATTCAATTTTTCCATTTATGGCAGCTACCGTTCCCCATAAATCGCTGATGCGGGCGGTGGTTTTGGTTTCGCCATTGATTAAAGCGCGTCTTTCGGCTGAGCTGATTAGGTTTTCTAAAGCAGAAATTCCCAAGCGAGCTGAAACTCCACTTTTGGCATCTACAAATTCTGATGTGCGGGCTTCGAAACTAATTTGCTCAATTAAATCGTAAATAATTTCCGGAACCTTAACCATATCGGTTTGTGCTTTGGGCAATTTTGCTTCTTGCTTTGTAATAGCTTTTGCAATCGCAATTTCTTTTGGATAATGCGTAACAATTTGACTTTGAATTCTGTCTTTCAATGGTGTAACGATGCTTCCACGATTGGTGTAATCTTCGGGATTGGCGGTGAACACAAACTGAATGTCTAAAGGCAAACGCAAGCGGAATCCACGAATTTGAATGTCGCCTTCTTGTAATATGTTGAACAAGGCAACTTGAATGCGGGCTTGTAAATCGGGCAATTCGTTGATAACAAATAAGCAACGGTTGGAACGTGGAATCAATCCAAAGTGAATTGCGCGCTCGTCGGCATAAGATATTTTAAGGTTTGCCGCTTTTATTGGGTCAATATCTCCAATCAAATCGGCCACAGTAACGTCTGGAGTAGCTAATTTTTCTACGAACCTGTCGTTTTTATGCAACCAAGCAATAGGCGTTTCATCTCCTAAAATTTCCAGTTGGTGACGTGCATGGTAGGAAATTGGATGAAAAGGGTCATCATTGATTTCTGAACCTGCAACAAAAGGTATGTACTCATCGAGTAATTCTGTCATTTGGCGGGCAATACGTGTTTTTGCTTGTCCACGAAGTCCTAATAGATTAATGTTGTGACGGGAAAGAATTGCACGTTGCAAATCGGGCATTACGGTTTTTTCATACCCAACAATTCCTTTGAAAGTACTTGTCTTATTTTTTAATGCGCTGATAAGGTTATCGCGTAACTCGTCTTTTATAGTTTTTGTAACATATTTGGCAGCTTTTAATTCGCCAAATGTTTTAATTTTCAATAAGGGATTCATGTAAATTATTTTGTTTTTTTAATTCTATTGCGTTCGTAATCTGCGAATATGATGTCTCCTAAACCTTCTAATCCTGTGTAGAATGCGCGTCCACCATTGGTTTCGGTAAATTCTTCAACAAAACTTTGCAGCCAACTATCGCTGGCCAGCATGAATGTTGTGATGGGGATGCGTAATCTGCGGCATTGAGCAGCAAGTGCAAGGGTTTTGTTTACAATTTTGCGGTCCAGCCCATTGCTGTTTTTATAATAATGATCACCTTCTTTTAAGCAAGTTGGTTTTCCATCGGTAATCATAAAAATTTGCTTGTTGGGTGTTTTTCTTCTTCTCAATAAATCCATTGCTAACTCAAGACCAGCAACGGTATTGGTATGAAAAGGTCCAACTTGCAGGTATGGAATATCGGTAACTTTTATTGGCCAGGCATCATTTCCAAAAACTAATACATCTAAAGTATCTTTTGGATATTTTATTTTGATGAGTTCAGATAATGCAAGCGCTACTTTTTTGGCTGGTGTAATTCTGTCTTCCCCATACAAGATCATAGAGTGTGAAATGTCAATCATCAAAACTGTAGATGTTTGCGTTCTGTATTCTTGTTGATAGACTTCCAAATCTCCTTCTTCTAACCTGAAATCTGCGGCGCCATGATTTACCTGCGCATTTCGTATAGAATCAGTTAAAGAAATAGATTCAATTGGGTCACCAAACTCGTAGGCTCTTTTGTCCATGCCTGTTTCGTCGCCTTGACCATTGTATTTGGTGGAATGGTTTCCACGTTTTCCTTTTTTAAGTTTTCCAAAGATTTTGTTGAGTGAATCGCGTCTAATTTCGCGCTCCACTTTTGGCGTCATTTGCAATTGCTGCTCATCGTCTTCTTTGATGTAACCTTTTTTCTTCAGTTCTTCAATAAAATCGCCCATTCCATACTCGTCGGTTGTAATGTTATATTGACGATCGAGGTGATTCATCCAATCTAAAGCTTCGGGAAGATTGCCACTTGTATGCAGCAAAACTTCTTTAAAAATGTCCAATAAACGCTCAAACGGCGGCTTTTCTTTATCGGGTTCGTACTTTGAAAAACGAAATCCTTCCATAGCTTAAAATAACGGATAACTGCGCTGCTTGTTTAAACGCGCATGTTGGTTCTTTTCATTAAATAAGGAAGTAATATTTGTGAATAGCCTTGATTGATATCTGCATCAACAAAATCAATATGATATTGGGCACACCTTAATTTTAATTCCTGGGTAAATTCCTGAATGTGTTGCAAGTACTTTTCTTTTACTTGCTGTGGTTGAAGTTTTATTTCTTCCCCACTTTCCATGTCTACAAATTTGTAGGGACGGTTATCGTAATCGAAATTTAATTCTTTTTCCTTATCCGTAACATGAAAGAGAATCACTTCATGTTTATTGTGTTTCAAATGTTGGAGGGCAGAAAAAATCTGTTCAGTATCGGTTCCATTATCAAACATATCGCTGAAAATAACCACCAAACTTCTTTTGTGGACAGCTTCTGCAATAATGTGTAATGATTTTGCAGCATTGGTTTCACCTTGTTTTTGGTCCCAAGGTGTGTCCATCATTTTTTCTAATTCAGCGTACAACATTGCCATGTGCACACCTGCTGACCTTGCAGGTGTTTGAATTTCTAAATCGTCAGAAAATACGCTTAATCCAGTAGCATCTCTCTGTTTATTAAGCATGTAGACCAATGAAGCAGCTGCTTTAGCAGAAAAGCTTAATTTGCTTTCGATGTTTTTTGATTTGACATCCAATGGAAAGTACATAGATGCTGAGCGGTCGATGACTATCTGGCAGCGTAAGTTGGTTTCTTCTTCGAACCGTTTTACAAACAATTTGTCAGTTTTTCCATACAACCTCCAGTCAATGTAGCGAATTGCTTCACCTTGATTGTATTGTCGGTATTCTGCAAATTCAACTGAAAATCCATGGAACGGACTTTTATGTAAACCTGTAATAAAACCTTCTACCACCTGACGGGCCATCAATTCGAGATGACCATATTGCTGTAGTTCTTGACGATTAATTGGCATATGTAAATAAATAAAAAAACACAGAATAAATCATCCTGTGTTTTTTAAATTAATATGAATTTTTTAATTCAAAAAGACTAAGCCATTTGAGCTTCTAACTTGGTAGCAAGTACATTTTTTGGCACTGCACCAACTTGTTTGTCAACTACTTCTCCGTTTTTGAAAACCAATAAAGTAGGAATATTACGAATTCCGTATTTCATAGAAATTTCTGGATTTGTGTCAACATCAACTTTTCCGACTACTGCTTTTCCGTCGAAGTCTTTAGAAAGTTCTTCTACAATTGGACCAACAACGCGACAAGGGCCGCACCATTCTGCCCAGAAGTCAACAAGTACTGGTTTATCTGATTTAAGGACTAATTCCTCGAAATTTGCATCTGTGATTTGTAAAGCCATGATTATTTTTAATTTTTAACTGCGGTTCAAAGATAAGACCATCAGCAATAAACTGACAGCATGTCTTAAATGATTATGAACACAACGCGTTAATAAATCAATTGTTTTGTTCTTCTTCAGCTGTTTCGGTATTTATGCCAATTTCTGGAAGTATTTTTCTGCTTTCTCCACTTGGTAAAGCTTGCACATCGCGCAATTTTCTATTGATGGCATTGGTACGCTTCCCAATTAATTCATCTAAAGTACTTCCTGCTGTTGTGATATTTTTTTGCGCCTTTTCTAGCATTCCACCAAACTTTTCGAATTCGGTTTTTACAGCACCAAGTATTGTCCACACTTCGCTGCTTCGTTGTTGTAAAGCTAAAGTTCTGAAGCCCATTTGTAAGCTGTTTAAAATTGCTGCCAATGTTGTTGGCCCGGTAACTGCAACTTTAAATTCACGTTGCAATTGTTCCAATAAGTGTGAGCGTCTGATTACTTCTGCATAAATGCCTTCAAATGGCAGAAACATAATGGCAAAATCAGTTGTATTTGGCGGATCGATGTATTTATCTCTGATGTCTTTCGCCATTTTTTTAATGATGTTCTCTAAGTTTTTATTTCCAGCTTCAATCAAAGCAACATCCCCACTTTCGTGAGCTTCTTGCATTTGTTCGTAGGCATCTTTAGGAAATTTTGCATCAATGGGTAACCAAACCACATTTTTATCATCATCGCGTCCAGGTAATTTTATGGCAAATTCTACTAAATCGGCCGAGCCTTTTTTGGTTTTAACATTTGCTTCATATTGTTCAGGAGCAAGAATAGTTTCGAGCAACATTTCTAGTTGTATTTCTCCCAATCCACCCCTCTTTTTAACGTTTCCAAGCACCTTTTTCAAACCTCCAACATCTTGTGCTAAGGTTTTCATTTCTCCCAAACCTAATTGCACGGCTTCTAGTTGTTTTCCAACAGTTTCGAAACTTTGACCAATGCGCTCGCTCAAGGTTTTTTGGAGTTTTTCATCAACCGTTTCGCGCATTTGTTCCAGTTTTTTCTCGGTATTTTCAATCAGTTTTGTTTGTCTTTCATCGATTTGCGAAAACTTCTCTTTTTGCAATTCGTTAATGGCTTTGATGTTTTTATCGAGCGTATCCTGAAATTCTCGGAAACGTTGAATGGTATTTTCCCGATTTAGATGCGCATCTTGTTTAAATTGTTCTTGAATTGCATTTAACTGCACTTCCATTTTTTGAGTCAATTTCTCCAGTTTTTCGGCATTGCTTTCTGAAAAGAAAAGGATGTTTTTACCCACATCTTCCCGATTTTCTTTGGCAGTTTTTGCTGCTTCTTCCCGGTTCATTTTGAAATCTTCCTTCGAATTACTTTCTAATCTAATGAGCTGTTGTGAAATAGCATTTATCTTTTCTTCTGATTGTGGGTTTGTTCCATTTTTCTTGAGAAAAATCATTACAATTAAAATGGAATTAATAACGCAAATAGCGAGGAGAACGTAAAGCATTTTTTGTTTTGAGAGATTTAGTTTGAATATATATATCGTAATACTTAAGCCGTAATAATAATGAAATGAATCTTGTAAATTTACTAAAGATAGATTTTAGATAATTGCTTATGACCGAAATAATCTGAAAAGCCTTAAGTTTTCTTTAAAAGTTATTAAGAATTGAAATTGATTTTGGTAAATAAATTATCTTAAAATGAAATATATACATGTCAACATGCTCATAATCTCTAATTGCATGTGAACTTAATATGCATTTCTTTTGCAGCGTGTCAGCACTAGAAACATCCATTACGCAAATTCCCGGATTATTACCTCGGAAAGCTGCTCTATTGTTGAAAGAATGCAATATTGCAACAATAGGAGATTTATTGCAATGGTACCCATTTCGTTATATAGATAGAACCAGAATATTTACAGTTAGGGAAATTGTAGAAGAACTTCCTTATGTGCAGTTGATTGGAAGAATCGAAAAAGTTGAGATAAAAGGAAAAGAGCGAACACAGCGGATGACCGCAATTTTTAGGGATCAAACAGGTACAATTGAATTGGTTTGGTTCCAAGGAATAAAGTATGCACGCGAGAAAATAAAACCAGGTATTGACTTTTTATTATTCGGAAAACCAACAGTTTTTAATGGTTCGTACAATATAGCGCATCCAGAATTGGAAGTTTTTTCACCTGAAAAGTTGACAACAGCTTCAACTTTACAACCAGTTTATTCGAGTTCTGAAGCCATGAAACGTAATTGGCTCGATACTCGGGGAATGGCAAATTTGATTCGTCAGGCCTTAAACATGGTTTCTTCGCAAATAAAAGAAACGGTTCCAGATGAGATTATCCAGCAAATGCAGCTTGTTCCATTAAACATTGCTTACCATTGGATTCATGCTCCTGGAAATGCGCAGGAATTAATGTATGCTGAAAGAAGATTGAAATTTGAAGAACTGTTTTTTCTTCAGTTGAAATTGTTACTGCAATACAAAATCAACAAGACATCCATTAAAGGATTTCCATTTGAAAAAATTGGTGAGGTATTTAATGGGTTTTATAAAAATCACTTGCCATTTGAACTTACCAATGCGCAAAAACGAGTGGTGAAAGAAATTCGTGCAGACGTTGCAAAGCCTATTCAAATGAACCGTTTGGTGCAAGGTGATGTGGGAAGTGGAAAAACAATTGTTGCATTTTTAAGTATGTTAATGGCCATTGATAATGGTTTTCAAGCCTGCCTGATGGCTCCAACAGAGATTCTGGCGCAACAGCATTTTGTATCCTTACAACCATTAGCAGAAGCTATTGGAGTGAAAATTTCTATTCTTACAGGTTCAAGTAAAAAGAAAGCCAGAGACATTTTACATGCTGATTTGGTATCGGGAGAATTACAAATTTTAGTAGGTACTCACGCTTTACTGGAAGATAAAGTTGTTTTTAAAAATCTAGGTTTTGTTGTGATAGATGAACAACATCGTTTTGGTGTGGCGCAACGTGCAAAACTTTGGGCTAAAAACGTTTTACCGCCCCATGTATTAATAATGAGCGCCACTCCAATTCCAAGAACATTGGCTATGACTGCTTATGGAGATTTAGATATTTCTATAATTGATGAATTACCTCCGGGAAGAAAACCCATTTTTACAAAACATCATTACGAAAAAGATAGACCAAGGGTATTGGAATTTGTGAAAAGTCAAATTGATATTGGGCGACAAGTATATATTGTTTACCCTTTAATTGAAGAAAGTGAACAGCTTGATTATAAGAACTTAATGGATGGTTATGAACATTTGGTTGCATGGTTTCCTGCTCCCAAATATCATGTGAGCGTGGTGCATGGTAAATTAAAACCTTCCGACAAGGAATTCGAAATGCAGCGATTTGTAAAACACCAAACACAAATAATGGTCGCAACTACTGTTATTGAAGTTGGCGTGAATGTACCGAATGCTTCGGTAATGGTTATAGAAAGTGCAGAACGTTTTGGACTTTCTCAGTTACATCAATTACGCGGTAGGGTAGGGCGTGGTGCAGATCAATCATATTGTTTATTGCTTACCAGTTTCAAATTGAGCAAAGAAGCTCGCCGCAGAATTGAAACCATGGAAGAAACTACTGATGGTTTCAGAATAGCGGAAGTAGATTTAGAATTGCGTGGTCCCGGTGATTTACAAGGCACGCAACAAAGCGGCGTATTAGATTTGAAACTTTCAGATATTGTAAAGGACAATAAATTGCTGATTGAAAGCAGGCATTTGGCTGAAAGGGTTTTACAAGATGATCCGCTTTTAGAACAACCTTATAATATTCGCTTAAAATTGCGCTTACAGGAATTAGAAAAGAAAATGATGAATTGGGGAAGGATTTCTTGAGTTTTGAAAATTCATTTTAAAGATTTAGTGATTATTTATTTTGTTATTTTTAATGTGATTTATTTTATTGGTAGAATTATTAATTTCACTTAATACAAATATTGAAATCTGCGAAATCTGCGGGAAAATATTTCACTAGAATTTTTTTATTTTATTTAGTTGCGATTTGCAGTCTTTTTTGAATTGTATGCGCCGAAAAATAACCTAAAGCTTTATCTCCGGTAATATTATTAGGAGGATTGCTTGGAGTTGCTCCACCGCCGGGACCTCCTCCTGATATTTGACTTAACGTATAAAAATAATTATAAATATTTAAATCAATACAACGCATTTCTACTATAACAGTGTCACCCATATTAACTTCTAATTCTTGGTCAAAAATAGGTCTTTGATTTTCTTGTCCATTATTTACATTATCGTTAGTAATAATATATCCAGTATTTTTTTCTCCATTTACACTAAAAAAGAAACGATAGTTATTCCCTTTTTCTACTGGGTCTTTAAACATCGGCACAGTTGTTAAACTATTCCCTCCTCCCAAAGGGGCAGAAAATTCGTTAAACCTTAAACTATCTAGATTTACTTGCATTGGCATTTTTGAAATAGCAGAATAGTTTTTCCCCTCAACACTAATATTAAGGGTATAAGTGTTTCCTTGTATACCAACTAAACTAGATGTTTGGTATATTCCATTTTCAATTTCAATAAGCTGCTCAGTATTTCCCAAGTTATCTGTAATTGTAACTATTGCATTTGATACTCCGGGGAAATTGTTCCCTTTATTAAAATTGACAGTTTTACTTATTTTAACTTTATATGGTCCTGGTTCATTTGTAATTTCACCTTCAATTACTATTTGTGTATCTCCTTCGTTTAAATCAATTTCTATTTCTTTTTCACATGAAACAAGAAAAAAGGAAGTGAATAAAACTAATATTATTAATTTGATTGATATTATTTTTTTCATGATTATTAAAATTAAAATTTAAAATTGTAAGTAACTGACGGAACCCACCTGAATAGTGATGTTTGTAAAGCCCTCGTTCTTGAAGGATCGTTAGGGTCGTTTTCGAAAGTAATGGTATATGCATTTTCTCTTCCATACACATTGTACAAACTAAAATTCCAAGAAGATTCGTATTTTTTCTTGTGAGGCTTTGTATAAGTCGCACCGAAATCCATTCTATGATAAGCAGGCATCCTGTATCCGTTTCTCTCGGTATAATAAAAAAGTGTTTTATCTTCTAGGCTATATTTCCCACTTGGAAATGTTGCAGCATTGCCAGTATTATAAACGAATAATCCTGATATTGACCACCTTTTTGTTAATTCATACATAGCAACTACAGATAAATCATGCGTTCTATCTTGACGAGCTACATACCAGTCATTGTTGTTAATACCCTCAATTTTTCTCTCCGTTCTTGATAATGTATAGCCAATCCAGCCTGTAAATTTTCCTTGTGTTTTTTTAATTAGAAATTCGGCCCCATATGCCCTTCCTTTTCCAAAGAGCAATTCACTTTCTACATCAGGAGCACTGTTAATATCTGCACCATTTTTATAATCTACCTGATTTTGTAAATCTTTGTAATATATTTCCGTGCTAAACTGGTATTTATTTTCTTTAAAATTTCTAAAATACCCTAAACTTATTTGGTCACTTATTTCAGGTTTAATATTATATGAATTTCCAATCCATTGGTCACTAGGAGCCCCAGTGTTGCTATTACTAAGTAAATGCAAGTGCTGTGTGTTTCTTGCATAGCCACCTTTAAGACTATTTTTATCATTAATTAAATAACTGAATTGAAATCTAGGTTCTAAATTGTAATATGTTTTACCAAGTTCACCATTTTCTAAAACAACGCTATCTTTTAAAATCCCTTTTTCATAAATGTTATAGGTATCTCCACCTAACAAGCTAAATGCAGAAAGTCTCAAACCATAATCTAATGTTAGTTTCTCATTTATCTTAGAAGTATTGTTTATAAACAATGCATTTTCAAGAGAACTTCTACTTTCTTTTTTATCTTGAGTAACTAATTCGCCCTCAAATCTGCTCGGTGTAATTGTATGGTGAATGCTATTAAATCCAAATTTAAGAGTGTTTTTTTCATTGATGAAATAGCTAAATTCCTGTTTTAAATTCCAGTCTTTTATATTTGAATTAATATTGAAATCTGCACCTCCAGAGTTAATTTTAATATTGAAGTCATAATTGCTATAAATTAAAGAAGTGTTCGAAAATAATCTGGCAGACAGAATGCTATTCCACCTTAATGTGGCTGTTTTGTTCCCCCAATTAATTCCGAAATTATCACCAAATCCTAACACATCTTTACCAAAGTATCCTGAAACGAAGATTCGGTTTTTATCATTTATTTTATAATTTGCTTTAAGATTTAAATCATAGAAATAGAGCTTATTTCCTGCAAATTCATCTGTTGCTTGTAAGAATACATCTGCATAAGTTCTCCGACCAGAAATGATAAAAGATGATTTATCTTTTTGAATTGGGCCTTCAACACTTAATCGGCTGCTAATCAATCCTAATCCTCCTGCTACATTGTATTTTTGATTGTTTCCTTCTTTCATTTTTACATCAAGTACAGAAGATAACCTACCGCCATACTGCGCAGGACTATTTCCTTTGATAATTGTAACATCTTTTAAAGCATCGCTATTAAATGTGCTAAAGAATCCAAGTAGATGAGAAGCATTATATACTGGTGCTTCATCTAAAAGAATAAGGTTTTGGTCGGCTGAGCCCCCTCTTACAAAAAATCCACTATTTCCTTCTCCAGCTGATTTTACTCCGGGTAATAGTTGTATTGTTTTTAAAATATCTTTTTCTCCAAAAATTACAGGAATTTTTTCAATTTCTTTCATGTCTAATTTTTCTACTCCAATTTCAGTTTTTGTGAGGTTATCATTATCTTTTTTATCGGTAACTTCAAACTCCTTCATCGCAATAGAATTAGGGTTTAGCTTAAAATCGAGAACAATATTCTTATCCAAAACAATTTGTTTTTCTATTTGCTGATATCCGATAAATTGAATTTGCAAAGTATAGGAACCTTCAGAAAGTGTAAGTGAATAAAAACCTTGTGGATTACAGGTGGTTCCAACTCCTTTTTTTTCTTTTATAAGCACAGCTGCCCCTATCATTGTTTCGCCGTTTGTACCATCTGTTAGTGTACCGCTAACAGTGTATTTTTTTTGACTCCATAGACTTCCCATATTTATGAATATTAGAAAGAAGAACGTAATTGAAATATTATTTTTCATTAATTTTTGTTTTAATTTATTATTTGAGAAATTATTTTGCCATCAGCCATTTCTATAGTTCTGTCGCTAGCTTTAGCGAAATCTAAATCATGTGTAACAGCAATTATGGTCTGATTTAATTCATGACATATTTTTTGAAATATTTCAAAAACTGTTTTTGTATTATTACTATCCAAATTACCAGTCGGTTCATCACACATAATTATATCAGGTTCGTTAATCAATGCCCTTGCTATAGCTATTCTTTGTTGCTGTCCTCCACTCAATTTTGAAGAAGGCTTTAATGCTTGATCTTCCATACCAAGCAACTTTAATTTATCATAAGCCATATTTTCAATTTCTTCATAAGTATATTTTTTTCTTTTTAATGCTGGCAGCATTACATTTTTGAGGCAAGTAAATTCTGGTAATAAATAATGAAACTGAAAAATGAATCCTATGTTTTGATTTCTTAGTTTAGCTAATTCATCTATTTTTTTTCCTTTTACTTTTTCATTGTTTATATACAGCTCTCCTTCATATTGAGTATCCATTGTACTGAGGCAGTAAAGCAATGTAGATTTGCCACTTCCACTTTTTCCTACCAAGGTTAAGAATTCTCCTTTGTAAGCTTCAAAATTTACATTATCTAATACCTTAAATTTTATTGGGTCATAAAAATATTTCCCAATTTTATTTGTCGATAATACAATTTTATTATTTTCCATAATTGTAGATTTTATTTTCTGAAAATTGCTATAGGGTCTATTTTTGCTGCCTTTCTTGCAGGAATATAGCCGGCAAAAAATGTTATTACTAATCCAAGAATAAAACTGTTTATAAAAAGATCCAGATTAAAATAAATGGGAAAATACCCAACCGGCGGCCCCATATAAATATTCGACATTATTGCAATTAGAACCGAACCAAATAATAAACCCACAATAGATCCAATAAGTCCCATCAAAATTGCTTCAGTTAGAAAAATTTGTATTACGTCTCTACCTGAATAACCAGTTGCTTTAAGTATAGCTATGTCATTCATTTTTTGAACTACAGTCATATTTAGAATATTGTAAATACCAAATGCAGCAACTATTAAAATGGAGAATGAGATTGAGCCCATCAAAGTTGCTCTAACTTTATCACCTGAAAGCACATCAGCGTTGGTGATTTGCCATGCTTCTACTTTATAATTTGTATTAGGCTGAATAAAAGCTGCATATTCAACTGCTTTTTTTGCATTTTTTGTATTTGCATATATTGTTGTTACATAAGAGTTTCCTTCTTTTAACAATTGCTGCGCTGTATGTATATTAATGTACGATTTTGACTGGTCTGAATAGGAATTACCAGTACTGAAAATTCCTTTTACTTTTAAAATTTTATTTACCCCAATTGAGGAAGTAATAGTTAAATTATCATTTAATTTTAAATTTAGCTTTTCTGCTATTCCTTTCCCAATTATAATTGCCTCAATGTTATTTTGAATTTCATATAAATTACCTGCAATCATATATCCTTTTACATTAAACATTGAGTCTGTCTCCACAATATTTACTCCTTGTCCGGTTCCTCTTAATTGTGATTTTCCATTCTTATAAAATAAATCCACATTTACTTGTTCTATCGCATGCGTAATGAAATCATGTTTTTTTAAATCAAGAACTATTTTCTTGGGATTAACTAATGTTTTAGAATCTGAGATGATTTGAGGATTTATCAAAATTGGCAGATTCTCTTGAGAAGTCGAACCAATTAAAGGTTCACTAATTTTATCTTCTTTGTAAATTTTTAAATGCGCATTATTTTTAAATATTTCTCCTGTAGAATAGGCACTAAATCCTTCTGAAAGTGAATTCATAAACAAATAGATAGCAATTCCAAGCATTACACCTAAAGCAGCAACAATTGTCTGCCTTTTTCTAGTTATGATATGCGTTATTGCAATATCAAGATTCACATTTTTAATTTTCATGGATTGTTATTTAATAGTTGCTCCAACTTCTGAAGTTACTCCCTTGTTTATTGATAAGTTTTCAGTAATTAATTTTGTATTATCATCAATTCCAGATTTTATTTGAATCCAATCTTTTCCTATAAATCCTGTTTTTACTGAGACCTTACTTTTATTAATTAAAGTCACTTTGTCATCAAAATCTAAAAAGTTTCTAGGTATCAATAAAGCACCTTTGTGTTTTCCTATTACTATGTTTGATTGCAATTGCGTTCCTGCAATTTTAAAATCCAGTTTATCTAGAAATTCAATTTTGCACAAAAAAGACTGGGAAGCTATATCGAAAGAAGGAAGAATCTCTGTCACTCTTCCTTTATATGTTTTTTCTTTAGTAGTATTTAATTGAATTATTGCTTCTTGTCCAATTTTGATTTTTGAAATATTATTTTCATCGATATTTACCTTTGCATAAAGTTCATCTGCATTTCCTATCGTAGCAATGACTTCACCTCTTTTAACATAATCTCCAGGTTGTTTAAATTTTTCATAAATTCTTCCTGAAACAGATGCTTTAATTTTATTGTTTGAAAACAGTGTTTTACTAATGTTTTGTGATGCATTGCTCGAAATCAATTGCTGTTCGGCTTGTTGTTTTACTAATTTGAAGTTTTCTAAAGCGCTTATATAATTGGCTTTAGTGGTATTGTATTGTAAAGTTTGGTTTTCTAATTCTAATTGAGAAACAGATTTTTTGGAGAATAAGGTTTTATATCTTTTTAACTGAATGGAATCGCTTTCTAACTTTTGCTTTGCAAGTGTTAATGCGTTGTTAGCTTGTGCTATTGCTGGAGCATTTGCTTTTGTATTGTTTTCAGCAATTGTGAATAGGGCAGCCGCGCTTTCAGTATTAAATTGATTTTCTTGATTATTTACTTCGGCTACAATGTTTCCAGCTTCTATAACATCTCCTTCATTAAAGTTTAACTTTATAATGTATCCATCAGTTTGAGCAGTAAGTTTATAAGTGTTTTTTGCTTCTAAAATACCAGAAGCAAATACCATTTCAGTTACATCTTTTTTTACAGGTTTTGTCTCTTCTGTTTTAATTCCACATGAATTAAAATGTGAAGCTATTATTATTAGTCCAATTGATATTAAATTTTTCATTGATAATTATTGTTGATATTGATTTTAGAAATAGATAATAAAACGTTTACTGATGAAGTCGAATAGTTGTATTGGCTGTTAACCATTGCATTATAACTATTTAGCAATTGATCTAAACTTAAAATGCCTTCAATGTAATTTTCTTTGTTTTTAATATATGTATCACGTTTCAATTCATTTAATATACGGTCACTTTCCCTTTTTGAAATAGCTTTATTAAATTCGGATTCTAGTTGTTTAGAATTGTTTTTTATTTGAATTTCAGAATGTTTTCTATTTTCTTTTGCAAGCAAGTATTCATATTTTGATTTTGTTAACTGCGAAATAGTGTTAGCGTTTGGAATTGACCATGTGGCTTTTAAACCAATATAATTGCTATTTATCCAATTTACATTTCTGTCGAATAGACTAAAATTCGAACTAAATTGTTGATTAGAATTAGAAGCAAAAAAAGAAAGTGTAGGTAATAAGTTTGACTTGTTTTGCTTATATGTATGTGTAGCTAGCATTTCTTTTGCAAACATGCTATTGTAAGTAAGTCTGTTTTCCAAAAATTGAGGGTTTTCTGTGGATTTATCTAATAGCGGTTTTTCATTTATTTCAATAATTTCTTGGCTATCTATATCTATTAATATTTTAAGTGCTATGTAATGCTGTTCGATTAAAAATGAAATTTGAGTTTCATTTTCTTTAATAGAAATTGAATTGGCTTTTGCTTCATTTAAATCTTGTTGTCTAGCTAGACCAGAGTTAAACTTATTCTCTACAATTTGATAGATGGTATCAGAAGCTTGCACATTAAGCTTTGTAGTTTTTAGCTGTTCATTAAGGGTAATAATATTGTAATACGTAGCAGCAATATTTTCAAACAATTGTTTTTCATTTAATTGACTTTCTGTTTTACTATAATCAAGATTTATTTTTGCAAGTTTTAAGCTTTTCCATCCGCTAATATTTATGAGTTTTAATTCTCCATATTGGCTTAAATTATTTGTAAAAGGTATTCCTGTTTGGATTTCTTGGTAGGTTCCTGGCGTTCCACCAAAAGCTTCAGCTGGAAATAAACTTACAGGAAGTCTTGTGTTTTGATTAACATTTAATGATACATTTCCATTCAAATCAATTATTGAAGCGATAGCTGCCAGTTTTCCTTTTTCTGCTTGTTCAATTTTAATGCTGTTTGATTTTATTGATGAACTCTTTTCTTTTGTATAAGATAATACTTGTTCTAATGAATTAAAAATTAGTTGACATTTTAATTCATAGTTATTAATTGAAAATAAAATTAAAAGAAAGATATGTTTTTTCATGCAGTTTTAATTTAATAAGTTTTACTTAATCAAGCACTTCAGCTTTTGAACTGAAGTGCTTTTTAGAATAAATAAAAACTTAATTAATACTGCAAAAGTGGGTAGCTTTCGATAATTTAAAAAATTATAGAGATAAAGGATGATATTTTGTAGATGAAGGATTAAATCCTATATTTTGAAACGTGCATTAAAATCATTTACATATGTTTTTCCAATGCTAATTTGTTTTTCGGGAAGAAAGATCGTTTGATTTTTTACAGCTTGAATATGATTAATCGGTATAATAAAGCTTCGGTGAACCCTAATAAAATCATTAGATGGTAATTTTTCCATCATCTCTTTCATTGTCATTCTTGCTACAATTGTTTTTTTATCTTTTATATGCACTTTTAGATAATCAGCAAGTCCTTCAATAAATAGTATCTCTGCAATTGGTATTTTTTTTAAACTATAATCAGCACGAATAAAAATATCTTTTTCAATTTGACTTTCTTTTTTGTGAATATAATTATAATATTCTTTGGCTTTATTTACTGCTTGTTCAAATCTTTTTTGATTAAATGGTTTTAATATATAATCAATTGCATTCAATTCAAATCCTTCTGCAGCATATTCGCTATAAGCTGTAGTAAATATAACCATTGTATTTTGTTGAAGTGCCTTTACGAAAGAAATACCAGTAATTGATGGCATTTGAATATCTATAAACACTAAGTCGCAAGGATATTTTCTTAAATATTTTAATGCTTCGCTAGGTTGAGTAAAAGTCTTTTCTAACTCTATATCCTCATAGTTATTGCAAAATGATTGAATCACTTTCAATGCCAATGGCTCATCATCAATTGCAATTGCTTTAATCATGCTAAATCAACTTTTAGAAAAACATTAAATATATTTTTATCCGTTTTAAATACAAGTTCATGGCTTGAAGGATAAATTAACTCTAGTCTTTTTTTTGTATTCGCTATTCCTAAACCACTTTTTTCTACAATACTATTTTGATGGTTAACAATATTATTTGAAATAGCTAAATACAATATTTTGCTTTTAACTGAAAGCTCTATTTTTATTTCGCTTTTTTCTTCAGGATTTAAGCCATGTTTAAATGCATTTTCAATGAATGGAATTAAAAGCATGGGTGCAATTTTTAAATCTGCTTCACATTTTTGAATTTCTAAAATTAACTTGATGTTTTCATCTAACCTTATTTTTTGTAGTTCAATAAAGTTAGTTATGTAATCAAACTCATTTTCTAAACTCACATAATCATTTTGTGTATCTTTCATTGTATACCGCATCATGCTTGAAAGTTTTTCAATCATCTCAGCAGTTTTTGGAGAATTATCAATTATGGAGGTTGCATAAATATTATTCAAAGTATTAAATAAGAAATGTGGATTTATTTGATACTTTAACATAGATATTTGAGATGTGTGATTTTCTTGTTCTATTTCTTTTATTCTTTTATTTAAAGCTAAAGCAATAGAAGCAATGGTTGCGACACCCAGCATTAGGAATGCATTTGCTTTTGCAATTGGTCCTATTTTATTTACGACGGGATTGTTTTTATCAATTTCAGCGGGATCTACTCCTGCTATGGTGAAGATTATTGATGAAATAATTATCGAACATCCAATAGCCATAATAAAATACAAAATATATTTTACATATTTCTTTTTAAGTAGGTATCTTGGAATAAGAAAAAAATAATTTAGGTAAAAAATTCCAATTAAAGTTAAGCTTAAAATTATCATTGGAATCATTGGTAACGACTCACTTTCTCCGGCAAATGATTTTATCACTTGATAAGTAGAAAGAAACGGTATCATAAAAAGTAAGACCCAGGCAATTAAATGAATTGAAATGGTTCCAATTTTTAGATTCATTGATTTTGTTTTAAATGTAAATGAAAAGAATCAGGTTGAACAGAAAAAACAATTTCGAAGAAAGCTGCATTTTTATCGATAAAAGAAATGCATTTTTCTCAATACTTTATACAAACATTTTTCGCTTCAGTAAAAAACCTGAGTGCTTCCCAGCCTCCTTCGCGACCAACTCCACTGCTTTTTACACCACCAAATGGTGTTCTTAAATCACGTAACATCCAGCAATTTACCCACACAATTCCCATTTGTAATCTCAATGCTACATTTTGAGCCGTTGTGATACTCTCTGTCCATACAGAAGCTGCTAAACCATATTGAGTATCATTAGCGAGCGAAATAGCCTCTTCAGTTGATTTAAATGAATGTAAGGTAACAACAGGCCCAAAAATCTCTTCCTGGTTCACCTTGCAATCATTTGAAAGGTTTTCGAATACTGTAGGTTCAATATAAAATCCATTTTCAGTTTCTCCAGAAAAAGACAGTCTATTTCCCCCAGTTAATAGTTTGCCACCTTCGCTTTTTGCAAGTTCAATGTAATTGAGGACTTTTTGCATATGAGGTTCTGAAACGATCGCGCCAATATTACTTTCATTTTCTAAAGGATTTCCAACTTTTAATGCACTTACTTTTTGAATAAATGCAGTTTTGAATTTTTCATATATTTCTTCCTCAATTAAAATTCGAGAGCCACATAAACATATTTGACCTTGGTTGCTAAATGCTGCGCGAACAACTTCATCTACCGTATTATTAAAATTACAATCTTTAAAAACTAAAGTTGGATTTTTTCCTCCTAGTTCTAATGAGAGTTTTTTAAACTGCGGAGCGGCAACTTTAGCGATAGCAGCTCCTGTTGAAGTTCCGCCTGTAAAAGAAATTGCTTTAACCAAAGGATGTGCAATCATCGCTGCACCAACTTCATTTCCTAATCCATGAAGAATGTTGAGAACTCCTGCGGGGAATCCTGCCTCTATGCAGAGTTTTGAAAACAAGTAAGCTGTCATTGGAGTAACTTCCGATGGTTTTGCTAATACAACATTTCCAGCAGCCAATGCAGGAGCTATTTTCCAGGTAAATAAGTATAAAGGTAAATTCCACGGAGAAATACATACACAAATCCCTACCGGCTGTCTAAGTGTGTAATTTAATGCACGATTGTCAGTTTGATGAGATTCTGTGGAAGTGTGTAAAATGGCAGTTGCAAAAAAACGGATATTGCTAATTGCGCGAGGAATATCTACTGAGAGCGCAACTTGCAAAGGTTTTCCATTGTCGATTGATTCTGCAAGTGCTAATTTTTCAACTTCACGTTCCATTAAGTCAGCTAATCTCAGCATCAAATTAGAACGCGTTTGAGCAGGAGTTTCGCCCCAGCTAATTTGCACATTTTTAGCTGCTTCTATTGCCAATTCAACGTCTTCTTGATTGCTTCTTGCGATTAAACTATACACTTTTCCCGTCGCAGGATTTACATTTTCAAGCCATTCAGAAGAAATTGAAGCCTGTATTTTTCCTCCAATATAATTGGTAATTTTTTCCATTTCCATCTCCTTCAAAAGTAGTATTAATAATTAATTTCTCTTCCTTTCCATTTTATTTTAATGGGTAAAATGGATAATGCAACAATTGTAAAAACAAGGGTAGGGTAGGCCCATCTGAAGAAAAACCATTCGCCAATATAAAAATTCCTTCTATAAAAATGAGCTGTTTTAAGTAAAAAGTAATATTCAACAAATGGAATAAGGACAGCTACGAACCAAAGTTTCATTAATATGATATATGGTAAGAATAACAATGCAAGTAGGGTAGAGGTCAATAAAAAACCTTTCAAGCTTCTAAGATGTGCAGATTTTGATGCCCATCTAATACGTTGATTGAAGTATGATTTCCAATTAGTTTCAGATTTTGTTATTACTAAAGCCTCGTAATCGTTATTGAACAAAACACTATCTGGAAATTTTTTAAAGATTGCATGCATTAACAATACATCATCACCAGAACTTTTTTTAATGTGCGATTCATATCCATTTACAGCCTCGAATGTTTTTCTTGTAAATAACAGATTAGCTCCCCAACAGATTATTGGACTCTTAAAATGCGCACTTAACTTTGCAATATGCAATAAAACAATGCTTTCTATTTCTTGTAGTGAAGTAATTAAATTATGCGACTTTTCGTTGAGTAAAGGACCGATAATTAATTGGTATTCATGATTTACAGAAAGGCGCATTTTTTCGGACCAGTTTTCCGAGAAAATACAATCGGCATCTGTGGTCAAGATCAATTCTTGTTTTCCAGATTTAATTCCTATTTGAATAGCTTTCTTTTTTCCAAATCCATCTTTTTCAGTTAGTTGAATTGCTTTTGAGTTTTTGGGTAGATTTGAATCTAATGAAATATTATCAGTAGAATTGTCATCAACTAAAACAATCCTGTCATTATCATTAAGTTTTTGATTTTTTAAGCATTCTATAGTTTTAAAGATGCGCTCTTTTTCATTTCTAAAAGGTAAAACAATTAACAAATCATTTTGCAAAAGAGGTGATGAAGTAGTATTCATTAAAGTGTTATGATTTGTACATTTGGCAAGTGATTAAAGACAGAATAATTTTAGGAATAGATCCGGGTACGAATGTAATGGGTTTCGGAATAATTCATGTAAAGGGCAGCAACATAGTTTTATTGGAGTTAGGCTCTTTGCATATGAATAAAATCGAAGACCATGGTACTAAGTTAAAAATGATTTTTGATAAGGTCTTGTCATTGATAGACCATCATCATCCTGATGAATTGGCAGCAGAAGCTCCTTTTTTTGGGAAAAATGTTCAATCAATGTTGAAATTGGGTAGGGCGCAAGGAGTTGCTTTAGCTGCGGCATTGCATAGAAACATTCCTATTTTTGAATACGCACCTAGAAAGATAAAGCAAAGTATTACTGGAAAAGGCGCCGCTTCAAAAGAACAAGTAGCAGCAATGGTTCAAATTTTATTGAAATTGACAGACGACGAAATGCCAAAGTTTTCAGATGCTACAGATGGTGTTGCTGCGGCTTTATGTCATTATTACCAGCTAAAACCGGGGCAATTTACAACAGCAAATAAAGGGCAAAGTGGCTGGAAATCTTTTATAAACAACAACCCTGGCAGAGTAAAATCTTAGCTTAATTTAGAAACAATAGCTTCTTGAATTGAAACAAATTTTTCTTTTGAAAAAGTAAGTTTAGGCCTAGTAAAATTTAAATCGTCGGCACTGTTTATTGGAACCAAATGAATATGCGCATGAGGAACTTCTAAACCAATTACAGCAATGCCTACTTTTTTACAAGGAATAGCGGCTTCAATTGCTTTTCCGATTTTTTGGGTAAATGAAAACAAGGATGTATAAAGTACAGGAGATAAGTCTAAAATATTATCAATCTCTTTTTTAGGAACTACTAAGACATGTCCTTCCATCAAAGGAAAAACATCTAAGAAGGCTAGAAAATCTTCTGTTTCAGTTATTTTATAGGAAGGGATTTGGCCTTCAATTATTTTAGAAAAGATAGAAGCCATTATCTTCCAATTTCCATAATTTCTAATTTCACTTTACCTGAAGGAACTGTTGCTTCTACCTGATCTCCCACTTTTTTACCTAGCAACGCTTTTGCAATTGGAGAATTAATCGAGATTTTTCCAGTTTTCATATCAGCTTCGTTTTCTGCAACCAATGTGTATGACATTACTGCATTATTAAGCGTATTCTTAATTTTAACTTTAGACAGTATTAATACTTTACTAGCGTCAAGTTTGGATTCATCAATGATTCTGGCATTAGCAACCATATCCTCCATTTTTGAAATCTTCAATTCTAAAAGCCCTTGCGCTTCTTTTGCTGCATCATATTCAGCATTTTCAGATAAATCTCCCTTATCGCGAGCTTCAGCAATTTGCGCAGAAATGGAGGGCCTTTCCACACTCTTTAATTGATTGAGTTCGTTTTGCAATCTTTTAAGACCATCTTCAGTTAAATATATAATAGATGACATATTTTATGTTTTAAGGGTAAATGAAAATAAAACGGAAAGACCCTTCCAATGTGAAGAGTCTTTCCGTTGAATGCAGCTAAATTATAAAAGCTAATCCGTAATTACAAGCAATATTTATAAATTGATTCTTGCGCCAATTGAATGTACACCAGAGAAAGGATTACTTGCTCTGTATGAATAATCCAATGAAAATGTAGTCCCTTTTTTATTTAGAGGAGCTTCAAATGTAAATCCAGCTGTTGGACCAGTTAAGGCGTTGGTTCTAGTTGTAGTAACATTTCCAACAGAGCTATTACTTGGAGATTTAATCTCATGGCTATAACCTCCTCTTACCATAAACATTTTATTAAAGCAATATTCAACACCTGCCTGTATTTGGTCTCTTGAAAAAGAATTTGAAACAAAGTTTGCTGCAGCAGTTAGTTTATGTTTTTCATCTTTAGATAAATCGAAAATGTAAGCCCCGCCAATATTCAATAAAGAAGGCATTTCAAATGCTTCGTTTCTTTGTTGAACTGTAATTGAATTGCCATTTGCAGGAACAATACCTCTAAATGAAAGACCATCGCCTTTAAAACTCATCCTTGGCCCAACATTTCTTAAAGAAATTCCAAATCTTAAGTTATCTTTTTTACCTGTAACATATTGTATTCCCGCATCAAAACATATCCCAGAAGATGTTAAATCTGCAATTCTTTGTGACACTGTCCTGAAAACAATTCCTCCATAAATACTATTAGAGAATTCTTTTGCATACGACAAACCAATGTTAGTGAAAGTTGGACTAAATGTACCTAAACCACCTTCAGGTAAGTCTACCGTTGTGATTAACAAATCACCAAAGTTCATTGACATAACACTCAATCCAATAGTTCCAGTTTTATCTTTTCCAACACCTTGAGTTATTCCAAATGCATTGATATTAATTCCTGCACCACTTAGCCAATTGGTGTGCGAGAAGATTAGCTCTGTTTTTTTGGTAAACGCCGTTCCTGCTACATTTAGAAACTGAGCTTCTAAACCTTTAACCAATGATGTATTTGCTCCAGCAAATCCTGAACTTCTTGCAAATGGATTGATAAGCAATTCGGTAGAACCAGCCTGTCCAATTCTATCTTCGTTACCTGCAAAAGTTGTTAAACTTAATGCAGTTAGGGCTGAAAATGCTAAAATTGATTTATATAATTGTTTCATCTTTTTTCTTTAATTAATGTATTAGAAGGAATCTAAATCTATAGGACGCATAACACCAAACCACTTCACTACTTTTTCGCCTATTCCATCTGCTTGAACATGTATGATATAAACTCCACTCGATATTGTGATGTTTGATTGATTTTTTAAATCCCAATCTAAAGAAGTTTTTTCACTGTCTTTGCTGAATGTTCTTACTAATATTCCTCCTGTTGTGTAAATATTAATTTTACAAACTTTAGGCAGATTAGTAATTTTAACACGATTGTCTAGCTGTCCTGTTTCATAAGCTGAGAAAGCATAATAAGGATTAGGAACGACATTAATTAAATCCAGTGCATTTTTAGCTAATTCGTTACTTTCTCTAATTGGAGCAACTCCAGCAGTATTGAAAGTGTAAATAGGGAAGTTATTGTTAACAGCTGCACTACCATCAGCAGAATCTACAGCATTATAATTTTTAACATAAGGTCTTTGTACCCTAATTTTTACGTTTAAATCATTAGTTAAGAAAGGTTGGTTCGCAACTCCTAATGGAATACTTACCCAAGCACAGGCTTGAAAAATATTTCTTTGAGCAGTTGCTGCTGGCGCAGTTGCAAATCTATTGCGAATAAATGCACCTTCATCATAGCGTGGCATCTCGTCAACATCATCTCCTACGTGATTAAACACATAAATAAAATGTTTACCTCCCAAATAAGCTTGTAATTGACCATTGTCAAAAGCTACTGTTCTAGAAGATGGATTGAAAAGCATATCTCTCCCATTGTCTTGAGTTAATCTAGAAGATTCACCAAAAGCAATGTTTAGTCTTTCACCAGTTTCAACATTAATTGCATAACCTGGAAACCAACCCATACCTAAACCATCGCCATCAGGCTGACCATTCTTTCCAACTGAAGGTGAAGCACGTAAAGTCAATTTATTAGCACCCCCAACTGAATAATCATTATCGTCAGTAGTTTCGAAAACTGGGCAACGAGACCATTTTGATTGATCAGCTGTAAAAACAACGTCAATGCCTGGTATTTTTCTAAGATTGCCTAAAGTTTGAATATTCGCTGAAGTTGTGTAGCTAGGTCCATCAGCAAATCTTGAAACCAATGGATATGGAGCCCAAGTACCGCCTAATACTTTTTCATAAGCACTAACGTCATCTATACCTGGATAATCGTTCCATGTTCCAGCTGGTAAAACAGTAGCAGGAAAGGTTGCAACACCAGCTCTGATCCAATTTCTTGGTTCTTCAGAACCTTCAGCATCAGCTAAAAATGTAATCCATCTTTTTGTGTTGTCTTGGAATGTAGAGGATGCAGTTACAAAACCATTACCTTCAGTAGGATTGTCGCCAGGTAAAGGAACTTGTCCAACGGTAACAGAGAAACCAAAATCGCTTATTACTTGCTCTATAGGATTTGCAAGTCCATATATAGATCGGTAAACAGCATCTCCATATTTTAGTACCCATTTACTTGTATCAGCTAGGCCTTCAAATTTAAATTCGAAATCTCCTAAAGGAATTTTTAAGGGATCAATAACCTTTACGTTAATAGGAGCTTTGTTTTTCTGGTAAACTATTTCTTTTGCCCAATATGGAGGTGCAAGAATCTTGTTAATTGTTTCATCGGATAAATCGATGTTGTTTCCTCCATTACCATAACCTTCAATTCTTGTTACAATTGGCTTATCACCATAAGCTGATTGAACACTCATTCCACTTTGTTCAGGTGAGTTAATATGTGGAATAGTTGTATAAACTTGAACTGCTGAAGCTCCATAAGTTCTTCTGCCAGCAAAAAATGGCTCATCGAAATCTGCAGGTGTTCCTTGTGAAACTGCATATGAAAGAACCATAAAGTAGTATTGTTTATGATTTACTAACTTGTTATTACCTGTTGCAAACGCGTCTGTTGTAACTCTGAATGAATTGCGTATTCCTTTATTTTCTCCATTAACTTCTTCAACTGGAATTTCAGCATTTAAGTTCAAATCAAAGGTTTTATTTATTAACTGATCAACCGTATCACGCAAGTCACATTGGAAAATTAATCTTGCTAGGTTTGGGTCTTTTCTATCACTAACTGTAACATTTGGTGATTTTAATTGGTAAATTAAATAACCTTGAAAATTGTAAGTTACATCTCCGTAACCAGGAACAGTTGTTACTTCTGAATATTGGACAACTTTATCGTTACCAGTACTTACTAAGTTAAGAATTACTTCTTTATCAAGCTCTACAGCATTAACCACTGGCGCATCGGGACCATTTAAAATTCCAAAACAATTATCAAATAGTGCTTGCGCATCATCATCGGCAACTTTAACCAATTCAACTGAAGCCAATTGACCTCCAGAAGAAGCCCTAGCCCAAACTGCACCTATAGTTACTGTATTTACAGCTCCTGCTTCTAATGTTATCGGTCCTGCTGATTGCACAAATCTTCTATCACCTGGCTCATTACCTACAGTTTCTTCGCTCCATGGCGCTTGAGGCAAACAAGTTGTATTACCATTTGCAATTTGACCAATACCAAGTGGGTCAGTATTACCAGGAAACATAAAGTTAGTAGCTTGTCCTGAACCATAACCATCTCCGCCGTATACCATAGGAGTACCATCTTTCCAACGACCTCTCAGATAATTGTATATGTGCAAATAGTTATCAGGATTTCCTCTTAAGTCGCTTGTGTTGTTGTAGTAAACAAATTTAGACATACCTATTCGTTCGTTATCAACAATCGTATCTCCGAAACCTAAACCGTTATATGCTTTTGGCTCCAAGCAAGGGTCGTTACTGTTATCAGTAGAATCAGCATCCATAAACGGACCTTCAAAAAAGTCAATTCCAAAAGCAGGTGGATTTAAACCATAACCATTGTTAGTTTCATCATCAGCGTCACCGTTAAATGCAATACCTAAACCTCTTCCAACATCACAACCAACATAGTCATCTATGTAATTTCCGATATCTGAATCTGTCCAAACGCCCACATAAGTTTCATTTACAGCAATATCTGAACGGTTAATGATTTCATAGTTATAGAAAGTCATATTATTTAGTGAGTTATTAGTTGCAAAAGCAAATGCCTGCGCTCTAATTTCTACACCTAGGGGAAATCCACCAAATTCTGAATGCACATTTCCTTTATCATTGAATACCCACCAAATAGTTTGGTCACCAAATAATTTAGCATCACATCCTAAATCTCCAGTAACATCATAACCAGGATAATCTCCATTATCCGGATTGTAAATTCCGTCATCATCAACGTCCACGTAAGGAGCCAATTGAGAAGCAAATCCTGTAAATTCATCTCCTCCGTTTACAATTCCATTTCCTGGCCAAGATTGAATTACTTCAGTAGGGGCAAGGCCACCAATAACGAAGTCTTCCACTTCTTTTCTGGTAATTTTCCAGTGTTGGTCATAAGCTAAACAAACATCAGCCGTAACAGAAGCATCTGCTATTTTTAAAGGGCCTGGCCAAAAATCGTTACCGCTTTGGCGATAAGTCATTGCAGCCACTTTTAAACTTCCCCCATCATCAACTCCCCCAATCCATAGTGACCCAGCAAATGAAGAGTGCTTTCTTGTTTCCGAGCTTCCTGTTGCAATTTTTGGTATTTCATAACGTGGGTTGCTATTTAAATCCCACCACATATCACCTGAAGTAAAAATAGTAGTTCTTACATTATTGATGTCTAAGTCAGTTCTTCCCGCACCAGGCTTACAAGATGCTGCAACTTTTGAATTGCTGCCGTTAGCATTGGAAGCCACTTTGCCTCCGTTTTTTCCTATAATTTCCCTGGCATCTATTGATGAGCTAATTAATAGGAGTGAGATTGCTATAATTCGAGTTTTCATAGTTTATTCGAAATTAAAGTTCGATTATATTAAAAGTTTAAAATAGCACCGATGCGAATAACTCTCGGACGTGCGTAATTATCTGGATTGTTAATTTTTGCAGCATATAATTGAGCAAACGATACAGGATCCAATTGTTGTTGAATATTTTGTAATGAAGTTAATGCAGTTAAATAACCATCATCATTTGGATTTCCTGTAGCACGGTACACATTTACTATATTTAAGTTATTAAGTAAGTTTTGTACTAAAACATAAACCTGTAAATCAGCTGTTTTTCTTTCATCACCTTCTTTCTTTTTACCATACTTTAAGGTAAAGCTTCTGTCTAGACGTGCATTTAATCTAAATTGGAAAGGCAAACGAGAACCGTTTAAAGAACCTTTTAATTGCGGTCTTCCAGCATTTCCAAATGAACCATCCTGTGTGAATACAGAAGAAGCAGAATATGGAGTTCCTGAATTCGCAATCATTACGAGATTCAAACCTGTGTTTTGTAAAATATTTTTTCCTTTGATTCTTGGTCCATTGTAATTTTTTCCTTCACCATAACGGTAATCGAAAGTTGTTTGAATCTGGTGACGGGTATCAAAACTTAAAGGTATTGTTGTTCTTAAGTTAGGTTGACCAGACTGTAATAAGTTGAACGCACCTGTTGAACTTGAACCTGTACCGTCAGCAAATTGAAGCGTGTAATTAGCAGTTAAACGCACATTACCTGTTCTTCTTAAATCATAAGCTAAAGATAAACCTTTAACGGTACCGAAGTCAATATTACCCATTGTAGTATATGTAACTGGCCATGCAAAGTTTACTGGTATTACTTGAATCAAATTCCTCATTTCACGATAAAAAGCACTGATTGTTAAAGCGGAACTCTGGTTCAAAGCTTGTTTGAAACCAACTTCATAATCAATTGTTCTTTGAGGTTTTAAATCAGGATTGTTTACGATATTTCCAATGCTGTTAGCTAAGAAGAAATAATCCAAAGGATCTAATCTGTTTCTTTCTGTAGGTCTTTGTGTTAAAACGTCATAGTGTGCAAAGAATTGAGAAACATCTGAAATCGGGAATTGGAATGCTATTCTTGGCATTAAGTTAACCTGAGGCTTATAATCTTTAAATGCTGCAGCTGAAAATGGCTCTGTACTATTAGGGTCTAATAATGAAGGAGTTGCGCGGCCTTCAGAATTCGCTTGTGCAATTACGTTTGGATCAGCTATTTCTTGACCTGATGCATTGTACCATCTGTTTCCATTTCTGTACCCTGCAATATTGTTTATATCATTAAGACTTGTATTCTTTTTATCTTTAACATAAACAACGTAATCGTCACCTATATTTTCAGGTCTTGCATTGTTTCCAGTGAAGTTAAATTCTCTTGCTTTTCTTGTTTCTTGCAAACTAAAAGGATCAGTTAAAACACTTTGATTTGCGTCGAAACGGTCTACTCTAAGACCCACATTGAATATTAAGTCTCTAAAAGAAAATTTGTCTTGGATATATGCTGACATATATATAGGAGTATAAGCTCCTATTTCACGTTTGAAATTTCCATTTTCATCTTTTTCATTCAAGAAATTATCTAATGTTTTTCTTCCTTTTATCTTGTTACCTAAATAATCATATCCATTGTAGCTTACGAAAGTATTACCGCTACCTCCATTAAATAATTCGTCTACAGAAAACATGTTTAAGTTAAAAGTTTCAGGTGATAAATTATCTACATCAATCCAATCAGTTCCAGTAGCCGCAAGGCCAAGTTGTTTTCTTAAATTTTTACTGAAGAATGATTCTGAAGCTCCATTATAAAGTCTGTTGTAAAGAATGGTGTCACTGAATGATCCATTTGAATTAAGTTGAGGCAATGGGTTAGATAAGTCTAGCTCTTCAATATGTCTATTTGCCAATAATCTCATTTGTGTCCATAATCCACTTAAGTTTTGAGCAGTGTAGCCTCTATCTGTTCTTTGTTCATATTCGAATCCTACCCCTATTTCATGACCTTTTATATCAAGAGAAAGATTTCCTACCAAACGAATTTGGTCATTTTGAACTTTTTGTGTAAAATCTGCAACATTACCAGGTGCTTCGTATAACGCATATATAGAAGGTGCAGTACCGCCATTTAATAATCCTCCACCTTGAATTACATCTACTAAGTCAGTAAAGTAACCTTGTTTTACACCATTCGCTAAGTTATAGTGATCAGTAGTATAATTTGCTAAAAGTGGATTTATTTCTGCTCTTTCAAAAGTGAATAAAGTATCTCTAAAGCCTCCTAATTTTACTCCAAAGTAAGGAATGCCATTTAAAGAATCTACGCCAAATGTGTAGAAAGGAGTTTTGTATGTTTTGAATTTACCAACATACCCATAATCGAAGAGCCTGTCTTTATGTAAATCACTTTCTCTTTTGATATTGTTTCTTGAAAAGTCAGCTTGTATATTATAGAATACATTCTTAATGTTTGAAGCCGATTTTTCATCTGTATTATTGCTTCCTATACGTTGAGTAAATTTTGCGTAAACACGATAAGTATCGTCAATTCTTCTGATGTTATTATCAGTGTTAAACATATTTCTGTTTAAAGAATATTCCATTCTATTGAAATAATCCCATGTTCCACCTATAGTTAGTGTAGAAGATTCATTTAGTTTAATATCAATTTTACCAGCAAAACTAGCTCGGTTCGAAAGAAAATTTTGTTTTCTTCTAGTTGTATCGAAATCTGTAGCCCTTATATAACGTGCATTTTGAACAGCACCAGTTCCTAAAGGTCCAACTCTAAGAGGGTTTTTACCTAATTCATCTAATTTATCTTGTTTTACAGAAATGTTACCAATTGCGGATGGATCTCTGTCTACATCTCTGTTTAATTCTGAAGAGAAAAAGAATCCGATAAAAGGTTTTTTAGTTCCATCTGCCAGTTTTTGTGTAGCGATTGGTCCAGTAATATTGAAACCAAGAAGGCTGTACCCAAAGCCATCAACAGACCTTACTAACTCAAGGCCCCCATTGAATGATTGAGAAGGACCTCTGGTAGTTATACTAATTACACCACCAGTTAAATCTCCATACATTGCAGGAACACCACCAGTAATAATTTGAATTTGCTCAATACCTTGTTGAGGAATATTTGTAGAACCGCGCACCTTGATACCATCTATAAAATAGAAAGTTGCATCATCTCTGGAACCGCGCATATTTACAGCGTCACCTTCATCTGCTTGAGTAACACCTGCAGTAGTAGCCGCAACAGACTGCACATTTCTAGTAGGAAGCGCGTAGATCTCTTCTTTTGTAACTGTTTTACCTTGGTAATCATCAATTAAAGGAACGTCGTATTCAACTACTTCGAAGGTTTTGATTTCAACTATCGATGATTCTAATTTCACATCAACAGTAGTTATTTTACCAGCAGAAATAATTACTCCAGTAGTTTTAATTGGTTTATAACCAACATAACTGGTTTTTACATCATATGAACCCGGATCTAATGGTTTTACAATGTATTCCCCGTTGATGTTTGATTGTCCGCTACCAACCTGATTCCCTCCTAATTCCACTACCACATTGGCAAATGGAATTAATTCTCCCGTTTTGGAATCTTTAATTACTCCTTTCAAAGTACCAGCTCCAGATTGAGCGATAGCACTTGCAGAAAGTGAAATAACAGCGATGAATGAAAGGTAAAAGTTTCTTCCCATGCTTCTAAATTTATTTAAATATAAAGGTCATTTTTCAAGTCGGCTAAGATATAAATAGATAGTCATGTTCATTAAAAATTGTTAAAATTTACGTAACACTCTATTCATCAATTATTTTAAGGTAAAAAAGTTGTGTCTTAAAGAGGATAAAAGTTAAAATTGCGTTAAACTATTCATCAATTATCATCTATTCAATCATCATTTTTTCTTCATGACAAAGATGTATTCTTCTTTAAAAAATAACAAAAACATAATAAGTGATTTGTCGGCCAGATTAGTAAACAGTTTTCAATAATCTATTCAAGTAAATTATCTTCTTTTGTTTCTATTTAGCTTATCAGATTTTTTCTTGGCCTTCTTCATTCGTTTTTTTGTAGCCTTATCTTGAATAGATAAATGCCTGTCTTTTAGCTCTTTTTCTGCTTTTCTTTGTTTTTTAATTTGTAATTCTTTTTTCTTTTTTAACTCCTTTTTTTGTTCCTTTCTAGAATTTGGTTTTACCTGAGAAAAAACATTTTGGATGCTAAAGCTTAAAATTAGAACCAATAAATATTGAATTATTTTTTTATACATCTTTGTTATTTAATTATGATGATTTTTATGAAAGGAAACTTTCTACCACAACAAATATATTTATCAATGCGTTACTTTTAAGATGAAAATTAAAAACAGGCTTATATTATTAATAATTATTATTGCTTCCGGTGGTTGTAAAAAGGAAGACCAAAATCAGCAATTAGGTATTCCTTATGTAAATGTTGACCAATATGTGCTATTAAATTTACCTACTAATTTGGGTTTAAATTCTGTAGGAGGTTGGACATATTTAACAGCTGGATCACGAGGTATAGTAATATATCATCGTACTTTTGATGAATATGTTGCTTTTGACAGGCACTGTACATGGCAACCTGAGCAAACTTGTGGGCAAGTTTCTATTGATACAACAACCAATGTTTTTTTAAATTGTGCATGCTGTACATCTAAATTTTCTTTAGTAGATGGAAGCGCAATTAACGGTCCTGCCACGAGAGGATTGTTGCAATACCGAGCTCAAATGAGCGGTCCTTTAACCTTGCATGTATATAATTAAAAAAGCCTTGTAAAGTAAATTACAAGGCTTTTAGACATTCTAATATTAGATATTAATATCTGTAGTATTCTGGTTTGAATGGACCTTTTGCTTCAACACCAATATATTCAGCTTGATCAGCATTTAAAACATCTAACTCAACACCAATTTTAGCCAAGTGAAGACGAGCAACTTTCTCATCTAAAAACTTAGGTAGCGTGTATACTTGTTTTTCGTATGCTGCTGTATTTGTCCATAATTCTAATTGTGCCAACACTTGATTTGTAAATGATGCAGACATTACGAATGATGGGTGACCAGTAGCGCAACCTAAATTTACTAAACGACCTTCAGCCAAAACGATGATATCTTTTCCGTCGATATTGTAAAGATCAACCTGTGGTTTGATAGTATCTTTTGTATGTCCGTAAGCACCGTTTAACCAAGCCATATCGATTTCTGTATCAAAATGCCCAATGTTACAAACAATAGCTTTGTCTTTCAATGAACGGAAATGACGTTCAGCAACAATATTCATGTTTCCTGTAGCAGTTACAACAATATCAGCTTCTTTTATGGCAGTTTCCATTTTCTTCACTTCGAAACCTTCCATAGCAGCTTGTAAAGCACAAATAGGATCAATTTCAGTAACAATTACACGAACGCCAGAATTTCTTAAAGAATCTGCAGAACCTTTTCCAACATCTCCGTAACCAGCAACAACAGCAACTTTACCTGCCATCATAACATCGGTAGCACGACGAATTGCATCAACTAAAGATTCACGGCATCCGTATTTATTATCAAATTTAGATTTTGTAACTGAATCATTAATATTAATTGCAGGAACCAACAAAGTTCCTTTTTTCATACGCTCATATAAACGGTGCACACCTGTTGTAGTTTCTTCAGAAAGACCACGGATATCTGATGCTAATTCTGGATATTTATCAAAAACCAAATTAGTTAAATCTCCACCATCATCCAAAATCATGTTTAATGGTTTACGTTCTGGACCAAAAAATAAAGTTTGTTCAATACACCATTCAAATTCTTCAGCTGTCATTCCTTTCCAAGCATAAACAGGAATGCCGGCAGCAGCAATTGCAGCAGCAGCATGATCTTGCGTGCTAAAAATGTTACAAGAAGACCAAGTTACTTCAGCACCTAAAACAATCAATGTTTCAATTAGTACTGCAGTTTGAATTGTCATGTGTAAACAACCTGCTACGCGCGCTCCTTTTAAAGGTTTGCTAGCTCCAAATTCTTCACGTAATGCCATTAATCCTGGCATCTCAGCTTCTGCTAAGCGAATTTCTTTTCTACCCCATTCTGCGAGTGAAATGTCTTTTACTTTGTATGGGATATATGTATCCACAGCTACGTTATTTTCCATTGTTTTTCGTTATTGTTTTTTTTGCGGGTGCAAATATATAACATTTCTTTCGGTATTAACCAAACAAGGTTGAAATCTTTCTCAACCTTTGTTGAAATTTAATGTTGATAGCTATCATCTTTACACAGAAATAAAAGTCGGGTTAGTCATAATGTCAGTGTTTATAATTGGCATAATTGATGAAATCCGCATTAAAAAAAAACGTTTATTTACACCAATCATTAAAAAATTATGTTCAATAACGAAGAATTTAAAAAATACGCTGTGAAACATCGCGGTATCAGCTCCGCTACATTGCATAACTACACATCTGTTACTGCCGATTATATTTCACCTACAATTATAGAAGAAAGACAATTGAATGTTGCACAAATGGATGTATTCTCAAGATTAATGATGGACCGCATTATTTTTCTTGGTGTAGGAATCAATGATTATGTTGCGAATATTGTTCAGGCCCAATTACTTTTCTTAGAAAGTGTGGATGCTAAAAAAGATATTCAGATATATATGAATACTCCAGGAGGTTCTGTATATGCAGGTTTGGGAATTTATGATACCATGCAAATTATTGCTCCTGATGTTGCAACTATTTGTACCGGAATGGCTGCTTCTATGGGAGCTGTTTTGCTTTGTGCTGGAGCTCCAAAAAAACGTACTGCTTTAAAACATGCAAGAGTTATGATACACCAACCTATGGGTGGAGCTCAAGGACAAGCTTCTGATATTGAAATTACGGCACGTGAAATTCAAAAATTGAAAAAAGAATTATACGATATAATTGCCGATCATAGTGGTCAACCATACGATAGAGTTGAAAAAGATAGTGATCGTGATTATTGGATGACAGCCGAAGAAGCTAAAGAATACGGTATGATTGACGAAATTCTTACAAGAAAAAAATAGTTTATAATGGAGCGAATAAAAGAGAAGTGTTCTTTTTGTGGTCGTAGTAAAAAGGAAACAGCCATACTTATTGCTGGTTTAGATGCATTTATCTGCGATATGTGCGTTACGCAAGCCAATCAAATAGTTAGCGAAGAACTTGCAGAACGAGGAACAGGTTCTGCAAAGCAGGAACTTAACTTATTAAAACCAATTGAAATTAAGACGCATCTCGATGAATATGTTATCGGTCAGGATGAAGCTAAAAAAGTATTGTGCGTAGCAGTATACAATCACTACAAAAGGTTGTCACAAAAATCTTTCAAGAAAGAAGATGATACAGAAATTGAAAAGTCAAATATTATTTTAGTTGGTGAAACAGGCACTGGTAAGACACTATTGGCAAAAACAATTTCTAAGATTTTGAATGTTCCTTTTTGCATTGCTGATGCAACTGTGCTTACCGAAGCAGGTTATGTTGGTGAGGATGTAGAAAGTATACTTGCACGTTTGCTTCAAGCGGCAGATTATAATGTAGAAGCAGCTCAACGAGGAATTGTTTTTATAGATGAAGTGGATAAAATTGCAAGAAAAAGTGATAATCCTTCAATTACAAGAGATGTTTCTGGAGAAGGTGTTCAGCAAGGTTTATTAAAATTGCTTGAAGGTGCTACTGTTAATGTTCCACCTCAGGGAGGAAGAAAGCACCCAGAACAGAAAATGGTGTCAATTGATACACGCAATATCCTTTTTATTTGTGGAGGTGCTTTTGATGGAATTGACAAGAAAATTGCAAGAAGAATGCAAAGTCAAACCATGGGGTATACTGCTTCTAAAGACTTAGATGCTATTGACAAGGATAACTATTTGAAATATATTTCTCCAGTTGATTTAAAAAGTTTTGGATTAATACCTGAATTAATTGGTCGTTTGCCAGTGTTGAGTCATTTAGATCCATTAGATGCTGAAGCTTTGAAAAGAATTTTAAGTGAACCCAAAAATTCATTAATAAAACAATATCAGAAGTTGTTTTTAATGGACAGTGTTAATTTGAAATTTGAAGATGCAGCAATCGACTTTATAGTAGAAAAAGCAATTGAGTTTAAATTAGGAGCAAGAGGTTTAAGGTCGATTTGTGAAGCAATAATGACAGATTTAATGTTTGACATTCCTTCCGATAAAGATATAAAAGCAGTAAGTGTTTCTTTAGAATTTGCTAAAAGTAAATTCGATAAGCTTAAACTTTCTCAGTTAAAAGCTGCTTAAGTATATTTTAGTATTCTGATAAAAAGCGACTCAATTTGGGTCGCTTTTTTTGTTTATACTTTTCTTATAGAAAATTCTCTCTTTTTTATTGATGTTAAAACTTACATCATTTTTTTTAATTCATTATTTTTTCAGTGTTCAATAATACTTGCTAGTATAGCCTCTCAAATGGATAATTTACCTCTTCGTTGTAAATAGAATGTTGTTACATTGATGTTATTTATCACATCAGATTTATTGATTATTCAATGTTTACAAGCATTGTAGCGTATGAATTCGAAACAAAAAAACAATTATGTAAGTAATACACCTCAACTAATATGGAAGAAATCTACTCAATTTCTCTTTCAAAAAAGAGGTGTCAATGAAAATAGCAATTATAGGATCGGCTGGAATTCCAGCGCGTTATGGAGGTTTTGAAACCATGGCGCATCACCTGGCAACACGATTTTCTGTAGAACATGAGGTACATGTTTATTGCAGCAATAAGATTTACAAAAAAGAAGAAAGGACAGGCAAATATGAAGATGTTATTTTGCATCATGTGCCATTAAATGCTAATGGAATGAGCAGCATTCCATATGATTTGTATTGCATTTTGCATGCTTTAACTTATGCAGACACCTTCATAATACTGGGCGTTTCGGGTGCTATGTTTTTGCCTTTAGTGAGGCTCTTCAACAATAAGCAGATTATTACCAGTGTAGACGGACTGGAATGGAAACGTAACAAATGGTCAAAACCAACCAGGTGGATGTTGAAATTTTTTGAAAGAATGGCAGTAAGGTTTTCACATGCTGTAATTGCAGATAATCTAGCAATTCAAGAATACATTGAAGAAGAATATGGAGTAGAAGCAGAGCTAATTGAATATGGCGCCGATCATGTTCAAAGGGTTATGCCTTCTCCTGTTGAGTTTGTTGCATATCCTTTTTTAAAGGAGCCATATGCGTTTACAGTTTGCAGAATTGAACCAGAAAACAACATACATATTATACTCGATGCATTTACAGAACTTACACTTCCAATTATTATAGTAGGTAATTGGAATGCAAGTGATTATGGAAAACAGCTACGAATTAAATACAGCAAATACGAAAATATTCAATTGCTTCATCCAATATATCAGCAAAGAGCTCTAGATGTTATTCGTTCAAATGCTTATTTATATATGCATGGTCATAGCGCTGGAGGAACAAACCCTTCTTTGATTGAAGCAATGCATTTAAATCTGCCCGTTTTTGCTTTCGATGTTAGCTTTAATAGAGCAACAACAGAAAATGCAGCATTTTATTTTTCAGATGCCGCATCATTAGCAAATCTCGTAAAGTTAACAAATGCTGCAGATATACAGAGCAATAGAGCTCAAATGCTAAATATTGCAATGCGAAGATATAATTGGAGTAGAATAGCCAATAAGTTTAATGCATTGTTCCAACCAGAACTTCAAACAATTCCTGTTTCAATAGAAACTGCTGTTGCATGGGAACCTTCTAAACAAAGTGCTGCATAAATGATAAAATCTTTTTAAGTTGACATTCATCAATTAAAACCTTTTTAATATGATTCTATTTGTACTTTCAATTTTACTGTTTTTCTTGGTCTACAAATGCATGCCTTATATGATTGCATTTGCGATGAAGTTTAAATTATACGATATACCCAGTGCCCGAAAAATGCACACTGCACCAATTCCAAGATTAGGAGGCATTGTTATATCATTTTTCTTTTTGATTGGAGTTTTTGTGTTTGATTTTTTTGAGCATACAAAGGATTTTCAACTTTTTATTACCGGCGGATTGCTAATCATTGTTATGGGCGTTGTAGACGACTTGGTAGATCTTTCCGCAAGTTTTAAATTTACAGTACAAGGATTGGTTGCTTTCATAATGGTAAGCAATGGATTAATTGTTCCGATTCCTGATGAATTGTTAAGTTTATTGGGTAATTCAGAATTTATTACACCAGTAATTTCATTTTTATTTATTGTAGGAGTAATTAATGCGATGAATTTAATAGATGGGGTAAATGGACTTGCTAGCGGAATAGGAATGATTAATTTTTTCTTTTTTGCAGTTTTAGCAATTCATACTCATAATATTCTTATAGTTGGAATTAGTATTTTATTTCTTGCTGCTTTAGCAGGTTTTATACCTCATAATTTTCCAAATGCGCGTATTTTTCTTGGAGATTCAGGTTCTTTATTAGTTGGTTACATTACTGTGTTTTGCGGTTTAGATTTAATTCAGGGAGCCACTCAGATTTACGCATTGAACAATTATTTTCAAATAGATTTGATTTTACTTTCTTGCATGTTACTTCCTTTGTTTGATGAATTTAGACTTTTTGCAGAAAGAATGATTAATGGAAATTCTCCATTTAAAGCTGATACCAATCATATTCATCATTTAATATTGAAAACAAATTTTTCTGCCCAAACAACTACAGAACTTATTCTTACCAGCCATGTTTGGATAATAATGGCTTCAATTGGATTTCAGCTTTTCTTTTCAAAATTTATTGTTTTTGTTTTATTGAGTTTAATCAGTGTTACTTATTTAAATGTACATTTTTTCAGGTACATTAAAACACTTTCAGAAGATTACAAAAGAACTAAAGAATTATTAAATAACATTCAAACTGATAATAATTAAAACTGTGAAATCTACCATTTCAATAGTCTCAGCGGATACTTCAAGAATTCCTGAATTATTTAAAATGATTCAACAAGTTACTGATGATACTTACGAAGCTTTGCAAATAAATCCTGAGAATTATTCGAATATAAATAGTAACAATTCGAATATTATAGTTTTTGTTTTTGAACAATGGAATGAATCGGCTTCATTGATATTTTTTAAATTAAAATCATTGTTCCCAAACAAAAAGACAATGTGTGTTTTTGAAAAATCAGATTCAGAGCATCTAAAATTTGATGGAATTAAATTAAGAAGCAAAGTGATTTATGCAGATAAACTTAATTTTAATTATCAATTTATGGATAATATAATCAACCTTATTGAATTAACAGAAACAGAAGAAAAAACGATTGCAATTGCTAAAGAATTGAAAGCGACGAAAACAAAAATGAAATATTATGCTTTAACAACGTTCACTATTTTATTGATAATATTGATTTTGAATTTTTTGATTTTATAATCATTATAAATTTTAAAAAAAGAGAACTAAAAAAATAACACAACAACCAATCATAGCCTGTAGCATCTTAAAAAATGTTACAGGCTTTTTTATAAATAATGTTATTACGATAATAAATAATTACAATTTATAGAAATTAATCGCATTAATTTGCGGACTCATATTATATATGTTATGAAAGTTACACTAATTGGTTGCGGAAACATGGGCTTGATATACGCAAAAGCTCTTATTAAATACAATATTGTAAAGCCATCTGATTTTTTGCTTGTTGAGAAAAATGCTGATAGGATGGAAGAGCTTAAAAAAATGCAGATTGGCGAAGTTGTAACTCCTGAGAATTCAAAAATTTCTGAAAGTGATTTGATATTGCTAGCTGTAAAACCGCAAGATTTTTTAGAACTGTCTGCTCAAATAAAGCAACTTTTGCATCCAGGGATTACTGTTTTATCTATCATGGCAGGTCTTACCATTCGATATATTTCAAATCAGTTGAATCATGATATAATTGTGCGTGCAATGCCAAATTCTCCTGCAGGTTTAGGAATGGGTGTTACTGCATTAACTGCACACAAAAACGTTTTACCAGAACAATTGCGCCGAGCTGAACATCTTTTAAGTACAACTGGAAGAACAGTTTATTTAGAAAATGAAAGCCAGTTAGATGCCGTAACTGCACTGAGCGGAAGTGGGCCAGCTTACTTTTTTTACTTGGTTCAAAATATGATTGAAGCGGGAAAAGCTATGGGACTTGATGAAGGAGTGGCTGCCATGTTAGTAAAACAAACAATGTTAGGCTCGTTTCATTTAATAAATCAAGCAGAGAAAAGTCTGGATGAATTAATAGTTGCAGTAGCTTCAAAAGGAGGAACTACTGAAGCAGCATTTAAAATTTTTGAAAATAAAGAAGTTGGCTTAAATTTACAGAAGGCAATTTTTAATGCAGAATCAAGGGCAAAGGAATTGTCAAAAAGTTAACATGTTGGCATTTTAATTATACAACTACTAATAAATTTCTATATTTGCCCCCGCTGATTGAAAAAACAGCAGCTATTTTTCATTAATTGATTAGATTAAAAAATGAGCAAAGGAGCAGATATAGACGTATTAGACCGTAAAATTCTTACTGTATTAATGAATGATGCGGTAGTTCCTTACACTGAAATTGCCAAACAATTAGATGTTTCTGCCGGAACTATCCATGTAAGAATGAAAAAATTGATGGATTTGGGTGTAGTTACAGGTTCTCAACTTATAGTAAATCCAAGTATTATTGGTTATGATATTTGCGCATTTATTGGGATTTTTCTTGATAAAGGTTCTGCATACAATGATGTCAGACAGCAAATGCAAGCCATTCCAGAAATTGTTGAATTGCACTACACCACTGGTATTTACAGTATTTTCGCAAAAGTACTTTGCAGAGATACCAATCACCTGAGAGAAGTGTTAAACGAGAAGATTCAGCCAATTCAAGGCATTCAACGTACAGAGACTTTTATTACATTAGAACAAGGTTTTTCCCGTCAAATTAATATTGTTTAATTTTTTAAGAACCATCATCACATGCAAATTATTCCAGCCTCTTTTTTCGAAGAAAGCAATATTAAGGAACTCAACAAGCAATTTGAAACTGCAAGTCCATACAAACACATAAAGATTGATAATTTTCTTTCGCCCGAGTTTGCAGAAACTATAGAAGGTAATTTCCCTGGTCTTGATAAAATGAGCAGAAATTACCAAGGGTTAAATGAACATAAATCTGAAGGTGCTGGTTTTGAAAATTTTCATCCTGCATTTACAGAACTGAAAGCTGCATTAAACACTCCTGAATTTTATAAGGCATTAAGCGGAATTACTGGAATTGACAATTTATATTCAGTAAATGATGCTTTAGGAATGGGCGTTCATCAAGGTTCTAATGGAAGTTTTTTAGATATTCATATTGATTTCAATATTCATTACGATAGAAATATTCATAGAAGGGTAAATCTGCTTATTTTTATGAATAAAGATTGGAAAGAAGAATTTGGTGGACTTTTAGAGCTATGGAACAAAGATGTAAGTAAGCTGGAGAAGTTTTATTTGCCTTCATTTAACCGTTGCGTAATTTTTGAAACCAGTGAAATTTCTTATCATGGTTACGGCAAAATAACAGTACCAGAAGGAGTTCATAGAAAATCCTTTTACGGTTATTATTACACAGATTTGAGAGAAGGAGCAGCAGGATATCATGATACTGTTTTTAAAGCAAGACCAGAAGAAGGTTTGATGAAAAAGGTAAAAACAGATGTGAAAGAAACGTTGAAAAATAACATTAAACGCATTTTTAAAAAAGCGGGAATTAAAATATAATGAGAGCCGAAGCATTAAAATATACACAATACACTGAATATCCTTGCCATTTAAGTAGATTAGAATGGTTATACGATACAATTGAAAATGGTCATAAAAATGGAACAAGTGCTGAAGTGCTTGATGTTGGGGCAGGTACAGGAAACATTACCATTCCTCTAGGAACCATTCCTGATGCAGATATTTTAGGAATTGACCTTCATCAACCAACTTTAGACATTGCGATTGCCGCAAATACACTGCCTAATGTGCGTTTTAAATTTGAGTATTTGCAAGATTCTCCTCTCAAAGGAAAAGAATACATCATCTTAACAGAAGTATTGGAGCATATTGGTCCTTACCATGAAATTTTAGATTATCTGGGAAAGCATTCTGATAAAAATATGAAGTTGCTTATCACCATTCCAAATGGTTTTGGTCCCTTTGAAATAGCAATGCAGCCCTTGTATTTAATGCGTAAAATGGGCTTAAACAATTTTATATTAAAGGTGAAAGCTTTATTAGGCAAAAAGGAGCCATATTCTCAAAATTATGAAACGCCACATGTAAACTTTTTTACTATTGGTCGATTGAGAAGAGAATTGAAACAATACAAATTGAAGATTACAGAAATTAAAAAAGCCTATTTTCTCGCACCTATCATTGAGACTTATTTACCATTCATACCTTTAAAAACAATTGCTAAAATTGACCAAAAAATAGCGAACGTTTTGCCAGCATTTTTAGCATCAGGGTTCTACTTTAGGATAGAACACGAATAGATGTAAGTAGAAGATTGATTTTGAACTTTTTTGTTAGCCTTGCTGTTGTAATTTGGCTATCATAAAAATCAAAGATTTGTTGAAGCTTCAAAATTCCATTTTCGGAATACTCATTTTATGCTTTTTAGCAGCCTGCAAGAAAGATGGGGTCGAAGTAATTCCCGACAACGATTCACCGTATTACTCAAAAATACCTTCCGTTAAGGTTCGTAATTACGTAAACAGACTATTTATTGATTTACTAGGTCGAGAGCCACTCGATATCGAAATGAATGCAGAAACAGCTTCACTTCAAGCTTCAAATGTATCTGTAGCTGCAAGAGAGGCGCTTATAAACAAGTTAATGACTGATGCAATTTTTAGAGAAGGCGATACATCTTATACATTGGCATATCATAAACGTTTGTATGAATTGGGAAAAATAAGATTTCTCGAAGGCATTGCAGAAGATGAACTAATTGGAGAGGCCAACATCATTAAAAGTGATGCTTTCAGCGATTCTTTGGCTGGAAATATTGCAGGATACGAAGAAAACATGCAAGCTTATAATAAAATGTTAGCTGTATTAAATTCCCGGGCAAATTATCAAAATGGCACTATCACCATCACACAAATGTGCGGACACATGTGCAACAACAGTATTTATGACATCATCAATATGAACACATTTAATTTTGTAAATGCGTGTTATGATGATTTGTTCTTTAGGTTCCCCACACAAGCTGAGTTTCAAACAAGCTTTAGTATGGTAGAGGACAATGTACCGGGAGAACTTTTTGGTCAATCAGGCCAAAATAAAGACGAGTTTGTACAAATTGTTTCCAACACAAACGAATGCACGCAGGGAATCATCATTTGGATGTATAAAACACTGCTTGCACGTGACCCAAGTTCATTGGAAATGAGCACAGAATTGCTTTTATTTTCAACTAATAAAGATGTAAAAGCCTTGCAAAAAAGGATATTGATTTCTAATGAATACGCTAATTTTTAAGCAAAATGAAAAATAAGATAATAGCTTTTTTTCTGGGACTGCTCATTTTATCATTTGCCGCATGTAAAAAAGATGTAGCACAAGATCAATATGAAGTAAATCCTGTGAAATTGTATCCATCTATTGGAGCAAAAAATAAGAATAAAACACAGGAACAGTATGTTTCAATATTATATACCAATTTGTTTCAAAGAGCATTATCTGGTAATCAATTGGTTGAAATAATAGACTGTTTAGAATCTATTGGAGACAAAGAATTGGGCAGAGAAGTGCTGATTTCTAATTTTATGAATGATCCGCAAGTTGTATTGCCATCTGACAGTGTAATGCGTGCTAATCCGGATGTATTTACAGAACAAACGTATGAGCGTTTTTTTGTGCGAAAACCTTCAGAAGCGGAAAAAACTTGGTTTCGCAATTTTATTGAAGCAAATCCCCAGTTAAGTGCCGAAATGATATATTTCGCTTTTGCCCTTTCTAACGAATACTTATACTATTAAGATGAACCGTAGAAAATTCATAAGAAATGCAGGAATTGCCGGAGCTGGAGCTTTTGCGGTACCTTATATTTTACCTTCAGGAAGGCTGTTTGCAGCTACCGGTCGACAACTTGCAGGGCATGTGGTGTATGTGTTGTTTGCTGGAGGTGTGCGTCAACAAGAAAGTATTTTACAACGTTATTTAGACGATTCTCAGGGTTTTCCATGGGCAGGAAACATCATGTACAATATGTTTAATGGACCAAGTCCTGAGAATAAAATTGTTTATGGAACCAACCAAGGAAATGGGGTAGAAGGAGGCACACCCATTCCGCAAATTCTTAGTCAAACTTTAGAAACACAGGGTACAGTTTTTCGAGAAGTGCAGGCACAGTCAGCTGGACATTTTGGGGGATTAAATAACCTGCTCCAAGGCAGCCAAGTAACTACGCAAGGCTTAAAACAAAAGCCAATTAACCCTACAATTTTTGAATATTTGCGCAGACATGGTGGTTTTCCAGCGTCCAAAGTTTGGTTTGTAGGAAATGGAATTGGTAATGGTTTGCCATTGTTGAATTATAGCAATCATCCAAATTATGGTTCGCAGTATGGTGCTAACTTTTTTGCGCCATCTATCACTTTTGGCAATTTAGGTTTTGAGCATTTGAGTAATGCTAAGGTTTATCATCCTGAAAATGAATTGGATCCAATGTATCAAATGAAGTATTTTCTTGACCAAAGTTTTGCGAATGTTGGTAAAGGAGGCGATTCTTTAGGAAATACGGAAGATGAAAAGCAAGACATTAAATCGTTTATGCGTTCAACCTACGACCGTGTTACACAAAACGCAATTCCATTCCCAACCATTACCGAAAACAATGATGCATTGAATATTGGATTTGCTTGTGAAATTATGCGTTGGTTTAAACCTGCAATTACAGTAGTAAACTTAAGCAGCGTAGATGGTTGTCATGCAGACTTTACTGGTTATTTACGTGCATTGCACAGGGCAGATCATGCTGTTGGACATTTATGGAATTACATTCAAACCCAAATTCCAGAAATGGCAGGAGATACAGTATTGATTGCTTCACCTGAATGTGGCAGAAATCTAAATCACAATCCTATAAAAGATGTGAACGATTGGTATGCGTATGACCATTCTGATAATAATGCTTCACGCGTATTTACTGTAATGGCAGGTCCTGGAGTTCCTCAAAATCTCAGTATTGGAAATGAAGCCAATCCTGTAGGGTTTACTTCAGACAATGTACCTACGATTGGAGAAATTTTAGGAGTTAAAGATGAAATAATGGGTGCAGGTTTCTTACAACCTGAGTCTGTAAGTTTATTCGACAGAATATGAAGGGGCTATTATTCATATTTTCTTTATTGGTCTTGACTTTTGGGTGTAAAAAAGAAGAAAAAATTAATCCTTTTGATTTGCCTGAAAATCAACCGCCAGTTACAAACAATACTGTCGTTACAATTGATGCTAATTCATTCGCAGGATTGCATAAGAACATTTTTAAACCTACTTGCGCTAATTCAGGTTGCCACGATGGCACCTTTGAGCCAGATTTTAGGACAGTGGAAAGCGCTTACAACACATTAGTGCTAAAGCCAGTAATAAAAAATGATGTAGCAGGAAGTTTTCAATACCGTGTAAAACCTGGAGATGCCAATGCCAGTGTTTTAATGAATAGGGTAACTGTAGATATTGATGGCCTTTCGGGAATTATGCCCTTAGGATTGAGTCCAGGCTCAGATTGGGAAGCAAAAAAAGTCGGGTATATCGAAAATGTTAGAAACTGGATAATTAATGGAGCCAAAGATGTTTTTGGAAATTCGCCAGTAGGCACCAATTTGCCGCCCCAATTAACTGGTATTTTGATAACCGAAACAGGAAGCAATACAGCTTTACCAAGGAATATTCAAAGTGGAAGTGTGCAGGTCCCTGCAAATGCGACTTCTATTGACATTTACTTAGCATTTACCGACGACCAAACTCCTGTAAATGATATTTCATACCTAAAAGTAAAAACAGGACCATCAATGAACATTTTTGGTGGTTTAACTGAAATCAGCTTATCTTCAATAACTCCAATAACTGGGGAAGGATATTCTGGTAATCAAATTCAATTTACACATAAGTTTAGTGTTTCAGTAGGAAGCTTACCTTTAGGTCAGGCTCAGTTTATTAGGGCTTACTTACAAGATAATTTACCAACCCTAACAGAAATACCTACTACATCTAGCGCGGAACACATCAAAAGATACTATTCATTTCAAAAAGGAGAATGATAGCCATCTACATAAAAAATAACCTAAAAGGTTTAATAGGAGCAATGCTTCTGGGAGTTTCTGCATTTTCATCATCCTGTAAAAAAGAAGAAGAAATAGCAGAAGAGAAAGCACCGGTTATTGGAGTAATTTCAATAGGGCCAGATTCTGTGAAACAGTTTACAGATTCTGTTTTTGTTGAAATTCAATACGAAGATCCAAACGGAGATATTGGAAGTGCAGATCCTGATGGTCAAGACATTGAAGTAAAAGATAGCCGTTTAAATACTCCTGATTATTATCATGTAAAACCTTTGACTCCTGCTGGTTATTCTCTTTTTATTAGAGGCAAATTACGCATTAAACTCAATACTTTGTTCTTATTGGGTAACGGACAATTTGAAACCGTAACATTTACCATCAAGTTACGCGACCAAGCCGGAAAGTGGAGCAATGAAGTTACAACCGACCCAGTAGTTATAAAAGCAGAATGAAGGTTAATGGTCTGAAATATCTGTTTTCATTAATCTGCAGCTTGGTAGTTGTTACTGCAACTGCACAGTTAGAATTTAATTTTAGCGATACTACAGTTACTGAATGCAAAGGTATTTTATATGACAACGGAGGCGATGGAGAAAACTATTTTCACAATAGCAACCAAACTTTTACAATTTGTTTAGATGCTCCGGGATTTTTAACCATTACATTTGAATCATTTTGTGTTGAAACCTTATTAGATTCATTAACTTTTCATTTAGGACCTGATGAGTTTTCTCCTCAAGTTGGCCCAGCTTATTGGGGGCTTATTCCTCCGCCTCCAATCACAATATCTTCAGGTTGTTTATCTATGCATTTTGGTTCTGATGCTAATGCTGCTTGCACAGGTTGGGAAGCTAGCTGGACAACAGAGGTTATACCTCCGGTTCCACCTCAAATTGATGCAATTTTGCCAGCACCTGCATGTTCGAGCAGCACTGCAATTGTAAATTTAAGCAGGTATATAAAATGTGATTCAATTTATGCAGGCGCATTCTCATTCTTAGGTGTATTAGATCAACAAGTTGTTTCAGCAACACCTGTTGGCTGTTTACATGATAGTACCAACCAAGCACAGCTTACTTTTAGCCCTGGTTTAGATGCAGGTGGCGTTTATGAATTGGCTTTAACAACTAATTTTTATGATGCTTGTGACAGTTTATGGACTTTTATAACTGTAGATTCTTTTAGGGTAGATGATTGCCCAATTGTAGTGACACTTATAGCCGAGAATGATAGTATTTGTGAAGGAAGTTCAACAGAAATTATTGCAGAAGTTACAGGAGGTAACGGGATTTACACTTATTCATGGAGCAATGGATTGCCCCCCACAGCAGGACCTCAAACAGTTTCACCTTTAGCAAATACAACATATACCTTAACCGTTGATGATACTTCACCTGCAGCGCCAGCATCTGGTTCAGTTACGGTTAATGTTTTTACCCCAGCAGTAGTTCCTGCAAGCAGCACTCAGTGTCAAAATGCAATTCCATTTGATTTAGTTGCTACTCCTGCAGGCGGCACTTGGTTTGGTTCGGGTATAACAGATGCAGATGCTGGAACTTTTAATGGAGATTCTGCCAATACTGGAGCAAATGTAATTGGATATTATCTTCCTATTTCTTCAACTTTCGGATGCACTTCAACTGTTGTAATTACAATTTTACCCATCGATGCAGGTTTGCCTCAGGCAGCTTGTCCGGGGTCTTCGCCTTTTCAACTCATTGGTCAGTCGCCGGCTGGAGGGACCTGGAGCGGCAGCAGCGTTACGTCATCTGGAATTCTCTCGCCCGATACAATTGGAGAGTATGCCGTTACATACACATTTAATGGCTGTAGCGATACCAAGATTGTTTATGTTGATACCATCAGAAATGCTCCTTTATTTATTGATAGTTTATGTCAAAGCGATTCCTCGCTGAGGTATATTTTGAGCCCTCCTGGTGGACGTTATCGCGGGCCAGGTATCGTTGACTCATTAAACGGAATTTTCGATCCTGGAGAAGCTTATGGCGGCTTACATACAATTCATTATGTGTTGAATGGCTGCGAGCAACAATTTGAAGTATTTGTAAAAGAAATTTATGCAGGTTGGAATACCAGCGCTTGTCCTGCAGAAGCTCCATATTTGCTAGAAAATTACTATCCTTCTGGAGGAACTTGGTCTGGAGTTGGAATTCTTGATACTTTAACTGGATTGTTTAACCCGGGAGAGAACCAAGGGAATAATTTTGAGCCTGAGTTAATTTATACTTTATCAAATGGTTGTACGGATACAACTAAAGTATTTGTTCGCACTACAGATATTGGAGTTGATACAGTTTTATTTTGCTCTACAGACAATCCATTAACGCTTTGGCGAGAAACGATGGACATTACGCCTTGGGGAGGAGATTGGTCAGGAAATGGGGTGCAGCCTTTTGATGATGACAGTGCTTTTTTTATTCCTTCACAAGCAAATGCTGGGCTTAATTATGTGTATTACGATAACAATACCTGTCGCGATTCAGTAGTAATGATTGTTTTGAAAAATTTGTTTTCAACTCAACCAGCCATTTGCGAAGAAACTCAAGATTTCTCTATCAACATTCCTAGTTATGCCTATGGTGGCGAATTTTCGGGAAATGGTATTGTAGATGATGCCCTTGGGATATTTAGTCCTAACCAAGCCGGTGGAGGAATTCATCAGATTTTTTACGAATCAGTTTCTGGTTGTACTGACAGTGTTGAAATAGAAGTAATTCCATTTATTCAGGCAGAGATTGATGTGCCTGGCGGGCAATTATGTTACATTGATAGCTTAATCCCAATTGACCTGCAACCGGCTGGAGGCTTACTGAGCGGCTCTGGTATTGTAGATTCTTTGCATTTCAATGCTTTTGTGGCGAATCAGGGTGAGCATTTATTGAGTTATTCTGTTGGAGAAGGACTTTGTCAAAGTATTGATACTGCAACCATTCGCGTTGCACCAAGTATTGGCTATACATTAACCGTTTCTAAGGACTCAATTTGTTATGGAGACTTTGCTGCCATTAATGTAAATGCATTTGGTGGTAATGGCAACTTGATAACTTATAACTGGAGCAATGGTTTATTGCCTCAACAACAACAACAAATTGTTAGTCCATTACAAAGCACCGATTATAATTTGCTCATTACTGACGGTTGCTCGATTATTAAAGATACAATTTCAATTACAGTTGCAGCACCCATTAACGTTCAATTTACCAGTAGCGAAACTTTATGTTATGGGGAAGAAGGTTTTATTGTAGCGAATGCTACTGGTCAATCAGGGTACACCATTAAATGGCGGGGAAGCAATTATAATGCAGGCGAAACATTGCCAGGTTTAGCTTCCAATACTTACACTGCAAGTATCACCGATACAATTTCTGGTTGCAAACTCGATACATCAGTTACCATTCCGGGTTTTGCATTGGTAAAATCTCAATTCAGTGTTAATCCTGATAACGATTGCATTCCATCTAACATCAGAGACATCAACTTTATTGATTTAAGTACAGGAGCTACACAAGGTAGTTGGAGTTTTGGAGATGGTTCTGAGCTGGCGTATGAATCAGGTGTAAATCCATTTCATGGGTATATTACCCATGGCGAGTATTCAGTTGTGCTGGAAGTTGCAGATAGCAATGGATGCGAAGACAAAAGTGAAATTAGTATTTGTTTATTGGAGCCTTTCAGGGTGTATTTGCCAAATGCCATGACAGTAAATCAAGATGGATTAAACGAGATATTTTTGGCAAAGGGCGAAGGCATACAAGAATTCAAAATGTGGATTTACGATAAACACGGAAACGTAATGTTCGAATCCAACAAACTCACCGATGGCTGGGACGGACAATTCAAAGGTCGATATGTTCCGCAAGACGTTTATGGTTGGGTAATAGAAGTGCAGTGGGTAAATAATCAGTGGTTTACCAAAGGTGGAACTTTAACTGTGTTTAGGTAAATGTTAAGTAGTATTTATTAAAATTCAAATCATTTTTTAATATTTTGTAAATGAGCAACTTGGATGTGATAAAAATTTCAATTTCAGAACTTCCACAATTGCAACATTTAAGCAAAGTAACCTTTATAGAGACTTTTGCAGCATACAATACCCATGAAGATATGCAGGAGTATTTAAATAACAATCTTAGTATTGAAAAGTTATCGCAAGAATTACAAAATCCAAATTCTGAATTTTACTTCGCTAAATTAGGTGAAAGTAGTATTGGCTACTTAAAGCTTAATATGGCACATGCCCAAACAGAACCTCAAGAACAAAAAGCACTAGAAATTGAGCGTATATATGTTTTAAAAGAGTTTCAAGGAATAAAAGCCGGTCAAGCACTTTTAAATAAAGCATTAGAAAAAGCCCATACCATAAATGCAGAAATTTTATGGTTAGCTGTTTGGGAAAAGAATAAAAACGCAATCAGCTTTTACAAAAAAAACAAATTCGAGGATTTTGGTTCGCATATTTTTCAACTAGGAAAAGATGCCCAAACAGATATCTTAATGAAGTTAGATTTAATCTAGTTATGATTCTTGCATTCGATTCACATTATTTCGATAATAAAGCAAAAACCGTTTGTTTAGAATTCGAAGATTGGAGCACTACCAGCAATTATAAAGTACATACAGAAACACTCGAAAATATAGCTCAATATGTTTCGGGTGAATTTTATAAAAGAGAATTGCCATGTATTTTAAGTCTTCTCAGTAAGTTTGATTTAAATTCTATTCACGCAATAGTAATAGATGGATTTGTTTATTTAGATGATGACGGTAAATTTGGTTTAGGAGCTCACTTATTCGAAAAACTAAACAAAAAAATCCCAATTATAGGAGTTGCCAAAACAAATTTTGCAACAATCAACCAGCTCAAGAAAAGCTTATTTCGCGGAGAAAGTAAAAAGCCATTGTTTATTACGGCCATAGGAATGAATTTAGATGAAGCTTTCAATAATATTAGCGCAATGCAGGGAGATTTTAGAATTCCAACTTTACTCAAAGCATTAGATACATTTACGAAACAAACAGATTAGGCCTTTCTGGTTTTGTAATAGATGTTCATTTGAAATAAATTTCTTTTGGGCGTTCCCTTTTTAATAAAATTGCTAAACGCATTTTAATAAAAATGTCAGGCTTTCAGCGCCACAAGGTGGTTGCTTCAATCCTTAACGCGGGGCAAAGGTTTTTACCAAAATTAGCATCTAAGTATTAGTTTTTTAGAATTCAATTAGAATTCTCCCAAAAAATGTTTTTCCTAGTATTAATCCTCTAGGTAACATTATAACTTAAGTTATAGGTTAAAGTTTCTTTATTTATCTAGGTTTGTAAAAGTAAAAATAGCCATGCAAATCGAAGTTAAATATTGAACATAATTATTACCGAAGCACTTATCACAGCATCAATAATAATTATCAGAAATAAGAGCTGATTTTTAAATGGGAAGATTATTTTACTTATTTACATAAACTGGAACGATGAGGGGATTTTTACTTTTAATTCATTTTATTTTTATTGTTACTATTGTTTCTAATGCCCAAGACTTAGAGCAGATTGGAAAACAAAAACCTGTAAAGTTTAGCGGAGGTCTAACCGTCTTAGGCAACTTTTACCAAGTTTCTGGCATTGAGCCTCGTTCAAAGCCATTTTTGTGGAGCATCAATGGTTCTCCAACCATCACTGTTTTAGGTGTTAGCTTTCCTTTTTACTTCAATATTGGAGCTCAAAATCGTTCATTTTCTCAACCCTTCAATCAGTTTGGTGTAAGTCCTCGGTACAAATGGCTCACCACCCATATTGGTTATAGAAGCCTCAATTTTTCAAATTATACTTTGAGCGGAATTGTAATGTTAGGTGGTGGCTTAGAAATTAGAACCAAGAAATTTAGATTTGGGGCAATTGCAGGTAGAATAAACAAAGCCGTTAGGCTCGATACAACCCAATCTTTTATTGCTCCTCAACCTGCATTTAAGCGAATGGGTTTTAGTGCTAAAATAGGAGTAGGAACAGAGTCTAACTATTTCGACCTCATAGTTTTAAAAGCAAAAGACGAAGCAGCAAGTTATACAGATGCTCCACCAAGACTCAATCCTGCCGAAAATGCAGTAGTTGGCATCAATTCAAAATTCCTGCTTTTTAAACATGTAAATCTTGGTTTTGAAGTGGCGGCATCGGCTTTCACAAGAAATACACTGTTAGATTCTATTAATGATAGCGACGTTCCAAAGGAGTTGTCTTTTATTATGAAAAGGAATATTTCAACACAACTACTGTTTGCAGGTAATGCTTTTATAGGGTATACATCAAAATATGTAAACCTTAGATTAAATTACAAAAGAGTAGACCAGGATTTTAATTCAATGGGAGCATTTATTTTTCAAACAGACCTCGAGTCTTACACTGTTGAACCAAGTTTTAATCTTTTTAAAAATAAAGTAAGACTTTCTGGAAGTGTTGGTATACAGCGAGATAACCTGCTAAGAAATAAGTTTTCTACCACAGAAAGAACCATTGGCTCAGTAAATTTAAGTTTTCAACCGGGGCGCAAATATGGCCTAGATGTTCAATATGGCAATTATGGAATTACCCAAAGAGCAGGAATTATTCCTGTAAATGATACAACCCGTTTGGCAATTGCCAACCAAAATTTATCAGTTATCAATCGCTTAAGTTTAAGTAACGCTAATAGAGCAATTAATTTTGTTTTACTAACTATGTACCAAGAACTAAGCAGTCTTAATCCGTTTCAAAGTGCACAATTAGGAAGTAATGTAATGGTGGGAAACTTTACATCTACCTATACTTTTCTTAAAACAGGTTTGAATTTTACTGGAGGTGTTAATTATACCAAAACCACTTTTGCTACTGGTGAAGCTTTACTGGTAGGGCCTTCCGTAGGCTTGGGGCGAAGCTTCCTTAAGAAAAAGTTAGTTACTGGTTTTAATTTTAGTTATATGGTAAATCAATTTAATGGTAAATCGGCTGGTAGTGTTATAAATGGAGGTGTAAACTTGAATTATCGCATAAGCAAATCGCACAACTTTTTAGCAAATCTAAGGCTCACTCATAATGGCTCAACAAGTCCAGTTTCTTTGCCATTTACAGAAATGTGGTTCAGCGCCGGGTATCAATTTAATTTCTTTTAATCTACATGTAATGAATCGAATTTCTAAAATTTTATTTCTTTGTTTAATTGTTTTATTACATCAAGTTAATGGTCAAAACAATCCAATTTCCATTAATGTAGCAGTAAATCCGCCGTATTCAACAGATTTTACGCAGTATATTTCATCGGCAACTCAAACAGTTGTAACAATTGTAAATTCAAGTCAAGAAACTTTTAATGTTTTTCTGGCAGGAAGTATTCAAAATTTAACTGTAGATAAAGGAGTACGCATTCCAAATAATGAGGTTCCTCAAGTTCCTCCATTAGTTATTTCTCCTGGAGTAAGAATTATTAATGGGTCTGAACTTCAGTTATACATAAATCCAGCTTCTTTAGAATATCAAGGTTTAAGTCAGCAAGAAGTAATAAATGGGAACCTTCCCGAAGGATTGTATCAAATTTGTTTGCAAGCTGTAGATTTTAATACCTTAGAGCCAAGGTCAGCAAAGGAACCCTCAGGTTGTTCAAACGTTTTTCAAGTGAGTTTTCTTCAGCCTCCATTGCTGATTAATCCTTTTTGTGGTAGTGAAGTGCTTTACCTCACTCCACAAAACGTAAATTTTACATGGGTTCCACCTGTTGGAGTTCCTTTAAACGCAATTTTAAGTTACCGCTTTAAAATTATAGAAATACTCCCAGGGCAAAACCCAATTCAGGCTATGCAGTCTACATCAGTTCCAATAGTAAACGATATTACCAATAACAATTTCTATTTACTCACGGCATTTGGGCCAACATTGCAATCGGGCAAAGAATATGCTTGGCAAGTAACCGCAGAAGATTTAACTCAGAATGCTGTTTTTTCTAATGGAGGCAAAAGTGAAATTTGCACATTTAGAATTGGTTTACCAACTTCTACTTCCAATGTTGTTCAAGCTTCTATAGTTTATCCTGCGCCTGGTGTAAAAATCCCCTTTAGAAATGTTCCAATTATAGCACGTTTTGAACCTTTTTCAATAGACGACAGAGGGTACACAGTAAATACCCAAATAAACAATACCCAAGGCTTTTCTGACTTATCAACCGTTCAGCAATCTTGGCCATTGGGGCGTGAAACATTTGTACAACAACAAATTAATCAAAATCCAACTTTACAGCAATTGCAGCATATTTCTGTAGGGAGAAATCTTTTTCAAACTCCTGGCTCAGGCATTTTAACAAGAGGTGCCGCACATACTGTTCAAAGTGAGCTTTCTATTCAAATGGAAAATGGGCAAAGCAGAACTGCTACCGCCAATGCTACATTTTTGAATGGAATGCCTGCCCCAAAACTTATTTCACCAGTAAGAGATACAACAGTTACAAGCCATACAATTACCTTGAACTTTAATCCTGAAAACTTTATACAACAAGTTGGTGCTCAACAAACTTTGCTTCCAAATCCTGAAATTATCAAAAGTTTAACAGGACCAAACCCTTATTGGTTCATAGCAAAAATTGAAGAACAGTATAAAATTGAAATTTCGCGTAAATCAAGTTTTGATACAATTATCAATACAAAATTTGGTATGCTATATATCAATGACACCATAAAGACTAATAAAACACAACAATCACTTTTGCTTAAAATCAGCCGTCAAATAAAAAACGACTTCTTTCTAGCCGATACAGGAAGGTACTTTTGGCGGGTAAGTTACTTAAGTAATAATCTTGATTCAACATCCACAACCTATATTACTTCTGAATCTGGTAGTTTTTTCATAAGTGATGGAATAGCTGGCGAACAAGTAAATTCTGCATGTATGGGCGAATGTGATGGTCCAGTTATTACCGACAGAGTAGCAATTACTACCATACAGCTGGGAGATTCGGTGAGCATTGGTAAATTCAAAATGCGAATTACAGAAATAAGTTATTTAGGACCAGCTGCTCGTGGCAAAGGAAATATACACATTCCATTTATGAGAAGTGTATTAAAAGTAAGTTTCAACGACCTTCAAATAAACGCGGCAAAACAAGTTTTTTCGGGTTCCGCTGGAGCTGAATATGATAATAGTTCTTTATTACCAATATTTTCAAGTAATGACGCATATCAAACTAACTTACCCAATGCAGATTCCTTACAACAGTTCTTCGAAAGCAGGCAGCCTTTGCTTATAAGTAATCCTAACACTCCAATAGGATTGCCACTAGGACTTGATAAGAGAATTGGAGGTGAAAATATTACTATAGCTGTTGTAGCAGCGAGCTTCAAACCCGAAAGGGCCACTTTGGCTGCTGCTTTGAATATTCCTTTCTACGGTTTAAGGGATTTACTCGATACTAATGGAATAGGAATTAGTAATATAGGATTCGGAGCATCAGATGTTTGTTTTCATCCCTTTGGGTTAGCTGGAGCTAATATGGGAACGTTGTATATGCCCGAAGATATGGATTACGTATTTGCTCCAGGTCAACGTATCTTATTAAATGGTACAAAAATAAACTTAGCAACTGGTGCAGTAGCAGATTCTGGTTGTTATGTAAGCTGGGATTGCGAGGGTTTTAGAGCATTGAACATTAAAGGAGCGGTTAAATTTGATACCACTATGCTCGTTGCAGAAAACCTCAAAGGAGAACCCGACACTTCAAAAAGGGTAGAAGCAAGATTTGCATTCACTGTCAGAAGAACAGGAAACTGGATGACTGCATTAGATTTCGACAAATTTCAAATACCTGGAATAAAAGGTTGGGGCTTTGATGTACAAGAAGCTACATTAGATTTTAGCGATTTAAGCAATCCTTCAGGCATGCAATTTCCTACAAACTATGCGGGAGACAGGTCGGTTTTGTGGAACGGTTTTTACCTCAAGAAATTAAAAGTATCGCTACCCAAAGAATTTTCAGAAAACAGTACCTCAAAGAATGATACAGCTTTGGCAGAAATCCCCTCAACTGGAGCAAATGCTGATACTAGTTCTCAGAAAAACACAGTCTCCAATCGAATCAGTTTTGAGGTGAGCAATTTGTTAATAGACAACAGTGGAATAAGTGGGAAAATAGGAGCACAAAACATTTTAAGTCTCGAAAATGGTTCTTTAGAAGGTTGGGGCTTTTCTTTAGATTCTATTCAATTAGAAGTAGTTTCAAACAGTTTTGTGAATGGAGGTTTTAAAGGAGAAATGGTAGCTCCAATTAGTACCGATCACCTTAAATATTCAAGCGTTTTAAGTCAAGGTCCTGCGCAAAGTGGTTTAAGGTACGAGTTTAGAATATTACCAAAAGATACGCTTGTTGTACCAATCTGGCATGCCAGCGTTGAATTATTACCTACATCTTTTATCAGCATTTTGGCTGATTCTGGTGGTTTTAAACCAAGTATGAATTTAAATGGAAATATCGGCATCAATACTAAAATTGGCGAAATACCCGTGCGATTTGTTGGGGTACATTTTCAAGAATTGAAAGTTGAAACAAAAGCACCATATATCAGTTGTAATACCTTCTCTTTCGCAAGTCCTGAAAAGAAAATGGCTGGATTTCCAGTTTCTGTGACCAACATTACATTAACCAGACAAACCTACCATGGTATGTTTAATTGGGATACTACTTCTGGAGATAGAATAGCATTAAATTTTCAAGTAAATGTTAATTTTACTGGAGAAAGCAACACCTTTGGAGGAAGTACCGAATTAGCAATTCTGGGCAGGTTAGATTTAGGAGATATTAAGAGAGCTCCTGGTGAAGTTGATCCGCATCCGGATGCTATTGATTTTCCAGCATTAATTCCAACTGGCGTTGACCTTAAAGCTATCCTAATAAATGCAGATATGGGATTTGTTAGTGTAAAAGGCTACTTTAGGTTTTTTGCAGAAGATAGCATTTTTGGAAAGGGTTTTATGGGTGGCTTAGATGCTACATTCATCAAAACCATCACTGTAAAAGTTGTAGGAGGAGCTGGTGAAATTAACGACCATAAATATTGGTATTTTGATGCTTCTGCTAAATTTACACCAGGAATTCCAATTTATTCCGGCCTCGAATTATTTGGCTTTGGTGGTGGTGCTTTTTATGGAATGAACATAGCTAGCTTACCAGTTTCAGCGGCCGAATTAGTGCCTAAAACTCCTACCGAAACACCACCTCCAGGTTCTACTTTAAGCAGCATTCGATTAATCCCAAGCGATACTGCAGGATTTGGTTTTAAAGCAACCATTATGTTTGGTTCCAACGGCGGTGGGCAAGTATACAATGCAGATGTTACTTTATCGGGAGTATTTAGCACTTCTGGAGGTCTTGCAACCATGTCGCTCGAAGGAAATGCCTATTTCATGACCAATCCAATAGACAGAACTTTTCAAGCGGTAAGAGCTGGTGTGGTTTTGAATTATGATTTTACACAGAATATACTTACTGGTTTATTTTCAGTAATGATAAACGTTCCCATGACCATCGTTGGTAAACAACCTGGAAATATAGCTGGTTCTGCCTATTTGTATGCAGGTCCTGATAAATGGCAAATATTGGTCGGTCAACCCGATTTACCAAGCCGAGTAGGAGTGATGGTGGCAAATATGTTTGAATTTAATGCATATTTAATGGCAGGGCAGCAACTTCCTGCTCCCCCAGACCCACCAGAAATCATTGAAGAAATTCTGGGACCAGGAACAATTGTAAGAAGTCCCGGTATTTCAAGTGGCACAGGACTCGCTTTTGGAGCTTCATTTATACCTCCCAAGTTTGATCAAAAATACCTAGTGTTTTCAGCAAAATTGGATGCTGAAATTGGCTTCGATATGAATATGTTCGACTATGGTGCTACCAGTTGTGATGGAATACCCGAAGGTGAAAGACTCGGTATAAATGGTTGGTATGCAAAAGGTGCAGTTTATGCCTACTTGGTTGGAAGTATTGGTATTGATGTAAATATGTTTGGAGAAGTAGTAAATTATAAGATTGTAGACGTTGCAGCTGCTGCATTGCTTCAATCTGGTTTTCCAAATCCTGCATGGATGAAAGGTACTATTGGCGGACGATACAATATTCTTGGTGGTCTTGTTAAAGGCGATTGCAGGTTCGAGTTAATGATTGGAACCAAATGTGAGCCTCCAATTGAAAGTCCATTAGCTGGAATTAAAATGATTGGCGATATTTCTCCACAAGCTTCCACCACAGGTGTAGATTGCGGTGTGGCTCCTCAGGCTGCTTTTAACGTTGATTTAAATACTGCATTTGTTTTACCTAAAAATAATGCCGACGGCTCTGTTACTAACGAGAACTTTAGGTTCATAATAGAATATTTCACCCTTAAAAAAGGAACTGTAAATGTTCCGGTAACGCTTAGCACCTCAACAGATAATACAAGGGCTATGATCACCCAAACTGCTTTGCTTGATCCTTTTACAAATTATAAGTTAAGTTTGAAAGTAAAAGCAGAGAAATTGCAATCTGGAACATGGGTACAAGCAAAAAGAACAAATGGTACTGCAATCAGCGAAACATTAGATATTACATTTACTACAGGAGCTTTACCAGACAAATTAAGAGACCAAGATATTGCCTATTGTTTGCCTTTAAACAGACAAAGGTTCTTTGCTCAAAACACTTGCGAAAGTGGTTTTATTCAACTTCAATATGCTGTTGATTTGTTTAATTCTTTGCCTGCCAACGGTTACCAAAGAAATTACTACGCTCGTTTTCTACCTCAGCCCTCAGGCGCTCCCTTAGAGACTCAAGTAACCTACCTTTCTTCCATGAATCGTGTAAGTTTTGTAGTTCCTACGCTTGCTACGAGTAAAATGTATAAGGTACAAATCATTCACCGCGATGTGCGTGTTGCCAGTGCTTCCAACTCTCAATTTGGAGGAGTTAATCTTGCATTACAAGGAGTGTCTGCTCAATTTACTAACTTATTAAACAATACAGTTGAACTCCGAAAAAGAATGCTTTCTGGTGGTAACTCTATTGCAAACAACGAGTTTTTGTATTATGAGTATTTCTTTAGAACTTCTATGTATCAAAATGTTTCCGATAAAATAAATGCACTGTCAGCAATAGGCACC
>JAIXYK010000034.1 GCA_027490225.1 Bacteroidota bacterium | reverse complement strand
ATAATGAATAATGAATAATGAATAATGAATAATGAATAATGAATAATGAATAATGAATAATGAATAATGAATAATGAATAATGAATAATTTAAAAATATTACCTTAATAATCCAATGATTATTTAACTATGAAGCAATAATTATTAATTTTTAATTATTAACTATTAATTAAAACCATCGTGTTATTAAATTATTTAAATAAAAACATTGTTGAAGCAGGTGTTGACGAGGCTGGTAGAGGCTGTTTGGCTGGACCTGTTGTGGCTGCAGCGGTAATTTTACCAATCGATTTTTATCATCCATTATTAAATGATTCGAAACAAGTAAATGAAAAATCGAGAGAAGAACTTTCTATTGTAATTAAAAAAGAAGCTATTGGATGGGCTGTTGGATGGGCATCAGCAGAAGAAATAGATAAAATTAATATTTTACAAGCCACTTATTTAGCAATGCATAGAGCAATAGCTGAATTAAAATTAACTCCCCAATATTTAATTATTGATGGAAATCGCTTTAAACCCTATCAAAATATTTCTCATACTACAATAATAAAAGGTGATGGGAAATATGCATCTATTGCTGCTGCATCAATATTAGCAAAAACAACACGGGATAATTTCATGCGCGAAATTCACCAAAAATATCCTCACTATAAATGGAATAAAAATAAGGGTTACGGAACATTAGAACATAGATTATTGATGGAAAAGCATGGAATATGTGAATTGCACCGCAAATCATTTAAATTAAAAGAAAAACAAATGAAGCTTTTTTAAAATAAATAAATAGTCTTATTTTTTCGTAGTGAGAAAATTATGTAGTGAAAATAAATGGTATTTCTATAGAATTTGGCTACCAAAAAGGAAATGATACCTTTGGATGGTAAATTCATCCAATTATGAAAGTTCAAATTCTATTTAGATATGTCTTTTTAGCTTGCTTATTCGTAATTTCCAGCTGCCTTAAAGACGATTTTAATAAACTTTCTGACTCTACCTGGAACCCAGACTTTTCTTTTCCAATTGTAAACTCCGATTTAGATGTAAACGATATTCTAATCCAAGATAATTCTCCTACTCAAATTGGAATTAATAGCGATGATATTGTTGAAATAATTTATAGCTCGAATAACTATAGTAAACATGCCGAAGAGTTGCTCAATTTGCCAAACCAGAGCTACCCTTTCCCTTTTAGTTTAAACACTGCAAATACTAATATTTTCAATGCCAATTCAGCAATCGGAGCAAGTGTTATAGAAACAGTTTCCACACAATGTGCCTACAATCTCGACAGTCAATTAGGTACTACCGCTCGTTTAGATTCAACCTGGTTAAAAGCAGGTAAACTTCGCATCGATTTCAATTCACAAGTACCGCAAAATTCAGTTATTACCGTTTCTATTCCTTCTCTCATTGTAAATAATCAACCATTTTCAGAGATTGTACTTTTAAATAATAACGGTTCAGGAAATACAAGTGCTTTTTTGGAAAGAAACCTTAATAATGTAATTCTTATAAACGATGCAAATGAGTCTTTTAATGTAAATTATTCCATACAAGTTATCAGGAATAACGGAGCTTCCATTCCTGCTACAGGACAGTTTACTTCTACGATTCAATTACAAAACCTTGAATTCAGCCGCATTTCAGGTTACTTTAATAATTTTTCTATGCCCGTTCTTAATGATGATACACTTTTTGTACGCATCTTTAAGAATGTGATCAATGCTACTACATTGAATTTTCAGAACCCTAGAGGTATTCTAACTTTTAAAAATTCCACAGGATTGCCTGCCCAAGGAAGTGTAGCCTCATTTAATGGTTTTAGAACTGGTGCATCAATTCCACTAATAAATATTAGTAGCATTCCAAATCCTGTAAATATTTCTCCCATGGAAAGTTACATCGGACCTCCTTTCCAAACATCCTTTGAACTCAATGGCAGTAATGGCTCTAATATTGTGAACACATTAAATGCATTCCCTAAATACTTTCTAACAAATTCCTCAGTTGCATTAAACACAGGTAGTACATCAAACACCTATAATTATCTTTTAGACACAAGTAAAGTTGGAATAACAAGTGAAATAAGACTTCCTCTTGATGGTCTTACCGTAAATTTATTAGTGGTAGATACCGTTCCATTTGCCATATCATCTATATCAAAAGATGTAGAAAAAGCATTATTAAGATTAAATATAACTAACGGATTTCCCACTGATGGCCTGCTTCAATTGTACTTTGCTAAAGAAACATTCAATGCGCTTGGCCAGTCAACTGGCTTAACCGTTGTAGATTCATTATACGAAAACGGAACAGAGGCAGTATTAGAATCTGGTGTTGCTGACAACTCTGGAATTGTTGTAACACCTGTTCAAACTATTACTGATGCAGTTATTACAGCATTAAAATGGAAGAAACTTTCAGATGCAAGCACCGATAAGATAATTGTTAAAGCTAAACTGACTACCTATGATTTAGGACAGTTAATAGTAAAAGTAACTGAACAAAATAGACTTAACATTAGAATTGGTGCGCAATTAAAAATTCGTAAAAACTTCTAATATCGTGAAAGCTTTTCGAGTATTCTTAGCCATTTTATTTCAATCTTTAATTTGTGTTGCACAATCAGATTTTGTGCTTTCCAATCAGACATACAATCCTCACATTGTAAATGTTAATCCAGCTTTTTTACCGCAAGCTGATTTTTATTTAGGTGTGCCTATAATTTCAAACGCTTATGCCAATTTTGGGAATAACAGCTTTACCTATCGCGACCTTATCAAAAGAAAAGGAACCACAGATTCCATATATTTCGACTTTCAAGGATTTCTAAATAATATCAATAGAAATCCTCAAATAATGGCTAATCTGAGTACCGATGTGCTTAGTTTTGGCTGGAGAGAGGGCCGTTGGTATGTAAATGGCGGAATTACTGAAAAAGTAAATTTCCGGACAAGAATATCCCAAGATCTTTTGAAACTTGGGGTAAATGGTAACACTCAGTTTTTAGGACAAACTGCTGAATTAGGAAATATTCAACTTAATGCCACCCATTATCGAGAATATGCTTTTGGTCTTTCCAGAGACTTTAATTGTAAATTCCGTTTAGGCTTTTCCTTGAAATACCTTCATGGAATGGAGAACATTGATATTCAAAAAAGCACGATAACCTTAAACACAGCAGATCCTACTTTTGATTTAACTGGAACAACAGATATTATTATAAACACTTCAGGACTTAAAGGCTTCACAACAGACTCCTTAAAATCTTGGAGATACCTTTTTGAAAGAGGCAACAGAGGTTTTGCAGTTGATTTAGGAGGTCAATACACCATAAACGATAAATTGGAAGTATTTGCCAGTGTATTGGATATTGGAAAAATTAAATGGAAATACCAACCAATCAATTATTACAACTCTGTACCTAGTTTTTCATTTACTGGAATTCCTTTGAATCAGTTTTTTGCTGAAAATGGCAACAATAATACCGATACTGTAAAAAATGGTGTTCAAAGATATTTAGATTCTTTAGGCGGTATTTTCAATATCAAAGAAAGGTATGAGAGCTACTTATCTCAATTACCCGGGAGATTTTATGTAGGAACAAAATATGCATTCAATCCTCAAAATGAATTTAGATTGCTATTCTTAGGAAGCTTTTTTAGAGGATATATGCAACCTTCTGTTTCTTTAGGTTTTACAAAAAGATTCAGTGATATCTTAGAATTCAATCTGAATTGGTCTTACCACAACAATACTTTTCAAAATTTAGGGACAGGTTTCGTGTTTAATTTAGGGCTAACACAGTTTGTTGTTGCTACAGATAACATTATCGGATTATTTGGCCAATACAATGCCCGAAGTATCAACCTGCGTGCTGGTTTAACATTAGTTTCAGGCTATTTCGACGATAGGCCGAACTACTGCGACAAAGACAATGATGGCATTCCCAATAAAAAAGATGAATGTCCCGATGAGCCCGGCCCACTTGGCTTAAACGGTTGTCCAGATAAAGACAATGATGCGATAGCAGATAAATACGATGAATGCCCGCTGGAAAAGGGTTCTATAGAAATGAAAGGTTGTCCAGATAGAGACTTTGATAAAATAATAGATAAACTCGATTTATGTCCAGACTTCGCAGGAAAGCCAGAATATAATGGATGTCCAGATAAAGATGATGATGGCATTATCGACTCAAAGGATGACTGCCCAAATATTGCTGGTCCGGCCTATTTAAATGGTTGCCCAGACAGAGACAATGATAGTATACCAGATAAAGAAGATGAATGTCCAGATTTCTATGGTAGTAAATATTTTGGAGGTTGCCCAGATACAGACGGAGATAGTATTCCAGATAAAAACGATGAGTGTCCTGATGCAAATGGCCCAAGAAAATTCTATGGTTGCCCCGACAAAGACGGAGATGGTTTAATTGATAAGTTAGATGTTTGTCCAGATGAGCCAGGTACGATTCAAATGAGAGGTTGCCCTTTTAGAGATGCAGATGGCGATGGAATCAAAGATGATCAAGACAATTGTCCAACAAAAGCTGGCCCTCCAGAGAATAATGGCTGCCCATACTCAGATGCTGATGGTGATGGTGTAAGAGATGGTTTAGATAAATGCCCTACTGTACCAGGTTCCCCTGACAACAATGGTTGTCCAGAAATTAAAGCAGAAGAGCAAAAAATTCTAAATACTGCTTTTGAAAACCTAGAGTTTGAAACTGGAAAATCAATAATCAAAGGAGTTTCGTTTGAATCTTTAAATGAATTGGCTGAACTGCTTATCAAGAAACCAAGTTGGAAATTACTGATTTCTGGCCATACTGATAATGTGGGAAAACCTGCTGCTAACTTGCTATTATCAAAAAACAGAGCATTGGCAGTTGAAAAATATCTCAACCAACAAGGAGTAAATAAAATACAATTAAAATCAGAATGGTTCGGACAAACTAAACCTATTGGTAGCAACAAAACCCCTGAAGGACGTCAAAAAAATAGAAGAGTAGAAATGACTGTTGTATTTGAATAATTCGAAATAAAAACCATGACAAAACGCAAAAAAACAATATTGATTTTATCTCTTTTCTTGGTGATTTCTCTTGGTCAGGTAGCGAGAATCCTTGGAACTACTGATGTTCGTTTAGTTGACTTTATTCAAATATTCTGTACCGGTGGTGTAACGTTAATTTTAGTTGTAGAATTGATAAAAGCTGCTAAAACAAAAGAATAATATTACGAAGAGAATGTTGGTATTAAAGCAAGCCATTTTGTATCTTTTGGTAATCCTGCAATTTGGATGTAATGGCCAAACCATTAAAAATGATGAGGAATCTATTACAGTTGAAGAAAAAGTTGGAATTAAACATATAGTTTCTACAGATACAAGTTTCAAAACTATTCATGTTTTTGTGGCACTTTGCGATAATAAATTCCAAGGAATTGTTCCAGTTCCTTCAAAAATTGGAAATGGACAAGATCCTGACAACAACTTGTATTGGGGATGTGCTTTTGGTATTAGAACTTATTTTAGAAAAAGTGCAGAATGGAAACAAGTGAAATTTCAGAAATTAGATTCTTTGAAATTGGAAAGAATCGTTTTTAAACATGCAACTAAAAATTGGTATTTAATTGCGGAAGCATACAATGGGAAGTATATTGAAACTTGCACAAAAGATTTCCTAAAAAGCAGCGCTGGGATTCAAAAAGATACTATTCATGTTAAAAATAAAGTAATAGGAACTCATGGAAATGCTAGCCTACTTGCTTACATCGGACATGATGGATTAATGGATTTTCAACTTACAGAATCTTTCGTAAACAAAGATGCAATAAAGCGAAATTGCATTATTCTAGCATGTTATAGTAAAAGCTACTTTGCACCACATTTAAAAAATGCAAATGTAATTCCTCTTGTTTGGACTACAGGTTTAATGTGTCCTGAAGCTTATACTTTGCATGATGCTATTTCGGGATTTATCAATAAAAAGTCAGACGAAGAAATTAGGAGAATGGCGGCAAAAGCGTACTCGAAATATCAAAAATGCAGCGAAAAATCTGCAAAGACACTTTTGGTTAACAGTTGGTAGTCAGACATATATAAACAAAAAAAGCCGTACATCAGTACAGCTTTCAAAAAAACCAATTATTTGTATTACTTTAATGCATTCACGTGACGTGTAACTTTTCCTACCAAGTTACCTGCCTTATTTTTGTGAATTACATTTCTCTTTGCCAATTTATCTAACAAAGAAGTTACTTCGATTAATAAAGTAGCAGCTACTTTCTTATCTGAAGTACCTCTTAATTTTTTAAGCGCATTTCTAGTTGTTTTGTGGAAATAACGATTTGTTAATTTCTTAGTCTCGTTAGAACGAATACGCTTAATTGACGATTTATGATTAGCCATTATTTAGACTTTAAATTTTTTAAGTAGCCCGTAGGGGAATCGAACCCCTGTTACCAGAATGAAAATCTGGTGTCCTAACCCCTAGACGAACGGGCCATGTTCATTTTTTGGGACTGCAAATGTAGTTTATTTTTGATTTGATGCAAGTATTGTGTTTTTATAACACCTAAAATAACTTACATATTTCTGTAAATCAGTTAATTAAATTTACAAATATTGGCATTTCTTCACTTAAAAAGAGTATTTCCTTCGGCCTTCTAACACTTTTTCATACTTTTGCAGTCCCATAAAAATGAAACGAGTAGCATTTTACACCCTAGGTTGCAAATTAAATTTCTCAGAAACTTCCACCATTGCAAGGTTGTTTCCTGAGAATGAGTTTGTGAAGGTCGATTTTGAGGCCAATCCTGATATTTTTATTATCAATACTTGCTCTGTTACTGATAATGCCGATAAAAAATGTAAATCTCTTGTTAACAAAGCTATGCGAATTTCACCACATGGTTTTGTTGCCATAATTGGTTGTTATGCGCAGTTAAAACCAGAAGAAATAGGAGAAATCCCTGGTGTTGACCTAGTTTTAGGTGCCAATGAAAAATTTAATATTCTTCAACATATTCAACATTCAGAAAAATCTCTAAAAGCGCAAATTCATGCTTGTGAAATTGAAAGCGTTAACACCTTCATTCCTTCATTCTCATTTGGCGAAAGAACAAGAGCTTTTTTCAAAATTCAAGATGGTTGCGATTATTCCTGCTCCTTTTGCACTATTCCTTTAGCAAGAGGAAAGAGCAGAAGTGAATCAATAGAAAACACACTCATTGCAGCTAAAGATTTAATAAAAGAAACAAAAGCAAAAGAAATCGTTTTAACAGGCGTAAATACAGGTGATTTTGGCCGACATAATGGGGAAAGTTTCTTCGAACTCATTCAACAACTTGATGTTTTAGAAGGAGTTGAACGGATTCGCATTTCTTCTATTGAACCTAACTTACTTTCAGATGCAATCATTGAATTTGCTACAACGTCCAATAAATTCGTACCTCATTTTCATATTCCATTGCAATCGGGCAACAACAAAACCTTGAAAGCAATGAGACGCAGATACCAGAGAGAATTGTATCAGGAGAAAGTAGAAAAAATTAAAATGTTGCTACCTGATGCTTGCATTGGTGTAGATGTAATTGTTGGTTTCCCTGGAGAAACTCATGAAGACTTTATGGAAACATTTAACTTCATACAATCACTCGATATTTCTTATTTGCATGTATTTACTTATTCAGAAAGAGACAACACTTTAGCAGCTGACTTTCAAGATGTTGTACCTTCTAAAGAAAGGGCACAAAGAAGTAAAATGTTACACATTCTTTCAGAAAAGAAAAAAAGATTCTTCTATCAAAACCAATTAGGAAAAACGCTAAATGTACTCTGGGAAGCCGAAAAAGACGGTGATTTTATGTATGGATTTACAGACAATTACGTGAAAGTCTGCACTACTTATAATGAAACCCTAGTAAATACAATTCAACAATTTACTCTCAATGAAATCAATGAGTCGGGCATTGTTATAGGAAGAATGATTGAAAGTCCTACATTTGTGCTGCTCAATTAAGAGCTGACATTCATGTATCCAACCTTAAGCGAATTTCTTAAAACCCTAGGCATCAATATTCAATTGCCAATTCAAATGTTTGGCTTCTTTGTAGCTATTGCATTTGCTGTTGCGGCCTATCTTGTTTCACTCGAGTTGAAGCGAAAACAAGCATTGGGAATATTAAAACCATCTTTCAAAAAAATAATTGTTGGAGCTCCAGCTACAATAACAGATTACGTAACAACAGCTATCATAGGTTTTTTTATAGGATTCAAGCTGATTTACATGGCTTTGAATTATTCCGAATTTTCAAACGACCCGCAAAGCACTTTGCTTTCATTTAAAGGCAACTTGCTTGGAGGAATTGTTGTAGCAGCAATAATGACCTATCTGCGCTTCAGAGAAAGCAAAGCACAACTTTTACCAAAACCTGAAGAAAGAAAAATAGAGTTAAAACCTGCTGACCATGTCGGAAACATCATTTTACTTGGTGTAGTTGGAGGCTTTTTAGGTGCCAAAATTTTCCACAACCTCGAAAATCCAGCTGAATTTGTTGCCGATCCTATTGGAGCCTTGTTTTCATTTTCAGGATTAACATTTTACGGAGGCTTAATAGTAGCCGCGTTTTTAATAATTAGGTACGGTCGCAAAAATGGTTTGCCAGCAATTCACATTACCGATGCTTGTGCACCAGCATTGATGCTTTCTTATGGAGTTGGAAGAATTGGTTGCCAAACATCTGGCGACGGTGATTGGGGCATTGTTAACTTAGCGCCCAAGCCAAATTGGATGAGCTTTCTGCCCGACTGGATGTGGTCTTTTAAATTTCCACACAATGTTAATAATGAAGGTGTTCCAATACCTGGTTGTATTGGAAGATGGTGCCATGAATTACCTCAACCTGTGTTTCCCACTTCTTTCTATGAAACCTGCATGGCTATTGTGCTATTTGCAATTTTATGGTCTATTCGCAAAAAAATAACAACTCCAGGTCTGTTATTCAGTATTTACCTAATTATGAATGGTGCTGAACGCTTTTTAATTGAAAGCATCAGGGTAAATTCACTTTACAACATTTTTGGAATTGGAATTACACAAGCACAAATTATTTCAACCATTTTAATGATTCTAGGAATTTTTGGAATATGGTACACTAAAAAATTAGCCCTTTCTCATGAAAAACGTTGAAGAATTAGAAATTCTTTGTCAAAAGGTTTGTGAAGTTTCCAAGCATATAGGCAAATTCATTCTCTTAGAACAAAAAAGGTTAGTTACTTCTAGCGTTGAAGCTAAGGGAACCAATGATTTTGTAACTTATGTAGACAAAGCCTCAGAGCAACTTTTAGTAAACGAATTGCGCGGACTGCTGCCTGAAGCTGGTTTTATTACGGAAGAAAACACCGTTAGTCAAGAAGATAAACCTTATAAATGGGTAATTGACCCTATTGATGGCACCACAAATTTTATTCATGGTTTACCTTTGTTTTGCATCAGCATCGCATTAATGCACGAGCAAAAAGTAATTTTAGGTGTAATCTACGAAATGAGTAACAATGAATGCTTTCATGCTGTTGCTGGCGGAAATGCCTATTTAAATGAAAACGTAATTTCTGTTTCTAAAAGAGCGGCACTAAAAGATTCACTTTTAGTTACTGGTTTCCCTTATCGATTTGAAGGAATGTTAGACCAATGGGTAGAACTTTTTAAATACCTGATCCAAAATACACATGGTGTAAGAAGGCTTGGTTCTGCAGCAATTGACTTAGCGTACGTTGCTTGTGGTCGTTTTGAAGCATTTTATGAATATGGATTAAGTCCTTGGGATGTTGCGGCCGGCGTACTGATTGTAAAACAAGCTGGTGGTCAGGTTAGCGATTATAAAGGAGGAAACGATTACATTTTTGGAAAGGAATTACTCGCTGGTAATGGCGCAATAAACAATGAATTAATGCAGCATATTCAACACTACCTGCAAGTAAAGTAAATTGAAAAGACGATTCCGATTTATCATCAATCCTATTTCTGGAGGAAAAAATAAAACCTTGATTCCAGAGAGAATTCGAAATCTTATTCAAAACGAAAATATAGATGCCGAAATAATTGTTTCTAAAAATAGCGACGATACAATTTATCAAGCAAAAGATGCTGTAATCAAAAATTTCGATGCCGTAATAGCTGTTGGTGGAGATGGCACAATAAACAATATTGCAACTCAATTAATTAATCAAAAAACAGCACTTGGAATCATTCCAATGGGCTCTGGAAATGGGCTCTCCCGGGCATTAAATATTCCATTTAATCTCAAAAAAGCCATTGGAAAAGTATTAAATGGCAAAATCAAAAAAATAGATACTGGATTAATTAATGAAATACCATTTGTAAACCTAGCTGGCGTTGGATTTGACGCCCATGTAGCAGGAAAATTTCATTCTTCTGTTTCCCGAGGATTAATGAACTATGTTAAAATTACTATTTCAGAATTCAATAATTATAAACCTCGCACTTACACAATCTCTTACGATGGTGTTGAAAGAAATATTTCCGCATTTTTAATAACTGTAAACAATGGGACCCAATTTGGCAACAATGCTTACACTGCTCCGAACGCACTTTTAGATGATGGATTGTTGAATGTTATGATTATTCACAAATGTTCTTGGTATAACATTCCTTCGCTTGCAATACGACTATTTACAAAAACAATTGCAAAGCATCCCAATGTGGAATCCTTCTCTACAAAATCTATTTCAATAAAAAGAGCAGAAAATGAGCTAGTAAATATTGATGGAGAACCATTTCAAATGAGCAAAGATTTGATAATAAGTCTCAACAAATTGAGTCTTTGTATTATTCAATAGTTCAAGAAGGAAGTTCTAAAAAAATAATTTACCCTGATTAGATGGCAATTAGCCTTAGAATCTAGTAAATAATTCTGTTGAATTAAACCATCTTTCAAGTAGGCGGTCAAGGGGACTCAATTACCAAAAACAAATTATTATGCAGTTAAGAATTAAAGGAAACATTGCAGTGAGCGAATCAGGCTTTGTTTTCGACCCAAGCACTGGCGACTCTTATTCAATCAATCCTATTGGGGTAGAAATCATTCAATTGATGAAACAAACTTTATCAGAAAAAGCAATAGTTGATGCGATAGTTGAGAGGTATCAAACAGAACCTCAAACTGTAGAAAAAGACCTTTATGATTTCTGCAATCTTTTAGTTAAACATCAATTAGCAGATAGAATATGAAACAGCAATTAACTGTTGCCGTTTCGGGTTTAAACAACACCGATAATCCAGGACCAGGCATTCCTGTAATTAGAGCGCTGCGCGACTGGAAAGGCAATGACATAAGAATTATTGGAATTTCATACGATAATCTTGAACCCGGGCTGTTCATGCGCGATCTTGTAGATAAAAGCTATTCAGTTCCTTTTCCATCTGGCGGTACAGAAAATCTAATGTTGCGTTTGCAGTATATCCATGAAATTGAAAAAATAGATTTTATTTTCCCAAATTTTGATGCAGAACTTTTCACATTCATGAAAATCGCACCTGAATTAGAAAAAATGGGCATAAAAACTTTCTTACCAACTGCTGACCAATTTGAAGAAAGACATAAATACAGACTTTCCGAATTTGGCGAAAAATATGGTTTGTCTGTTCCATTATCCATTACAATAGGCTCAATTTCTGAAGTTCCGGCTGCACTCAATAATTTCGAATATCCTGTAGTAGTTAAAGGTAAATTTTATGATGCCTACATTGCTTACAACTTAGAACAAGTTTATTCTTATTTTCATAAAATACAAGCAAAATGGGGGCTTCCAATAATTCTGCAACAATTTGTATATGGTAATGAATACAATGTTGTGGCATTGGGAGATGGAAAAGGAAATACAATTGGAGCTGTGCCAATGCGCAAACAGTATATTACTGATAAAGGAAAGGCTTGGGCTGGAATTACAATAGACGAACCTCGTTTAATTGAAATGACACATAAGCTTATAGCGGCAAATAAATGGCGCGGAGGCATGGAGCTGGAATTAATAAAAGACAAAAACGGCACGCTCTACATTGTCGAAATCAATCCTAGATTTCCTGCCTGGGTGTATTTGGCAGTAGCCTCTGGACAAAATATGCCCGCTGCAGCGATACAACTTGCATTTGGTGAGAAGGTAGCAGCTTTTGAAAATTATGATATTGGAAAATTATTCGTCCGATACTCCTGGGATAACATCGTTACCCTTTCTGAATTTCAACAAATTTCCACTCTTGGAGAATTATAAAAAATAAAAAAATCTTATGGCAACTCAAACAATAGAAAAACTACGTTACGAACGTCCAGTAATTACAAGCCTCAATGCAGGTGTTACAAATAAATTCGGAACAAAATCTTTACATGCTCCACTTAGTCATATCGATGGCGTCTCAGTAAAAGAAATCATTCAAAAATATGGTTCTCCTGTTTTTATTTTATCTGAAAGAAAAATCCGTCAGACTTATAGAGAAGCCTACAGAGCTTTCACTTCTAGGTATCCGAAAGTACAGTTTGCTTGGTCATATAAAACAAACTATATAAATGCTGTTTGCAATGTCTTTCATCAAGAAGGCTGCTGGGCAGAAGTGGTGTCCATTTTTGAATACAAAAAGGCTATTGGTAATGGTGTTCAAGGTAAAAACATCATTTTTAATGGTCCAGAGAAAACAGACGAAGATTTATTGCTCGCCATTCAAAATGATTCACTTATTCATATTGACCACCTCGATGAATTATATCAAATTATTGAATTAACAACTAAAATCAAAAAACGTCCAAGAGTAGCCATTCGTGTTAATATGGATACTGGTGTTTACCCTATGTGGGACAGATTTGGTTTTAACTATGAAACTGGCCAGGCTTGGGATGCCATCAATAAAATTATCTTAACAGATAAAATGGATTTGGTGGGTTTACATTGCCACATAGGAACATTTATGTTATCTGCAAATGCTTACGCAGTAGCTGCAATCAAATTAGCAGATTTGGCTTTAGGCATCAAAGAAAAACACAAACAAAATATAGAATACATCGATTTAGGTGGTGGATTCGCCTCAAAAAACACTTTGAAAGGTTCATTCCTTCCAGGTTCCGATACCATTCCAACTTTCGATGATTACGCAGATGCTATCTGTAGTACCTTATTAAATGCCGGATTTACAAAGGAAAACCTTCCTATGCTTATTTTGGAAAGTGGAAGAGCATTAATTGACGAAGCCGGATTCCTTGCTGGTTCTGTAATTGCAAATAAACGCTTGAGTGATGGAAGACGTGCAATTGTGATGGATATGGGTGTAAATCTATTGTTTACTTCATTTTGGTACGACCATCGTATTTCTCCTGTAGAAGAATCAGGAAACCACACAGAAAATGCCGTGATTTATGGTCCACTTTGTATGAACATAGATATCGTTCGTGAAAGTGTAACTTTGCCCCCGCTTAAAAAAGGTGACCACGCTGTGATACATACTGTAGGAGCTTATAACATGACACAATGGATGCAATTTATTGCAATGAGACCCAACGTTGTGTTGATTGATACAGAAGGTAAAACGCATGTTATTAGAAATCGTGAAACTGTAGATGATTTAAATAAAATGGAAGTAATGCCTGAACATCTAAAAAAATTCAAGCTTTAGTCTTTCATGGAAAAAAGCGTTTCACATAAATGGATACTTACTTTTAGAGAATTCTCTGAAAGTGTTCTAAGTAGTTACGCTCAAGTATTTTTCTCACAAAAAAAAGCACTGGCAATTTTGCTGCTGGTGCTTACTTTTTTTGATTTCTATGCTGGCTTAAGTGGTTTAATTGCTGTTGTTGTTAGTTTACTTGCAGCTAGAATTATAGGTTTACATTACGAATCAATTAAAACAGGAATTTATAGTTTTAATAGTCTTTCAGTTGGATTGTGCTTAGGTGTTTATTTCAAATTCAACATTCCTTTCCTAGTAGTATTGTGCTTTGGGGCACTGCTATGTTTGTTGATTACTGTTTGGATGAGTGGCTCCTTTGCCATTAAAGGACTGCCCTTTCTCAGTTTTCCTTTTATCATTACAATCTGGTTGCTTTTACTGGCAACTCGTTCTTACAATGCTTTAGAACTCAGTGAAAGAGGCATTTACACTTATAATGACCTTTATGCAATCGGCGGTCAAGAATTGGTTGACTGGATAATGAAGATTGAAAATTACCCTTTACCATTAGAATTGGGAGTTTATTTTAGGTCTCTTGGAGCCATCTTTTTTCAATACAATCTAATAGTTGGAGTTATTGCTGCGATCGCGCTTGTTATTTATTCTAGAATAGCATTTACACTGTCTTTACTTGGATTTTATATTGGATACTATTTCTATTCATTTGTTGGAGGGAATCTCAATGAATTAACCTACAGTTTTATTGGTTTTAATTTTATCCTTAGCTCTATTGCCCTGGGTGGATTTTTCCTAATTCCTTCCATTTGGTCAGTATTATTGGTATTGTTGGTTTCTCCACTAATTGCCATTTTAAATAGCTCAATTGGTGTGGCTTTGCAAGTGGTGCAATTGCCACTTTATTCTATGCCATTTAATTTAATTGTGGTTTCAATTATTTATCTTCTGAAATTGCGCATTTGGCCTCGGCATTTATTTCTTACGAGCATTCAACATTATTCTCCGGAGGTTAATCTTTACTCATTTTCGAGTGGATTAGAAAGATTTAAAAAATCAACTTTACTTTTAATGCAACTTCCGTTCTTTGGAAAATGGACTGTAACCCAAGGCCATGATGGCAAACATACACACAAAGACGATTGGCGACATGCTTTAGATTTTGAGGTGCTGGATGAAGAAGGCAATAACTTTCAAAATAGTGGCTTAGAATTGAAAGATTATTATTCATGGCAAAAACCAGTGTTGGCTCCCGCTGATGGACTTGTTGTTGATTTGCATGCTAATGTAGATGAAAACCCTCCAGGGAATGTAAATCTTGAGAGTAATTGGGGGAATAGTATTGTAATTAAACATGGTGATTTTTTGTATTCCCAGATTAGCCATTTACTTAAAGGCTCTTTTAGGGTTTCTTTGGGAGACTATGTTAGAAAAGGTGATATCATAGCTTTATTAGGAAACTCAGGAAGATCTCCACAACCGCATATTCATTTTCAATTACAAACCACTCCTTATGTTGGGTCGGCAACCATTTTATGGCCTATTAGTTATTATTTAAAACAAGAAAATAATTTTCAAAAATTAATTTGCTTTGAATCACCAAAAGAAAAAGATACAATTCAAAACATTGAAATTAATCCATTATTAAAAGAAGCATTTGGATTTATTCCGGGTCAATTGCTTGAATTTAATGTTGTTGAAGGAAAGAAAAAATATACTACCAAATGGGAAATTAAAGTTAATATTTATAATCAGTCCTATATTTATTGTCATTCAACTGGTGCTTATGCTTATTTATTAAATAATGGAACCATGTTTTATTTCCTGAGTTTTCATGGCAATAGAAAATCTTTATTATATCAGTTCTATTTAGCTGCATACCAAGTATTACTAGGTTTCTATCCAGATATTATTTTAAAAGATCAATTACCTATTCATACTTTAAAAACAGGACCAATAAGAATTTTACAGGATTTTTTAGCTCCTTTCTTTCAATTTTTAAAAGTGAATTACCAATTAGAATATACTGAGATTGATTCCCAATTTAACCCCAAATTAATTCGACTTAGGTCTAATGTAATTACGAGTATTTTTGGAGCACAACAAAATAGAAAATCATTTGAAATAACACTTTTAAATGGTCAGATTAATGAATTTGTAGCCAAGGTAAATAATACTAAAATCGTGGCAAATCGAATTGAAAAATATAAATTAGAAAATAAACCAACAAATCAAAAAGAAATATGAAAATTTTCAAAAATTCACTTTTGCTTATTATGTTTTTCGCATTCGGAGTTGTTTCCGCTCAAAATGATGAAAAAGAAATTGCAACATTTAAACAAAGTTATTCCCTGGAAGCAAAATCAGATTTTACTAAAGCTATTGGTATTTTAAAAGACATTTATAAAGAAGATTCTTACGAGATTAACATTAGATTAGCTTGGCTATGCTACGAAGCAGGGCAATTTTCACAAAGCATGACCTACTATCAAAATGCCATTTCATTGAAACAATATTCTGTGGAAGCAAGATTAGGCTTTGTATATCCAGCGGCGGCTTTGGGAAATTGGGACCAAGTAATTGCACAATATAAAAAGATATTAGAATTTGACGCTCAGAATTCAACTGCCAACTTCCGACTTGGAATGATATATTATAGCAGAAAAGATTATCCTACAGCTCAAAAATATTTCGAACGTGTAGTAAATCTTTATCCTTTCGACTATGACGGAAACCACATGTTGGGCTGGAGTTATTTGCAAATGGGAAAAATGAGAGAAGCCAAAATCCTTCTTACAAAAGCGCTTTTAAACAGACCAGATGACGCTTCTGCCCTAGAGGGATTGAGCTTAATAAAATAATTAACAATATTTTCAAACCATTTAACATTTTGTTTGAAATATTGAATTAGCTTTGCAGACTTTACCGAAAAATATGAAATCCGATAAAAAAAGACTGCAAATTATAGGTGCCGCAAAGCTTTGTTTTGCGCAATTTGGCTATGATAAAACTACACTTGATGATATAGGAAAAAGAATGGGGCTAAATAAATCCTCATTATATTATTACTTTAAGAATAAGGAAGAAATTTTCACAGCTGTAGTCTTAGAAGAAGCAGATAGCATTGTAGATGGACTTCAAACAGAAATGGAAAGTAAAATATCTCCAGAAGAAAAAATTCAATTCTATATGAAGAAACGGTTGGGGTATTATAAAAAAGTATTGAGTTTACATCAATTATCTGCTGAAAGTTTAAGACAAATACAACCGGGCTTTCATCAATTGTATAATGATATTTTATTAAGAGAAATTGCTTTTATTAAAAAACAAATAACTGCAATAGATGATAACATTCCTGAGTTACAAGCAAAGAAGATTGCGGAACTTATTATAATCTCTGCTGATGGTATTAAACACGATGAGATTATATACAACAATCCAGACGTTTTTAAAGAACCCGATTATCAAAAAATAGAGAGCAATATTGAATTCTTAATTAGTCTTGTGCTGAACGGTGTACGCTCAAATGCAAATACACTAAGCTTTACGCTTAATTAGAAATAAAATTACCTTAATAAATCCGATTTCTAAACAATTACGTTCCTTTCATATTACTTAATTAATATTATGAAAAAGACAATTCAGATTTCACTTTTTTTAATGCTCTCGGTAATTGGAACTTTACCAGCATGCAATTCAAATTCAAACACTAATCAATCTATGGACCTTACACCTTCTCCAACCCAAAAAACTGATACTGCAATTTTAGCTGCCGGCTGTTTCTGGTGCATTGAAGCTATTTTTCAAGAATTAGAAGGTGTAATCTCAGTAACTTCTGGATACACAGGTGGCGCCATTAAAAACCCAAGCTACAAGGAAGTTTGCATGGGTACTACTGGCCACGCAGAGGCTGCAAGAATAATCTTCGACCCATCAGTGATAACGTATGATGAACTATTAGAAGTGTTCTGGAAAACCCACGACCCAACCACTTTAAATCGCCAAGGTGCTGATGCAGGGACGCAATATCGTTCAGCTATTTATTACTTAGATGAAAATCAAAAACAAATTGCAGAAAAATACAAAGCAGAATTAAATACTGCTGGAGCTTTCGATAAACCTATAGTTACAGAAATAACAGAATTTGATAATAAATTCTACGTAGCAGAAGATTATCACCAAAACTACTACAACCAAAATGGCTCACAAGGCTACTGTACCATGGTAATCAGACCCAAAGTAGAGAAGTTTCAAAAGGTATTTAAGGATAAATTGAAGAAAAAATAATTTAAATAACGGAGTGTTTATTTTCCTTTGAAATTAACATCAAACCTAAAAAAGTAAGCATTCCATTCATTATTAATAATTCAAAACCAATTTGATATCCATTAAATAATTCTTTAGAATACCTGCTCAATAACCAGCAAATAACTGGTGATAAAATACAAATAAATGGAACTAATTTATTGATTACCTGTTTTTTGGTGTAAATTCCGAAAGCAAAAAGACCTAACAATGGCCCGTATGTATAACCAGCTGCAACGAAAATTCCACTAATTACAGATTGGTCATTAATTATTTCAAATAACATTATTAATAAAAATAAACTTACGGCAAAAAATGCATGAATATAATGCCTGTAATTTATTTTCTGTTTATCTGAAACATTAGTGCTTGAATCTAATTTTAATACATCAATATATAATGATGTGGTAAGTGTGGTAAGCACCGAATCAGCGCTTGAAAACGTAGCAGCAATAATGCCTAGAATAAATACAATTGCTGCAAATAAACCTAAATAATTAAATGTTAATAAAGGCAATAATGCATCTGTTTTTTTAGGAATTTCTATTCCTTTACTATTTGCATAAATATAAATTAATGCGCCTAAGGAAACGAAAATTACATTCACAAAAACCACAATTACACTGAACCATTTAATATTCTTTTGTGCTTCCGGCAATGTTTTACAACTTAAATTCTTTTGCATCATGTTTTGGTCTAAACCAGTCATGGCAATGGCTATGAAAATTCCAGAAATAAATTGCTTAAAAAAATTGTCTTTCGATTTAAAATCCCAATTAAACACTTGTGCATATTCGCTATTTGTAATGGTTGTAACAGCTTCACCAAAACTTAAATCGAGTTGATTAATTATGGAGAAACATGTTAATATAACTCCTCCCAATAAAAACAAAGATTGAAAAGTATCTGTCCAAATCAATGTTTTAATTCCTCCTTTTAATGTATAAGCTAAAATTAAAATGATAATCAATGCCACCGAAATCCAAAAAGGAACACCCAAAGGACCGAAAAGAAACAATTGTAAAACTCCTGCTGAAATGTATAATCTAAAGGCTGCGCCAATACTTCGTGATAAAAGAAAAAACACGGAGCCTGTAACTTGCGCAGAATTGCCTAATCGTTCTTTTAAATATACATAAATGGACGTTAAATTCATCCTGTAATACAGCGGCAATAAGACTTGCGCGATTATCCAATAACCAACTAAATACCCAAAAACAATTTGTAAATAAAAAAAATGCTTCACTCCTACTTCACCCGGAACTGATACAAAAGTTACTCCCGAAAGCGAGTCGCCAATCATCCCAAAAGCTATGATGTACCATGGAGAAGTTTTGTTACCAATGAAATAACCTTCAGTATCGGCATCTTTTCCTTTCCACCAGGAAATAAGCATCAAAAGTAAAAAATAGATGCCAATTACTGATAAAAGAACAAATGGATGAAGTACTTGATTCATAAATTTAATAAAATACGTTGTTTGCAAATATATAGTGCAGTTGAATCGATAAAGAGTTATTACTTTTGCAATAATGAACAATTACCCTTCTACTTTATTGGAACAAGCTGTAAATGAAATGTCTTCATTACCAGGAATAGGCAAAAAAACAGCTTTACGTCTTGTATTGCATTTGTTAAAAAGAGAACCTATAGAAGTGGCTAATTTCTCGCAATCATTTACCAGACTTAGAAACGAAATTAAATACTGCACTGAATGCTGCAACATTGCCGATCAACTTGTTTGTAACATTTGTTCTGATAAAAATAGAGACCGCTCGCTTATTTGCATTGTGGAAGACATTAGAGATGTGCTTGCAATTGAAAATACTCAACAATTTCATGGATTATATCATATTTTAGGTGGAATTATTTCTCCAATGGATGGCATTGGTCCTTCAGATTTAAATATAGACCAACTTATAGCACGTGCTTCCTCCGGAGAAGTTAAAGAAGTAATTATGGCCCTGAGCGCAACCATGGAAGGTGATACTACAAATTTCTATCTGTTTAGGAAGTTATCAGATTTCGCCATTAAAATTAGCACGCTCTCCAGAGGTGTTGCAGTTGGCGATGAATTGGCTTATGCAGATGAAATAACATTAGGGCGTTCCATTTTAAACAGAACGCTATTTGAAAATAATTTCCAAAAATGAAATCAAGTACATTGAAAATAAATCATTGGTTATCGCTTATTAAATTTAGTCATACAATATTCGCATTACCGTTTGCAATTATTGGATTTTTATTAGGCATAAAAGAAATTCATAAATTCCCTTCCTGGTTTTTATTATTAAAAATTATTGCTTGTATGGTATTTGCCCGAAGCGCAGCGATGGCATTTAACAGGTATATTGATAAAAATTACGATGCAAAAAATGCCAGGACTGCCGTAAGGGAAATACCAGCAGGAATAATTAAAGAAAATGAAGCATTAATTTTTATATGTATTAATTGTATTTTATTCGTTGCTACAACATTTTCAATTAACTCAATTTGTTTTTATTTATCACCAGTTGCTTTGTTGGTAATACTCGGTTACAGCTTAACAAAAAGATTTACATTTTTATGTCATTTAATTCTTGGTTTAGGACTTTCATTAGCACCGATAGGAGCTTATCTTGCAGTAACTGCGCACTTCGATTGGTTACCATTATTTATTTCATTCGCTGTACTATTCTGGACAGCTGGATTCGATATTATTTATGCTTTGCAAGATGAAGAATTTGATAAAGGAATGAACTTGCATTCTATACCTGTTAAATTAGGAAAAAAAGGAGGTTTATTGGTTTCTACTATTCTACATTTTTTTACAGCATTATTTCTAATAATTGCAGGAATTTATGGTGAATTTTCTTGGATTTATTTTACAGGAACATTTGTGTTTCTTGCCTTATTAATTTATCAACATAGCATAGTTTCACCAACTGATTTGAGCAGAGTAAATCTTGCGTTCGGTACTACAAATGGAATTGCTAGTGTAGTTTTTTCTTTTTTCTATTTGGTAGAATTTCTATTCAGCCTTCGCTTCAATTTTATTTAACACTTACATTTGCTCCTTTAATTTTAACTCATGAAAATATCTTACAATTGGCTTTCTCAATTTATTCATCCACTTCCAAGCGTTGATGAAACATCTAAAAACCTAACATTCTGTGGCTTAGAGGTAGAATCTGTTGAAGTATTTGAGAAAATAAAAGGTGGCTTAAAAGGTTTAGTTGTTGGGGAAGTACTTTCATGTGAGCAACATCCTAATGCGGACAGATTAAAATTAACCAAAGTAAATATTGGGAATAACGAACTTCTATCAATAGTATGTGGCGCTCCAAATGTTGCTGTAGGTCAAAAAGTGATTGTAGCTACAATTGGAACTGCACTTTATCCAATAACAGGCGAATCATTTACCATTAAAGAAAGTAAAATAAGGGGAGAACTATCTCAAGGAATGCTTTGTGCGGCTGATGAAATTGGAGTTGGAACAAGCCATGATGGCATTATTGTTCTTCCCGCTGAAACAACTGTAGGTAAAGAAGTTGCCGAATTATATAATATGAGTTCTGACCATATCTTCGAAATTGGTCTTACACCTAATCGCGCAGATGCAGTCTCTCACTATGGCGTTGCGAGAGATTTGGCTGCTGTTTTATATGAACAAAATATTGATGTTGTTTTACCAAACATTTCAGATAAAACTCTAATAGGAAATGCGGCAATTGAAGTTATTATTGAAAATAAAGAACAGGTTAAAAGATACAGTGGAGTTGTATTAGAAAATATAATTGTAAAAGAAAGTCCTGAATGGTTAAAAACACATTTATTATCAATTGGATTAAAACCAATAAATAATATTGTGGATATTACAAATTATATCATGTTTGAATTAGGACAACCGCTGCATGCTTTTGATTTAAATAAAATAAAAGGAAATAAAATAATTGTTAAAAACTGCCCAATAAATACAGAATTCACAACTTTAGATGGCATTAAAAGAAAACTTAGTGATACTGATTTAATGATTTGTGATGCACAAGAACCGATGTGCTTGGCAGGTGTTTATGGTGGATTAAATAGTGGTGTTTCAAACGAAACTAAAACTATATTTTTAGAGTCAGCTACTTTCGATGCAGTTGCGGTTCGGAAATCATCTAAATTTCATGGTTTAAAAACCGATTCATCTTTCAGATTTGAACGAGGAACAGACCCTGAAATGCCAGTAATCGCAATCAAAAGAGCAATAGACCTTATTACAGAAGTTTCGGAAGGAAAAGTAAAAGGTGAAATTTTCGATTGGGTTGGAAATAATAATTCCTGGCAACAAATAAATTACGAATGGTGGAAAATGGACAGATTGATTGGTGAAAAAATTCCACATGAAACTGCAAAATTAATTCTCGGTAAATTGGGAATTAAAATTGTAAGCGAAAATGAAAATGGGGTTTTATTAAATATTCCACCATTTAAAGTAGATGTTAAAGGCGAGGCTGATGTAACTGAAGAAATCCTCAGAATT
>JAIXYK010000017.1 GCA_027490225.1 Bacteroidota bacterium | reverse complement strand
AAGCCGCAGGCATTGTGGATTTACATCTTCTCGCTCAACTCTAACCAGCGCAATGTTTTGTGCTCTAGTTCTTCCGTGTATTTCGAGATTTCTGCTGCTATTTTTTGTAATTCTACATGGTCAGTAACGCCGCCATTGAGTTTTTTGGTGAGCTCCCCGATTTTGATTTCTAATTGAGGAATTTCTTTTTCGATAGTATTGAACTCGTGGGTTTCTTTGAAACTAACTTTAGGTTTTGGCTTGGCCTCTATTTCCACAATTTCTGATTTCTTATCAGGCTGTTTGTAGGTTACTTTTTGCTTCTCGGCCAACTCCTGTCGGTAATCGTTGTACTTTCCGTTATAGTCGCGGATAATACCATCGCCTTCGAATACAAACAAATGGTCGGCAAGGGTATCCATGAAAAACCTGTCGTGGGAAACGATGATAACGCAACCTCCAAATTTCTCTAGGAAATCCTGCAAAATATTGAGGGTTTGAATGTCGAGGTCGTTTGTGGGCTCATCGAGAATCAGGAAATTCGGATTTTTCATTAACACGGTAAGCAAATACAACCTGCGTTTTTCGCCTCCGCTTAATTTGGAAACATAAGTGTATTGCATTTCCGGTGGAAAGAGAAACAACTGCAAAAACTGTGATGCGGTAAGTTTACTACCATCGGCCAAAGGAATAACTTCAGCCACATCTTTCACAATCTCAATTACACGTTTGTCGGCTGCGAGTTTCATGCCCTCCTGCGAGTAATAGCCAAAAACAACTGTATCGCCGGTGATTATTTTTCCCGTATCTGGGGCGAGTTCGCCCATGATCATTTTTAACAAGGTAGATTTTCCGCAACCGTTTTTACCAACGATTCCAATTTTCTCTCCTTTAATAAATGTATAGGTAAATGGTTCAATGAAAGTCTTTTCGCCGTAGCCTTTGGAGATTTTTATGAGTTCTAAAATTTTACCACCCAAGCGGTTCATTTTTACAGAAAGCTGTACTTCTTCTTTTATGATGCGCTGACTGGCTTTTTCTTTTACCTCATAAAAGCCATCAATTCTTGATTTTGCTTTGGTGCTGCGGGCTTTGGGCATGCGGCGCATCCATTCCAGCTCTTTTGTGAAAAGATTTTTAGCCTTATCAACCTCGCTGTTAAATGCTGCCAATGCTGCTGCTTTCTTCTCTAAATAATAAGAATAGTTGCCTTTGTATTTAAATACGTTGTTGCGGTCTATCTCCAAAATGTCGGTGCACACATTATCCAGAAAATACCTATCATGGGTTACCATTAAAAGTGTGAGGTTGCTTTGTTGCAAATAACCTTCGAGCCACTCAATCATTTCAACATCCAAGTGGTTGGTAGGCTCATCGAGCAATACCAAATCGGGTTCGCGAATGAGCAATGCTGCCAGCGAAACACGTTTGCGTTGTCCACCGGAAAGCTCGCCCATTGGCTGGTCTAGAAAGTGAATGTTCAACTTACCCAATACTTCTTTCACTTTCGCTTCAGTGTCCCAGGCTTCAAGTTCTTCTACGCCCGCAATGGCTTCCTGCAATGCCAACTCATTTTCGGGCGTAGGATGTAAATCGCGGTGTTCTATTGCTTCTTCGTATTTACGAATGGCGAGCATTTTCGGCTCTTTCCATGCAAAAACGGTTTCTAAAACAGTTAGTTTCGGGTCAAATGGCGGATGCTGGTCGAGGTAGGCAATTGAAATATCGTTACGAAAGGTAACTTCGCCACTGTCGGGAATTTCCAGCCCTTGCATGATGCGGAGTAGTGTTGATTTTCCTGCTCCATTTTTGGCTACCAGCGCAGTTTTTTGACCTTGTTGCAGACCAAAAGATATGTTTTCAAATAAAACCCTTTCGCCGAAGGATTTTGAGAGACGATCGACTTGTAAATAATTCACGGCGCAAAACTAAGATAAAATCAGGCTTTTGTTTCGGTATTCTCGTCTTCTTTGTTTTTATACCTGTAAATAATAATGTAGTTAGGATGCGCGGTATGGTGCTGAATGGTTTCATTCAACGGCTCTGCTGGTAAAACTTCCACACTTTCTTCTTCATCTTCTTCAGGTTCTAAATCATATTGACGTTGCGGAGGACCTTGTTTTCTGTAATAAACAGCGCAAAACAAACCGACTAAACTTCCCATTAAATGTGATTCCCAGGAAACATGTTGAAATAGCGGTAAGACGCCCCAAATCATTCCTCCGTATAAAAAAATGGTGAGCATAGAAATGGCCATCAAACGAATGTCGTTTCTCAATATTCCGCTAATAGCAAGAAACGCAGCTAAGCCGTAGACAACACCACTGGCGCCAATGTGAATGCTGTCGCGACCGATGCACCACACTCCTACTCCACTAAATATCCAAATTAACAGAAATACTTTGTAGCCAAGTCCTCGGTAAAAATAAAGTGTTCCTGTGAGCAAGAAAAATAAAGGAATGCTATTGGAAACAAGGTGTTTGTAATCGCCGTGTAATAAAGGAGCGAAAAGTATTCCTCTAAGACCAATGAGCTTTCTGGGAATAACTCCAAAATAATTGAGATTTAATTCAAAATAATTTTCAAATCCCAAAATAAGCCATAAAATAAAAATGAGAATTCCTGCTATTATGGCACTTAACATGACTTTACGTCTTTCTACATCGAGCTCTTCAGCCAGAGAATTATGTTCACTTTTCATTCTCCAAGGCCTTGCCTTTGCTGAAATTTCAACTACTTTTGTGCCGTCTTCCATGGTAGGTGTTGTTCGAATTGCATGCCATTTGGGGAGCGCAAACAATAATCTCCTTTGGCAACTTTCATGTTAATACGTTTTTTGATTCTTTTGGCCGTACTGTTGCTAATCGATTTTTATTTTTTTCAAGCACTTAAAACAATTGCTGTTGATTGGTCTGAAATGAAAAGAAACATTGCGTTTCGAACCTATTGGGCAATTACTGCATTTTCTGTTGTTTTCGGGGTTTTTACAATCCTGACTTACCAGCATCCGCTATTACCAAAATTTGTATATCTCTATACAACATGTCTTATTTTTATAATAGTTGTAAGTAAATTAATAGGCAGTTTGTTTTTAATGATAGATGATGTACAAAGGCTGATTCAGTGGATAGTATCATTGTTTAATCAAAATAAATCTGAAATAAATGCTGTAAAAAATGGAATATCGAGGGCTAAATTTCTGAGTTATGGAGCTTTAACCTTGGCTGCCGTTCCTTTAGTTTCAATGATTTATGGAATGATTAAAACAGCATTTGATTTTACCATTCGCCGTGAAAAAATAATATTGAGAAATTTACCAGATGCATTTAATGGACTAAAAATTATTCAAATTTCGGATATTCATAGTGGTTCCTTTGCAAGCGGTGACGCATTTAAAAAAGCGGTTGAAATGATCAATGCAGAAAAACCTGATCTAATTTTCTTCACAGGAGATTTGGTAAACGACCGTTCGGATGAAGCAGAACCTTTTGTTGAAATCTGGAAGGATTTAAAAGCTGAATTTGGTATCTATTCTACTTTGGGAAATCATGATTATGGTGATTATGTGCAATGGGATTCTCCTCAATTAAAAGCAGAAAATCTAGAAAGGTTGAAAGAAATTCATAAAGAAATGGGCTGGGATTTATTGATGAATGAGCACAGAATTTTGAGTAAAGATGGAGCATCCATTGGAATTGTAGGAGTAGAAAATTGGGGTGCTGCATTAAGATTTCCAAGAAAAGGTGATATGAAAAAGGCGAAATTAAACATGCCTGAAGTTCCAGTAAAATTGTTGCTTTCTCACGACCCTTCGCATTGGAAAGCACAAATCACAAACGACCACCAAGATATTGATGTTGCATTTGCCGGTCATACACATGGTTTCCAATTTGGAATTGAAATTCCAGGATTTAAATGGAGCCCATCACAATATGTATATAAGCAATGGGCGGGGCTTTATTCAGAAGGTAATCAGCATATTTATGTAAACCGAGGACTTGGATTCTTAGGTTACTTAGGCCGTGTAGGCATTAAACCAGAAATTTCTGTAATTGAATTGCACAACGGAAAAACTATTCTTTCCTAAATAAAGCAAACCTATTTTCCGGGTCTAAATAAATGCTTTTAAACTGGGACGAATCTTTCTGAAGGTCTTCCAATTTTACCATTGCCTGATTTTTCCCGAATCCATTGTCCCAAACAATTAAATCGCCAGTATTAGCTGCATTGTACCAATACAATCCAATATTTTTTGATTTATTAAATGGGTCCGCATCAAAAGCATACGCAATGAGCGGTGATTCATAGTAAAGCTTATTGGTATAATTGGATTTAAATTTTACACATGCGTTGAACAAAGCAATGTCTGCAGGTGAGTTTTGTAAATGTTTTTCTTTACGAATAGAATATTTAGTATTTGCCCAGGGTGTAATAATTAACAAGCAAGAAACGAATTTAAGCAACCTGTCTTTAGATTTATCGCGAAATTTTAATGGGATATTTTTAATTCCAACGGAAATGGCAATGCACAAGATTGGAAGTACACAAACTAAAACTCTTAACAGGCCAAACGAACCGAAAGAGCCCGTTGCCCAAGCATATTCGTGAAATAAAACAAAAGAACCTAGGCAAGAAAAAAGCAAAAGTATTTCTCGGTTTTTAACAGTAAGTAATGTTTTTATATTCTTTAATGAGAAATAAATAATTCCAATAAATGCAGGAAATATTATTACATAAGCATACACACCTATTACTTCAATTAAATTCATTAAAAAATGCCCCCAATTTCCTTTACCGTATTTGAATTTATCAACGTTATAAGGATTTTGATGGAAGTACCAAAGCAAATCATGATACACAAAGAAATATCCTATAATGGCATAAATAATAAATCCTGAAAACAGAAATAAAACAGATTTAAATTCTTTGAAATAAACAGCACAAATAAGCCAACAAATGAGAATTATTTGTCCTTCTGACCTTAAAAATGGCAGCAATGAAACTACAAAAGCTGCAAGATTTGGCTGTTTACTTATTTGTAAATAAAATGCAATAACCAGAAATAGCGCAAATAAAGGTTCAGTTAAACCACTGGAAGTAATTAATAAAGTATAGGGTGCTGAAAGAAATATTACTGTAGTTAACAAAACATTTATTTCCAATTTCCTGCAAATTAGAATGGTTACTATAGCTGTAAACAGAGTAACTAAAAGATTAAAAACCCGCATTCCTTCCCATCCAAAATAAGCAAATGGGCTTGATAAAAGTGTAAAAAGCGGTTTTGCCCAGTGGTCCAAATAGTTTTGGGGATGCTCAAATGCATAATGTGAAAAAAGGTAATGCATAATGGAATCGCCCGTATCGAAGGTACTTTTGTTGATGCTCCAAACAAAAATTAACTGCACGAATGCCAAAAGCAATAAGCCTTTTTTTACTAAACCCACAGGAATCAATTTCATCGGCTCAAAACTAATATTTTAGCATTACAAACTATGAATAACAGAATGTTTACCTTCGCGCCCCGATGAAAAAAATTTGTATCACAGGTGGTTCAGGATTTATTGCAAGTCATTTTATTGCTGCATTGCCTCAGTGTGAAATAAATATTTTAGATGTTGTTCCTCCAAAATTTACATCACATGCAAGGTATTTCAAAGGTGACATAAGAAATCTGATGGAGGTATTACCTGCGATGCAAGGTTGCGATACCATTATACATTTAGCTGCAATGCACCATGATTTTGGTATTCCTGATGAAGCTTATTTTGATACCAATGTGAATGGCGCAAAAGTGATAATTGAAGCTGCAAAGCAATTAAATATAAAATCTATCATCAATTTTTCATCAGTTGCTGTTTATGGAAACAAGGGAAATCCTGGTCCAACGGATGAAACAACCATTCCAGCTCCAACAAATCCATATGGCTTTTCAAAATTAGAAGCTGAGCAATTGTTTACCAACTGGCAAGAAGCATCTTCTGAAAATAAATTAATCATTGTGCGCTCTACTGTAGTTTTTGGGGCAAACAACCTGGCCAATGTACTTAACTTAATAAAAGCGATTGATTCTGGCGTTTATATTCAAGTTGGAAAAGGTGCAAATATTAAGTCGCTGGCCTATGTTGAAAATATTGTTGCTGCAAGCTTATTCGCCTTCGAATTAAATAAATCAGGGAAATTACTTTTCAATTATGTGGATGGGCCGCAACTCAACAGCAAATCCATTGCGGCCATGCAAGCAAAAATGTTGGGTAAAAAAATCCCCATTACTTTGCCCATGTGGTTTGTATTGATTTTAGCAATGCCTTTCGATTGGCTCATTTGGCTCACTAAAAAGAACTTACCCATTTCATCAAAACGGGTAAAGAAACTTTCTACCCAAACATTCCACAATGCCGAATTAATTAAGAATTTAGGCTTTAAGGCACCATATAGTATTGAATACGGAATGCAACAAATGATTAACTGGTATCGGGCTGAACATAAAAAGTAGTAGTTTCGCGCTCACTTTATCGATGTATCCATTCTTCGTTTCATTTTTCATTTGCCTCATAATCACACCTTTGGTAATTCTTTTTGCCAACAGAAAAGGCTGGTTCGACCCATTAAACGAGCGAAAAATTCACACCATTGAAATTCCGCGTTTAGGTGGAGTTGGAATCATGGCTGCAGTCATTTCATCGCTATTTTTATTGATGAATGATGCAGATTTCAGTCATCTAAAACTCTTTTTATTAGGACTTTGGATAGTTTTTCTGGTAGGCGTTTGGGATGATTTTCAACCCATTCCTCCTATTTTTAAATTGTTGGGAGAGTTGATACCGATTTTAATTTTAACATCTACTTATCAAATACCATTATTCGAACTTGGACTTGTTTCTGAAAGTTTACTGTGGATAGAATTTCCTGTAACATTCATATTTAGTCTTTGGTTGGTAAATGCATTCAACCTTATAGATGGAATTAACGGTTTAGCAGGAAGTATTGGCTTCTTTTCGCTTATTGTCGTTGCATATTTGAGTAATTCTTTCTCCAATATCATTTGCTTTTCCTTTGCCGGAGCATTAATGGCGTTCTTGTTTTTCAATATCATGAAACCCAAAGTATTTATGGGCGATGGAGGTTCATTGCCTTTAGGATTTTGTTTGGCTTTTGCCGTTACTCAACTTTCTGGAGTAAAAAATTTCGATAATGCAGAACCGCTGCTCTTGTTTATTTGCGCTACAAGCTTGCCACTTTTCGATATGTTTAGGGTTTTCGTTATCAGAATATTTTACAAAAAAAATCCATTTAAAGGTGACAAAAACCATTTACACCATTTATTAATTGAGCTAGGAAATTCACATTTAATGGCAACAATTATACTTACCATATTGTCTCTTTTTACAGTCGTTGTTTATTATTCATTTACCTTTTTACAAATTAAGCCTGTACTTGGAATATTGCTCATTTCAATCATTTTAATGACATTTACATTTGTTGTTTGGAGAAAAGTAAAAGTGGTAAGACATTTAAATAAGGTACTATGAAATATTTAAAAATCATTATTGGAATTTGTTTGCTACACTGTTTAAACCTTGAAGCGCAGCAATACAACCTCACAATGGATAGGTTTCAATATGATTTGATTGACCGCGCCATGCAGGAAAAAAGCAATAACCAGCATACAACTGTAAAACCTTACAGAATGGCAGATGTAAAAAAGGCAATTAACCCAGACACTGCTGCAGGTGTAAAACTAAAAGACAATAAGTTCAATAAAAGGTGGATTGGTAGAAAGCTATTTTCAGAGAATTTCTTAAAACTGGATTCTAACGATTACCAATTATACATTGACCCATTATTTTCCTTAGACATTGGGAAAGACCAATTGACAGGAAATACTACTTACCTAAATGCAAGAGGAATTCAGGTATTTGGAAACATCGGGAAAAAAGTATCTTTTTATACCAGCTTCTGGGAAAATCAAGGACGATTTGTAAATTATGTAGACAGTTTTATTTTGAAAAATAACGTTGTTCCTGGCCAAGGTCGGGTAAAACCCTTTGGAAGCAATGGATGGGATTACGCCATGTCCACAGGTTACGTTTCTTACAGTCCTTCAAAATATTTTAACTTTCAATTTGGAAACGATAAGCAGTTTATCGGTGACGGTTATCGGTCTTTGTTTTTATCAGACAATGCTTTCAATAATCCGTATTTTAAAATAAGTACCACATTTTGGAAAATCAGGTACACCAATATTTTCTCATCTTATCAAAATGTTGGAAATGCATCAAATAGCGGAATTGGCGGCTATCTGCAAAAATTTAGCACCATTCATCACTTAAGTATCAATGCTACTAAATGGTTGAATGTAGGTTTGTTTGAAACAATTGTTTGGCAAGGCGGAGATTCTACTGGTAAAAGAAGAGGATTTGATGTGAATTATTTGAACCCGATAATCTTTTACAGACCAGTAGAATTTTCGAGAGGTTCACCTGATAATGTAATCATTGGAATTAACTTCAAAGCGATGATTTTGAAAAAATACCAATTATATGGTCAATTGTTGATTGATGAATTCTCATTGAATGAAGTAAGAGCTGGAAATGGTTGGTGGGCTAATAAACAAGGTTTTCAGTTAGGTACAAAATGGTTTAACTTATTTGGAATCAAGAATTTAGTTTATCAGAATGAAATCAACTACGTGAGGCCATATACTTATGGACATTTTACTGGAGAACAAAGTTATACGCACTTTGCGCAGCCTTTGGCGCATCCGCTCGGCGCGAACTTTATCGAAAACGTGCAGTTTTTAAGATATCGTTACCGCAGAATTGGCATTGAAGCTAAAATTTTGTATGCGCAATATGGAGCAGATACGGCAAATAGTAATTTTGGACAGAACATTTTCAAAGGCACGGCCGAAATTGGTCAGGGACCAACACAGGTTCCTAATATTTACGGAAATACCATTTTACAAGGAGTTAAAAACAATGTGTTATTTACAGATTTAACTGCATCTTATCTCATTAATACAAGAACAAACATGAGATTAGAACTAAGTTTTTCAAGGAGAACACAAAGCAATTTAAACATCACGAAAACCACCAACTGGATTTCGTTTTCGTTTAAAACTACTTTGCCAAACAGGTATTACGATTTTTAAACTTTTTTACAACTTAAGCATTATAATTAGTCATGTTTTGGCTAATTTCGCGCCGCTTAAAAAAAGCATCACGTGTCTACAATACAAACAACTGAAACTGCACCCGAAATGCTGAAATCTCATTCAAAAATGAAAGATTTCACTTTGCTATTAAAACTAAGACTCTCGTGGTTGGTTGTTTTTAGCGCAGTAACGGCTTATATCATGGCTCATTTTTTTTATGACCAACCGATAAATTGGAGCTCAGTTATCATTCTAACATTTGGAGGATTTTTGGTGACAGGTTCTTCTAATGCCATCAATCAAATAATAGAAAAGGACTTAGATAAGTTAATGACGCGTACTGAAAACAGGCCCATGCCCCAGGAACGGTTGACTAATTTAGAAGCCATTATTTTTTCAGTTCTTACTGGACTTACCGGTGTTTTTCTTTTATGGTATTTTCTAAATCCTTTGAGTGGAATACTTGGCTTGTCGGCTTTGCTTTCTTATGCAGCAGTTTATACACCGCTCAAAAGGGTTTCTCCATTTGCGGTGTTTGTTGGGGCATTTCCGGGCGCTATTCCGCCTATGTTAGGCTGGGTAGCCTTTACAGGAGAAATTGGTTTGCAGGCATTGATATTATTTGCTATTCAATTTATCTGGCAATTTCCACATTTTTGGGCGCTGGCCTGGATGATGGATGAAGATTATAAAAAAGCTGGATTTCTAATGCTTCCAGCGGCCGATGGGCGTTCTAAAACCTCTGCGTTTCAGATCATGGTTTACACAGCAGGCATTATTCCAATAGGACTTTTGCCTTATATGTTTAACATGACAGGCTGGGTTTCTGCAATTATTACAAGTTTATGCGGAATTTACTTCATGTTCAGAGCAATTAAACTTCACAACAGCTTAGAAATTTCTGATGCGCGTAAACTTTTATACGCTTCATTCATTTATTTACCCATTGTGCAGTTAGCACTTTTATTTGATACCCTTTAATTATGGAAAACCTTTCAAGTGCAATTTCTGAATCTCAGATTAAGAAAGAAGTTGTGAATAAAAATATGCTTTACATTGGCATATTTAGTATTTTAATGTTGTTTGCAGGACTTACTTCTGCGTATGTTGTTGCACAAGGAGATGGAAGATGGATAGAATTTGAATTACCATTTATGTTTTGGGTTAGCTCTGGAATTATCTTAATTTCCAGCGCAACCATGAATTGGGCATTGATTTCTGTAAAAACCAATAATTACAAAAATCTAAAAACAGCCTTGTTATTGTCCATTGCTTTAGGATTGGCTTTTTGTGTGACTCAATTTTTAGGTTGGAGAGAATTATTGAGTGCAGGAATATTTTTTGCGGGAAAAACTTCCAATCCTGGAGGTAGTTTTATCTATTTATTGTCTGGAGTGCATTTGATACATATTGTGTCTGGTTTAATTTATTTAGGCGTAATTTACTCTAAATCAGTGAAAAACGCCTATAATGCCAATAACTATGGTGGAGTACGAAATTCCGCATTGTACTGGCATTTTTTAGATGCATTATGGATTTATCTATTTGTATTTCTGTACTTTACGAAATAAAAAAAAATTATTGACATTTTTTTTTTAAAAGAAAAGCAAAACATTTCATTTCGGACTTTTACCAATAAAAATTTTAAAGTAAACTTGCATCCGATTTTGAACCCTCTTTTATGGCACATCAAGCAACGATAAACGCACCTACAACAACAAAAGAACTTTGGGGAGGAGGCACTTCTCCATTTGGCGCAAGCTATGGAAAACTCATGATGTGGTTTTTCTTACTTTCTGATGCCTTTTCTTTTTCTACATTACTAGTTTCATTGGGTTATGCACGCTATGTGCACCATGCTTCTTGGCCAGTTGTTGAGAGTGTTTTTTACCACTTTCCATTTACACATGCGCACTTGCCATTGCTTTATGTTGGTTTAATGACCTTTATCTTAATTGTTTCAAGTGTTACAATGGTGTTGGCGGTTGATGCAGGTCATACTAATGATAAAAAAGGTGTTGTTTTCTGGTTAGGTTTAACAATTATTGGAGGTTTAATATTCGTAGGTTCTCAAGCTTGGGAGTGGTATACTTTTATTGTTGGTAACGAAACAGGAGTTATAAAAGATGTTTTGGTTGATGGTGTGGTAGTTTCTCAAGAGGTAAAAGGTGCAAACCTGCAATACAATGAATACGGTCATACACTTTTCGCGAACTTCTTCTTCTTTATAACTGGATTTCATGGTTTCCATGTATTTTCAGGGGTAGTGCTTAATTTCATTATTTGGCTTCAAGCATTGGATGGAACTTTAGAAAGAAGAGGACATTATGAAATGGTAGAAAAGGTTGGTTTATACTGGCACTTTGTTGACCTTGTATGGGTTTTCGTATTTACATTCTTCTATTTACTTTAATCTTTTTAACCTAACAGCAAAAGCTCATGGAACAAGAAATTGATCAATCATTATTGTATAGCGCGCCACACGCCCGCACTCCAGAACAAACCAAAAAAGTGCGTAATAAAATATTACGTATTACCTTGTTCTTATCTGCAATAACAATCTTTGAAGTTTGGGTAGGAATGGTTTACTCTAAAACCCATGTTGGAGCGACTTCCAGCACTTGGCAAATGATTAAAATGATGTACATTGTACTTACTTTAATCAAAGCTGGATTTATTGTTTATTATTTCATGCACTTAGGTGACGAACGCAAAAACCTACGTACAACCATCTTACTTCCTATCGTTCTATTGGTTTATTTGATTTTCATTTGTCTATTCGAAGGTGAGAATATTCTTCAATATGTGAGAGATATATTGAATTAGAAAGTAAAAATGTGAGAAAGCCCTTAATATTAATTTTAATCCTTCTTGTTCCTTCTTTGGCGTATTTGGTGCTAACTACAGGTAAACATAACATTAAAAAACTACAATATTTCGGACCAAAGTCTTTAGCTGCAAACGGCAAAGACACCATTTATCATACAATTCCCGCTTTTTCTTTAATAGACCAAGATGGAAAGCCTTTTGGCGACAAAGATTTGAACAATAAAATCTATGTTGCCAATTTCTTTTTTACCTCCTGCCCTACTATCTGCCCGAAAATGCAGACCTTGATGAAAAAAATTCAAGATACCGACGATTTTAAAAAACTTAATGACTTTAAACTTGTTTCATTTACTGTAGATCCTGATAACGATACACCTGAAAAATTGAAAGAGTTTTCGAGTTTAATAAAAGCAGAAAAAAACCGCTGGTATTTTCTAACTGGAAACAGAGATAGCATCTACGATTTAGCCTATAAAGGTTTCATGGTAAATGCCATGGAAGATAAAAAAGCTGATGGAGGTTTTTTGCATAGCGACATTATGCTGCTGATAGATAAAGAAAAGCGTGTGCGTGGCATTTATGAAGGTACAAGCTACAAAGATGTAAAACGCCTTATTGACGAAGCAAAAGTGCTAGTGGCACAATACAACAGTGCCAGGAAAGAAAATATGAATCCCGTGAGATAAGATGGAAACAAAAGTCGTAAGTAATAAAGATAAAAAATTCGTACCATATATAATAGCTGCCGCTATTGCTATTCCTGTGGTAGTTACCATTTTAGCTATTGCACCAAAAATGGAAATACTAGGCGATTTTAATTATTACTTATTGCCGTTGTTTAATGCAATTATTAATGGAAGTACTTTTTTTGTTTTATTAGGCGCTTTATGGGCCATCAAAAACAGGAATATCGAGCTTCATAGAAAGTTAATGACTTTAGCCATTGTTTTGTCTGTTTTGTTTTTGTTGTCTTACGTAACATTTCATGCAGCAACTGAACCAACAAAATTTGGTGGTGAAGGAGGCATCAGACCTCTTTATTATTTCTTGTTACTGTCTCATATTCTTTTGGCTATTGCTATCGTTCCATTGGTGCTTATCTCCTATGTAAGAGCTTTGTCCGAGAAATTTGACCTGCACAGAAAAATTGCAAAAATTACTCTACCTCTCTGGTTGTATGTAACTTCAACTGGTGTAATTGTTTATTTGATGATTGCACCATATTACCCATCTTAATAATTGAACTATGAAATCCATTAAAATAGTTTGCCTATCCATTTTATTAAGTTGTTCATTTTCCCCTGCCATTGCGCAGTGTGCCATGTGTCGCCAATCTGTAGAATCTAACATTGACGGTGAAGACAAAACAGTTGGCAAAGGCTTAAACAAGGGAATTTTATACCTCATGTCTATTCCATATTTAGTTTTAGGTGGAATTGGATACATGATTTATAAAGCCAAAAAGAAATAAACTAAAGTAGATTTTTAGGGCGCCAATTCCTGCTATTCGCTTGTAGTCCTCACTCCACTGCGTTTCGTTGCGGGCTACCGCTACTATCAGGGGCGCGGCTTAATAGCTTTAATTTAACAATACTGTTAATTTTATCAATTGATTTCTTTTAAGCACAATGCCCGCGGCAGTGGTTGAGCGACATGTTTGAGCTCTTTTGACTAGCCACAGGTTTTAAACCTGTGGATGGCAAAAAGCGAGTAGCGAAAACACGGTGCTGCGCAGGAACGAAGCAGCAGCCGCCCTTATTAAGATTCGTTTGCGTGCTTTCTTAAATTGAAAGTATTTATAAAGGCAATAGCTGCTCCCCTACAATTTCTTTCAATTTTATTTTTTCGGCTATATTCTTTTGCAATGTTTCTAATAGCCGCTTTTTTACAAAATGCCTATGAACCACCAACCCGATGGAGCGATAAGGAACGGATTCAGCAAAATAACTAACATGCTTTTTTTCACTTTCAGAAAAATCGGCAATAGATAAGTAAGGTAGCAATGTTGTGGCACGATTTGCTTTTACAAATCTCAGTAAACTATCTATAGAGCCGGCCTTGTACTCGAAGTTTAACTTTGTGTCTACACTTGTTTTATTTAGGTCGCATAATTTTAAAACCTGGGTGCGCATGCAATGTCCTTCTTCCATTAAATATAAATTATTGGTATTTATTTTTTGTATAGAAACACTGTTGCTTTCTGCATCGCTGGCGTCAAAAAAAACAAAAGGCTCATCATATAATTTAACTTCAACAATGTCTTTGTCTTCAATCGGTATGGAAAGAATTCCAATATCTAATTCCCGGGATTTAATTTTTCTTACAATTTCACTGGTGGTTTCCTCTCTTACTATAATATTCAAATTGGGAAATTTGGCAGCAAAATCTTGCAAAAATAGCGGCAATAAAAACGGAGCAATGGTTGGAATTACTGATAATGTTAAATTTCCCTTTATCTCTCCTTTTACCTCTTTTGTTAATTCTTTTAACTGATCAATGTCAGTAGTTATTACTTTTAACTGTTCTATAATTGTACTGCCTTCTTTTGTAACTTGTACAGGTTTCTTTTTTCGATCAAAAATTTCTATTCCTATTTCCTCCTCGAATTTTGAAATCATGGTGCTTAAAGTGGATTGGGTAATGTTACATTTTTCGGCTGCTAATTCGAAATGCTTAAACTCTGCTACTGCCAATATATAATTAAATTGCTGTATGTTCATCTACCGTATCAATGTTAGTATTCAAAATATAGTTTTTGTCAAACAAAAATAGTAATTACTTTCGCACTCCAACCAATTAATGTTTTACCAAAACCTAAATAATATGAGAAAAATACTTTTTACGATAACATTAATTTTTTCTATCACTTTAAATGCCCAAGATGCTATGGAAAATAAAGCAAAATGTCCTTTCAACGAAGGTGCACAAGCACAGAGCAAGCCAGAAGCTACTGTTGCAAAAGATGGAGTTAAAGGAAATACAAACAGAGAATGGTGGCCAAATCAGCTCAATGTAAGTGTGCTTCGTCAAAATTCAGCTTTGTCGAATCCAATGGACAAGGGTTTCGATTATTCAAAAGAGTTTAAAAGTCTGGACTTACAAGCTTTGAAAAAAGATTTGCATGACCTTATGACCAAGTCTGAAGATTGGTGGCCAGCAGATTTTGGACACTATGGACCATTTTTCATTCGCATGGCATGGCACAGTGCAGGAACATACAGAACTGGCGATGGTCGCGGAGGAGCGCGTGCTGGTCAACAAAGATTTGCGCCTTTAAATAGCTGGCCAGATAACGGCAACTTAGATAAAGCAAGAAGACTTCTTTGGCCAATTAAACAAAAATATGGAAGTAAAATTTCATGGGCCGATTTAATGATTCTTACTGGAAACGTAGCTTTAGAAGATATGGGCTTCAAAACTTTCGGTTTTGCAGGCGGCCGTGAAGATGTGTGGGAACCTGAAACAAATGTTTATTGGGGCCCTGAAAAGAAGTTTTTAGACGACAAGCGTTATACTGGAGATAGAAACCTAGAAAATCCATTAGCAGCTGTACAAATGGGACTTATATATGTGAATCCTGAAGGCCCGAATGGAAATCCTGACCCGAAAGCTGCAGCTAAAGATATCAGAGAAACTTTTGGAAGAATGGGAATGAATGATGAAGAAACGGTAGCTTTAATTGCTGGCGGACATACTTTCGGTAAAACTCACGGCGCTGGAGATGCTTCTCTAGTTGGTCCTGAACCAGAAGCTGCACCAATAGAAGAGCAAGGTTTTGGTTGGAAAAGCAGTTATAAATCTGGAAAAGGCAAAGACGCAATTACATCTGGTTTAGAAGTTACTTGGACTGCTACACCAACAAAATGGGGACATGGCTATTTCAGAATCCTTTTTGGTAATGAGTGGGAATTAACGAAAAGTCCAGCTGGAGCGCAGCAATGGGTTGCAAAAAATGCAGCAGCAACAATTCCAGATGCTTTTGATGCAAATAAAAAGCAATTACCAACCATGTTAACTACAGATTTATCCTTAAGATTTGATCCTGCGTACGAAAAAATCTCGAGAAATTTCCTAGATAACCCTGCAGCTTTTGCAGATGCATTTGCACGTGCTTGGTTCAAACTAACACACCGCGACATGGGGCCACGTGCATTGTATTTAGGCGCTGAAGTACCAAAGGAAGAATTGATTTGGCAAGACCCAATTCCTGCGCTTAACCATGCTGTAATAGATGCAACAGATATTGAAGGATTAAAAGCAAAGATATTAAGTTCAGGTTTATCAATCAGTGAAATGGTTTCTGTAGCTTGGGCATCTGCTTCAACATATAGAAATTCTGATAAAAGAGGTGGAGCAAATGGAGCTAGAATCAGATTACAGCCACAAAGAAACTGGGAGGCAAACAATCCTGAACAATTGAATAAAGTATTAGGAATTTTAGAAAAGATTCAAATAGAATTTAATTCAAAATCGACCTCTAAAAAAGTATCTATCGCGGATCTAATTGTATTAGCAGGTTCTGCTGGAGTTGAAAAGGCAGCAAAAAATGCAGGATACGCTTTAAAAGTGCCATTTACCCCCGGAAGAATGGATGCAAGCCAGGAACAGACAGACATTGCGTCTGTAGGTGTACTGGAGCCCAAAGCAGACGGATTTAGAAACTACTTGAAAAATAAATTTTCAGTTCCTACAGAAGAATTACTCATAGACAAAGCCCAGTTATTGAGTTTAACTGCTCCCGAAATGACAGTGTTAGTTGGTGGTATGCGCGTTTTAGATGCAAACTACAAAAACTCAAAAAATGGCGTATTCACAACCAACAAAGATGTTTTGAGCAACGATTTCTTTGTAAACCTTTTGGATATGAATACTGCATGGACAGCAACTTCCGACACAAAAGAAGAATTTGAAGGCAAAGACAGAAAAACAGGAGCTGTAAAATGGACAGCAAGCAGAGTTGACCTAATATTTGGTTCTAATTCTGAGCTTAGAGCCTTGGCAGAAGTTTACGCAAGCAGCGATGCAAAAGAAAAATTCGTAAAAGATTTCATTACAGCATGGACCAAAGTGATGAATTCAGATAGGTTTGATTTAAAATAAAACATTTAGTTTTAAGGTTTTCGTTCACAAACCGATAAAAAGCAGCATTCTCCAAAACTGGGGTTATGCTGCTTTTTTATTTCTAATGTTACTCTACAATATTTCCTGCGGATGACGTTGATTTACGTAGAAGGCTTTTTAGAGAAAACTAAAAAATCTTCGGGAAATCTGCGAGATCAGCGTTATCTGCGGGAAAAATAATCTCCCGCAGATAACGCTGATTAACGCAGAAGGCTTTTTAGAGAAAACTAAAAAAATCTGCGGAAAATCTGCGAGATCTGTGCAATCTGCGGGAAAAATAATCTCCCGCAGATAACGCTGATTAACGCAGATGGTCTTTTAGAGAAAACTAAAAAAAAATCTGCGGAAAATCTGCGAGATCTGTGCAATCTGCGGAAAAAAAAAATCTCCAGCGGATAACGCTGATTAACGTAGAAGCCTTTTTAGAAAACTTGAACGCTTGTGCTATTGGTTCAGATTTCGTGTCTTTTTGAACCATAAAATTAATTTTATGATAAGACAAAGTTTTTCCTTTAATGAGCAAAATGATGAATGGCCCCAAAATCAAATTAATAAAAAAGAATATTCTAGCAAGAGTGAATTGGTAATTGATTTTTGATAATACAAGCAAGAAGTCAACAAAGACAAATTGACTTTTTTATGATTGAAATTAGATATTGCAGAAAATTCTGGATTTGCTAATGAAACAAAATCTGAAATTTTAAAGCAATCTAAAAGTTTACTTTAAAAAGTAAACACAAAATAAGACAAGTTCAAAAAGAGATTTAATCGATTATTTATCATTTTAACTTAACTAAATTCACTCCTATATATAAACATCTAGCAAACGTTTATACACGTTTAAAATTTTCACATTACTCTAGATTTTCAGAAATTCGCTTCCATGGGAAGGGGTTATGGGATTCCTATGAAATCAAATATTCAAATCCAAACAAAATTTCCTTTTTTTTTAATAATGCCTGCACTAGCGGTTGAGGCAGATAGCTTGCCGACGCAGGAGGCAACTATGGCCGAAGACGCGGCCCGCATAAAAATGTACAATTGAAAATAAATGTAATCGCGGGAAGTGCCCAAATAAAAAAGGCACACCTTTTTGGGATGTGCCTTAGTAAGCTATTTGAAGTTTAATTAATCGATTAATTCTACGCTTCTCTTGATGAACTTAGTTAACTCCTCGCCTTTTAGCATATTTTGTTGTAACAAAGCTAAATCCTTTGCTTGAGAAATTAAATTGCTTTGCTTGTCGGTATCTTCTGTGCCTAAGATTCTGCCAATTAATGGGTGATTGGTGTTGATGACCAAGTTGCACATTTCAGGCATATCTCGCATAAATGGATTGCCGCCTACTGCCACAGACATATCTTTCATACGGCGCATAAATTCTGGTCTTGTAATTAGCATTGGTGGCTCGGTTTCGCTCATTGGCTCTAATTGCACGATAAGTGTTTTTTCGATTTTACCTTCTACCAATGGTTTTAAAGCATCTAGTTGCTCTTGACTTAATTTAGATGGAAGTGGCTCATCTTTATTAATGAGTTTATCAATGGTATCAGCATCCACACGAACGAAACGTGTTTTTTCTAATTTGCTTTCCAACGCATTAATCATGTGTGCATCTAAAATGCTATCGAGCAATAAAACGTCGTAACCGCGGGATTTTGCAGCTTCTACAAATGAATGTTGTTCTTTTAAATTAGAGGTGTACAATGCAATTACATTCTCTTCTTTATCGGTTTGGATTGGTTTTATAAATTCAACGTATTCGGCAATGGTGTAGAACTTATTATCTACATTTTTTACCAAGTTGAACTTGCTGGCGCGCTCATTAAATTTATCGTCGCTGAGCATTCCGTATTGAATAAATACTTTAATATCATCCCATTTTTGTTCGAATTCTTCTCTACTATTTTTGAATAATTCCTCCAATTTATCTGCAACTTTTTTGGTGATGTGGCTGCTTATTTTTTTCACATTTCCATCGCTTTGTAAATAAGAGCGAGAAACGTTTAATGGAATATCCGGTGAATCAATTACACCGTGCAATAAAGTTAGAAAATCTGGAACAATTCCTTCTACTGAATCGGTAACGAAAACCTGGTTAGAATATAATTGAATTTTATTTTTTTGTAATTCAGCGTTTCCTTTTTGACGCGGGAAATATAAAATTCCAGTTAAATTAAATGGATAATCTACATTCAAATGAATGTGGAATAATGGCTCTTCGCCAAATGGATATAACTCGTTGTAAAATGTTTTGTAATCTTCGTCTGTTAAATCGGCTGGTTTCTTTGTCCATGCTGGGTTAACGTTGTTTACTTGTTTTTCATTAAACTGAATGGGAACAGGAAGAAATTTACAGTATTTGTTTAATAGCGTTTCAATTCTTGCTTCTTCCAAGAACTCTTCAGAATCTGGGTGAATGTGTAAAATGATGTCGGTTCCGCGCGCTTCTTTTTCTGTTTCTTCTAAAGTAAAATTAGGACTTCCATCGCATTCCCAACGCACTGCTTTTGCATCGTCTTTAAACGAACGCGATAATATTTCAACACGTTCAGCTACCATGAATGAAGAATAAAAACCAAGACCAAAATGACCAATTATGGCATTTGCTTCGGGTGTATCTTTATATTTTTCTAAGAACTCTTCAGCTCCAGAAAAAGCAATCTGGTTGATGTATTTTTCAATTTCTTCACCCGTCATTCCGATACCTTTATCGGAAATTGTTACGGTTTTTGCGTCTTTATCAATTTTTACTTGAATATCTGCATTTCCGATTTCTCCTTTAAATTCGCCTGTTGCAGCAAGTGTTTTTAGTTTTTGTGAAGCATCTACTGCATTAGAGACCAATTCTCTTAAGAAGATTTCGTGGTCGGAATACAAGAACTTTTTAATAATCGGAAATATGTTTTCCGTGTTTACGTTAATTTTACCGGTTTGCATAGTATAACTTTGTTTGCGACGCGGTTTTCAAACGATATGCCAGCCAACATTTCTGCCATATTGGCAATTTAAATGTGAAATTGAAAACTATATTTGTCGCATGGAAATTGAAATTACCAAATTGGCTCATTTAACAGGGCACCAAGGACCTTTGTATACGTTGGCAAGTGGAAAAGATGATGAAACGTTTTATTCTGGGGGAAGTGATAAATTAATTGTAGCATGGAAATTCAATAATCCGGCAGACCATAAAGTTATTGCAAAGTCAAAGTTTGTTGTATATTCAATACTATTTATTTATGAATTAAATATTTTATTAATCGGGAATAATCAAGGTGGAATTCATGTAATTGATTTAAATTTAAATGCAGAAATTCGCTATTTCGATGCGCATAATAATGGGGTTTTCTGCATGTATTATTTAAAATCGGAAAATAAAATATTAACTGGAGGAGGCGATGGACAATATATTTTATGGAATGCAGCTGATTTTACTGTATTTAAAAATGAAAAAATTAGTAATGGTAAAATAAGAAGTATTGCAATAAATGAAATGAAGAATATAGTTGCTTTTGCATCTGGAGAAAACCACATTTTGATTTATAATTTAAAAACATTCGAAAGGCTTTATTCATTTGAAGCCCATACAGATGCGGTAAATGCAGTTGCATTGGACAAAAACGGAGATTTTTTAATTTCGGGAGGAAAAGATGCTTATTTAAAAATATGGAATTTGAATAATGGATTTGAATTAATAAAAGAAATCCCTGCACATAATTATGCTATTTATTCTATTCAATTTAATTTTGATGGAAGTTTATTTGCAACAGCAAGTCGTGACAAAACAATTAAAATATGGGAAACCCAAAATTTTAATTTCCTAAAAAGAATTGATAAGGATAAATTTGAAGGGCATTTAAATTCGGTGAATCAAATTATTTGGTCTACAACCGAAAACATTATTACCTCATGCAGTGATGATGGAAAGTTAATGGTTTGGAAAATTGAGTAGGATTACTTTTCTGTTATTAAAAACTCAGTTCTTCTATTTAAAGCTCTTCCTTTTTCATTGGTGTTGGGAGCAATTGGCTTGGTAGCACCAAAGCCTTTATAACTTAATCTTTCGGCAGTAATATCATTTAAAATCAATAGGTCTTGCACTATTTTAGCCCTATCGTTAGAAAGCTTTAAATTAGAATTTGCATCACCCACATTGTCTGTATGTCCGTGAATGGCAATTTTTATGGTTGGATTTTCTTTTAAATAAGTTGTAAGCTCTTCAACAATATCTAAAGTGGATTTATTAATTAAAAAAGAATTTACTCCGAAATTAATATTATTTATTTTGTAAGCTTTTCCCACCTTAATTTCTTCCATTTTAATATCCATTTTTTTGGGAATATTTAATGAAGAATCTGCTGTAGATAAATACTGACTTGTAAATGCTTTGCCTTCTTTTTTAACGGTTATTAATTGGTCGTCGTTAAATGCAACAACGGCAACGTATTTTCCAGTAAGTGAATCTACATCAATATTTTTAACTTCTTTGGTTCTGGTATTTTTAATTTCTACAGTTGCATCTGTAATAATTTCATTTTTTTCATTTCTTAATTCTCCAGAAACAAATACAACTCTTTCTGGCCTGGCTTCTTTATACAATGGGAAAGAATAAATATCCCAACCACCAACACCTTTAATTTTATCGGAAGCAAAATATCCAGATTTCCCGTCTGTGCTCACAAAAAAGCCCAAATCGTCTTTTTCTGAATTGATAGGAAATCCAATATTCTTGGGAACTTGCCATACATTGTTATCTTCTAATTTTGAAAAATAAATATCATAGCCACCATAGCCCTGATGTCCGGTAGAAGAAAAATAAAGTGTTTTTCCGTCGGAGTGAAAAAAAGGTGATTTTTCGCTGCCTTTTGTATTTATTTCAGGGCCTAAATTCTCCGGAGTTGACCAGATTCCCTTTGCGTCTTTGGTAGATTTCCAAATATCTAATTCTCCAAAACCTCCTTCTCTGCTGCTTGCAAAATAAAGTGTTTTACCATCGCTTGACAATGATGGCTGTGATTCCCAAGTATTTTTCCCATTTATTGCAATTCCTGCATTTTTAATTTCCGCCCAAACCCCTTTTGAAAAATAAGAATACCAAATATCACAATTCAATAAATCGCCACCATCGTTTTTGCAAATTGTGAAATACATGTTTTTATTGTCAGCAGATAATGTAGCTCCACCTTCGTTGTTGTTTTTATTGAAAGGTGCAGTCATTGGAATTCCTTTTTCGAAATTGTTTTCTCCTAAACCATTGCTTACCGAAAATCGTTCAATGCGCTTTGGTTCTGATGTCAAACCTTTTTGCACTTCGAATGTGCTTCTTGTAAAATAAGCGAATTTATTGTCAGGAGTAATAATTGGCAAGTATTCATCGGCCGAGGTGCAAATGGCTTGCAATGGCTTAGGATCGAAAGGAACAGGTTTAGAAAACCCTTCTAAAAAAAAGCTGGCAGATGCAATCATATCTGTTGCTTCATTTCTCTCTTTCTCTTTTTTATAATCGGAATCAAGAAATTTTTGAAGGAACTTATTGCATTCTGCAAATCTTTTTTCACCTAAAGCAATTGCACCCAATCTAAAAAAAACCATCGGGTCTAAATCAGGACAAAGCGTTGCAACTTTCAAAAGATAAGGTTCGGCTTCTTTGGCTTTTTTCCCTTTTATTAATAAATCAGCAATCATATAATTTGCACGTGCAAACTCCGGATCTATTTCCAATGCTTTTCCAAGCAGCATTCTCGCTTCATTTCTATTACTCCGTACTATATCAATTGCATCATTATAGTATTTCTTTGCCTTTTTAACTTCAGATAATGGACAAGGATCTTCTTTATCCTGCGCTAAAAGCTGAATGGATTGAAAAATAAATAAAAAAGCAAATATCCTTTTAAACAATTGTTTTATTTTTTCTTAAACAAATCTTTCACTCCTTTTCCAATTTCATCCTTGGCCTTATTCTTAAGCTTATCTGCTTCTTCTTTTGCCTTTTTCTCTGCTTCAGCTTTTAAACGTTCCTGTTCTGCTTTTAATTTTGCTTCTGCCTCTTTCTTTAACTTATCTTTTTCAGCATTGGCCTGGTCCATTAATTCCTTTTTCTTTCTCTCAAGTTCTTCTCTCGCTTTTTGTTCTGCTTGTTTCTTTAAATCATCCATGGCATTATTTGCCTGTTGTTTTAAATCGGTTTTTATTTTAGGATTTGTAAAAGTTCCTGTAACATTTATTGCCACCGGAATATTGTCACCTAATTCACCTTTAAATCCATTTTTATTGGCTTGTGAAACCAATCCATTTAAAACTCCATTTGCAGCGCCACCAAATTCTGACCTTGGCACGTCCATGTTAATTGCATAGTTTATACTCTGGTCAAGCCCATTCGTTCCAGCAATTGTAGCTTTATAATTTCCAATTTTAGTTTCAAATGGCGCTATACTTATCTGTCCTTTTGTAATTACGAAACTACCTGCTAACTTATCTAATTTCCATTTTTTTAATTTATCTATTTTTAAAGTTTCGGCAATTTTCTTCACCATTTCGAATCCTTCAATTTCAATTACAGAAGAATTAAATTTCCCTTCTCCATTTAATGTTGGATAAATAAAATTGAATGCTTTATCGGCCTGCCCAGAAAAGTTTAAAACAGAAGAAATATTACCTGTAGTATTCTCAGCAATTGGTGCCAATTTTTTAACGGTATTAAATGTTTTAGCAGTTTGTTTAATATTTAAATCTTTCACATTCATGCCCATGGTTACATACGGACCAGCATCAGAACTTGTGTTGTACGTTCCATTTAACAACATATTTCCACCCAAAGTATTCATCGATAAATTATTCAATTTTACTGTCTGGTCCTGCACTTTTAACTGACCATTCACGGCAGTCATGGTCATATTATCATAAATCAATTTATCAATATTGCTGTTTAAAGTAAAATCGATGTTTGAGGGAATTCTAATGTACCCGCTCACATCTCCTTGGGCTGTTGCAGGTTCAGGATTGGAAGCAGCGGTTGATGCAGGTGCTTCGGTCATAAATGGATTTAAATCTAAGTTCCGAGAATTCATATTTAAAACGCCACCAATTTTCTCGTTTTTAAGCGCATATGCTAAATAATTCGTTAATGAGCCTGTTGCATTGATATCGCTTTTGCCAAGTGTCATTGCAAACTTGGTCAAATCGAGCGATTTCGGAGAAAACTTCATTTCGGCTGCGCTTATATTTACGTTCTGGGGTAAATCTTTTGAAATGTAAATCAATGAACTTACACTCACCATTCCAGCTGCATAGAATTCTTCATATTTTTCTTTTTCAATTGCAGACATTTTACCTTTAAAAGTGATGTCGGCTGCAATTTTACCAGCCAAGCTTGTACCTTTTTCCAAAGGCAATAAGTCTTTCATTGTAGCTAAATCGACATTTCCTTTTACGTGTCCATCAATGTCGGGGTCAGTAATTGGCGTTTTTACAACCATGTGTGCATCTATTGGAAATTGGCCAAGGTCAACATGGAGTTTGGATACATCAATTACAGTTTTATTCGCATCAATACCAGGACATGTAATTTTGGTATTTACTTGCATATTATTAATTGCTCTTGGCAAACCAGGATATTGAATCATTCCATTTTCAATTAATAAATTAAGTGCAAAACCTGGAATTGATTTCTCATTATAAATTCCTTTTACAAATCCATCGAATGCCATTTTACCTGATGATTTTACCTGTTCAAAATCTTTGGAATATGTTCCTGGAACAATTGATATAAAATTCTTTACATCATTTTTTAATGCTGAAAAAGTAATGTCCATTTCAATGTCTTCTTTTGGCATTGAAACAAAACCTGCGAATTTTAAAAACAGCTGATTTAATTGTAATTCATTCTCTTTAAAAGTGTATTTGGAATTTTTAATATCTAAATTAAATGCTGCTTTATAATTCAATTTTACTTTATTAAAATATTTAACTGCACCGTAAGTCAGATCCATACTATCAATAGAAGTTTCTGTATCTAAATTGGTTACATCGGCAGTAAAATCTCCTTTTCCTGAATGATTAAAGCCATTAATAACAGTTGAAAAATCCATCGATTTATCGTCATATTTAATATAACTATTTGTAATTGAATATTTCTGTAAGGTAGCTTTAAATGCTGAAGGTTCTTCTGCAGAAGCTGTTGTTGAAGGACTCGGCTTGGTGATATCCCAATTAGCTTTACCATCTTTCAAAACTTTTGCGTTGATTCTTGCTTTATCAATAAATATTGAGTTTATTTTTATTTCATCACCACTTATTACACTCATAATATCTGTCGTAACGCGAAATGATTTTGCAGAAATTAAAGTATCACCTTTAAAAGGTGCTGCATTTGCAAGCGATAAATCACTTAAAGTAATACTGAACTGCGGAAAATTGGTAAATAAACTTAAATCTAAATCGCTAAAATTAAGCGTTGCATTTAGGTTTTTATTGGCCTCCGTTTTAACCTTTGCAATAATTTTATCTTTAAATATAAATGGAAGCGCAACCATTAATAGAATAATAAATAACAATACAATTCCTGATATTTTTAATATTTTTTTCATTGGATAATTTATTTAAACTTAAAATTTAACTGATTTATTTCTTAAAAAATGGTCAACTAAAACGAGCGCAGCCATTGCTTCAACAATAGGCACTGCTCTTGGAACAACACAAGGATCATGACGTCCTTGAATATTAATTGAAACATTATTTCCTTCTTTATCAATCGTGTGTTGTTCCATTTTAATACTTGCGACGGGTTTAAACGCAACATTAAAGTAAATTATTTCACCATTTGAAATCCCACCTTGTATACCACCAGAAAAGTTTGTTTTGGTGCTCACTTTTCCATTTTCTTCCACAAACTCATCATTGTGCGCAGAACCCTTCATTTTTGCAGCTTCAAAACCACTACCGAATTCAAACCCTTTCACTGCATTGATGCTCAACATTGCTTTTGCGAGATCTGCGTGCAACTTGTCAAAAACTGGTTCTCCCCAACCTGCAGGGCATCCTTTAATGATACAAGTTATAATTCCGCCCAAAGTATCTCCTTCTTTCTGAACTTCTTCAATAAGAGATTGCATATTTCCAGCAATTTCCGCATTGGGGCACCGAACCAAATTCAAATCAACTTTATCGGTTGTAGCTTCAAAATCGATGGCCTTCATCCCTACCCCACCAATACTTGAAACATACGCCACAATTGAAACATTTTGCGATTCAAGAATTTGTTGCGCAATTGCGCCTGCTGCAACTCTTACAGCTGTTTCACGCGCTGAAGCCCTTCCTCCGCCCTTGTGTTCCCGAATTCCGTATTTCGCATCATACACATAATCTGCATGAGATGGCCTGTATACATTTTCAAGGTTGGAATAGTCTTGACTTCTTGAATCTTCATTTATAAACTCAAGTCCAATTGGAGTTCCAAGGCTAACATTGTTAATAAATCCCGAATTAAAAACCACTTTATCTGATTCTTTTCTGGGTGACGAAATATTATTTTGCCCGGGTTTTCTGCGATTAAGCTGATGCTGGACTTTTTCAAAATCAATTTTTACATTCGCTGGACAGCCATCAATGATTCCTCCAATTGCTTTACCGTGTGATTCACCGAATGAATGCAATCGAAATATTTTTCCAAATGTGCTTCCTGCCATGCTGCAAAATTAATTGTTCCCAACTAGCAATTGAATAAAAATACAAAAAAAACATACATTTGAAAACTATTAAAATATGAAGCAGATTACCCTTGTTTTTTCATTTATTGTTACCATTTTTTCAATTGGAATATTAAAATCGCAACAATCAGTTTCTTCAAACAATTTTGAGAAAGTTAAAAAGGAGATTTTAGATAACCCAAACATTCAGAAAGGCAACGTAAGCTGGTGCTTCAGAGATATCAAAAGCGGGCAAATTGTGGAAGAACATGATTCAAAGAAATACATGATTCCTGCTTCTACATTAAAACTTTTCACAACTGCTGCCGCTTTGCAATTGGGAACAGAATTTAAATTTGAAAATAAGGTTTTATATCTAGGTGAAATTAAAAAAGGTAAGTTAAACGGAAATCTTATTGTAAAAGGAAATGGAGATCCTTCATTCGGAAGCGGCAAAGCTGGAGCCCTCAGTGGAGATAGTGTTTTATTTTATATTTATAAAACATTAACAGACAGTAATATAAAGAAAATAAAAGGAAACATTGTGATTGACCCTTTTTATTTTGAATACAATTCAACAGTAATTCCGAACGCGTGGCAATGGGAAGATATTGGAAATTATTATGGTGCTGGAGCTTATGGATTAAATTGGAGAGGAAATCAATTTGAAATAAATATAAAAGGCGGCGTTCAATCATACGATTCGGTAAGTTATACGATTCAAAAACCCTTTGATAAATTTATTACGATAGAAAATAATTTAAAAACTACTTTAAATTCTGATAAGTCAAGTGTCACTATTTTTGGAGCTCCGTTCAATAATAACTTAACTGCTCAAGGTGAAGTGGATGGCAGTTCTGAAAAGTTTACCGTGAGTGCAGCTTTGCCTAATCCGCCTTTGAATTTCGGACAGGAGTTATTTAATTATTTAAAGGAAAAAGGAATTGAAATAGATGGAGAAATCCTTGTGGAAAAGACAAATTCCGGCTATTCTTTAATTACATTTAATTCTCCTCCAATGAGGGAAATTATCAAAGAAATTAATTTCAATAGCAATAATTTATTTGCAGAATGCGTGGCGAAAAATCTACGCCTAGGATATATTTCGGGAAGTGCTTCTGAAAATTACTCAAAAAACCTTTCTGCATTCGTGTTCAATTCGCTTTCTAAAAAAGACAGCTCTTTCCAAATAACTGATGGAAGCGGACTTTCTAGGACCAACCTTGTAACGACACGCATGCAAACTGACTTTCTGAGGACGCAAAGCCAAGGTACCTGGTTTGGATATTACTTAGGCTCTATTCCTAAAGGAGGCGAAGAAGGTACTGTAAAATACCTTCCAAAAATGCGAGATTTTAGAGTTAAATCTGGAAGCATAAATAAAGTAAAAGCATTTGCCGGTTATATGCTGGATAGCAGCGGTAAACAAATGTCTTTTTCACTTATATTTAATCATATTCCATTAAAGAATGCAGAATTAAATAAAATATCAGCTAATTTATTAAGTGCAGCAGGAAGTAACAATTTTGAACTACCGCTCAAAGCTTTTGGAACATACTTATACAGAGACACATTAGAGAAATTCCCGGAAATTATTGCTGCAAAAGAAGAAATAAAGAAACATCCCGAATTGTACTTTTCAAAAGAAGAAATAGAAACGAAACGAATTTCTGAAAAATTTGAATATATATTTCGAGGAGAGCCAGATGTTGAAACACCCTATTTTACAGTTACTGCAGAAGCGGGAGGTGAATTATATCAAATTAAATTAAAATACAGGATACATGCAGAAACTAGGTTTGCAGAAAGATGGAATACTGTAAAAAACGAATGGGAAATGATATGTTGGGGCGATGTCTTCTATAAACGATAGATTTCCAATGTTAAATTTTCACTTGCAATTAACATGTAGTTCATTTATGCTTAACATTGCAAAATAATTTATGAAAACAATATATATCGTTCGTCATGCAAAATCTAGTTGGGCAACAGAAGGACTTGAAGACTTCGAAAGGCCGCTGAACGAAAGAGGAAAAATTGATGCTCCAGCAATGGGTTATAAACTTTTTAAAAAAAAAATAAATCCCGATTTAATTTTATCCAGTGCAGCATTTAGAACAATTAGCACATCTAAATTAATTGCGAGAGAAATTGGATACAACCTAAAAAATATTCAATTAAAATTTGGACTTTATGCAGCCTCTGTTAATGTAATTATTTCAGAATTAAGCGAAGTTTCAAACTCGTTTAATAGCTTGATGCTCATAGCACACAATCCTGGTGTGAGTCAAGCTACTGCTTTTTTATGTGAAACATTTAATGAAGAATTTCCAACATGTGGAATTGCTTGTTTAAAATTAAATATTGATAAATGGGAAGAAATTGATGAAAATTGTGGGGAATTAGTATGGTTCGATTATCCGAAAAATGTGAATTAAATGGAATCAAAAAAGTATTTTAACAGAGATTTAAGTTGGTTAAGTTTTAATCACCGTGTGCTTCAAGAAGCCAAAGATTTACGAGTGCCATTGTATGAAAGGATGAAATTTCTTGCCATCTTTTCTACTAATTTAGAAGAGTTTTACCGAATAAGAGTTGCTGAATGGAAACGACTGGTTTTACTAACAAAAAAAACTAAAAAAGAGCTTAAGGTAAATCCTCAATTGGTTTTAAAAAATATCAATAAAACTGTATTAAAACATCAAGTTGAATTCAATGATATTTTTTGGAATCAAATAGCTAAAGAATTAGAATCGAAAAATATTTTCATCGTAAATGAAAAAATGCTTACCAAAGACCAGGCTGCATTTGTTAGGGAATATTTCAAAGAAAAAGTTTTGCCATTAATCAAACCAATCATGATTAATACACGCAAAAATCCACCACAATTAGATGAAAAATCAATCTATCTTGCAGTAAAAATTTGCGATTATGACAGGCCAGGACCAAGGGTTTTTGAATATGCAATTGCAGAAATTCCTTCAAGAAAAATAAGTCGATTCCTTACTTTGCCAGAAGTGAACGGGCAGCATTTCGTTATGATACTTGGAGATGTTTTGCGTTTATGCTTAAATGATTTGTTTCCAGAATACGAATCAATTGAAGCGTATAGTATTAAATTAACAAGAGATGCTGAATTGGTGCTAGAAGATGAATTTTCTGGAAGTCTTTTAAAGAAAATAAAAAAAGGCATTAGCGAGAGAGCCAAAGGTACACCAACAAGAATGCTTTATGACAGATCAATGCCTGATGATTTCTTGAACCATTTGAAGAAAATATTTGGTGTAGGAAGACTGGATTTAATGCCCGGTGGACGTTATCATAACTTCTCTGATTTGATGAATTTTCCAAAATTCGAAACAAAAGGTAACACTTATGATAATCTCCCTTTTTTAAAAATAAAAGAATTAGATGCAAACCCGTCAATGTTGGACGCTATTAGCAAAAAAGATTATTTATTACATTTCCCTTATCATTGTTATGATTATGTAATTCGTTTTTTAAATGAAGCTGCAGAAGACCCATTTGTAACAACTATAAAAATTACTTTATATCGAGTTGCCACAAATTCGAAAGTAATTCAAGCTATTTTAAAAGCTTTGGAAAATGGTAAAACTGTAATTGCTTTTATGGAATTAAAGGCAAGATTTGATGAAGAATCAAATATTTATTACGCAAAAGAATTAGAAGAAGCTGGAGCTAAGGTATTGTACAGCTTTCCGATTTTAAAAGTGCATTCAAAAATGATTTGTGTAGAAAGGAAAGAAGGAGAAAAACTACGCAGATATTGCTATTTAAGCACTGGTAACTTTAATGAAAACACTTCGAAACTATATGTTGATTCTTCGCTTTTAACTAAAGATAAATACCTTGGAAGAGAAGTATCGGCTGTGTTTGATATTTTAGCAGACACACGTATTAAAAGGGAATTTAAGCATTTATTGGTTGCTCCTGATCACATGCGTCATGATTTATATACCATGATTGATCAAGAAATAAAAAATTCATTGAAAGGAAAACCTGCTTTTATTACTTTAAAATTAAACAGTCTCCAAGATAGTTTAATGATTGATAAGTTATACGAGGCTTCTCAAGAAGGAGTTGAGATAAAGTTAATTATTAGGGGAATTTGTTGCTTAATACCTGGCATTGAAGGATTGAGTGAAAATATTAAAGTTATTTCTATTGTGGACCGTTTTTTAGAACATACACGTGTTTATATTTTCGGAAACGATGGCGATCCTAAGGTTTATCTATCTTCAGCAGATTGGATGGAAAGAAATTTAAGTAGAAGATTTGAAGTTGGATTTCCAATCAATGACCCTAATTTAAAGGAAGAAATAATTGATTTAATGAAAATCCAGTGGAAGGATAATACGAAAGCTAGGATAATAAATAAAATACAAAATAATACTTACAGAAAGTCGATTGCCAAAGCGCGGTCTCGTGCTCAAATTGATGCTTATTCTTACTTAAAAGAAAAAGAAAAAAAACATTCTTGATTTGTTAAATAATTTATCCTTATTTTTTTCTTAATAAATTTTCATTTTTAAATATCATTTGTAGTAGCATATAACTAATTTTACTGTTGAATAAAATTATATGCCCTCCGAAATAATTGACATTGAAACAGAAAAAAGAGAAATACTTGCAAGATATAGTTCTCTTTTACGTGCACTAGGCGATAAGCTTGATAAGCAAGATAAAATTCAAATACGAAAGGCTTTTGATTTAGCTCTTGATGCGCACAAAGATATGCGCCGAAAATCAGGAGAACCATATATTTATCATCCTATTGCTGTAGCTCAAATTGCTGCTAGCGAAATTGGCCTTGGCGCTACTGCAGTTATTTGTGCTTTGCTACATGATACTGTAGAAGATACTGATGTTACGCTTGAAGACATTCGCAAAATGTTTGGCGAAACAGAAGCCAAAATTATTGATGGACTCACTAAAATTGAAAATGTATTTGACCAAAGTTCATCTATACAAGCAGAGAATTTCAGAAAAGTTTTGCTTACACTCAGCGATGATGTAAGGGTTATTCTTATAAAATTAGCAGACAGATTGCACAATATGCGCACGTTAGATAGCATGGCGCGCGACAAACAACTCAAAATTGCTGCTGAAACACTGTTTCTTTATGCACCGCTCGCTCATAGGCTTGGCTTGTATAACATAAAAACAGAAATGGAAGATTTGGGTTTAAAATACACACAACCTGAATATTATGATGATATTTCTGCTAAATTAAAAAGCGGAGAAGAAGTTAGGAAAAGATTCATTAGTAGGTTTATAAACCCGATAAGGACTGGCCTTTCACAACAAGGGTTTACATTTGATATTAAAGGACGACCAAAATCCATTTATTCCATCTTCAATAAAATAAAAAATAAGGGAATTCCTTTTGAAGAGATATTCGACATTTTTGCCATCCGTATTATTATTGACTCTCCCGTAGATACTGAAAAAGCTGATTGCTGGCGTGTATATTCAATTATTACAGATATTTACCAACCAAGTCCAGACCGATTGAGAGACTGGATTTCTACTCCTAGAGCCAACGGTTACGAATCATTGCATACCACAGTAATGAGTCCAACAGGAAAATGGGTAGAAGTGCAAATTCGCTCCAAAAGAATGGATGAAATTGCTGAAAAAGGATATGCTGCACATTGGAAATACAAAGATAAAAATGACCAGGAAAGCAGCATTGACGATTGGTTAGGAAGAATCAGGGAAATGATGGAAAATTCTGATTCAAATGCCCTTGAATTTATCAATGATTTTAAATTAAATCTTTTTTCTGAAGAAATCTTTGTTTTTACTCCAAAAGGAGAATTGAAAACACTTCCAATTGGCTCTTCTGCTTTAGATTTTGCTTTCGATATTCACTCTGAAGTAGGAATGTCCTGTATTGGTGCAAAAGTGAATAATAAATTAGTTCCGCTGAGTTATAAATTAAAAAGTGGAGACCAAATTGAAATTCTTAGCTCCGCAAAACAAAAACCAAAGGAAGATTGGCTAAATTTTGTTGTTACTGCAAAAGCACGTTCTAAAGTTAAATCTGCATTAAAAGAAGAAAAAAGAATTGTCGCCGATGAAGGAAAAGAAATCCTGGAAAAAAAGTTAAAGTCTATCAAAATGGCTTTAGATGGGAATGTAATTAACAACCTCATCAAACATTACAAAATGAATAGTCAACTCGACTTGTACTTTGGAATCGGTGAAGGACTTATAAAGTTAGACAACGTTCAGAAAATTGCCAAAGGAGAGCAATCAAGCAGTTGGTATAAAATATTGCGCAAGCGATTCGGTAAATCTGATGCTGAGCAGAAAGAACCTGCAACTTTAGAAAACATAGTAAAAGAAATTCGCGGAAAATCGGATATGCTTGTAATTGGTGAAGACATGAACTCCATCGATTATAAGTTAGCGCCTTGCTGCAATCCAATTCCAGGGGATGAAGTGTTTGGTTTTGTTACAATAAATGAGGGAATAAAAATTCATAAAACAAACTGTCCGAATGCAATTAGTTTAATGTCTAATTATGCTTATAGAATTGTAAAAGCACGTTGGATGAATCAGCAACAAATTGCATTCATGGCGGGAATTCGTGTAAATGGAATTGATGATGTTGGGATTGTCAATAATATTACCAGAATTATTTCAAACGAGTTAAATGTAAACATGCGTTCAATTAGTTTCGAAAGTCAAGATGGAGTATTTGAAGGAACGATTATGGTTTTTGTGCACGATACGAATCACTTAACAGAATTATTGGGTAAAATTAAAGAAGTAAAAGGAGTAACTTCAGTGCACAGAATAGATTCAAACTAATCGTTGATCAACTGTAAATTCCTGGCGCTTTTTTATTTTAATATTTGTGAAAAGCGGGTGATTTGTATTTATCATCACATTAAATTCTTCTGGAATTATGGATGAAGGAACTTTTAATACCAGTGCTTTATTCACCTTAAACCAAGTACGAGTATGAGATTGACAATTGCTATAATTGGTGCTTTTTTGCCAGTCATCCGGCAATGATTTAACTTGAATAGTTTCAATTATACTCTTTTCGGGAACTTCCAAAGTGAGCAAGGTAAATGACACTTCAATTCCTAAATGCCTTCTATGGACTAGATTTTCTAATAGCGCCAAGGCCCTAGTAGTTGATGCATATACAACGTGTTCACCTTCTTTGTTCCATCTTCCTTCAACGCCACTTGCAAAGAGCTCTGAAGAATACCTTGTTAAAACAATTCTGTAAAACTCCATTTAAGTTACATTGGATAGCCTAACATGATGCGTGTTAGCTCAGCTCTGATAAGCTGCACACCTCCTGGATTTACCATATAAATAATTGGAGCATTTTGGTTGAAAGACGGAGAAGGTGTCTCAAGCCATTTCTCAAATTGGGCTACGTTTCCAAAAACTTCTTCACCTGTTTGATATACGTCTTTTATGCGTATTAAATGCTCACTTGCAATAGGATCTAAAAGCCTACCTTCTTTAAAATGTCGCTGAAAAGTTTTAAGTGAAGTATGAAAAAATGATGCGATGCGATTAGCATTAAAACTTGTTTTAGAAAGCAACTCAAAAAAAGGATCAACTAAAACACCTGGCATTGAATCATGTATAACGTTTCTGCCTGCATCCTCTTCTTCTATTTTATAATATTTTATTGCTTTCATAATTTATACATCTACCTCACAAATTTAGACATTTTTCTTTGATCAAAAAATATTTGTCCATAGAAATTTCCAACTCCTTTATATACATTTGCCTCTTAAGAGCAGCATGATAGATCAAGAAACAAAAGACGCAGTGAAGCAAATTTTTTCTGATTATTTGGAAAAAAATGGGCACAGAAAAACTCCTGAAAGATTTGCTATACTTGATGAAATTTACTCACATTCAGGTCATTTCGACATAGAAACACTGTATGTTGATATGAAGAATAAAAAATACAGGGTGAGCCGGGCTACACTGTATAATACGATTGAATTATTACTTACATGTAACTTGGTAACCAAGCACCAGTTCGGAAAAAATCAGGCACAATTCGAAAAATCATATAAATACAAGCAACACGACCATTTAATTTGTAACGATTGCGAAAAAGTTTTTGAGTTTTGTGACCCTCGTATTCAACAAATTCAAAGCATGACGGGCGATTTATTAAATTTTAATATCAGTAGTCATGCCTTAACATTTTTTGGAAATTGCAAGAAATTAGAAAATCTTGGAGTTTGCGAAAATGCATTAAAACCTGTTGAAAGATGATTTTTGATTACGAATTAGAAGAGGAAAATCATTTTACCATCATTTATTTTAAAGGTAATTTGATAGAAAAATATGAAGCTGAAAATATATTGACTGAAGTCAATGAATTAATCTTAGAAAAGAAAAATAATTTCATTCTAAATTTTAAAGAATTCGATTATATCAATAGCAGCGGTTTAAATGTATTATTAAATATTCTTACAAAATCAAGGACATCAGGAGGTGAAGCAATTATTTGCGAAGTCTCTGAAAAACTTAAAAACCTGTTTATCATCACAAAATTAGATGCTGTATTTGTACAAACATCAACTTTAGATGAAGCAAAAAATAAATTCAACGAAAAAGCTCAATTACCATAAAAATGAAAATAGATGTTCTGTTAGGTCTTCAATGGGGAGATGAAGGAAAAGGAAAAATTGTAGATGTTCTAACGCCTAAATACAATGTTATAGCAAGATTCCAGGGAGGTCCCAATGCAGGACACTCTTTAGAATTTAATGGAATAAAGCACGTTTTACATACCATTCCAAGTGGTATTTTCCACAGCGAAACGCTTAATATTGTTGGGAATGGAGTTGTTATTGACCCAGTAATTTTTAAAAAAGAGATTGATGCGCTAGAAAAGATGGGTGTAGATGCGCGCAAAAACCTGCACATTTCTAAAAAAGCCCATTTAATTCTTCCTACACACCGGCTTTTAGATGCTGCATCAGAAGCGGCAAAAGGTTTAGCTAAGATTGGCTCTACTTTAAAAGGAATTGGTCCAACTTATATGGATAAAACTGGACGTAATGGCATTCGTGTGGGAGATATTTCCCGCCCTGATTTCATGGAAAAATACAGATTCTTGGTGGAAAAGCACTTAGAAATGTTACGCCATTTCGATTTTAAATTCGATTTAAATGAAGTAGAACCAGCATTCCTGGAAGGCATCGAACACTTGAAAACTTTTGTACACATTGATAGCGAACATGTTGTAAATAAAGCGATTAAAGAAGGCAATTCAGTACTTGCAGAAGGAGCTCAGGGCTCATTGTTAGATATTGATTTTGGTTCTTATCCTTTTGTAACTTCTTCTAATACAATTAGCGCTGGTGCTTGCACAGGTCTAGGAGTTGCTCCCAATAAAATTGGTGAGGTGTTAGGTATTTTCAAAGCATATTGCACCAGGGTTGGAAGTGGACCTTTTCCAACAGAATTAGACAATGAGGTAGGAGAAAAAATCAGACAAATTGGAAGAGAATTTGGCGCAACAACGGGCCGCCCTAGAAGATGCGGTTGGCTGGATTTACCTGCATTGCGTTATTCTATCATGATTAATGGTGTAACACAGCTTATTATGACCAAAGCAGATGTGTTGAGCGGTTTCGAGCAAATACACGTTTGCACACATTATAAAATTGATGGCCAACTTACCAAAGATTTCCCTTTCGATATTGATCCATCTATCGTAACACCTGTTTACGAATCATTAGCAGGCTGGAACGAAGATTTAACAGGCATTAGAAATTTCAAAGAGTTGCCAGCTACTTTGAAAAATTACATTACTTATATTGAAAATGCGCTCGAAGTGCCTATAACTATCGTTTCTGTAGGTCCTGACAGGGAACAAACGATAGAAAAAGCGGTTGTATTAATTAGTTAAGAATTTTTACACCGAAAATCTGTGATGAAATAAAATTGTTTAAGGGATATTTACAGCCTTAAAATAAAGTATTTTTTAATTCCTTTTAATTCTTAAATTATCCTAGTACTTTTTTAATTTCGTATTTTAAAAAGCTATTTCATGAGAGCTATCTTGTTATTTTTATTATTGATTCCAGTTCTTTGTTTTAGTCAAGACACCTTAATTACAAGAAGTAAAATAATAATCCCATGCGAGGTTAGAACAATTGCTCCAGATTTTATAAATTATTTATTTTCAGATGGTTTGTCATATTTTGTATCAAGGGATACTTTACAAAATATTATAATCCACGGAAATCCACTTGTAATGGAAAAAGATCCCAACAGTGATAAACTAGTTCCCAAAAAATATTCAGGTACACAATTATTTAACCCAGGTAAACAATCATTTACAGAGTATGCATTAATCAATTTTGTACCCGTTGACAGAAGATTTAATGAGAAATATGTCTACAGTATTGATGTAGGTCAAAAATTTATAAAAGATATTCGTTACAACGAAAATTTGCAGTTCAAAATATACTCTGAAGGACGTGTAACATTAAGTGCATTTAGGTCTACAATTGTTGATGTTAAAAAAGGCACTACTTATTGGTTATTGATGGATCCTTCAGTGAATAAATTTGAATTAGTTGAAGAAGAAAAAGCTATTTCATTTTTTAACAAGAACGTTACTACACTTTATGAGGAAGAAGATAAAGAAAATCCTGTAATTTCTAATTCCAAAAAAAACAATACAAAAATATTGAAAACTGGGTCAGGGTTCCTCTTATCTGACAATGGTTTAATTATAACCAATCATCATGTTATTGAAAAAGCAAATAAAATTGAATTAAGAGGAATTAACGGTGATTTTGCTAAAAGGTACAAGGCTAAAGTTGTTTTAAGTGATGAAAAGAATGACCTCGCCGTTCTTCAACTAGATAGTTTAAATTTCAAATTTGATCAAGTACCCTATATTATTAGAACAAAAGGAACAGATGTAGGCGAAGAAATTTTTGTACTTGGTTACCCTATGATAAATTCAATGGGTGATGAAGTAAAGTTAACTACTGGAATTATAAGCGCAAAAACCGGCTATCAAGGCGATATAACAACTTATCAAGTTTCTGCACCAGTGCAAGGAGGAAACAGCGGGGGCCCTCTATTTGATTATCAAGGCAATTTGTTAGGTATAGTAAATGCTAAAATTAAAGATGCAGAAGGAGTTACTTATGCTATTAAAACAAATTATTTGAATGCTTTAATTGACATTTTACCTACTACTCCTCAATTAAATGAGACCAACCAGCTTGTTGGGCTCCCATTAAAAGATCAAATTAAGATTCTTTCAAAGTTCGTTTATATTATTGAGATTAGGTAAAACTAAATTTAAAGTTATCTCACTTAAAAATACCTTGCTTTAATATTTAGAATTACTTAAAATCTAACTATTACCTCACAATCCAGCCAAAAGGATCTTCTACCCTTCCTGCTTTTAACTCTGTTAAAAACTGTAAAGCACGCATAGAAAAATTATCTGGTGTGGAAACTGGTACTTTATAGTCTTTTCCTTCGTGACCAATTACTGAAATAGGTGCAATGTTAGCTGCAGTGCCAGTTCCGAAAGCTTCTTGTAATGTTCCATTTTCGAAAGCATCAATTACTTCAGTTACATACACATCTCTTTCTTCTACCCTTACTCCCCAATATTGGGCAATTTTAATGATGCTGTCACGCGTAATTCCTGCTAATTTACTTGGACTCAAAACTGGAGTAACCAGCACATCATTTATAACAAACATCAAATTCATTGTTCCTGACTCTTCAACCTTTGTATTGGTTGCAGCATCTGTCCAGATAACCTGATTATATCCTCGTTGTTGTGCTAATTTTGTTGGATACAAGGCTCCTCCATAATTCCCAGCTGCTTTTGCATAACCAGTTCCGCTTCTGCTCGCACGCGAATAAGTTTTCTCTATTGAAACCCGCAATTCATCTGTGTAATAAGCTCCTGTTGGAGAACCCATAATAATAAAAGTATACAATTCTGATGGATGAACGCCAATAACAGAATCTGTGGCAAAATATACTGGTCTGATGTACAAAGATTTCCCATCACCTTTAGGAACCCAGCTTGCATCAGCTTCTACTAAATCTCTCAAACCGTTCATAAAAATAGGCTCTGGCACCAAGGGCATGCACATCCTCAAAGAAGAACTTTGCATGCGTTTGAAATTTTCCAAGGGTCTAAAAAACAGCAATTCATCATCATCGCTTTTATACACTTTCATTCCTTCAAAAACAGATTGACCGTAATGCAACACAGCCGACGATGGATTTAATGCCAAAGGAGCATAAGGAATAACTCTTGGATTTTCCCACTCTTTCCCATTAAAGTCGGCTTGAAACATGTGGTCTGAAAAAATTCTTCCAAATGGTAAATGGGAAAAATCTACTTGCGATAAGCGCGAATGTTCTGTTTTTGTGAATGGAAATTGCATACCCGAAATTTGGCTCAAATCTACATATTTTTTCATGCCACCATAAGCCCATTTTTATTGTTATTACTAATTCTTATTCATCCATCCCCGAATTTCTATACATTTGCCCATTCATGCAATATAGGTGCTCTCTTAACCTCTTTTTATCGATTTGCTTTTGCATTATCTGGCAAAATACTTTCGCTCAATCAAAAAAGATTGAAGTTAAAAATGCCAATACGCTTGAAGCTGATAACCGTGTTCCGGGAGCACAACGTTTAATTGGAAATGTAATTTTTGAGCACGAAGGCACCTTATTGTATTGCGATAGCGCTTACTTATTCGATGCAACCAATAAAATGCAGGCTTTTTCGAATGTTAAAATAATTGGAGATAGCACCACTATTACAGGAAATACTGCTAATTACGATGGTACCTCAAAAATTGCCGATATAATTGGGAATGTAAAAATGGTTGACCCAAGCACTATCCTTACAACCAATGCATTAACTTACGATTTAAACAATAAAATAGCCAGCTATACAACTGGAGGGAAAATAATTGGTCGGAAAAACAAAAATGAACTAACAAGTATCATTGGTCAATATAAATCAACATTAAAAACACTTTTTTTCAGGCAAGATGTAGTGCTAAAAAACCCAGACTATACCATGAAAAGCGACACTTTGCAATACAATACTGCAAATGAAACCGCTTACTTTTTCGGCCCTACAACTATCGTTTCAAAAGAAAATACAATATTTTGTAAATTAGGTTATTACAACACCAAAAGTGACATTTCTCAATTTGAAAAAAATGCCCGAATAGTGAGTAAAAATCAAAGTATTGATGCCAATCAAATTTATTACGATAGAAATGCAGGAATTGGAAAAGCTCGTAAAAATGTTGTTATTTCTGATACTACTGAAAAGCTTATTCTAACAGGAAACAAAGCCGATTACTTCGAAAAAGAAGACAAGATAATCCTTACCGACAGCGCCGCAATGCAAAAAGAAATGAACGGTGATACGCTTTTCTTGCATGGTGACACACTCAGGTCGTTCATTGATACTGTAACTGAAAAGAGAATTCTATATGCCTATTATAAAGTAAAATTCTTCAAAAAAGACTTTCAAGGTGCGGCAGATTCTTTAATCTATTCAGAAATTGATAGTACCATCAGATTGTTTGGAAAACCAATTTTATGGAACGAGGTAAATCAGTTAACAGCAGATACTGTTTATATACAAATGGCCAATAATGAAATTGAAAAACTTTTTCTGAATAAAGCTGCTTTTATTGTTTCTCAAGAAGATAGCCTACATTTTAATCAGCTAAAAGGAAAAAAAATAACTGGCTATTTCTATAAAAGCGAACTAAAGAAGATAGATATCAGGGGAAATGGAGAATCTATCTATTTCGCAGCCGATGATGATAGCGCTTACATCGGCGTAAACAAAGCAGTTTGCACAGACATGCTTATCTATTTGGATAGCAATGAAGTACAAAGCATAACTTTTATTGCTCAACCTGTTGCAACACTTTATCCTGTAAATGAAATTCCTTGGCAAGAACTACAATTAAAGGGTTTTAAATGGTTCGGAGATAAAAGACCAAAAAGAAAAGAAGATATTTTTTATTGGAAAGAAGAACCAATTAAACCTATTAAATCGAAAAGAAATTCTCCGTAATGTAAGTTTAAATCATGCATAAGTTCAATATTTTACCAGCAAGATTTGTCATTAATTGTGTTTTATAATTGTTCAGAATTTCATACCCTAAAAATGATACTTTTGCATCATCAATCAATTCATACTATGTTTAAAACAAAATTTATAGCAATTTCAGTTATTGCTTTAATTGGCTTGTCGTCTTGTGGCGGAAATGCCGAGAAAAAAGAAGAAGAAAAGAAATCTGAAGCACCATTTGAAGTTATCTCCGAGCGTTTTGGAGATGTTCAAATGCTGCGTTACCAAGTAACAGGATTTGAAGAACTATCTTTAAAACAAAAAGAACTTGCATATTACCTGTATGAAGCAGCGCTGAGCGGAAGAGATATTATTTGGGACCAAAAATACCGTCACAACTTATTGGTTCGCCGAACAATTGAGGCTATTTGGAACAATTACAAAGGCGATAAAAATGCAGCTGAATACAAGAAATTTGAAGAATACTCTAAAAGAGTTTGGTTTTCAAATGGGATTCACCACCATTATGCCAGCGATAAAATAATGCCCGAATTTAGCTTCAGCTTTTTCCAAAGTTTACTTACTAATTGCGACCAAAAAGCATTGCCTTTAAATCCAGGTGAAACTGCCGACCAATTGGCGAACTTCTTAAAACCTATTATGTTCGACCCTAAAGTGGACAGTAAAACTGTGAATTTAGAAGCAGGAATTGACAACATTAAAGGTTCTGCCAATAACTTCTACCAAGGCGTTACGCAAAAAGAAGTAGAAGAATTTTACGGTAAAATGATGGATAAAAACAACAAAACTCCAATTTCTTATGGCCTAAATTCTAAAGTGGTGAAAGAAAATGGGAAATTGGTTGAAAAAACCTGGAAAGTTGGCGGAATGTACACGCAAGCAATTGAGCGCATAGTATTTTGGTTGAAAAAAGCTGTTACAGTTGCAGAAAACGATAACCAGAAAAAAGCACTCGAATTATTAATAACATTTTATGAAACAGGCGATTTAAAGAAATTTGATGAATACAACATTGCTTGGGTGGCCGATGTAAATTCTGCAATCGATGTGGTGAACGGATTTATTGAAGTATATCAAGATGCATTAGGAAAAAAAGCAAGTTTCGAAGCTGTAGTTTCTATTAAAGATAAAGAAGCTACCAAGAAAATTGAAACAATCGCAAACAATGCCCAATGGTTCGAAGACAATGCACCTTTATTTCCAAACCACAAGAAAAAAGAAGTAAAAGGTATTATTGGAAAATCAATCAATGTTGTGGTAGAATCTGGCGATGCCGCTCCTTCTACTCCAATTGGAATTAACCTTCCGAATAGCAACTGGATCCGTCAGGAACATGGTTCTAAATCTGTTTCTCTTGGAAACATTGTTGGTGCATATAATATTGCAGGAGCAAAAAGTCCGAGCACCGGAGAGTTCAGCTTAAATGATGAAACTAAAAAACGCGCTAAAGAATTTGGAAACATCGCTTCAGAATTACATACTGATATGCATGAAGTTATTGGCCATGCAAGTGGACAATTAGAACCGGGAATTGCAACGCCGGATATCACCTTAAAAAATTACCAAAATGCATTAGAAGAAGCCCGTGCAGATTTGGTTGCTTTATATTATATCTATGACCAGAAATTAGTAGACATTGGCGTTATGCCATCTTTAGAAGTTGGTAAAACTGAATATGAAAGTTATTTATTGAATGGTTTGATGTTGCAACTCAACAGAATCGATTTAGGTAAATCTATTGAAGAAGCGCACATGCGTAACCGTCAATTAATTTCTAAATGGGTAATGGAAAAAGGTGCAGCCGACAAAGTTGCTGAATTTATTAAACGTGATGGTAAAACATACATTCAAATAAATAATTACGAAAAATTACGCGTGCTTTTTGGAGATTTATTAAAAGAAATCCAACGCATTAAATCACAAGGAGATTTCAAAGCAGGACAAGCATTGGTTGAAAATTACGGAGTTAAAATTGACCCAGCTATTCATAAAGAAGTTAAAGAACGTTTTTCAAAACTAAACGTTGCTCCTTACAAAGGATTCATTCAGCCTCGCTTAGTTGCTGTTGAAAAAGATGGCAAAATTACTGATGTAAAAGTTGAATATCCAACTTCATTCTCTGATCAAATGCTAGAATTTGGAAAGAAATACAGCTTCTTGCCGAATGTGAATTAGTAAGAAAATCTATTAACATGATTGAGGCGCAGTAACTTTGTTATTGCGCCTTTTTTATTATAATATATTATTAGTACTGGCACGAAAAACTCCGATTCATAAAATTGATTTTTATTGTTTATCCGTTTATCAAACGTTTATAAACGTTTAAAAAATTGCAACATAATTTCCCTTCAATTACCTTCGCTTCCATATGGGAAGGGGAAATGGGTTACCTAAAAAACAAACTCCAAACTTCCAAACATTATTTCCAGTATTTGATTTAACAATTACTAAAGTTCTGAATTTCAAAATAATAATATACTTCTATAAATTCTATAACCCTATAATCAAGTTTAATTTGAATAAAAATTATCCAATGTTTTTTAAATCGCTATAAGACAATTGAATAAAACAAAAAAAGGCGCATGAACCGAAATTCATGCGCCTTTCTTTTGCTATACTGCTTATTACTTCAGAAACTTAATCGTTTCTACTGAACTATTACTTCTTAATCTCAATTGATAAATTCCACTTGCATAAACAGATAAATCTATCATTTCATTGCCAAAAGAAGCATTCTTTAAAGATTTGCTAAACACCAATTGACCGCTCATGGAAATAACTTCCAATTGCAAATCGCTGTTGTTCATTAAAGCATAGCTCAAATTAAACTGCCCATTTCCATTAGGCACTAGTTTATAATTCAAGGCCTTGTCCATTTCTAATATGCCTGTTGTAGTAACCGCTACAGTAATTGTTGTATCTCTGTTGTAGCACATATTTCCTGCCCCCATGCGTACATTATAAATTCCTGGCTGATCATAAGTATGAGATGGATTTTCTGTTGAAGCTGTTGCTCCATCACCAAATTCCCAAGAGTAAGTATCAGAACGTAAACTTAAATTTTGAAACTGCACAGCTAAACCATCAGCATTGTAAGCAAATCGAGCTGCTGGTAAAGGCGTATTTCCTAAGAAACTTCCACCTTTCAAGAAAACACCCGAATCATAAATTCCATCACCAGCATCAGCAATTACAATTTTAAAATGGTAAGATTGCCCCGGTGTTACCGGATATTGCAAACTAATTGGTGTAGTATAACCATCATATTGCAAAATTTGTCCATTTGTATTGTCCACATAATACTGACTGTTCAAAGCGTCACTAACATTATTTATAGCAATAGGAGTTGTTGTTCCTGGTAAAAAAGCAATGTTGTGCAATCCAATTAATGAATCTTCTGGTCCTTGAATAAAGAATCCAAATACATCATTATACTGTGTTCCAACAAATTCAGGATATTCCTCAGAAGCAAATACAAATTCGCAAGCAATTACCGTATCAGCCTGTGGCACAAAATCAAACTCTATGCTCACAGCATCCATCGTATAATAACCAGGAATTTGTTGGTCTAATAAAGGATCTCCCGGCAAGCTCAAAGCGGTCCCGGCACCACCTTGGTTATTAGGGCCAATTGCATTAAATATCGTTCCTGTAGTTAACAACAAACCGAAATCAAATCCTAAAACGCTGGTAGAGTCACTTAAGTAACCAATTGCCTGTGATGTAGAACCGTTAAATTGAATATTACTCACATCTACACAATTTCCAAAAAGAATATTTTGAATAGAAGTTTCAATATTTGGCAATTGATTAATGGTAACACTTCCTGTTCCTCCGGCCAATATATCTTGCGCCACAACACTTTGGCATTCAGTTAAATTACAGTCATTCAGAGTATCTGTTACTGTAAGACAAACCTGGTAAGTTCCAGATTGTGCAAAACCATGTGTTGCGCTATAGGCATCATAACCACTAATTACAGGAGTTCCGTCGCCAAAATCCCAAGAATAGTTAAAGTTGCCAGGATTATAAGAACCAAAATATACAATGTTTGAAGCTGATGGATCATGACTCCAACCATAACTTGCATTACAAGGCTCTTGCACATAAAATTCAGATACATTTAAAGTATCACAATATGTTGAAGTACATTGCGTAACAACATTTGTAACTGTTAAGCAAACCACATATTGCAGAAAATTAACATCAAATGTGTGAACAGGAGCAGGATTTACGTCAGTTTGACCATCCCCAAAATCCCAACTATAAACTGTTTGTGTAAAATCTTCTACCACACTGGTATTAGAAAATGCAACAATTAACTGTTGTCCGACAGAATTCCCCGTAAACATAAAATTCGCAGCGCAAACTTCTCTGTTAACCGTTTGTGTAACTTTATTTTGAGCTAATCTGCTCATTTTATAAAGTTCAGATTGAAATCTTCTGCTTTGCGCAGAAAGTGTATTCACGGCCAATACAGCCAAAACACACGCAATTGTAAACTGTAAGTATTTGTTTTTCATAAAGATGGTTTTAAGCCATAAAGCAACAATTATTATTTGAAATGTGCAAACCAAAAAAACCATTTATGATAAATCTTATATCTGGTTTTCAAAAATTAGGGCATACCCCTGCCCTTTTTAATACATTCTAATCTAATTTAATCATTAAATAAAAGGTCAGGGTCGCACTTTCCGCACTACTCCGCGCCAACCCAATGGCCAAAACCCCTTGGCGGGGTAGTTTGCTCCAATTGCTTATGCGGAATTAGTTGATGTTAAACTTTCAGTTTCGTAAAAGACTTTTCACCTTAACTTCTAACTTATATCAAAAGGTTTTTGAATTAAAATAAATTAAAAAAACTAAGAAAAACCTACTTAAACTTAGAGCAACAACCTTTGTGAACTCCCTGCTACAAGCTCACTTCGACAAGCGGAGTGATCTCTGTGACCTCTGTGAAATAAATAGCACAGAGAACACAGAGGTTGAAGCACAGAGAACACAGAGAAAAAAAATCCAGCATAAAACTGGATTTTCTTCAAATTAAAATTAAAAATTTAACCTTCCTTTTCTACAGCTTTCTTCAGCAAATCTAAGCCTTGCTTGTTGGTTGTTTCCATGCCTTGTTTGGCTCCACCTAACCACATAAAAAAAGCAGGAACTAATTCTGAATTTACCTTAAAATCCTGCGTTACTTCAATTCCATTTGGAGTTTCTTTAAATGTATATTCAAAAGTTGGCTGGGCTTCAAATGGTTTCTGAATATCGCATTTTAAGCCGATAAAATTCAACATATCAATCTTCACAATTTCTTGATAACCAATATCTTTACCACCATTACCATTCCAATGGTATTGCGCGCCAACATTGCCGTCTGTGCCTTTAACTTCATACTTTTGCGCAGGATCTTGCGCTAAAAATGGAGACCATTTTGGGAAGTTTTTTAAATAACGTACCATATCAAATACTTCTTCTTTAGACCCTTTAATAGTAGTAGTTTGTACTATTTGAATGGACGTTAATCCGCTGGCTTTGTATAATCCAAAACCTATAAATGCAACTATAACAATTGCTAATCCTATGAAAATCATTTTCTTGTTCATTTTAGTGAGTTAGTTTTTTAGATAATTACATTGGTTGAATACTTCTTACTTCAACGCTTCCTCCTACATGTAAAATAGGACAGCTTTTTGCCATTTCAATTGCTTCTTCTATAGTGTTGGCTTTTACAACCATATTTCCAGCAATTGCCTGTTTATTAGAAATATGGATACCATCTTGCAAAGAAGCATCAGCAAAAATTTGTTTTCCTTCAAAACCAAGTTGGTGTGTGCTAACTAGTTTTTCTTCTAAGGCAATTTGACCAATAAAAGCACCCCAATGTTGATGCATTTCGCTGAGTTCAGCTTCTGTTGGCTGGTAGTTAAAATTAGGCTCAAAGCGGAATAATAACATAAATTCATTTTTCTGTACCATGATGTTTTGTTTTTTAGTTGTTTATTATGGTACAAATGTAGAATGGGCATAATCGGCTATTCTTGCCATAGGACAAGAAATGATTTTCAGGTCATTTTTTGTTTCATTTTCTGGAAAATGGCCCAATGCAATAATAAAATTGTTGGTGGCGCAAAAGCAGGAATAATGCAAAAAGGAAACATGGCCAGGGAATCAACTCCCATGGAGCCTGTTTCAATAGATATTTTTGTAAGCACATTGGCTGCAATTGCTGTAAATAAGATATCTATGGTTCCAAAAATATTCCAGCACAATGTCAATGTTTTAGCATAGCTTTTCTTATTTTGAATGGCCTTTGCAACGAAAATGGAAATTAAAGCAGTAATTATATCTCCAAAACCAGCTATAAATGCAAAAGTTTTAGGCAAAGCGTTACACAAAGCAAGTAGCACAAAGAAAATTCCAATAACACGAAAAATATGAAGCTTTACGAGGTCTTCAATTGCTGTATGATGAAGAATACTTTTATAGCTTTTGGTATTTATTAAAACTGCAAAAAGCAAAAATCCATAAGGGAAAGTTGTACACAACAGCACCATTGGAGGAAAAGAAACCTGGTTAAACCAGCCATTAAAACTCGCAACAGAAATATACAACAGGTATAAAATGAAAAATAGGATTACAATTTTAGAAACTGCTTGTTGATTTATTTTTTTTGCAGCATTGTGCGTAAATAATGTAATTAGCACAAATGGTAGCGGAATAGCGATTAAGAATAAAATAGAAATCCAAGTTGGAATTGGGTATTGTGCCAGTGCATTCATTTGAAAACTGATTAATTATTATTTCCTGCAATAAAAATTAAATGTATTTAAATCTCAATTAATTAAACAAGAATTTACTTCTGCTCAGCAATTTCTTTTCTAATCCGGCTTAACGAAGTATCTGTAATTCCTAAATAAGTTGCGATTTGTTTCAAAGGTACATTTTGAATAATGTCGGGTTTGGTTTTCAAAAGATTTAAATACCTGTCTTTTGCTGGGTCGGCAATTACCGAAACGGAATGGGTTTTCAACTCAAAATAATTGTTCACTAAACGGGTTCTGCCAACATCTCTAAAAGCTTCGATATTAAACAGTTTCATAAAATTTTCGAAAGTAATTTTCCAGGCTACACAAGGGGTAATGGCCTGAATATTTTCGCGGCATTTTGTTTTTAAGAAATAGGAATGCCAATCTATTACAATATCAGTTGGACCAAAGAATTTTGTACTGATATCATTTCCTTCCAAATCTATCACATAAGATCTGGCAAAGCCGCTTTCCATAAAATAATAGAAATTAGCTGTTGTTCCTTCCTGAATAAGAAAATCATTCTTAGAAAATTCAATTCTTTGGTATTGTTGTAAAATTGTTTCTAAATCTTCTTTTTTAAAATTTTGTTCAATAAAAATGGAGCTTAAAAAATGTTTATCATTCATAATATATTTATTTCTAAAGACTGATTAATAATTTACAAATTAAGCATATTTCGTATTGTTAAATCATACTTATTTAAACTCACTATTTAACGAAATGCTGCGTTAGCGGGTGCAGCGAAAAGCCTCCGTAGGAGCTTGCAGCGAAACACGCGACCCTAAACCAAAAAATAAAATGTTTGGTAATTTTAAATGCTCAAAATTGGTTTAGGGGAACGCCCAAAAAAATGGAATTTTACTTAACATTAAATCCAATTTATTGCACCAATAAACTTCCTTTTATAATTGCGTAATTTTCCTTATTTGAAATTATAAAATGGCATAATCCTGCCGGAAAAGTGGAACGCTGTATTTCAAATTTATCTGTGGTTACCGTTAAACTGTGCATTAAACTTCCGTTGTTTGCGTAAAAATCAATTTGATGCGCCGTTTTTTTTATTATTCTCGAAATAAATAACTGAATTATCAAGCAAAGGATGTGGTCTTATTTGGTATCCTAACTTTTCAACATCTATAAATTCTATCGAAATTACCTTCGAAATTTGTGTTCCTCCAAAAATAAGTCGGTAGTAATTTTTCTTATTCGTAATAGGTGATTTATCAGTAAAATTGTAAGTAACAGCCTCTGAAATACTTCCGCAGGTACCTGCAATATTCCCAATATTTTCGAAAGCAATACTGTCTGTGGAGCGCTCAATTTCTATTCCACTGCAAATACTTCCTGCATTTATTGTCCAATTTAAATATACATCACTGCCTACTTTGGTAATTAGAAATTTACCAAGAATTGGTTGGTCTTGCGCCAAGATTTGATCGGCCGCAAAAAGCACTGTAATTAAGAAAAACAGTTCTTTTAAATGAACATTAAAATTGAGTACTTTCAGCATTGCTATATCTCAAAAGTAATAAAAATTGAGACATAAATCTCCTTTCGAATAAATAACACTTATTTAATTAATATGTTATTTGTGCAAAAATAGCTTGTACAAACACAACCTTAAAAACTTAGGTGAAACCAGTTCCCGAATATTTCTATACAGCAATTCTGACTTTATAAAAAGTAACTATGCTTCTCCTAAAAATGGATACCTGTAATCCTTAACGGGAACCAATGTTTCTTTTAATGTTCTTGGAGAAACCCAACGCAATAAATTAATCATTGAGCCTGCTTTATCGTTCGTTCCAGAACCTCTTGCGCCACCAAATGGCTGTTGACCAACAACTGCTCCAGTAGGTTTATCGTTGATGTAAAAATTACCAGCTGCATTTCTCAGTGCAACAGTGGCTTGTTCTACAGCGTATCTATCTTGAGCAATTACAGCACCTGTTAAAGCATAAATTGAAGTGGCATCTACGATTTTCAAAGTTGCTTCGAAATCAATTGCAGGATATACATAAATTGTAACTATTGGCCCAAATAATTCCTCACACATCGTAGTGTAATAAGGATCTTTTACCACTAAAACTGTAGGTTTAATAAAATATCCATCTGTTTTATCATAAGTTCCGCCTGCAATTACTTCAACATCAGGATTAGCATTTGCTGCATCAATATAAGAAGCCAGTTTATCGAACGATTTTTCATCAATTACTGCATTTACAAAATTGCTAAAATCGTCAACTGGGCCCATTTTGAAGCTTGCCAAATCAGCCAGTAATCTTTCTTTAACGGCTGGCCAAATATTATCGGCAATATACACACGACTGGCGGCAGAACATTTCTGCCCTTGATATTCAAATGCTCCGCGGGAAATAGCCGTAGCAGCTACAATTGGGTCTGCTGAAGCATGCGCAACAATAAAATCTTTTCCTCCAGTTTCACCTACAATTCTTGGGTAAGTTTTGTATTTGTGAATATTGTCGCCAATTGTTTTCCAGATATTTTGAAAAACTCCTGTAGAACCAGTAAAATGTATTCCGGCAAAATCAGGATGTGAAAAAATTACATCTCCAGCTGTTGGTCCGCTTACAAATACAAGATTTATAACACCAGCAGGAACGCCCGCTTCTTTGAAAATCTCCATCAATACATGTGCAGCATAAATTTGTGTATCGGCTGGTTTCCAAACAACTACATTGCCCATCATAGCGGCTGAAGTAGGTAAATTCCCTGCAATGGCGGTAAAATTAAATGGTGTTAATGCAAACACAAAACCTTCCAATGGTCTTTGCTCCAAACGATTCCAGATTCCAGGTGAAGACTCTGGTTGTTGTCTGTAAATTTCAGACATGTACTGCACGTTGTATCTTAAAAAATCTATTATTTCACAAGCTGAATCAATTTCTGCCTGGTATACATTCTTTGATTGACCCAACATAGTTGCAGCATTCAACCTTGCTCTGTATGGACCAGCAATTAAATCTGCAGCTTTTAAAAATATGGCTGCACGGTTTTCCCAGGCCATCATTTCCCAAGCTTGTTTTGCATTTAATGCAGCATCAATTGCCTGTTTTACATGGCTTTCATCGCCTCTTGAAAATGTACCTAACACATGATTTCTTTTATGTGGTTGGCGCAATTGAATTTTTTTGTCGGTAAAAACAGCTTTACCATTTATTTCCATAGGAATATCTAATTCTATGCTTTGCAAATGGGCTAACATTGCTTTAATTTCTGCTCGCTCTGCACTTCCAGGAGCATAGTTTTTTACAGGTTCATTAATTGCTTTGGGTACGTTGAAAAAGCCTTTTAACATAAATGGTTATTTGAATTTGGGCGCAAGTTAGAAAATCAATGAGTATTGTGAATAAAAATACTTGAAATGAAATTTGAATTTTCTATTTTCGTGCGGGTAATTAGAACCAAGCAAATGATTCAGGCAATTTTAGATTTCTTTGAAAAACAAACCTTTGGCGTTTGCGCCTGGTTAGGCGATAAACTTCGCTTAAAAACGGTACAAATCAGGTTGTTTTTTATTTATGCTTCGTTCTTAACATTGGGTTCTCCAATCATAGTTTACCTGCACATGGCTTTCATATTGCGTATCAAAGAATTTATCCAAAGCAACAGAAGTCGGGTTTGGGATTTATAAAACCATATTTTTAAATGAAAAAATTACTCATCACAGGTAGCAATGGACTACTTGGACAAAAACTGGTATATGCCTGCTTAAAACGAGGAAACATTCAGTTAACAGCCACAGCAAGAGGAGAAAATAGATTAATTACACAAACTGGCTATGATTATTTTCCAATGGATATTGGAAGTAAAGCAGACATAGATGCCATTTTTGAACGTGTAAAACCTGACGCAGTAATTCATGCAGCCGCAATGACCAATGTTGACGCCTGTGAAACAGACAAAGAAGGCTGTGTTTTGCAAAATGTAACAGCTGTTCAATACATTGTTGATGCTTGCAACAAATACAATGCGCACTTAATTCACGTGTCTACCGATTTTATTTTTGATGGTGAAAATGGACCATATGATGAAGAAGCTGAAGCAAATCCTGTTTCTTATTATGGATGGTCAAAAGCAGAGGCAGAAAAAATTGTTAAAGAAAATTCAAAAGACTGGGCCATTTTAAGAACTATTTTAGTTTACGGCTTGGTCGACCACATGAGCAGAACCAATGTGGTGCTTTGGGCAAAAGGTGCGCTAGAAAAAGGAAATCCAATTAATGTAGTAGACGATCAATTCCGTATGCCAACATTAGCTGAAGATTTAGCCGAAGGTTGCTTATTGGCTTTTGAAAAACATGCCAATGGAATTTTTAATATCAGTGGCAAAGATTATATGAGTGTAATAGAATTGGTAGAACGTGTAGCAGACTTTTACAAGTTAGATAAATCAATAATCAACCGTGTTTCTTCTTCTACATTGAATCAGCCGGCAAAAAGACCTCCAAGAACGGGCTTCAACCTTGATAAATCCATGCGCGTTTTAGGTTATAACCCAAGAAAATTCGAAGATGGTCTTGCCATTTTAGACCAACAACTGAAAGCAGCAACAAGCTAAAAGCATCATTTTGAACGAAAAAATAAATACGCTTTTTGCACCGCTCATTGCATTTCTGGAACAAATTGTTTTTTGGGACCCATTTAAAGCATTGGGAATTGAGATTGGAGCTCCAATGCCTATTATCGTTTTGTGGCTGATTGCTGGGGCTATTTACTTTACAATTCAAATGCGTTTTGTAAATGTGAGGTGCTTCAAATTAGCAATTGATTTAGTTCGCGGAAAATACGACAAACCCGAAGACAAAGGTGAAGTTACTCATTTTCAAGCATTGGCAACAGCGCTTTCTGCAACAGTTGGTTTAGGAAATATTGCGGGTGTTGCTGTAGCAATTTCGACCGGTGGTCCTGGCGCAACTTTTTGGATGATTGTTGCAGGATTACTCGGAATGACATCCAAATTCACGGAATGTACACTTGGATTAAAATACAGAAAAATCAATAATAAAGGGGAAGTTTCAGGCGGCCCTATGTATTACATTCCTGTAGCGTTTCAACGAATTAAATTACCTAAAACAGGAAAATTATTTGCAGCTATTTTTTCAATTTTATGCGTTGGTGGTGCATTAGCAGGAGGCAACATGCTCCAATCTAATCAAACATTTGCCCAATTAGAAATTCAGTTCCCCGTACTTCAGGGCTATAACCTTTGGATTGGTTTTGTTTTGGCAATTTTAACTGGTTCAGTTATTATTGGCGGCCTGCATTCCATAGCACGGGTGGCAGAGAAGATTGTTCCCTTTATGGCCATTTTATATGTCTCTTGCAGTTTGTTTATTATTTTTTCGAATTTCGATAAAATGCTGGAGGTTGCGCAACTTATCTTCTCTGAAGCATTTACGGGTACGGCTGTTAAAGGTGGATTTTTAGGGGTGATGATTATTGGATTTAAAAGAGCTTCTTTTTCTAACGAAGCTGGTATTGGTTCAGCCTCCATTGCTCATTCAGCAGCAAAAACCAACGACCCTGTGAGCGAAGGTATTGTCTCACTTTTAGAACCTTTTATTGATACTGTAGTAATTTGCACCATGACAGCTTTGGTAATAGTTTTCACAGGACAATACAATGCAGGAAACATTGAAGGTACAGCTTTAACATCAAGGGCGTTTGGAACCATCATCTCTTGGTTTCCTTTGTTATTGACATTAGCAGTTTTTCTATTTGCTTTTGCAACTATGATTAGCTGGTCGTATTACGGACTTAAAGCATGGACCTGGTTATTTGGAGAATCAACTTTCAGCACACTATCCTATAAAATCTTGTATTTAACTTGCACAGTATTAGGTTGCGCATTGAGTTTAAAAGCAGTTACAGACCTAGGCGACATGATGATTTTAGCCATGGCATTTCCCAATATTATTGCTTTGTTAGTTTTGTCGGGTGAAGTAAAGATTGATTTGAAAAAGTACCTTATCAAAATAAAAAAGTCTCCAGTTAAAGCTTAATATCTATTTAGCTTCATAAAATTAAACGTTTAATAAACGTTTATACACGTCTATTTGCATGATAAACTGATTTGTTGCAAGTAATTTCATCAAAAAAATAAAAAGATGAAAAGCATCATTCAGGAATTTATAAACTTCTCTCATACGGAGAAAAGAGGAATAATTGTTTTATTTTCTCTCATTCTAATTGTACAATCAATCAGAATTGCTTGGCCATATTTCGATACTGAAATGCAGGAATTTTCTCCCGAAGAAATGCAATTAGCCAGCAAATGGATGCAACAAATGGAGCAAATAAAAAAAGCAGAAATCAACGAGCAAAGAAAATCGAAATTTAAAACACTGCCTGCTTGTTTCCCTTTTAATCCAAACAAAACGAGCAATGAAGAATGGATGAAACTAGGATTTTCTGAAAAAGAAACGAGTTCTATTTTAAAATTCAGAAACAAAGGAGGAAAATTCGTTTACAAAGAAGACCTTAAAAAACTTTATTGCATAGATGAAAGTAGGTATAACCAATTAGAAAACTGCATTTCTCTTCCTAAAAAGACCGAATCAAATGAAAATAAAAACTTCACCTTTTCAAATAAAAAAGCAGGAACCAATCAGGCTTTAAGAATTACGCTTTTAGAAATTAATTCGGCAGATACTTTAGATCTTCTAGCTTTAAGAGGAGTTGGTAAATACTGGGCAAAAAAAATCTGGTTTTTTAAAGAGCGCTTAGGTGGAATTTATTCAGAAGAACAATTGTATGAAATTAAAGGAATGAATGATACAATGTTCTACAACATCCAATCTCAAATTAAAATTGACACCAATTTAATTACTAAAATTCCTATTAATTCATGTAGTTCGGAAGCGTTGCAAAAACACCCTTATTGCTGGTATGGTATCGGAAAAGCAATTGCAAATTATAGATCCAAACACGGGGCATTCCAGAGTTTATCAGAAATTAAAAACATTTATGCTGTGAAACCAGAAATATTCGAGAAATTGCAGCATTATTTGATTTTAAAATGAATCTTCAAGAAAAAGTTAAAAATACCATAAGAGATGTTGCTGATTTTCCTAAGCCAGGAATTATGTTTAAGGACATTACTCCTATTTTAGAAAATCCGTTGTTGTGTAGAGAAATTGTAAAGGAACTATGCGAACCTTTTAAAGATTACGAATTAAATGCCGTTGTTGGTGTTGAAAGTCGTGGCTTTTTGTTTGGAATGCTCATCGCACAACACTTCAATATTCCATTCATTCCAGTAAGAAAAGCAGGGAAACTACCTTACGAAACCATTCAATTTTCATACGATTTAGAATATGGCTCAGCTACAGTTGAAATGCATGTAGATACCATTCAAGAAGATTGGAACGTTTTAATTCACGACGATTTATTAGCAACTGGCGGAACGGCTGGAGCGGCTGCTGAACTTATACAAATGCAAGGCGGTAAAGTTGCAGGTTGTTCTTTTCTTGTAGAATTGTCATTTTTAAATGGTAGAAGTTTCCTAGAAAAATACACGCATCAAATCATTAACCTGGTAGAATATTGATGAAAAAATGGAACGTATTTCTATGGTTGATGCTCTTTGTAAAAGGAGCTTTTTCTCAAGGAATTGCTCCATTTTCCTTTCGATTTGATGCAACTATTCCCGTAAAACTTTCAGCTAACGGGAACAATCTAAAAAATGCTTGGGCCGGAGGAAACAATGCTCCACAGTTTTCTTCTATCAATTTAAACAGCGATGAAATTCCTGATTTAATTGTATTCGATAGGAGTGGCGACAAACTGCTTACTTATTTAGCAACTGGCAACAATGCTGAATTCATTTACGACCCATTTTATGAATCGTTTTTTCCTGATTTGAACGATTGGGTTTTAGCAAAAGACTACAATGGCGACGGCTTGAACGATTTGTTTACCTCAACAAGCAGTGGAATTGCAGTTTATAAAAATACCCAACTTGTTGCAGGAAACCCTCAATTTGAATTGGTAAATAGCCTAATTTATTCAGATTATGGAAATAGCCAATTAAATTTGTTTGTAAGCAGGGCCGATTTACCTGCAATTGATGATGTGGATGGCGATGGAGATTTAGATATTCTCACTTTCTACATTTTGGGAACCTGCATGGAATACCATAAAAATCTTTCAATTGAATTATACAGCAATAGGGACAGTTTAATCTTCGAAGAATCTTCAGACAATTGGGGAAACTTTACTGAAAACGGTACTACCAATTCAATCACAATCAACGACAGCTGCGACCGTGCTGGATTTTCAGGTTTTAGACATTCTGGTTCTGCACAATTGGCCAGAGATATTGACCATGATGGCGATGCCGATTTGCTTTTAGGCGATGTTTCCTACCCTGAACTACTTACCCTGATAAACCAGCCAGTTAATGAAAATGATGTAATTGTAGATTTCCCAAATAATTATCCAGTTGCCTATAACAATTTTAACATAGAGGTTTTTCCAGCGCCATTTCAAGTTGATGCAGATAATGATGGTGATGTAGATTTGATAATTGCTCCTAATACAGAAACCCAAAGCATCAATTTTGGACGAACAGCTAAAATGTATCCAACAATTTCAACGGCTTTTGATTTCACAGGGCCCGAAGTTCCTTTTCTTACCGATCAGCAAATAGATGTTGGAAGAGCTGCTTATCCAGCTTTGGGCGACTTAGATAATGATGGTGATTTAGATTTAGTTATTGGAAATTACGGGGAATTTGAAAGTTCAGGTTTAATTGGTATTGATGGAAATTATCGCGGGGCATTGCATCTTTTCGAAAATGTTGGCAATGCTTCTGCCCCAAGTTTTGTTTTAAGAAATAACAACTTAGGAAATCTGAGAAGCCTTAACTTAAAAAACCTAGCACCAACTTTGGTAGATATTTCTGGAGATGGGAAATTAGACATTGTATTTGGAACTTTATTCGGTACAATCTATTACTTGAGAAGCACATCAGGTGCTTTTACATTTGAAAATGTAACGGACGTGTTTGATGCCATTCCTCCAATTAATTATGTTTCACCCACTTTTTACGATATCAATAATGATGATAAAAAAGACCTGATTGTTGGCGGTAAACCTGGAAACATTGCTTATTACTTAAACTTAGGCACACAAAATAATCCTGTTTTTAGTGGAACTTCCGACAATGCTTTTTGGGGTGGTGCTGAAACAGTGAATGAAAATATCAGCAACTTTGGTTATAGTTGCCCACAGGTATTTAAGAAATTTGATGAATTGTATTTGTTTTCGGGTTCTGAAGATGGAAAGCTATTTCTTTGGAATATCAACGCTGACAGCATAAATGCTCCTTTTCAATTAATAGATTCTACATTTTCTAACATCGACCTCGGAACTTATTCAGCTCCTGCTTTTGGCGATTTAAATAATGATGGTTTTATTGATATGATGATTGGAAACAAAAGAGGTGGTTTGAGCTTTTACAAAGGTTTAGAACCTAATTCAATTAATCATAATAGTACGGAAATTCAATTAACAATTTACCCAAATCCAGCGAATAATTCAGCTTTCGTAAAAAGCAATGTTGCAATTGAAAATATCAATATTACCGACCTTTCCGGAAAATTAATTCAGCAAATAAAAATAAATAATTCATCAAATTATTATCAAATAGACACCCCAACACTAACAAATGGCTTCTATTTGATACAAGTGAATACCAACAATGGATTTGTAACTAAAAAGTTAATCGTACAACACAAATAAGTAAATTAAACAATAACTTAAGTGTGGTAAAGAAATTTAGATTTACTTATTTAATATTCGTAAAAACGGCCTGAACATCCTCATCGTCTTCGAGTTTCTCAACTAATTTATTGATTTCCTCTTCTTGTTCTTCTGTTAATTCTACTGTTGTTGATGGCAACCTAACTAATTCTGAGCTGATAATTGACAACTTTCTTCGCTCAATTTCAGTCATCATTGTACCATAATCTTTGAATGAAGTGTAAATATGAATTTCACCTTCTTCTTCAAAAATCTCTTCCAAACCGAAATCGATTAATTCCAGCTCTAGTTCATCCATATCAATGCCTTCAGGGCTCAACTTAAAAGAAGCTTTTCTGTCGAAAATAAAATCCAAACTACCCGTTTTTCCTAAAGTTCCCTCTGCTCTGTTGAAATACATACGAACATTTGCAACTGTTCTCATGATGTTATCTGTGGCGGTTTCTACCAGAACGGCAACACCATAAGGTCCATAACCTTCGTAAACAACTTCGTCTAAATCTTTTGCGTCTTTTGAAGAAGCACGTTTTATAGCCGATTCGATGTTGTCTTTCGGCATATTAATGGCCTTGCAATTTTGAATGGCAGCGCGCAATGGAGCATTTGTTTCAGGGTCTGGACCGCCAGATTTTACTGCAATAGAAATGAGTTTCCCCAATTTCACAAAGTCCTTTGCCATTTTGCTCCAGCGTTTTTCTTTTCTGGCGCGTCTAAATTCAAATGCTCTTCCCATGTTGTTTTAAATTTTGCGCTAAAATATAAAATTCGCTATTGCACCAATTCAGATTCTTTCAATAAAAAACCGATATCGGTAATTAATAAATCTACTTCATTGGTTTTGGTGCCATCGTAAAATCCTCTAATACGGCCTTTGCCATCAACCAGCGCAAAGTTTTGGGTATGGATAAAATCTTCTTCTCCTCCGTTTCCTTCTTCCGCATTGAGCAAATAACTCTTTCTTGCCATTTCATAAAGTGCTGGCTTTTCTCCCGTTAAAAAAATCCATTTTTTGTTGTCGGCTTTAAATTGCGATGCATATTCTTTCAGCTGAGCCGGAGTATCGGTTTCTGGGTCAACTGTATGCGAAAGAATCATTACTTTATCGTTTTTCTCATACGCCTTATAAACCCTATCGAGTTGTTTGCTCATAACAGGACAAATACTTTTGCAGGTTGTGAAAAAATAATCACACACATAAATCTTTCCTGCAACAGCATTTTTGGTAACCAATTCACCATCTTGATTGGTAAATGCAAAATTTGTTACCGTATGATAAACTGTATCTAACTGTTTTTTTCCATTTACCTCCACAGAATCAATCCTGTGATTTCCTAAAATTGGTAGTGTTTTAAATGGTTTTTGATGAGTATCAGCATTCAAATAAAAAAATACCATTCCAATTAAAATCAAAATGGGCAAAGCAATAGGCAAATAACGTTTCATAGATGATTTAAAGTGCTACAAAGTAACAACCTTTGGCTTGAATGGTTGTGAAGAATTTGGAAAATCAGCAAAGGAAAAAGGTGATGTTAAATGATAAGTAAAAATTGAAATTAAATGTATCTTTGACATAACCTCAGAATTATGATAAGCAAGAAACAATTAAAAGAAACGATTGAAACCCTTCCTGAAGAATTTTCGCTAGACGATTTAATGGATAAGTTGATTTTATTGGACAAGATTGAGAGAGCTGAAAAAGAATCAGAAAAAGGAGAAACATTTTCGGAAACTGAACTTGAAAAAGAGCTCGAAAAATGGTTCAAATAAGGTGGACAAAAACAGCTCTTTTAGATTTGAAGAGCATTTACGAGTTTATCGCAAAAGACTCAAAGAAATATGCTAAATTAGAGGTGATAAAGCTAAAAACAAGAACACAGTTTTTGAAAAATGCTCCTTTATTGGGGAAAGAAGTTCCAGAAAAAGGGGACGTTGAGATAAGAGAATTGAATGTAGGAAATTATAGAATTATTTACAAAATAATTGATTCTGACAGAATTGATATTCTAACCATTCACCATACTGCAAGAGATTTAGAAAAAAGAGAAATTTTATAAAGCACTTAGGAGTATTTTATAAATTAAAATCATAGAATTTCTATTTAAATGAATCCGAAAATTCTTAAAAGAGCAATAGGCAAATAACGTTTCACAAAAATTCCAAGAGCTGAAAATTTAATCTAAAACACAACGAACAGACAATCCAGTGCCTTTGCCGAAATCTTTGCTGTAAAAGCCAATGCCGTCATCAGTATGTAACAGGTAATACTGCCATGCATAAAAAGGTGGAAGTGCTGTTGAAGTCCACCAATGCCCATATTTGCGTTCTTTTGCAAAGGAACCTACATAAAACCGAATTCCTCCTGGAAGACCTGAAAATCCACTTTCATTGGTACCATTTCCATTATCCGGCCAACCTTCTTTATTTTTCATTTTCTTTCCTGCTACGGGTTGTCCACCTAAAAATGACACTAAAATATCCCATTCTGCCTTACTTGGCACATGAAATCCTTTTGGAGCCAAGCCTCGCGCATCATTCACTGCAAACCAATTATAGAGTTTACCTAGTTTTGATTCATTTTCAGCGTCATTTCCAAAATAACACCAGGCTGGAATTTCTTTTTCATACGCCATTTTCCACATTTCATCTGTTTTGGCGTGTAAAATAACATCTCCGTTTCTAAAAGTTGAAGTGTTAAGGTTTTTACTCATCCAAACTTGCTTACCAATCTTCACTGTTGGAATGTTTTTTTGAGCATGAAGCATACTAGAAAAGACAATAAAACAAAAAGATAAAAGTCTAAAGTTTACTTGCATTGGTTTTCCCATTTCATTAAAAGAATTCATAATCATAATAAATTTAAAAAATTGAAGAATTGATTTTCTATTTTAATGCGTCAAAACTACAATTCAAGCTACACATAAAACCTTTAATGCATCACATCACTAGTTTCTTATAAAAAAACAAGGTATTCTATTTGTTTTGCTTTTTAAATAGCGAAATAATTTTTTTGGCAATAGATATTAAAACCAAGGCCAGTATTCCGCCTATTACTCCAAAAGAAAATTCTTTTAAAATGCTTGGCCAACCAGATAAAATATGATGCAAATATTCGATGTTGTGAGCAAATATGCCGCCCGAAACAAGCAACAATGCAATTGTTCCAACTACCGAAAATATCTTGATAAAAATGGGTAATGCTTTTACTAAAAACTGACCCAGCATATTTAAAAAACCTTTCGATTTCGATTTTTCAATCAGCTTAAACCCAAAATCGTCCATACGAACAACCAGCGCAACAATGCCATAAACGCCTACAGTAGCAATTACAGAAACGACCGATACCGTTAAAATTTGCATACTTAAGTTTTCGTTTAAAACCGTACTTAATGCTATAATTACTATTTCAACAGAAAGAATAAAGTCGGTGGTTACGGCTGATTTGATTTTTATTTTTTCCAATTCAGCAGCTTCTTTAATTTCACCAACAGCTGCTTGCTGTGCAGGTTGTTTTTTATGAAAGAAATATTCTGCAATTTTTTCTACTCCTTCAAATGCAAGGTAAAACCCTCCAATTATAAGTATTACGATTATGGCGGCTGGTAAAAAAACATTCAGCAATAAAGTTATAGGAACAATAATCAACTTATTGATAAAGGAACCTTTTGTAATGGCCCACAAAACTGGAATTTCTCTAGATGATACAAAGCCGGTTGATTTTTCAGCATTTACGGCTAAATCATCACCTAGTATACCAGCAGTTTTTTTTGTTGCAAGCTTGGCGTTTATGGCAACGTCATCCATCAAAGCAGCTATGTCGTCTAAAATTGCAAAAAAACCTGAAGCCATTAAAGAAACCTCTTGTTAAACGTTAAACCTAAAATGCATCACATCACCATCTTGCACCACATATTCTTTTCCTTCAATAGCTAACTTCCCGTTTTCTTTACAAGCCGATTCTGAACCGTATTTAATATAATCGTCGTAATGAATTACCTCCGCACGAATAAATCCTTTTTCAAAATCGGTGTGAATTACGCCCGCAGCCTGCGGTGCGCGCATTCCTTTAGTGATTGTCCAAGCGCGAACTTCTTTAACTCCAGCGGTAAAATAGGTTTCTAAATCCAACATGCGGTAAGCAGATTTTATCAACTTGTTTACGCCTGGTTCTGATAACCCAATTTCGCTTAAAAATGCAACCTTGTCTTCGTAAGTTTCTAATTGCGAAATCTCTGCTTCCATAGCAGCAGTAATGATTAAGATTTCTGCATTTTCATCTTTTACAGCAGCGCGAACTGCATCTACATGCTTATTTCCGTTTATTGCGCTCGCCTCATCCACATTGCACACATATAATACAGGTTTATTGGTAAGCAAATATAAATCGTTGGCAAATTCAATATCTTCTAACCTTTCAAAAGTTACACTGCGGGCAGATTTCCCTTGTTCTAATACTTGTTTAAATCTGCTCAAAATATCTTGGGCACGTTTTGCTTCCTTGTCTCCTGCCCTTGCCGATTTCTCTACTTTCTGTAAACGCTTATCAACAGTATCTAAGTCCTTGAGTTGTAATTCTAAATCAATCACTTCTTTGTCGCTTACCGGATTTACTTTTCCATCAACGTGCACTACATTGTCATCATCAAAACAGCGCAATACGTGCAAAATAGCGTCACATTCGCGGATATTTCCCAAAAACTGATTACCCAAACCCTCGCCTTTGCTGGCTCCTTTTACCAAGCCTGCAATATCAACAATTTCCACCGTTGTTGGCACAATGCGTTCTGGATTTACTAATTTCGACAATGCTGTTAAGCGCTCATCAGGAACTGTAATTACACCCACATTCGGTTCTATTGTGCAAAAAGGAAAATTTGCAGCCTGAGCTTTTGCATTACTCAAACAATTAAACAAGGTAGATTTTCCAACATTTGGCAAACCAACAATTCCACATTTTAAAGCCATATCTTTTTCAAAAAAGTTGGCAAAGATAATCGTTAAGACTTATTTTCAATAGATATTTCATCGCTTACTTTTTCGAACCTGCACAAACTTTACCCTTCGCCCGCACTAGTGGCTGAGGCAGATAGCTTGCCGACGCAGGAGGCAACTATGGCCGAAGACACGACCCGCACCAAAATGCTGTTTCAATAAAAAAATGCAATCGCGGGGAGTGCCAAAACAACAACCGTTCAAAACTCCTTTATAACCTCTTACTTTTCCTCTTGCCACTTAAAATTGCTCGGCTTACTTTCGCCGCATGGCAACAATTTCAGAACTTCAAAATATAGCAAAGCAGGTACGCCGCGACATCGTTCGTCAGGTGCATGCAGTTAACTCAGGTCACCCAGGCGGCTCTTTAGGCTGCGCCGACTATTTTGTGGCACTTTACTTTCACATCCTAAAACACAATCCAAGCAATTTCCAAATGGATGGGCATAACGAAGACCTTTTCTTCCTTTCCAACGGACATATTTCGCCTGTTTGGTATAGTGTTTTGGCGCGTTCGGGCTACTTTCCTGTGGCTGAATTGAACACCTTTCGCAAGCTAAATTCCCGCTTGCAAGGTCACCCAGCTACCGAAGAGCATCTGCCGGGCATCCGTGTTGCTTCGGGCTCACTTGGCCAGGGACTTTCTGTAGGAATTGGCGCTGCTCTTACCAAGAAATTAAACAAAGAAACCAACCTTGTTTACACCTTGCATGGCGATGGCGAATTGCAAGAAGGCCAGATTTGGGAAGCTGCCATGTACGCCGCAGCCAACAAAGTCGATAACATTATTGCAACAGTTGATGTGAACGGTCAGCAAATTGACGGCTCTACAGAGCAGGTGCTTTCACTAGGAAATTTACAAGCCAAATGGGAAGCCTTCGGCTGGAAAGTGTTGCACATGAACGGAAACGACATTGCCAGCGTGCTCGAAATTATGGAAGTAGCCAAACAGCATACTTTTAAAGGCCAGCCTATCGTTATCCTCATGAAAACAGAAATGGGCGCAGGTATCGATTTTATGATGGGCTCTCACAAATGGCACGGCGTAGCTCCAAACGATGCACAATTGGCACAAGCGCTTGCACAACAAGAAGAAACACTCGGCGATTACTAAAATATAAATTGAATTCAACAGTAAAATATAAGTTTGGGGCTTCCCCCTGCTCCTGCGTCGCAAGGGGTCGGGCTATCCATTCCAAGCCTGCGCTAAAAGCTGTTGATTCATATATATGTATACAAAAAGCGCAGGGCTTTTCATTGCTATCCCTAAGCCGGGCTGCATTGCTTGTATGCGCATTGTTAATCGGTTCAACACTTTGGTCACAAAAAACTCCAGCGCCCGCCCAACCGGCAGCACCTCCATTTACGCGCATTTTGCTCATATTCGACTGTTCCAATAGCATGTTCGGCATTTGGGAAAGCGATTCTAAATTCAATATCGCCAAACGCCTTGTTGGTCAAATGGTAGATTCGCTCAACAGCCAGCCCAACGTGCAAATGGCATTGCGCTGTTACGGCCACCAAAAAAAATACCCACCGCAAGATTGCGACGATACCAAACTTGAAGTAGCATTTGCCCGCGACAATGCCTTTCAAATAAAACAAAGACTCAATAAACTTGCACCCAGCGGAACCACGCCTATTGCGCTTTCATTAGAAGCTTGCGCCAAAGATTTTCCCGATAAAAATGCGCGAAACATAGTATTACTCATTACCGATGGCAAAGAAGAATGCGGTGGCGACCCTTGTGCAATTTCTGCCGCGCTCCAAAGCAAAGGAATTGTATTAAGGCCATTTATTGTTGGCGTAGGAAAATTAGACGATGACATTGCCAAGTCTTTCAGTTGCATTGGTAATTATTATGATGCATCCAGCGAATCTGGTTTCAAGCAAGTGCTCAACGTTATTATTTCACAGGTACTGAACCAAACAACTTGTCAGGTAAGCCTGCTCGACAAAAACGGAAAGCCCACCGAAACAGATGTTGCCATGACATTTTATGACCAAACAACAGGTGCCATTAAATACAATTTTGTACATACACTTAATCAACGTGGTTTGCCTGATACATTGCGCTTAGACCATTTTTCTACCTATAGAATTGTAGTGCACACCATTCCGGAAGTTGAAAAGAAAGACGTAAAACTTACTGCTGGGAAACATACCGTTATTCCTATAGATGCGCCACAAGGCTTTTTAAAATTGCAAGCTGGAGATGGCGGTTTTTTCAAAGATTTGCAATGTATAATTCGCAAATCGGGCGAAACGCAAACCCTGGAAGTGCAACCACTCAAAGAAACCAGAAAACTAATAGTTGGCAAATACGACCTCGAAGTTCTAACGCTACCGCGCACTTTGGTAAAAGACGTGAACATTAGTCAGAGTTATACCACCACTGTAAAAATCGACGAGCCAGGCACCATCAACTTTCAATTTAGCCAACAAGGCATCGCTGCTATTTTGCTCGAAGATAAAGGAAAACTCACATGGGTGTGCAACCTCAGCGAAAATGTACAGCAAGAAGTAGTTCGCTTACAACCAGGAAAATACAGGGCAGTCTTCAGAGGCAAAGCCATTCGCGAAACATTATTTACAATAGAAAAATCATTCACCGTTCAACCCGGCACTTCTCAGCAAGTTGTCTTGAAATAAACTTATGGAAACATTTACCTACACCGACCAAAACGACACCCGCTCAGGCTTTGGAGCAGGACTTTCAGAATTAGGAAAAACAAACCCTGAAGTGGTAGCACTTTGCGCCGACTTAACGGGTTCATTAAAAATGGATGCATTCCAAAAAGAATTTCCTGAGCGTTTTTTCCAAACTGGTATTGCCGAAGCCAACATGATTGGTTTAGCAGCTGGAATGACCATCGGAGGGAAAATTCCATTTACAGGAACTTTTGCCAATTTTTCTACAGGTCGCGTGTATGACCAAATTCGTCAAAGTGTAGCTTATTCAGGTAAAAATGTAAAAATTTGCGCCTCACACGCAGGCTTAACTTTAGGAGAAGATGGTGCAACACATCAAATCTTAGAAGACATCGGTATGATGAAAATGCTGCCACACATGACTGTAATCAATCCTTGCGATTACAACCAAACAAAAGCGGCAACCATTGCCATTGCTGCACATATTGGTCCTGTGTATTTGCGTTTCGGTCGTCCGAAAGTGCCTAATTTTACACCAGCAGACCAAAAATTCGAAATCGGAAAAGCCCTTCACCTAAAGTCTGGAAAAGACGTAAGTATCTTTGCTACAGGTCATTTGGTGTGGAAAGCATTGAAAGCTGCTGAGATTTTAGCTGAAAAAGGAATTGATGCTGAAATAATAAATATTCATACAATTAAACCATTAGATGCAGCAGCCGTCTTGGCCTCGGTAAACAAAACCGGATGTGTTGTTTCTGCAGAAGAACACCAGCGCAACGGAGGTTTAGGAGATAGCATTGCACAAGTATTGGCTATGCATTCACCAAAACCTCAGGAGTTTGTAGCAGTAAACGACAGTTTCGGAGAAAGCGGTACGCCAGAAGAATTAATGGTAAAATACGGTTTAGATACTGTAGATATTGTTAATGCGGCGATAAAAGCAATCTCTCGTAAATAAAAAAAGGTGTAGTTTGCCGATATTAATCGGAATACATGGAAGAAATCAGCGACCGGGAAATACTCGATCGATTTGCAAATGTCAAAACACGCAACGATGCGTTTAACGTGTTGGTACGCCAGTATCAGCAGCGTTTGTATTGGCATATCCGCAAAATGGTGCTCGACCACGACGATGCTGACGACATTCTTCAAAATACTTTTATAAAAGCATTTAAAGCGCTCGATAATTTTCGGGAAGATTCCAAAATATACACCTGGTTGTATAAAATTGCCACCAACGAGTGCATCACATTTCTGAACAATAAGAAAAAAAGATTCTTTGTCCCGATGGTGGACGTTGAGTATCAACTTTCTCAAAATTTAGAAACAGACGCCTACTTTAGTGGAGATAGAATCCAAATGAAATTACAACAAGCATTGCTTACGCTGCCTGATAAACAAAGGCTTGTATTTAATATGAAGTATTTTGATGACCTTAAATACGAGGAAATATCAGAAATTCTAGGAACTTCTGTAGGTGCATTAAAAGCATCTTACCACCATGCAGTAAAAAAGATTGAAGAATTTATAAAACAGATTTAAACCTTATTTAAAAACAAAACTCATTGCACACATGAAACACGACGACATACCCGATAATTTGCCTGAAGGCATGAATAGGGAAAACCCTTTTCGTGTCCCTGATGGCTATTTCGATAGGTTTCCGCTCAAAATTGCCGAAAGGATTGCCGAAGAAAATCAATCAAAAGTTATTCGTTTCACCCCACTACTCAAGCCAGCGCCTCTTTTAGCTATTGCTGCAACTTTAGTAACTATTGCAGTTGTAAGCTATAAAATATTAAACAAACCTAATGAAGTGTTTGAACAAGACGAAATAAGCAATTACGTTTACCAAGAAGGAATAATTGACGAACTTAGCGACGAAGAAATTCTTGACTACAGCGACTTTGCGAATGCAGATTCTACTTTTCACAAATCAAAATCAGACTCCGAAACTACCAACATTCAAAACTACCTACTCGACGAAGATGTTGACATTAATGACATCATCAACGAAATGTAAAAATTAAGTAATCATGAAAATCAAAGCAATAATTATCTTTTTCCTGTTTCTCCAAGGAATTTCTGCACAAACCAATAAAGATCAAAAAGGCCCAATAAGAGATAAAATAAAAGCACAACGTATAGCTTTTATTACCGAACGTTTAAACTTAAGTCCTGATGAAGCTACTAAATTTTGGCCAGTTTACAATCAATTTAGTGGCGAATTAGAAGAAGTAAAAAAGCAACAAAATCAATTACGTAAATCTACCAATGATAAATTGGCAGTAATGAGCGACAAAGAAATTGATAAAGCTTTAGAAGATGAGCTCTCGGCCCAACAAAAATCAATTGATTTACAAAGAAAATACTTGGTAGAACTTAAAAAAACCATACCCACAAGAAAAGTGGCCATGCTTTATAAAGCAGAAAGAGATTTTAAGATTACTTTACTTAAACGCATGCGCGACGCTGGTCAAAAAGCAATACCAGAAGAGGAATTTTAACCAAACTACATAGCGTCACTAAACGGAACTTATTTCACAATGAGTTCCGTTTTTTTTTATGTTATTTTTTCATCGGAAAGTTAAAATTTCAGGCAAAACTAAGCACTGTTTTTCTTGAAGTCTTTTAAAATCAACTAAAACAACGTGCATCTATTTGGACTCGTGGGTGTAATAAATCCTTATTCCTTATATGAAAATTAACATACCACAAATTTCTTACATCAATATTGCAGCAAATGTTTGATGTAAAGTAAAAAAATAAATTTTCAAGCATAGGTCACTTACAGCTTATAAACAAGCATAAAGCGAGACTTTAAACAAACAAACAAAAAACTAAAAACCCAGTTTCAAAACGTGTTTACTTACAAACGTAAGTAGGGACATTCGGAGCTTTTAATAGAAAATTGCTGATAACTCAATTTTGTTGGCGTAATAAATCTACCAAATACAAATGAAGAAAATCTACCAATTTTCACTACTTCTTGGCGTAGCCATGTTTTTAACTTGCACGTCTAATCTTTTTGCGGTCTCCTACACCTGGAACGGAAGTGTTTCACAGATATGGAGCAATTCAGCTAACTGGACACCTTCTACAGGTGTTCCTGGACCTACCGATGACATTACTATAAATGGAGCCGGAGGTGTAAATCAACCTTTATTTGAAGAACTCCCGGGTGTTAGAAATATAACAATTACTGGGGGAACTTTAGATTTAGATGGTTTCTTTTTAACTTCTACAGGAACTTGTGTTTTTAGTGGAGGGCAAATTATGAATGGTACCATTACTATGACTGGAGCATCAGTTACATTTAGTGGAACATTAGTAAATGCTTCAGTTATTTATACAGGATCTAGAATTCTATTTAATGGCAGCACGTTTAACAATCCTGTTACAATTACTAAATCAGGAGGAGTTGCCGACCAATCAACTGGAGGTAATACTTTCAACTCTACCTTGAGCATCACCAATACATCTAATCAACAATTTAGGATGTCGGGTACATCGGCTGATATTTATAACGGTGTTGTAACAATCCGCAATACGAATACTGCCGGAATTTACATGTCGCATGTTGCCAATGGAACGCAATACAATCAAAACATTATTGTAAATTCTACCGGCACAGGTGGTGTTAGGTTTGGAAATGGAGGTGGTACTTCAACTCTACTTGATAACCGAACAATTTCTGTTGGTGTTAACGGATTTACTTCTGGCGACCTCGCATTAAGGAGATTTACTCAATCAGGAGCGGGCACAATTACTTTAACAGGAGCAACAGCAGGTAGATTGCTGTTTGAAACTGGAAGTATTTTTAATGCAAATGTAAATGCTGATTTTCCATTCATATTTCTAAATGGAAGCAGATTTAATGCAGAATGTAGAATTCGCAAATTTGGTGCGGGGAATATTACTAATACTGGTGGAAATAGATTTGAAGGTGTAACGTATATTACAACTGATGGGAATGGGAATTACGATATGGCTAGTACTTCTCCAGATATTTTTAATAATGACCTTTATATTGACGACAATACTGGTTCTGGAGGTATTGGTTTAGCCAGAGCTGCTGCTGCAAATCAATTCAATGGAAATATTTATGTTAATTGCAACAGCGCAGGAGGTATTTACTTTGGGCAAGGTGGAGGAACATCCACATTACTTGCTGGTAAAGTTATAGCACTCTGGAATGATGGATTTCCTTTAGGTTCATTAATTGTGCGTGGTTTAACTCAATCTGGAACAACCCCAATTACAATTTCTCAAACTACAGGCTCTGGAACATTTACATTCCAAACCAATAATACTTTTAATGCTCCTGTAGACATTACTTTCCCAAATATTACTTTAAACGGTTCTAGGTTTGTAAACACTGCCAGCTTTAACAAGGTTTCAACGACAGCAATCACCTCAAATGGAGGAAACACTTTTGAGAGTGCAACTACTTTTACTTTAACTGGCAATGGCACTTGGACCTTCCAAAATGTGAATCCTGATATTTTTAATAGCACTTTAAGCCTCGATAACAATGCAACAAGCGCTGCTTTGGCATTGTCTGCAACTGGCACTGGAAATCAATTAAATGGAGAGTTAAGAATCAATAATTCTAGTACAGGTGGAATTTCATTTGGTTCCAATGCAGGAACAACCACTTTAAGTTCTGGCAACATTATTAGTCTTTTTAATGATGGAGTTACTACAGGTACAATTACTTTTAGAAACTTTACTCAAACAGGAACAGGAACAATCTCTCTTTCACAAAACTCAGGAACAGGGGCTTTGGCATTTGGTCCAAATTCATCTTGGGGCGCCGATTTAACATTCACTTTTCCTGGCACTACATTTAACACTTCAACATTTGCTGGAACTTTAAATATTACAAAATCTTCTGGTGGAGCTTTTGTTTCTGCTGGAGGCAACACATTTACAGGTGCATTTTCATTTACAAACACCACTGCCGGAAACATCACTTTAGGAAATGTTTCAGCTGATATTTTCAATGGTCCTGTCATCATTAATAATAGTGGAACAAGTAACTTTTACCTGGCACATACCGGAACTGGACATCAGTTTAACAATACTGTAACCCTAATTTCAACAGGGACAAGCTTAGGAATAAGATTCGGACAAAACGGAGGGCTAAGTACATTGCTTTCTCCTAATGTTATTTCTACTCCTTCAGTTACCTCAGGCGGTATAATGATAAGAGGGCTTACAAAAGCAGGAACGCAAGCCATGACGTTTACAGCCTCTGGAGCCACAACATTAATTCAATTTGAAACATTAAATAATATTAGTGGTGACCTAACAATAAACGCATCTAATACCCAATTCAACGGCTCTACCTTTAATGGAAATGTGAATGTAACAAAAACAGTAAATTCAGCAAGCACTTCTAATGGTGGAAATACCTTTAATGGTCAGTTAAATTACACAAATACAACTTCTGGTCAGGTAATTTTTGGTAACGTAAGTGCTGATATTTTTAACGGACCAGTAACAATTAACAATAGTGGAACCGTCGCTTTCTTTTTAGCGCATACAGGCTTAGGTCATCAATTTAACAATTCTATAACTTTAAATTCTACTGGAACCAGCACAGGTATTAGGTTTGGGCAAAACAATGGACGTAGCACACTTCTTTCACCTCACATTATTTCAACTCCTTCTATTACTTCAGGTAGTATAATAATCAGAGGTTTAACCAAAGCAGGTACAGAAGCAATGACACTATCTGCCACGGGAGCTTCAACTCTTTTTCAATTTGAAACGAATAACAACATAAGCGGTAACTTAACAATTACAACACCTGGTATTTTATTCAATGGCTCTACTTTTAATGGAAATGTTTCTGTTACGAAAACCGTTGTGAGCACCAACTCATCAAATGGAGGTAACACTTTCAATGGTAATTTTACTTATACCTCAGCAGTAAATGGTACAATCACTATGGCTTCTATAAGCAGAGATGTTTTTAATGGAAATGTATCTTTAGTTAACAATTCAGCAAGTGGAGTTATCAATATTGCTAATGTTGGCGCAACAAATCAACTAAACGGCAATTTAACTGTTTCATGTGCAAGTACAGGAGGAATAAACATTGGCGCAGGTGGGGGATTAACTACTATGCCAAATGGTACAATTTTCTTAGGTGCTGGAGGAGTAACTGCTGGAACAATTGCTTTAAGAGGAATTACAAAAACCAGCGCTACAGCAATCAATTTATCTCAAACCACTGGTACTGGAACTATTTCGTTTCTTCAAGGATCTGACATTACAGGAGCTGTATCACTGACATTTCCAAATTTCAATTTAGACAGAGCTCGTTTTAGAAATGCCCTTACTATGGTTAAAAATGGAACAGGCACCAATAACAACAATGGCGGATGTACTTTTGATGGTGCGGTTAGCATAACAAATCCTACTGCAGGTCAATTTTGCTTTGGTTTAACTTTAGCTGATGTATTCAATAGTACATTAACACTGACCAATTCAGGTAATACTATAATGTATGCTGCACATGCGGGTGCAGGCCATCAATTTAACGGAAACATAATCATGAATTCAACAGGCTCAAGCCAAGGAATTAGATTTGGTCAGGGAAATGGCTCTTCAACTTTAGCATCTGGAAGAACTATAACTGTAGGAGGTAGTGGACATTCAACTGGGTCGTTAAGAATAAGAAACCTCATTCAAACTGGAACAACAACACCTCAAAGTTTAACTTTAACTGGTACCTCAACTGTTTATTTAGAAACAGGTAACAGATTCGAAAGTAACTTTACGCTGGTAGCACCTCAGGTATTTTTAAATGGAAGCAGATTTAACTTAGTTACTTCTATTACCCAAAATGGAACTGCTGCTGTTACTTGCAACGGAGGAAATTCATTCTTTGGTGCTACAACTTTAAACTTAAGCAGTTCTGGTTCTTGGGTGCACGGAAACGTAAACCCTGATATATTCCAAAGCACACTCGCCATAAACTCAAGCGGATCTGGCTTATTTAGCTTGGCAAATACTGGAACTTTGCACAATTTCGCAAATAACGTTGTGGTTACTTCTACAGGTACTTCACAAGGTATTCGTTTTGGTCAAAACGCAGGAACTAGCACAATGGAGGCGGGAGCAACCATTTCAATTGGTGCAGCAGGATTTACAAGCGGAACATTAAGAATTCGTGGACTTACACAAACTGGTGCAGGAACACCTATAAGCTTAACGTTTGCTACTGCTAACACAGGAATTTATTTAGAACAAAATAATATTTTTAACACATCTATAAGCGTTTCGGCCAATCTATTATTCCTGAACGGTACAAGATTTAACAATGATGCCTCTTTGACTCAAACAGGAAGCACTGTTACAACTTCAAATGGAGGAAATGTCTTTAACGGAACAACATTAATCAGAACTACCGGAACTGGTGAGCTTAGATTAGCGGGTGTTTCAAGTGATACATACGGAGGAAATGTTACTTTTAATCAAACTGCTGCGCTTACTCTTTATCCAGCATACACTGCAAATGCATTGTTCAATGGAAATGTTAGCACAACTGGCTCTATCCAAGCAATTACATTCTCACCTGCTGCTTCTGTAGCTCAAACAATTTTTGGTGGAACAAATCAGCAAATTAGTGGCTCAGCATCATTACCTCCTGTTTTTAGAAATCTTGTCCTAAACTTAACAAGTGGCACATTAACTTTAAATGTTCCAATTACAGTTAATACTGCAATTACATTTACAAATGGTATCATTGTTAATAGCTCAACCAATTTGTTAACCTTAAATGACAATGTAACAACAAGTACAGTTTCTGATGCTTCTCATGTTAATGGCGCGGTAAGAAAGATAGGAAATGATGCATTTACTTTTCCATTAGGAAATGGAACATCTTACAGACCAATTGGTATGACAGCTCCAGCCGTTGCGACTGACCATTTTACAGCACAATATATAAATAGCAATTCTAACGGAAGTTATGCGCATAGTTCGAAAGATCCATCTATTTACAATATCAGTATTTGTGAATACTGGATTTTAAACCGCACCAATGGAGCTTCTTCAGTTTCTGTAAATTTAAGCTGGGCTGCTAATTCTTGCGGAGTTGGAAATCCTGCAACATTACAAGTTTGTCGTTGGAATGGTACTACTTGGAAAGACCATGGTAATGGCGGTACATTTAGTGCAGGAGGAGTGAATTTCTTAACTACTTCTGGTGCTGTTTCTAGCTTCAGTCCATTTACCTTGGGTTCTCAAAACAACCAAAACCCATTACCTGTAGAGTTACTTTACTTTGGTGCAAAACAAACTGATAAAAAAGTAACTTTAGACTGGGCTACTGCCAGCGAAGCTAACAACCATTTTTTCCAAATTGAAAGAAGTGCAGATGCTGTAAACTATGAAATAGTAGGCATTGTTAGTGGTGCCGGCAATTCTAATCAACAAAAGAACTATTCTTTTACAGACAACGAACCTTTATCTGGTGTTTCTTATTACAAAATGGTGCAAACAGATTTTGATGGAGAAACCGAAGAATTTGGACCAGAAATGGTTGAATTTCTTCCAGGAACAATTGAACCAGAAATCTATCCAAATCCTTTTACCGATAAGTTAAATTTATTTGTAGATGGGCTACAGATCCAGCCAACTGACATTCAAATAGTTGATTTAAGTGGCAGGCTTGTTCAAGGTTGGAATGTACTTTCTCAAAGTAATGAAAACACCGAAATTATTACCAAGGATTTACCAACTGGAATTTACATGTTGAAAATAAATACAGGTAAGACTTTTATTACTAAAAGAATCGTAAGACATTAATTAACTATTAATCGTAAAAAAACGCTCATCCCAAAACGGATGGGCGTTTTTTGTTTTTCTAAAACAGTATTTTTTTAGTCTAAAACCAAAACAGAACCTCGTTTATTATATAAACTGCCATCCGGAAATCTAAAACGAATACTATATACATAAACACCTGTTTGCACATAACTATTCATATACTTGCCATCCCAGGGCTCCTTGGTGTCTTTTGTAAAAAATAACTGCTCGCCCCAGCGATTAAAAATTCTAAATTCATGGTTTTTTGCCAAGGTTTCATACAAACCAATTGGCTTAAATAAGTTATTGCCTGCAAGATTTGTGGGCCTAAAAGCATTCGGTATATAAATCGTAGGCTGTTGCACTACACAAACTACATTTGAATAAGAAGTATCTCTGAAACCATATTGATTGCCTGGATTTTCAATGGCTTCTACATAATAACAAAACTCTAAAATTGTGTCAACTTGTGCTACAACAAAGTCCAAAAGGGTAGTATCAGTCTCCTGTGTAGCAATAAGCTCATAATTTAAGCCTTTATCTAATGAACGGTAAATTTTGTATTCATCCACATCTGCATCCCAGTCGAAATAAGGATTCCACTTCAACCTATTTACAAAACCATCACCTGCAACACCTCGCAATAAGATTGTTCGTCCAACATTAGAAATCATCGATTCATTTTCACATTTATCGACTAAATAATACCTGTAACTATATGCTTGTGTAGCTGTTGCTGCATTATAATCTGTAAAATCTACCAAATTAGTGTTTCCTGGAATTGGGAAAGTCCCAATTAATACAAAGTTCGTATCAGGATAATTTGCTCGCTTTATCCTGTAAAATGCTGCGTCTGATGCAGTATCAATATAACATAGTGAATAAGCAAAACCATCATTGGTTACAGTTGCTTTTCTTACATAAGCAAATTCAGGCAAATCCTGCACATTGGCCAAAAAACAAATCTCGTTAGATGTACTGCTTCCTCCTACCCCAATTGCCTGAACAATAAAACAATACGTTGCACTTGGAATCAAATTATTCTGAACATAATTTGTAGTGTTACCTGGTAAACTGGCTTGCAATTGATAACTCCCTGCATCTACTTTAGAAAAAATTTGATAAGAATTTACAGTAAAACCTTGATATGCAGTAAATAATAACTCAACTTTATTCTCGCAAGATGATAAATCGAACCGATTAAAAATAGTAGTGTGCAATGATGAAACAGGACTTAAATTAAAACAACTGTCAATTGCCGCAATTGAAAAACTTACAGCAGCCAAATCAGGATTTCTGCTATTCGCAATAAAAGCTTCTACATTTCCACCAAAAACAGTATCTACTTGAATAATAGCTCCATTTGAAGTTTGATAAATAACATAAGCCCTCACATCATTGGCCAATGAAGCTGTCCAACCAACATAAACCGAATTGTTTGCAGGATTTACAGATATAGAATCCAATACGGGAGCATCGGGCGCCTGGTCGTTGCTAAAATCTCCTCCATTAATGTTTGAACGGGAAATACAACCACTTTGGTCAGGCAGAGAAACCTGATAGTTAATTGTTTGCAAGCAACCTTGCATAAAATCTGTGGCTGAATTGGTTTGTGAAGTAGCGTAAAAAGCCAAAGCTGCTGGCAAAACTTGCTTATTCACCGTGTATGGCAATACAGAACTTGGTAAAAGAGGAGTTGAAAGCGTTGTCCAATTGACATTAATTTGACCTGAACCACCATCAGCTGCTGTAACAAACATAGTGGCTATGGTATTGGAAGGAATACTCAAAACGCTACCAAATACACCACAACTAGATCGTGTTCTAATTCTGTAATAAACTGGAGCATTATTCGCGTTTGTTCCGGTAAGTATTGTATTTGCCTGATTTATATTCAACACACTGTCAATCAAAACATAAGGACCTCCAGCAGCTGATGATGAATAAATCATATAAGCATTAAAAAGTCCATCGGTATCTGTTATAGGAATCCAAGAAAGCACCACATTCCCATTGCTTTGAACATCAGTACAGCGAAGTTGCGGGGGCGGTAAAATTGGCGGAGCTTCAACCACTACAGCTACTGTAGCAATTCTGTATGCAGGCGCCGGACATGCATCATCCTGAAATTGCAATACAAATGTGTAAGTATTGCTGGGATCATAACAATCGGTCGAAAAATTTACATGATCGCATGTAGTTTGCCAGTTAAATGTAATGCTGCCATTGTTTGCGAGAACAACAGGCGGGGCAGGACTCAGAGTTGCACAAGGAGGAAATGCACAACCATTTGCAGGGTCACTAAAATTGGTTCCAAACTGCCCACCAGATGCAGCCACACTTATGGTTTGAGCAACACCAATTGGCAAAAATTCATTATCTGTTGCAGTAATCGTAAAACTTACCAAATCTCCTGCTTGAACTGTATCTACAAAAGAAGTTTGTAGGCCTGTAGTAATATCAACAAAAGGTGCTGTAACAGATGGAGCAGTATTAGGAGCGCATTGAATTACAACTACTTGAATTTCTCTAAAAATTTCAGAAACAAGTATGCCGCAGCGGTATGATTTTACTGAAACTACGGTAACAAAATTCCCAGTATAATTAGGAGTAAATGCAATTTCACCAGTAAGGTTATCTAATGTTGCAGGAATACTTCCATTTTGTCCTAGCCCTGGAAATGGACTAGTAACACTGTATGCTGGCTGAAAAAGCAATTCAGGTGGACTATTTACCCCCCAATTTGCTCCATTTAACCAATCCAAAGGTCGACCAAATGAATAAACCAAAGAATCTTTATCTACATCATATGCGTTGTGGTTATAAGTAAATGCATTACCAGCGCAAATAATCACTGCTGGAACCTGCGCAAAAACTGGTGATGAATCAAAGCAAGGAGATGTGTTTGCCCCGTTATATGCATACATAATAGCACGCAAAGTAAACCCTGTACTACCATCTATTACTAAATTATCGATTGCCAAATTCCTGCAACAATCATCAAAAGTAAAAACCCAACCTTGAACTGGAGGCACACCTGGTAAGTTAATTGAATTAGAACGAAATATAAACTCCTCAACTGCTCCTGGATCATTTCCATTGGCTGTAGCGCAACTAATTGTTGGTCCAGAGCCATTGCATTGAGGTGAAATATCTATATCACTTAACAACTGCATTGGAATAGCAGTAACAGTTGGATGATTATGAACCCTTAAAGAAATATTTGTATTCAGAGGATTACCATTACAATCTCTGTAAAGTTTCAAAGTAAAAATGTAATTACCATTGCCCTGACAAGCCCAGGTAATTTCTCCTCCCATTAAATGCGTAGCACTTGCCTTTCCTAAGCAAATAAAACAAAACACATAAATTAATAGGACAATTTTAAATTTCACGCTTTGTAAATTTATTAAAAATGGAATGCAAAATAAAATGTTTCAAAAAAATAAATAACTTAGCGAATGTTAATCACAAATTCATTCTTTATTTGAAATATCAATTTCTACAGCATGAAACACCTTTACAATTGCCTTTTTCTATTGCTTTTACTTGGATTTGGAAGTCTGACACATGCGCAAAATATACTTGTTTATTCAGAAGATTTTGAAAATGGACCAGGTTCGTTTTCCTTAAATAACGGATTAGTTGGAAATAACAGTGGTTCAAATTTTTGGGTAGTAAATGATGATTTTACTGGAGCACCTGTGTATCCAAATACAATCAGTCAGGATAGTACAACCGGTGGATTAATAAACTTTGCTCCTTTTAGCAATTACCTTCACATTACAGATTCTGCAACTTTTTCAGCCTCACCTAATATTGCTAATGCTAATTTTAATCCTCAGGTAGCTTCCGACCGTTTTGCCAGCACAGGACCAAATTGCACCTTAGGAATGGACAGTGTTAGAATAGTTTTTTATGCCAATTGTCAGGGAAATCCTGGTGCCTACGGAGAACTTTATTTTAGCGCCCTTGGTGGTCCCTGGACAGCAGTTCCCAATGCACAGTTTTCTTCCATCAACAAATGGACGTATTACGAATTTTACAATCCTGTTTTCAATAATTTGAGTGATGTACGTTTCGGTTTTAGGTGGATTAACAGCAGCACCCAAGAACCGCTTTCAGGCTCCTTAGGTATCGATGGACTTAGAATAGTTGGTAAATACGACCCCGTTTTATATGATGTTCGTTTAGAGTTAGACAGCATTTCTCCAACTACAGTTTGCAAAGGCGACCCTGTTTTATTGTTTTTCAATAACCCTGTTCAGCTTTGCGGAAATGGATTTTATGAAGTTCAATTGTCTAACGAATTTGGAGATTTTTCCTTGGCTACTTCTTTAGGTATTTACCAACTTAACAATTTGAATCCTGTTCAAATTCTCCAAACTTTAGCCATTCCATCTACATTAAATGAAAATCCTTGTTATAGAATTAGAGTAGTTAGAGGAGATATTGACCCAATTATCATTTCTGATACAAGTGTTTGTATCAATGTGATTGATTGCCCCAACAGCGTAGTTACTGGCTCTACTGCAGTAATTTCTAACCCAGCCGATACAGTTTGTGTAGGCAGTGTAATTGATACCAAATTCAATTCTTTTGGTGTATTCGTAAACAATACATACGTACTTCAGCTATCAGATTCTAATGGAAATTTCCCACCAAACCCTAACGTTTTAGGAACTAGTAACGACGATACTAGTTACCCTGGTTTGCCTGGTTCTGTATCAGGATTAATTACTCCACAAAACCATCCAATTCCTCCCGGCTGTAATTATTACTTAAGAGTAATTGCAACCAGCCCATACACAATAGGCTCTTTGCAGGGTCCATTTTGTATAAGAGAATGTGATATCGAAACTAATAATGCTGTAGATGTACAATTTTGTATAGATGATGTAAATGGTGCCGACACACTGATATCCGTCGAAATTGGAGTGCATCCTCCTCCAGCAACCTATACCGCTCCGAACGAATTTCAGCTCCAAGTCCTCGATTATAATGGTTTTTTTGTAATTAACACTGGAGTTATTGGTAGCGTTGCAGCAACCAGCGACACCACTGTTTTATTAACCATACCAAATCTTCCAAATCTCGGCTCTGTTGGTCTTGCTCCCGGGAATTATTACATGCGGGTTGTTTCTACTAATTCCTCGCAAGGCTGGGATCAATTAGGAACGCTAATCAGGTTAACAATCGGAGCTCCTAACCCTGCCGGACTGACCATTGATTTGTTAGACCCCGCGACTTTTGCTTTTGTTGATTACGATTTAGATACCACCATTTGTTTCAATACTGCCCTTTATTTTTATATGCAACCATATAATTTTCAATCAACTTATGTTTGGGGTTTGAATAACATTACTAATTTTTTCGAAGGAGGGCCTTTTAACCCAATTCTTTTTAATGGTGTAGGTGATTATACCGTTTATGTTACAGAGACAAACTTTGGTTGCGTAGGCCCCGGTTCTGAAATAGCGAATGTGACTGTAGTTGGACCACCCAATGTTTCTATTATTGGACCGCCTCAGGTATGTGTTGGCGACACTGTAGAATACCGCTTGCCCCTAAGCGAAGACACTTACTATGCATGGAATTCTAACTTAGCAACTGTAATTGATTCTTTGAACAACGAAGTAAATTTTTATTTCCCGAATAGCGGATCAATTCCCATTTTTGTAGAAACAGTAAATGATTGCGGGAATCTTGGTAACAGCAGAAACATTATTGTACGACCTCTACCTACTGTTGATGCAGGAAACGATACAACAATTTGCGAATCAAACCCTATTCTACTTTCTACATTGGCTGGTTCTTCCTATAAATTTACATGGAGCACAGATAGTATAGAATTCTCAACAGACAGAGAAGTTGAAGTTATTCCCGATAGCACTACAACTTACATCATAGAAGTAAATAGTAATGGAAGTTTAGCTTGTACTGCATTCGATACCATCACTGTAAATGTTCAATTTGCAGATACCGGTAAAGTAAAAGAAATAAAAACTTGCGCTGGAGAAAGTGTGTTTCTTGCCGGAGATTCTACAGCCCTTTCATATCAATGGAGCACGGGAGAAACATCAGCAATCATTTCTGTACAAGATACAGGTTGGTATACAGTATTGGTGCAGTTGCCAGGCGAACTTTGCCCTAAACTGGATTCTTTCTTGGTTAAAAATAAACCTTGCTTCCAGGAACTAACTTTCCCAAATGCGTTTTCTCCTAATGGTGACAAGCAGAACGATTATTTTTCAGCAATAACTTCTTTTGCTTACGATGAGTTTTATATAAAAATATATAACCGCTGGGGCTTGCGTGTGCACGAATCTGTAAATCCATATTTTGAATGGAATGGTTATGATCTGGCTGGAAACTTATTGCCCGATGGAACTTATTTCTACATCGCTGCTTATAAATATCAAGATAAATCGAAAGAATTTAAAGGAACAGTTACTTTATTAAAATAACTTTGCCACTTAAATTTAGCTCGAATATTTTAGATGTCCGTTTCAGGAAATGCGTTTAATGTAGGTTTATTAAAACGCATTTTATCGTTTACTAAACCTTATAAACCCCAGTTGTTTGGCGCAATTGGACTGACTATTTTCCTAGCACTCATTTCCCCAATAAGACCTTTATTGGTGCAATACACACTCGATCATTTTATCATTATTCCCGATGCTAAAATGCTCCTTATCATGACAATGCTCATGATTGGCGTGTTGTTAATCGAAACAATTGGAAATTTCTTTAGCAATTACATCATCAATCTTCTGGGCCAAAGTGTAATTAAAGATTTAAGAATTACACTATTCAAACATATCAATAATTTCAAAATCGCTTATTTCGACCAGCACCCAATTGGCATGCTCGTAACCCGCGTAGTGAGCGATATGGAAACCATTGCCAGCATCTTTACCGAAGGTGTCGTAATTGTATTTGGCGATTTATTACAGTTATCGGTCGTGCTTATTGTAATGTTTTATACCGATTGGCGCTTGGCACTTATCTCTATATCTACCATTCCGCTCTTACTTATCGCCACGCGAGTTTTTAAAAATGGAATCAAATCTTCTTTTCAAGATGTGCGCACACAAGTTGCAAGGCTCAATACTTTTGTACAAGAACATGTCTCTGGAATTAGCATCATTCAATTATTTAACAGAGAAAAAGAAGAAGCCGATGCTTTCAACAAAATAAATAAAGAACATGCCGATGCTCATATCCGTTCCGTTTGGCATTATTCGGTTTTCCTGCCAATTGTAGAAATCTTAAGTGCTGTTTCAATTGGCCTCATCATTTGGTTGGGCGCAAGAGGCGTTATTGCTGGCAATTTCAGTATTGGAAACATTGTAGCATTTACCCTTTTCATCAATATGCTTTTTAGGCCCATTCGCACCTTGGCCGACCGTTTCAATACCTTACAAATGGGCATGGTAAGCTCCGAAAGGGTTTTTCAGGTGCTCGATACCGATGCTGCAATGCAAAACATTCCAAACCCAAGTTCAATAACAATCGAAGGTGACATTGCATTTAAAAATGTTTGGATGGCTTACAACAACGAAGAATGGGTTTTAAAAGACCTCAGCTTTACAATTAAAAAAGGCCAAACTGTTGCCATTGTCGGCGCTACTGGCTCCGGAAAAACTACGATTATTAACCTAATCAATCGCTTTTATGAATTTAACAAAGGCGAAATATTGGTAGATGGCATCTCAATAAAAAACTATGATGTTGACCAACTAAGAAAAAACATAGCTGTAGTGCTGCAAGATGTTTTCCTATTTTCAGATACCATTGCCAATAATGTAACACTCAACGACGCTTCCATTTCAATCAACCAAATTGAAGCCGCTGCAGAAGCCATTGGTGCAGACAAATTCATTCATCAATTACCAGGCGGTTTCAACTACAACGTAATGGAACGCGGCGCCATGCTCAGTGCCGGCCAGCGACAGCTCATTGCATTTATTCGCGCCTATCTCTACAAACCATCCATTTTGGTTTTAGATGAAGCCACCTCTTCCATCGATACTGAAACTGAACTCGCCATTCAAAAAGCCATTCAAACTATAACTAAAAACCGAACTTCCATTATTATTGCCCACCGGCTTTCCACCATACAAAATGCCGATTTAATTTTGGTATTAGACAAAGGCCAATTAATGGAAAGCGGCAACCACCAGGAATTGCTCAAAAACAAAGGTATTTATAGGAAACTGTACGAGATGCAATTTCAGGAACAATGAGCATAATTTTAATTTCTTGGGCGCCTTTCACAAAACAATATAAACTTATTGTAAAAAATAATTAACACATTATTGTTTTGTAAACCGTGCTTTACGCTTCAACGCGCTGCTCGGCAAAGGGCCTCGCACCGGGTTTCCGCTTCAATCACTGGCGCGGGCATTTGTTTTCTTATTCAATTTCACAGCCCAATTATTCATTATTCATTAATTCTAGGGTGTGCCCAAATAATAATCAACATATAAATACCTAACAATGTGCCTCTTAAAAATATTAAAACCTCAATTGTTATTAAATTATTAAGAAATAAAGCTTCAATCCGAAAAATTTATACAACTTTCATGAATTAAAACTATAAAACATGAAACACTTTTTACGAAAAAGCAATTTTCTAATTGCATTCCTATTGCTGGCTGCAACTGTGCAAGCCCAGAAATTGGTGAAGGGAAAAATCATCAATGAAGCTGAAAATTCTCCATTACCCGGAGCTATAATTTTGGAAAAGGGGACAAATAATAACACCCTTTCGAATTTAGACGGAGAGTTTGAAATAAAAGTAAAAGATGCCGAAAGCATTTTGGTTTTCAGTTATGTTGGTATGGAAACCCGTGAAGTAAAAGCTAATCGTGAATTTATTTCTATAAACATGCAGTTAAAAGGTGCTCTTAAAGAAGTTGTTGTAACAGCACTTGGTGTTTCAAGAGAGAAAAAAGCATTAGGTTATGCGGTATCAGAAGTTTCTGGTAAAGAACTCGCTGGCTCAGGTGAAGCAAACATTATTCAAGGTCTTGCTGGTAAAGTAGCTGGTGTGCAAGTAACTAGTTCTGGAGGAACACCAGGAGCTTCCAGTAAGATTAACATTCGTGGAAATCAAACTTTTACAGGAAACAACCAGCCATTAATTGTGGTTGATGGAATTCCAATAGACAACACCACTTTTACTTCTTCAGGAGCTGATAACCCTTACAACGGAAATTTGCAAGGTGTACAAAATTCTAACCGTGCATTAGACATTAACCCTGATGATATTGAATCTGTTACTGTTTTAAAAGGCCCTGCTGCTGCTGCTTTGTACGGACAAAGAGCTGGAACTGGAGCCATTATTTACACCACTAAAAAAGGAAAATATAAAAAAGGAATTGGTGTAACTTTTTCTTCATCTGTTGAGCTGCAACAAGTAAATAAACTTCCGAAATTACAAGACAGATGGGCGCAAGGTTATTTAGAATCTGATGGAACTCCAACCTTTGCAACTGCAGACCCAGGACCAGACAAGTTGTTCGATACTAATGATGATGTTGATTATGGTGTGAGTTCTACTTGGGGACCTGAAATAGCTAATACACCTGGCCTTCAGGCTTACGATAACAACAAATCTTTCTTCAATACTGGTCAAAATTACAATAACCAATTAAGTATTGACGGCGGAACAGAAACTACAATGTATCGTTTTTCAATCTCTAATTTTAACAGTTCTGGCGTAATTCCAAATTCTAAATTAAACAGAACTACAGTTAGACTAGCATCAGAACACAAACTAACTGACAAAATTAAAGTTGGAACTTCAATTAGTTATTCAAATACAAGAAGCACTAAGCCTCAAAATGGTTCTAACTTATCTGGAATTATGCTAGGTTTATTACGTATGCCTGCAAGCTACGATATCAACAATTATGAATACGAAAATGGAAATGTACAAACTTACTTTGGTTTGTATGACAATCCACTTTACACTGCATTTAAAAATCCATTTAACGATAATGTAAATAGAATTTTTGGAAACACTTTCATCAATGCTGACCCTACAAAATGGTTAAACATCACTTATAAAGTTGGTATTGATAATTATTCTGATGAACGCAAGCAGGTTTACCATAAATCTTCTGCAGGCGATGATAATGCTTTGCGTTATGGTCAAGTAAATTACGATAATGTAAACAGCTTTCAAATGTATTCTGATTTATTATTAACGGGTAAAAAGAACTTTGGAAAAGATATTCATACAACACTAATTTTGGGTAACAACATCTGGAGCAGCAATTTTAAAAGTGTGTTTAGCAGAGGTAGAGATTTGATTATTGATGATTTTTACAACCTAGGAAACTCTATCGATAGATATGCGAGTAATTCTAACGACAGAATTAGAACTTATGCCGGTTTCTTTAACTTCGAAGCTGATTGGAAAAGTGCTATTTTCTTAACACTTACTGGAAGAAATGAATGGTCATCTACATTCGATGAAAATAAAAACAGCTTTTTCTATCCTTCTGCAAACGTATCAATTGTAGTTAACGAATTGGTTAAATTACCAAGTTGGTTCGATTTTTTCAAAGTTAGAGGAGCAGTTGCTCAAAGCGGTATTTCACCATCGCCATATAAAAACAGAACATATTTCTCTCAGCCGTTTTTTGCTGATGGTTTCACTAATGGAAATAGCTTTCCTTTCTTAGGCCAAGTTGGTTATGGAATTAGTAATATAAAAGGAAGCCCTAACTTATTGCCAGAAAGAGTATTAGGAAAAGAAATTGGAACTGAATTAAAATTCTTTAGAGGTAAATTAGGCTTTGATGTTACTTATTACAATCAAAAAACAGTAGATATTCTTTTAGATAAACCAGTTGCACCATCATCAGGTTTCAAAAGAGAATATGTTAACTCTGGAGAAATGAGAAATCAAGGTTGGGAAGTTGCTATAACAGCTACACCGGTTGAAAGAAAAAACTTTACTTGGACTGTAAGTGGGACTTATTATAGAAATCGCTCAGAAGTTTTAAAACTCGCTGATGGTGTAGAAGAACTAGATATTGAAGAAGCATTCGAAGACATAGGAAGTTTTGCAGTTATTGGACAACCTTATGGAACTATATATGGTTCTGCATGGCAAAGAAATGCTGACGGGAAATTAATAATAGATCCATCTACAGGTCTTCCATACCTTGATCCGGTAAGAAAAGCATTAGGAAATCCTTTTCCTGATTTTCTTGCAGGACTTAGAAACTCGTTCACTATAGCCCAGAACTTTAATGTTTCATTCCTTTGGGATTTCAGAAAAGGAGGAAAAATTTGGAATGGTACTTATGCGCGCTTAAACCGCTTAGGTAGAACAGAAGAATCTGCCAACCGTGATGGCGAAAATGCAGAATATGTAATTGATGGAGTTTTAGGCACAGGCGTAGTAAATGACGATGGAACTGCAGTTGCTGGAACATCAGCTAATGATGTAAAAGTTTCTGCTTACGATTATTTCCGTTCATTTAAAGGAGATGCAGGAGCAGCTGTAGAACAACATTTAGAAGATGGTAGCTGGGCACGTTTAAGAGAAGTAAGTGCGTCATACCGACTTAACTTTAAAGGCAATGCAGCTGGAAAGAAAATAATCCAATACCTTGATTTTAACTTTACTGCAATAAACCTTTTGCTATTTACTGAATACAAAGGTGTTGACCCTGAAACTAGTTTAACTGGTGCCGGTTCTAACATTCAAGGTTTCGATTACTTCAACAACCCTGGTGTAAAAACTTTCACATTTGGAATCAGAGCTGGCTTTTAACCTTTAAAGAAAAAATATTATGAAAACGACAAAACATACAATTATCTATATACTCCTCTTAGTAGTTACACTTTCGGGCTGTAAAAAATACTTAGATGACGCTTCTGTAAATCCCAATGACCCTGAAAAGGCAACACCGGGCTCATTGCTAGCTAATATTGAAGTAGCTACTTTTAGCAATACTTCTGGAAATCTTGCAAGAAGGTCAGGGATTTTTATTCAGCAATTGGCTGGTACAGATGGACAAATGATAGAATTAGCCAACTATCAAATTTTAGAAGGAGATGTTACCAATGAGTGGACTGGTATTTACAACAATGTTGTTATTAATTGCAACATTATGAATGCAGATTTTGGTGAAAAGAATCCATATTTTAATGGTATTGCTAAGGTTCTAAAAGCCTACAATATAGGTCTTGCGACAACTAATTGGGGCGATGTTCCTTATACTGAAGCTGGAAAAGGCTTATCTGATGATATCATGGCGCCAAAATATGATACTCAGCAAAGTATTTATGCCTCTTTGCAAACCTTACTTTCTGAAGCCATCGCAGATTTAGAAAAACCAGCAGAAGCTAATGACTATTTTCCTACTGGAGATTTTATTCATGGTGGAGACCCTGCAAAATGGATTAAAACTGCATGGTTGCTAAAAGCGAGATATGCAAACCACTTAAGTCAAAGAAATGCAGGTGAAAGTGCATCATTGGCTTTACAATATTTAGAAAACGCTGGACTTACTGGAACTGAAGATGATGCCAATGCTGTATTTGGTGAGAATGGAAATGAACTCAATCAATGGTATGCCTTTGAAGCAAACAGAGGTGGTTACATAAGAATGGGCGCATATTTTATTGACACACTTAAGGCGAGCAATGACCCTCGTTTACCATTTTATGCTACTACAGATAATGATGGATTGTATACAGGTTCTGATGTTGATCCAGGTTTAGCAAATATTGCTGCTTCTGCAGTTGGTACTTATTTCGGCAGTGCAAACTCTCCTGCTCCAATGGCAACTTATGTGGAAGCTTTATTTATTAAAGCAGAAGCAAATTTACGTGCCGGAAATACCGCAGAGGCTGCTACAGCATATAACGATGCAGTAAAAGCTTCAATTTCTCAAATAACTGGAGCTTCAGATGCTGCATACGAAGCTGTTTTTGCAAATGAAACTTCTGAAAGTGTAAACCTTAGTAAAATCATGTATCAAAAATATGTTGCATTATTTACTCAAAACGAAGTTTGGACAGACTGGAGAAGAACAGGATTTCCTCAATTAGAGCCAAACCCTAGTGGTTTTGTGAGTGGAATACCTACAATTTTACCTACACCACAAGAGGAGCGTTTGTATAATCCTAATGCTGTGAATGTTACTAATGTGTTGAATAAAATTTGGATTGATGCTGATTAATAAAGATTAAAATCAATCATAAAAAAACGGATGTTTCTAAATTGAAACATCCGTTTTTTTTTACTTACCAAGATTTAACCAAGAGCTATTTTCCAAATTTCTGTTGGTAACTAACTATGCTTTCTTTTATTATTTCATAAGCTTCATTCTTTCCTAAAAACTGGTCTACCACAACTTTACTTTTTTGTTCCAACTGCTTATAGTCCTCAAAAAAACGATGAATCTCTTTTAATAAATAAGCCGGCAAATCCTCCATGCTTTCTATTGAATTTACAGAAATATCGCGTGTAGCAACTGCAATAATTTTATCATCCATTTCTCCTTTATCTACCATTCGCATAACGCCAATAACCGTAGCTTCTACTAAGGTTAATGGTGGAAAATCAATTTGACTGATTACTAAAATATCCAATGGATCATTATCGCCAGCATAAGTTTGAGGTATAAAGCCATAATTGGCAGGATAATGCACCGCTGAAAACAAAACCCTGTCGAGTTTCAACAAACCACTTTCCTTGTCAATTTCATATTTAGCTTTACTACCTTTTGAAATCTCAATGAGTGCAGTAACAGTTTGCGGTAAGTTATTGCCCGGACTTACTTGATGCCATGGATGCATAATAATCTTTTTTGCCAAAGATATTCAGAAGAAATAATTACTTACCCTTTACTACAATATTATTGTTAACCATTGCGGGATTTCCACCGGCAGCTTTTATCTTTTGGTTTATTTCAGCTCGTCTCAACATCAATTCTAATTCCCTGTCTTCAGCTTCGCGTTTAGCCTGCTCTGCTTCTTTTTTAGCTTGTTCTGCAATTACAATTTTATAATTTACAGTCATGTTAAAATAAAACTGAACGGTTGGTTCTGCTAAATCGGCATTCAATACCAAATCAAATTGGTTGTATGGAACCTTTTCGTAATAAATTGTAGAATTCTTCTCTGCATAATTATACTCAACTGGTTTTTCCTTTGTAGATTTTTTACCATAGAATTTTGGCATTCCTGTATTGGCAGCAGTATATCTCATGTAACGTTCCATCGGATAAACAGAACCCTGAGCAGTGGCATAATTTTGAACATCCAATTTGAAACCCATTCTTGTATATGATGCTGCTTTAGTATCTATAATTTCCTCTGCTTTTTTTCTTAACTGCTCATATATCAAATTCATATCAGCTACATTATAATCAATCTTTACGAGATCATAAATCTCAGCTTTTGCAGCAGCTGATATCAAATCGTTTAACCTATCGTGATTTGAAAATCTAACATGCACATTTTTCTTCATTTCAAAACCAGCGGGCACTTCATTTTGGGTTTTGCTGTATCGCTTTTCAGTTAATTCAAATTCGTATTTCGGCACCATCGATATAAAATCAACATGCGTATTTTCCAATGGAACCCCTGCAGCTTTCAAAGCATCAAATACATTGTTCAAACGAATGTCCATCAAAGAATCAGTCTCACTGATACTTTCACCAACTTGTGTTACACTTAATACAGCAACATAAGAAGTTGCTAAAACATTCATCATAACATCTGCTTTTATGGGTGTATATGTTCCTCCATTTTGAATTGGATTTAAGTTCACACCTTTTGGTTGGTTATAAGGAATAGTACCATTAGGTTGGTAATAAGGGTCATTAAAAACTGCATTACCAGCAGATTCTGATTGTTTGTAAACAGAATTTCCTGCAGATTGTGCAGAAATAGTTTGATAGCAGCTAAATGCTATTGCGAGAATTAAGATTGCTTTTTTCATATCGTAAAATTTTGCCTACGATAGAAATTGATAAATTAAAAGTTCATTTAAAAAATGAAATTTGTCTTAAACATCTTCACAGCAATAGCTAAAAGTATGACTCCGAAAAACTTACGAATTACAAACAAACCACTTTTACCTAGCTTACTTTCTAGGTAATTAATTGAACGTAAAACTAAATAAACAGCAATTAGGTTGATTAAGATGCCAATCAAAATATTATAAAATCCATAATTGGCACGAAGAGTCATCACAGTAGTTAATGTTCCACTTCCTGCAATAATTGGAAATGCCACAGGAATAATACTACCAGATTTAGCTTCGGGGTCTTGCCTAAAAATATCTATTCCTAAAACCATTTCTAATCCCATCACAAAAATTACAATAGAACCAGCAACTGCAAATGACTTTAGGTCGACGCCTAAGAGTGCCAAAAAACCAGTTCCAAAAACTAAGAACAAAATCATGAGGGCACCAGAAGACAGGGTTGCTTTCCCGGCATCTATTTCTCCTATTTTACTTTTTAATGAAATCAAAATGGGAATGCCTCCAACAATATCAATAATTGCGAATAAAGTAACTGTAACAGCAAGAATCTCTTCAAAACTGAAATAAAAAGCTGGAAACATGGATTAAAATTTTTGTCAAAGTTAGGCTAAGTATTTTAATCTAACTTAATATCAAGCTCTGAGAATTTCTTCTTATTCCTGATAAAGTAATCTACCACAATTGCACCCATGTAAACACCTCTGGTATTTCTTGTTTTTTCAATTGTTTTTAACTTTTTTCTTTTCTTACTAATTTGAGGTATCATTCTATAAAAATGCAAATGTGCCCTAATAATTGCGTAAAAATGCATAGGACCATTACTAAATAGAAATTTAAATGCAGCTACACCATCTAACAACATTCGAAAAAATAAACTCCTCAACAAAAATTTATCTTCAATATTCTTATAAATCAATTCGAGGTTATTCCTAAAATTAAGATAAGTTTTGCGCCAATTCTGTTTAGCTAATGTACCTCCTCCAATATGGTAAACTTTTGATGCTGGTTGCACTAGTATTCTCCAACCTTGGTTTTTCATTCTCCAGCATAAATCTATTTCTTCCATGTGGGCGAAAAAGCTCTCATCAAAACCTCCACAAATTTTAAAAACAGAAGCTTTTACAAATAAACAAGCTCCAGAAGCCCAAAATACCTCATGAATTTGATCATACTGACCTTTATCTTCTTCTAACATTTCAAATATTCTACCTCTACAAAAAGGGAATCCCAATCTGTCTAAATATCCACCTGAAGCGCCGGCATATTCAAAATGAGTTTTTTGGTTAAAAGCTAAAATCTTAGGTTGAACAGCTGCAATAGTATTATCGCTTTCGAACATTTTAACAATTGGAGCAATCCAGTTTGGTGTAACTTCTATGTCAGAATTTAGTAACACAAAAAGCTCTGCATCAACTTGTTTAAGCGCCTCATTGTATCCTCCTGCATAACCCAGATTTTTAGAATTTATTATGATACGAACTTCCGGAAAATTTGAAGTAATAAATGCAACTGAATCATCTGTTGATGCATTGTCGGCTACGATTACCTCAGCTTCCGGAGAACAATTAATTACTTCCCGCAAAAACTGACTTAACAGTTGCTTCCCATTCCAGTTTAAAATTACAATTGCTATTTTCATTGCGGTCTTTTGTGTTTCCAACGTTTATGAGACCACAACCAATATTCAGGCGCTGCAATTATTTCTTTTTCTAATGCTGAAACATACATTTGAATAATTTCACCATCGGCAATCAATTTAGGATTGTTGCACAATTCAATTATTTCGATAGAATAATAACCTTTTTTCACAAAGCGCATGGCCAAAAATACAACAATTGCGTTGCTTGCTTTGGCAATTTTTTCCGCTCCCCAAAAAAATGGAGAATCCTGGTTTAAAAAATCGGTCCAGTAAGCATTATTGGGACTTGCAGCTTGATCGGCCAAAAAACAAGATAACAATGGCACTTCACAGCCAAGCATTGTTTTGGTGGCCTTCTCCATTGGAACCAAGTTGGTGTCATTTAATGAACGAATTTCAAACAATAACTCATCTACCATCTTATTCGACAGCGTTTTATAAATACCCAAAGTGTAATAAGAAGAAAACATTCCCATTGAAGAGCCTAACCATTCCCAATTGCAAAAGTGTCCTGCCATTGCCACAACATTCCTTCCTTCTTTATGATATTTCTCCAATAATTCTGGATTTGAAACAATCATTCTTGACTTTAGAAATTCTTTATCCTGCCTAAATTGCATTAACACTTCAACGATTATAATTGCAAAACGCTTATAGAATTTATTCTCTATTTGCTTTAGTTGAGTGATTGTATAATTAGGAAAAGAATTTTTTAAATTTTGTTGGATTACCGCCCTTCTATATTTAATAACATATTGGGCAATTAATGCTAAAAATGAAGCTAGCGCATACAAAATTGGCAATGGCAATCTGGCAAATAAAAATAGAATACCCCGAGTAAAACGAAACTTGAATCTCACCTTGGCGCTTGGAAATTTTGTTGCATTTGAGAGCCAAACTTAGAATCCGTTTCAGTGGCATCAATATCATTTGTTTGCGTATCTCTTTTCATGATAAGAAATTGCCAATTGTCGTTTATTATTTCTCCAAGAGCATCAGAGTGAATTAATTGGTAATCATTTGTCACCAAATCTGGTTGGTAAAATACAAATCTTCTATTGCTTTGTTTTCCTAACTTATAATATTGCCAAATCTCATAAGGATATGCACTTGGTTCTCTGGTTGCAACTGTTCTGTTATCAGGTGGGCCATATTGTAAATAAATTCTTCCTCGGTCTGATAAATATCCTCTTTTGATTGATGTGGAAAAAGTACTGTTCACCTTTATTACTTCCAATTTATATTTTTCCCATGCCGCCTGCGGTTGAGCGGCATCTTGATTTCTCCAAAATGAAAGAAAAAACTGTTGCATCATTTTTAAATCTTTCAGCTTAACCACATTGTTGGCAATGTTACGCTCATTCTCTATGGATATTGGGTATAAACATTTAATATGCTCTGCCAATGAATCGGCATTTTTGTAAAGTTCTACAAAACTTCCTGCATAAGAAATGCTTGATAGATGATCTAAATCAGGTAATTTATTCTGAACACTTCTTGAAAAATTCTGTGTCTTATATGCCATCAACTTATTCTCTTCATTTCTCGCCTCAACAATCAATGAATAATTTCCATTGGGCAAATCAGAAATATTAAATTCATTCATCCAAATATTCACTTCTGCCGATTGAAATCTTTTAAAAACACGGTATTTTTCTAATGTTTTTAAAGGATTATTCTCTACTATATAAGCTGTTAATAAGAATTTTTGCCCTTCTCCTAAATTCGATAATGTGTGATAAACTTCAGTATAAAATGTTAGTGAATTATCGTTTTGACCATATAATTCACTAATATGGGGAATCAAATCGTATCCTCCTTTCGATATACTTGTTGGTTTTTCTATTTTTTTATAAGAATCAACCATTTGCAAATCTGATAAACAAACGGAATCTTTAGGCATTGAAATTACAATTGATTCGCTGGCTTTTACAGTGTCAGAAATGGCATTTAAATCTCGAATACTAACTGACAGAGTATATTTCCCATTGCTCAGCGGAATTCTTTGTTGGTCAATAAAATTGAATGAAACATTGATTGAATCATTAGATTCTGGACTTAATAAATTATATTTATCAATATATCTGGGTTTTTCATCTTCCAAAACTGTTAATAAAACCTCAATAGTTCCTTGGTACTTTCCCGTTGCATTTTTCTTATAAAGGATACTATTTCCTCTAACCATTAAATAGGTTTCAAGATAAGGTGTTTTACCAGCCATTAAAAAAGTTGCATGAGAAAACAGTGCCTGAGGTTTTCTAACAGGCCCCGCAAATGATGTATTCACCAGCAATAGAACTAAACAAAATAAAAGACAGTATTTTTTCATATCTAGCTACAAAAGTAAGCCAATTAGCTTCAAATAACTATTACATTTTCATTCATCTATCGCTGTGTTCAATGATTTGCAATAGTCGCATTTACTGCTTTATGCCATCCATTTATATAAAGATTTCTTTTTTCATCCGAAATATTAGGTTCGAAAATCCTATCAGTTTTTCTCATTGACCTGCAACTTTCTATTGAATCAAAAACCCCAGCTCCCAATCCTGCCATCATTGCAACACCACAAACTGTAGATTCAGAATTTGTTGGACGATCTACTTTGCAATTTAAAACATCACTTTGAAATTGCATTAAAAAATCATTCGCAGTTCCTCCCCCATCCACTGCAATCTGCAAAATCTTCAATTTAGTTTCTTTAACCATTGTTTGAACAAGATCGTAAGTTTGATAACACATTGCCTCAAGTGCTGCTCGTACTACATGGGATTTGTTTGTGCCCCGAGTCAGTCCAAAAAATGCTCCTCTCACATCACTTTTCCAATATGGTGTGCCCAATCCAACAAAAGCGGGAACAAAATAAACACCTTCATTGCTTTCTATGGAACGTGCTATAGCTTCAGTTTCATTTGCATTGTCAATAATTCCCAGAGAATCTCTTAACCATTGAATAGCAGCACCTGCAACAAATACGCTACCTTCTAAGGCATAAGTTATTTCACCGTTAATTCCCCAGGCAATAGAAGTTAAAAGTCCATTTTCAGAAAATACAGGCTTTTTACCAATATTCATTAATAAAAAACAACCTGTTCCATAAGTATTTTTAATGCTGCCTGTCTCGAAACATGCCTGCCCAAATAATGCTGCCTGCTGGTCGCCTGCAACTGCAGAAATTGGGATTGAAACACCTAAAACTTCCTGCCTTAAATTACCAAAATCATCAATAGAGTTAAGCACTTTAGGTAAAATTTGAAACGGAATATTAAATGCTTTCAGTAAAATATTGTCCCATTGCAAGGTTGAAATATTAAATAACATCGTTCTTGAAGCATTGCTATAATCTGTTGCATGAACATTATGTCCAGTTAAATTCCAAATTAACCAAGTATCAATTGTACCAAATAACAGCTCTCCATTTTCAGCCAGTTCTCTCGCATTTTCTACATTTTCGAATATCCATGCAATTTTAGATGCCGAAAAATAAGCATCTATTACGAGTCCTGTTGAATTTCTAACTATTTTCTCTAAGCCTTCTTCTTTCCATTTATTGCAAATATCAATTGATTGACGACTTTGCCAAATGATTGCCGGGTAAATTGGTTTTCCCGATTTCTTGTTCCAAACTACAGCCGTTTCTCTTTGATTTGTAATGCCAATAGATGTGATTTCAGAAGGCGAAATATTCGCTTTTTGTACAACTAACCTTAAAGTTTCTATTACATTATTTAAAATCTCTTCAGCATCTTGTTCAACCCAGCCTTGGTGTGGGTAAGATTGATTTGTTTCCTTTTGTGAAATAGCAATTACAGCTGCATTTGAATCAACAATAATTGCTCGTGTACTTGTTGTTCCTTGATCTATTGCCAGAATAAACTTGCGCATAATTCTTATTTGGTTCCTTGAAATTCATTAAAAAAGCCAGGAATCAACCAAGCCTCTTTTTCATTGTCAAGTTTTAAATTCCAGCGCTCTTTAAGCCTTGTATACTCCGAAAAAAGTATTCTTGGATCGTCGGTAACAATAGCCTCAATGCTGGTGTTGAATTGCTCTTTATTAAATAATTCTATAGCTAATGCGCTAGAAGTTACAGTTACCCTTGTAACCAATTGAGCAAGTATGTTTTTCCTTCTTACATTATTATATCTGTAGTTGAGCAAATAATTAAGGAAATTAGCTGAAATCAAAAGTAAAACAGATGTCAAATTAATTCCCAAACGGTAAATTCCTCCCGTGGTTATTAATATTGATAATATAAATGTTAATGGAATACTAAATTTCAATGTTCTTTTTTGCTTTTCAAGAAATTGAATTCCTGATTCATTTAATGAAAAAACGCCTTCGTTTAATTGCATTATTCAATTTTTAATTTCCACAACTTAAGCAAATTAACAAAAATTTGCCTGCATTTTATACTTCGTAAAAGTAACAGAAGAAATGAATATAGATAAATAATAATTAATAAAATTCAAGTATTATCTTTGGCCGTGCTAATATTAAAACCAAATTCCTTTAAGGAATACGAACTAATTGACTCTGGAAATTTCGAAAAACTGGAGCGTTTTGGAGAATTCATAACCATAAGACCTGAACCTCAGGCTATTTGGAATAAAGTTAAATCGACTCAAGATTGGTTAAAAATGGCTCATACTCGGTTTGAGTCAAAAAGCAGTTCATCAGGAAATTGGGTTAAGTTGAAACAAATGCCCGATAGGTGGATAATTAAATACAACGAAAAACTTTCTTTTAGGCTTGCTTTAACTTCATTTAAACATGTTGGAATTTTTCCAGAACAAGCTGTAAATTGGGATTATATTCAGCAACAAATTGGTAAAATAAAAGATAAACCTGTAAAATTTTTAAACCTTTTTGCATACACAGGAGGCGCTTCTTTGGCAGCAAAAGCGGCCGGAGCAGATGTCACACATGTGGATTCTATTAAGCAAGTAGTATCTTGGGCTAACGAAAATCAATTGCATTCTGGTTTAAAAGATATTCGTTGGGTGGTTGAAGATGCAGTAAAATTTGTGAAACGCGAAATCAGAAGAGGTAACACTTACCATGGTATAATAATGGATCCTCCAGCCTACGGTCACGGCGCCAATGGAGAAAGCTGGAAGTTAGAAAAACAACTAATGGAGTTGGTTGAAGACACCCAGCAATTGTTAAATAAAGAAGAACATTTCCTTATTCTGAATACATATTCTTTAGGGTTTTCTTCACTTATTATTGAAAATTTATATCAGAAATCGATACACAAAAATTCTAAACTGGAAATTGGTGAATTATATCTTCCATCAAGCACAAATCAAAAATTACCATTGGGAGTTTTTGGTAGATTTTCAAATTTGAAATGATTTTTCCAGAGAAATATAATCTGATGTAAGGCTTTTGCCAAGAAAAACTGCAATTAATAAACACCCAACTATATATAATTGATTTTCAGCAACATTAATTATAACCAAACCCAAAAATTGTATGTCTTTCATGTAAGATAGGTCATTAAAACACTATAACATAAATACATTCAAAAAGGTAGAACAAGCGTCACTAAACAAATTAGGCGCATGCTGCATTTTTTACTTCGTTTTCCGATACTATCAATGATGCAAGCGTCAATTTTTTACGCTTATATCTTGAATGTATGATGAAAATTTTTACTAGAAATTATTATTTAAACACCAATAAAAACAGTTATTATAGAAGCATATTTTTGTTTCTGATGTTTCTGTTTACCTCTAATTTTAAAATAGAGGCTCAGGTAACATACACTTCTACATCTACCAATTCATGGTCTACACAAGTTTGGTCGCCTGTCGGTACACCGGGAGCTTCTGACAATGTTATTATCAACCATAATATTACAGCCAATGTTGCTGTAAATATTAACAATTTAACCATCAATGCAGGTAGGACATTAACCGTTGCGGGATTAAATTTTACAGTCAATGGATCGTCTACACTTAACGGGATTTTTACTGACAACAACACTACAGGTAACAACTTATTTGTTGGTTTGGTTACTGTAAACAACGGTGGTCAATTAACGAATGTGAATACGATTACGCATAGTTTTGAATTTAGAAACGGATTAACCACTGCTGGAAATGGTACAATAAATTTACAGAATCTAGGTACTGCAACTTTTTCAACAAACAATCAAACTATTTTAGCCCCTGCAAATACTACAGTTTCTCCATCTTTTGTAAACATAAATATTCTTGGAGATATTGATTTAACAAACAATTCACTTATTGCTGCTGGTTTAACAATTAGAGGAAACCTAACTGGAACCACAGCTGGTTCAACTTTTATAAATGCAAGTAATTCTTTCACCAATTACCAAGGTGCCCAAGCTCCTATGGCAGCAAGTGGTACTATATCTTTAACTGCTGCAGGAAACACATTCAATTATACAGGAACAACACAAACAGTTGCCACAGCGGTTTATCACCATTTAGGATTTACAACTGCAGGAACCAAAACAATCAATGACATTACTGTGCATGGAAACTTCACAAGAACCAATGGAACTTTAACTTTTACAGGAGTTCAAACCTTTGCCGGAACAACTGCTGCAAATTACAATGTAAATACTGCTTTAACTTTTACTGAAGTTGTTGTAAACAAACCAGGAAGCACATTAACATTAACCAATACAGGATTCAATACTGGTTTGCTCACTGTTTCAAGTGGAACGCTCGCATTTGGGGCTACTACAGCGAGAACTATTACTTTAACCGATAATCTTGCAGGATCGGGTTGCATAAATATGTCTGGAGCTGCACATATTTTAAATCTTGGAGGAGCCTCAAATCAATTATCAACACTTACAACCGATGCCAATAACAGCATCATTCAATATAGTAGAAGTGGTGACCAAAGTATTTTTGGAAGCATCAATTATAAAGTGTTAACGCTTTCTGGCGCTGGAACAAAAACCTTAAACGGTCAAGTTAGGGTAGATAATACACTTAACATGTCAGCCTCAGGAACCTACTTTTTAGATATAAACAACAACGATTTAAAACTATCTGCAGTTGCTAACTTAAATGGAACTTTTTCTTCAACAAGATACATTATTACTAGTGGCGATGGTAATTTGATAAAAGAGGGAACCACAGTTGCTCAACTTAGAACCAATATGGCTACAAATGGATTGTATCCTGTAGGTTCTGGCGGATTTTATTCACCATACCAAATTACAGCATTAACTGGAAATATAACTGGAACTGCACAAATTTCTATTCGCGCAATTCCTTCCAGACAATCAAACGTAGATTATTTCTACAATTCGCTTAACAAGTACTGGGACATTCAAACAGCAAACATTGCTGTTACAAGTGCAAATTTCCAATTCTCATTTAATGCCTCAGAGGTTATAGGATCCGTTGCTGCTTATGTTCCAAGGGTATGGAATGGAACAACATTAAGCGGAGTATCAACACCAAGCTCGCCTGGTTCAAATCCAATTACCATTTCAAACAATACTTTTTTGTGGGGACAATGGACAGCTACTGACCCAACTGTTAGAGCTGCACTTTACTCTTATCAGTCAGGCGATTGGGGAACCGCAAATACATGGACAACTGACCCTTCTGGAAATACTTTAATTAGTCCAATGGTTCCAAGTTCTCAAGACCAAGTTGTTATTTTGAACGGCAGAACTGTTTCAGCTACTTCAGGCCAAAGCGTTGCTTCTTTAACTATAAACTCTGGAGGTGTACTCGATTTAGGTACCTCCACAGGTCATAGTTTTGGTCCTATTTCAGGAGAAGGCAGAATGCTACTTTCATCAACAAATTTACCGACAGGTACTTACACAAATTTCGTATCCTCAACAGGGGGGACAATTGTATATAACAACATTGGCGCAACAGCACTTACATTGCCTACAACACAAACCACTTATAATAACCTCGAAATTTTAAATACCTCAGCAACTGCAAATACGCTGGTTTTAAACTCAAATTTAACAGTAAATGGAAATTTCAGTGCAAGTAAAACTAGCACTGGCACTCTAACTTTTACTGTTGGAGGAGACGCAACTAATAGGACACTTCTTTTCAATAAAAATGTAACGATTGGTTCAGGTTGTTCATGGAATGCAGGAACATTTAATGCAACCCATTCTGTTACAATAGCAGGAAATCTTAGCAATAGCGGATTAATTGATTTTACAAATGGGGCAGACTGGGCTTCAACAACCAATGGAGCGATTAATATCTTTTTTACCGGACCTAATCAAAATACCACATTAACTTGCAATACTGGGAGTTCTACAACTTTCTTTGGATTTCAATCAACTAAATCAACAAGTTATGAATTATCTGTTTTAGCTGCTACTGGTGTTTCTTTAAACTTTGTGAACAATGGAAATACTTTCGAAGCAAATGGAAATGGTATATTAAGGTTCGGAAACAATATTACCATTCCAAGAATGAATGGTTCAGGTGGTGGAAATTATGACATTGGTTCTCCTACTGCTTTGCCTGTTGTATGGATTGATGGAGCAACTTTAACGTATAATGGCGGAGGAGCAATTGTACCTTATGGGACACTAAAAATTACTGCTGGTTCTTTAACTTGTCAATCTGGTCAAGGAGGAATTGTTATAAGAGAATCGGGTTTAATCCTAGTCGAAGGCGGCACCATCAATGCAAGAATGATTAGAACATCAATTACAGCTGCCACCCACCGAGGAACATATATCCAAACCGGAGGTACCGTTACTTTAACAGGAGATAATGGCGCAGAACAAGGATATTACGCTGTTTTTTCACTTCCTTATAATGAGAATGTATTCAAAATGGAAGGCGGTATTTTAAATATAACAAGAGCAAATACAACAGGCTCGTTTTGTCCAAATGGTGGAATAATGATTGGCTCCTTGCCACAAAACATAGATGTGATTGGTGGAACAGTTAATATTTCATTAGCTGGAGCAATTAATTTTGATATCAGCTCAAGAGCTCCTTTCTGGAATTTAAATATAAATAAAACCTCTGCCGGTGCTGGTGCAGTAAGAATCGCGCCCATTACTTGGTCTTTCAGCGGAAGTAACGCCAACCAAGCAACCCTTCCTGCATTTCCCTTACTTGTGTTAAATGATTTTACAATAATTGGTGGCTCAAATAGCGGTGCACTCAACGCTAACAGCTTTGATGTTACAATAGGTGGAAATTTTAACTTACAGTCGGGTACTACTTATACATCAGGAGTTAATAATTTAACTTTCAATGGAGTTAACAATCAAACTTTTACAGTAAGTGGCTCATTATCTACCGGCCTTAACATTTTAACAATTAACAAATCGAACTCAAGCATTTTAACAATTGCAGGAACTGCTTCAACGATAATTGCAGATGGAGGAATTTCAATACTTAATGGAACATTAGCAGATGGAGGAAAAATTTTAAGCACTAAAGGAAATCTTTCGAATTCAGGTACACATACTGGTACAGGAAAAATCCTAATGAATGGAACAGCTTCTGCTCAAATCATTTCAGGTAATGGCTTAGGAATTTTTCAAAACCTAGAACTTGCAAATACCTATGGAACTGCAGGCTCTAATCAAATTAGCTTAAACAACGATATTACTGTTAATGGCACAATTAACATTTCTACCGACCGCATTTTGTATATCTCAGATCACCAATTAAGGCTTAATCAATCTGCAACTTTTTCTGGGACTTTTGGTGTAAACAGATTCGTTAAAACAAATGGAAATTTATCTGATGGAGGAATTAGTAAAACGTATGCTTCAACCGCTACTTCATTTATCTACCCTTTTGGCTCAGGTACAAATTACACACCTGCAACTATTCAATTCACCACGTCTCCAACTACTTACGGAACATTAGATGTAAGGCCTGTTGCAACAAAACATATTTATGCAACAAATACTGATTGCTTTTCTCAATATTGGAAAGTAAATCAAACTGGTTTTACAGGCGTTCCTACAAATGGAATGAATATGACATTCAACTATGGAACAATTTCTGACAATACCAATTACGTTCCTGCTTTCTATAACTACACTACCAACCAATACACTGTTCTTAATAACACTGCTTTTGTAAATGAAACTTCAAATATTATTTCCTTTTCTGGAATTTCAAATTTAGCAGGCGATTACACTGCAGGGATTTCTGCAGCTTTTGGCACCGTTACACCTTACTACAGCAGAGCCAATGGTAACTGGAACATTCCTTCAACCTGGTCAAATACAGGACATAACGGAGTTCCTTCTTTAACAATTCCTACCTCTTCCTCCCCAGTTTTAATTGGTGATGGAAATATGTTTAATCATACAATAACAGTAACATCAAATAATACAATTGCAGGCAGTTTAATAATCGCAGCAGGCTCTGCACTTGACATTTCAGCTACAACAGGAAACAATTTCGGAGCATTGCCCTACTCTACTGCTGGTGGTTCCGGAACAATGAGAATTTCTTCTAATTCATCTACAGCAGAGTTTCCTGCTGGTGATTTTGGACTATTTTTCAAAGAAAATGGAGGTATCACTGAATATTACACTGTTTCTAATTCTTTTACTTTACCCACTCAAACCGCAGCACCAACAAACCTTAGCATAAATAGCTACAGAAATTTAAATCTTATTGCTGCTGGAACAAACAAAATTACGCTTCCTAACTCAGATGTTTTGATTTACGAGCACCTAAATGTTTCTTCTGTTAATTCAAATAGTGAAGTTCTGTTGAATGATATTAGTTCAAAAACCCTCACAATTAATGGCGATTTAAACGTAAATAATGGAATTTTAAGATTCGAAAATTTATATCCTCAAACTGTAAACCTCTTAGGGAATTTAACCATTGGTAACAGCGCAACTTTTGATGTTAGAAACACAGCTAATAGACTTCACTTTTTGACAGTAAGTGGGAACATAACAAACAATGGGATTTTAGATTTTAGAGCTAATAGTAATGTAAGGTTAACATTAACAGGAAACCAAAACATTACGATTTCAGGAACAAACCCATCTGCCACTTCAGATTTTTTCAATATTTTAGTTGATAAAGGAATAGACCAAAGCTTTGTTGCCGAAGTTACCATTCCTGGAACTTTTAGCTCCAGTGGCGATAATTGGCTGCAACTTTTAAATGGTACTTTTAAATATTCAAGACCAGGAACCATTACTTTAACTTCAGGAAATAACATTGAATATACAATCCCTTCGAGTGCAAAATTATCTGTAAATCATACTTCTGCAGAAGTTGGCATTGGTCAAAACAATTCAAATGAAGCTGATTTAATAATTGGTGGTACACTAGAGATTCTAAATGGAACCGTTAATGTTGGAGCAGCTGCTTATACCTCACATAACGATATAGAGTACACTCCAACTGATTTCCCAACTATTGATGTGAGAAATAATGGAGTATTAAATGTTAACGGTCAAATTCGCAGAAGCTGTTTTTCTCTCCAGGGTGGCTTACGATACTACCAGTCAGAAAACAGCACCGTATTAGTTAGAGGTAAAAATCCTGAAACTGCAGGTTCATTCAATTTCGACAGGGCAAAATTTGAAATACTAAATGAAAATTCAGTTTTCAATATGTCAGGTAATTCTTTGTTAATTATCGATAGAAATGGGCTTGCCAGTAATATGTTTGGCGACATTTATATATCACCTGCTTCTTATAATATTACAGGTGGAGAAGTAAGAGTAGGAACAGCAAATACTTCCGCATCATCTGTATTCAACCTTACTACAAATGCTCCATTCTGGAATTTCACCTTAGATGGAACTACTTCGCCTAAAACTTTAAATAACCTAATCAGCGAAACTACTATCCTAAATAACTTTACAATTGATGGCAACTCTATATTTAACACAAACGGTTTCGATATAAATATTGGAGGAAACTTTACAAATAGAAACACAAATAACGCGATTGGATTAAATGTTGGCGGTTATAGAACCATCTTAAACACCCAAACAACAAGATTCAATGGTAGCTCTTCTAATCAATCAATTACTGGAGTTAGTGGTAATATAACTAATTTCTCTAATCTTGTTTTAAACAATACTTTCCTAAATGGAACAATAACAAGCGAAACCAATAGCAATATTCAAGTAATTGGAAATGCTGATCTTATTAGCGGAAATTTGAACATTGGAGCAAATAATTTCAATTTATATGGTCATTTAAATAACAATGTTAGCATAACAGGAACAACAGGGTTCTTCACTTTAAATGGCACCGCTTCTGATCAAGATATTAATGGAAACGGTAATGGAAGTTTTCATAATTTAAGAATCCAAAACGGAGCAGGCGTTAATCTTTTCACTCCCATAAGAATCAATGGAAATCTTCAGCTAACTTTAGGAATACTTTACATAAACGACCTTCTACTAACTTTTGGCGAACAAGCCACGACGTCTGGAACTTTTAATACGAGTAACATGATTCGTTTAAATGGAGTAAATTCTGATGCAGGTGTTAAAAAGCTATTCCCAATTGGAGCGCAAGATTTTACATTCCCAATTGGAACAACCTTGAAATATTCTCCTGCTAGATACAATGTAACAACAAATACAGCAATAGGAAATATTACAATTAAACCTGTTAACTCTAAGCACCCAGCCACTACCGACTTGTTGAACAAAGAGTTAACCTACTATTGGATTGTAGAAAGTACTGGCTTCTCAGGCTTAAATGTAACGCATACATACAATTACCATCCAAATGATGCTATAAATGGAACAGAGGCCTCATATAGTACCGGTAGATATTTTAACAATATCTGGATACCAACAAATGGAATAGCTTCAACGGTTAATGCAGCTTCTGATAGAATAACATTATCAAATGTAAATTATATTGGAGGAGATTATTCTGCCGGAGAGCCTTCTGAATTCGGTATTATTCAAACTTACTTCAGCAGAAATGCAACAAGCGGCGGAAATTGGACAGATTTAAACGCTTGGTCTACAGACGTAACCCTACAGCATGACGGAGCCCCTTGCAGCGCTCCGCCAACTTCTCACAATATTGTAATAGCAGCTGGGCACACTATAAATTGCCAATCAACGGATAACAACAAAATAGCACCAATCTCTGAAATTAATGGAACTCTTAACATTAACAGCACCAGTGGACATAATCTAGGATTTGTTTCCGGAACAGGAACTATAAAAATAACACCAAATGCTTCCAATCAATTTTTGTTTCCAGGTGGGAATTTCGCCTCTTTCAACAATAGCGGAGGAGGAACAATTGAGTTTAATGCAAGTAATGCAGCAAGTCTCCCTACTCAGACTTCATACAACAACTTGACTTTCACAGGAAATGGAACTAAATCTTTTGCCAATGTAAACCTAATTGTTAATGGAAATCTTTCAATAATTGGAGGCTCACTAAACAATGCTTTCAGCAAAGATATTTTCTTAAAAGGAAATTGGACTAATAATATTGGTGTGGGAGGATATACTGCAGGAAATGGCTTAATTAACTTAGGAGGATTTAATCAAAATTTAATTGGAACAACTAATCTAGGGAAAATAACAATCTCAGGAGGAGGAACAAAGACAATAAACAGCTCAATGTTTGTAACAACTTTAAATTTAAATGAAGGGCTTGTAAGCACAGGAAACAATATTATTCATGTAACTGCGCAAAATGGTGTTTCTGGAGGATCTTCCGCAAGTTATGTTTTTGGAAATTTAAAAAAGACAATACCAGCATCAACATTAACTGTAAACTTTGAAGTAGGAGACCAAACCAATTATGCTCCAATTAATTTGAATTTCCTGGGTACAGTTTCAGGATCTGGTAGCATCACAGCAAACACAATTGATGGAGATCATTCAGCTATCTACACCTCAGGAATAAATCAAGATAAATCTTGCAACAGATCGTGGAACTTAACAGCAACTGGAATAACTGGATTTACAAGTTATAGCGCTCGATTTAATTTTGTAGATACAGACATCGACCCTTCAGCAAATACTAGCAATTTTATTGGGTCTCGAAATAATGGAACTACTTGGGCTTTAGTAAATAGCGCAGATGTTTACGCAAACGCAACACAATTAAATGGACTTACTCAATTTGGAACTTTTCAACTTGGAGAATATCTTGATGGTATAATTTGGACTGGTGCTACTAATACAAATTGGAACACCGCATCCAATTGGTTACCTCAAACAGTTCCCACAAATAACGATAATGTAATTATTGGGCTAGTTGCCAATCAACCAAACTTTACTTCAGGAGCAAACGGACAATGTGCAAATATTACTTTGTTATCAGGAACTACAGTAACTATTCCTGTTACACATCAACTTTCGGTTTTTGGTAACATAAATAGTACGGGAGCTAAAATATCGGGGCTAGGCACATTTCAAATTTCTGCAACAAGTAGTAATTTAAAGGGAAACTTAATCGTAGAATCCAATATGGTAATTGGAGCTGCTGCTGCTTTCAATTTAAATCCAACTTCAACAGTAGAAATAAAAAGAAACCTATCTATATATGGAATTCTTAATTCGGATGAAGCGAAGTTAATTTTTAGTGGAGGTCAGAATTCAAACCTTACTGCAGCTAGCTCAATTACTTTAAAAGACCTTTACATAACAAAATCAAACCCTGAGTTTGGACTTACTTTGCAAAAAGACATTAAAGTAAATGGAACAATTTTACTTGTAATGGGAGATATCAATTTGAATGGAAATGAAATTGACCTTGGTACAACTGGATCATTATCTGGTGAAACTTCTGACAATAGAGTTTATGGAACTTCTGGTACTATTAAAGCAACAAGAATCTTAAATGCTCCAACAGCAGACAATGTTGCAGGACTTGGAGCAGAATTAAGCGCCCCAAACAATTTAGGCCTAACTCAAATAATCAGAGGACACCAGCAAAAAACTTACAATGCGGGATTTGGTTTGAATCGCTATTATGAAATTCACCCAACTAATAATTCAAGTTTAAATGCTACCTTAAAATTTAATTATTTTGATGATGAATTAATCACACCAAGTGGCTCAATAACCGAAGCTGAACTGGACTTATGGAGATTTGATGGAGCATTCTGGACCAATCAATGGGCTACGCTTGATATGGTAAATAACCAGTTGGTTAAAACTGGAATACCTGAATTCTCAACTTGGACTTCAGGTTCTTTAACCAACAATGCGCTCCCAATTACATTAATTAGTTTTGAAGCTAAATGTAACAATGGTCGAATAGATTTAACATGGGAAACAGCTTCTGAAAGTAACAATAAAGAATTTGAAATTGAAGAAAGCAATGACGCAAAAAGCTGGACAGTTTTAGCAAAAGTTGAAGGTGCGGGTAACAGTAATACGAATATAACCTACAAAGCAACTACAGAAACTTCATATCCAGATGGAAGCTATTTCAGATTGAAACAAATAGATTACAATGGAAATTTTGAAGCTTTCGACCCAAAATTTGTTACCTGTAAAGTTGCTGCAAAGAATCAAGTTAGCATTTTCCCAAACCCTGCAGTTGATAATGTTACAGTGACAATTAAAACTGAAATGGAAATGAACTCAACATTAACCCTATTCAGTTCAACGGGTCAAATACTATTTTCTCAAAAAGTTTCTTTAACAATTGGCTCAAATCCTTTAAACCTAGACATCAGCGCGTTACCTCCTGGTTCTTATCATTTGAATATAAGTAATGATAAGAAAATAGAAATAGAAGGTGCACGAACAATAATTAAACGGTAAACCTAACCTTAACCGTTGCAAAAACCTCCATCTGCGTTGCATTTGGGGGTTTTTTATTTGTAAAAATTTACTTATCAGTAACTTATGTATATCTTAAAAAATATTTTACTTATTCTTATTTAGATTAATTCTAAATAACTATTTTTGCTGCATTCTTACAACAGCTTATGCGCATTTCAAATTTCATTTCCCCTCTTCTCATTTTTTCTGTTTTCAAACTGAATGCCCAAAAAACAGACACATTGAAAGTAAATACTCTTCAAATGGTAGAAATTAGTACAATCCAAATTCCGAAGCAGGTTTACCGAATGAATGAGGTAAATGAAATGAATATAATGGCTGGTAAAAAAAATGAAGTGATAAATGTTTCTTCTTTAGATGCAGACCTGTCTATAAACAACGCAAGACAATTATTCTCAAAAGTTCCAGGAGTTAGTATTTGGGAAAATGATGGTTCAGGGATTCAAACTAGTATCGCAACAAGAGGTCTAAATCCTAATAGGAGTTGGGAATTTAACGTTCGCCAAAATGGAGTTGATATAAGTTCTGATGTTTTCGGATATCCTGAAGCTTATTTCACACCTCCTACAGAAGCTGTTCAAAAAATTGAAATTGTAAGAGGTGCTGCTTCCTTGCAGTTTGGTCCGCAATTCGGTGGATTATTAAATTACGTTATTAAAAAAGCTCCAATAGATAAAGCGGCATCATTCGAATCAAGACAAACAATTGGAGCTTATGGTTTAGTGAACTCTTACTACTCAATAGGTCTCAATAAAAGAGCATTTTCACTTTTTGCTTATTTTCACAATCGCTCGGCAGATGGTTGGAGAGAAAACAGCAAATATCATATCAATACAGGATATATTTCTTTAAGATATGCTCCTTCACCAAAATTTTATGTGGAAGCACAATACACAAAAATGAATTATGAAAGTCAACAACCAGGTGGACTTACCGACTCTTTATTTAATGACAATTCAAGAAAGTCTTTTCGTTCTCGCAATTGGATGAGCACTCCATGGAATGTTATCAATCTCGAAACAGGATACAATTTTAATATGAATACAAAAATCCAATTAAAGATTTTTGCTTTAGAAGCTGAAAGAAATAGCGTAGGTACTTTAGGTAATATTTTCACTCAGGATACTATAAATGCCTCTACAAATAACTATAACAATCGCCAATTAGATAGAGATAGATATTCAAATTTAGGTGCTGAATTAAGGTTTCTTTCTAATTGGAACCTCTTTAACAAAAGCAACACTTTAGCTATTGGTGCTAGATTATTCAGAGGAAATACTTACAGAAAAGCCAATGGAAAAGGAAGTACAGGCAATGACCTAGACCTGAATCTTGCCTTTGGAACATGGGGAAGAAACATGTTTTTTCAAACCTTAAACCAAGCAGCTTTTGTGGAAAATATTTTTAGAATCTCACCAAAATTAACAATAACACCGGGCCTTAGGCTAGAAATGCTGGAAGCAAAAGGTGAAGGTTATATAAATACCAGCGCCACAGGTCTAACGATTCCCCAACAACGAAAAAGAACAGTTATTCTAGCAGGAATTGGAGCGGAATTTAAGGCCACTAAATCAACAAACATTTATACAAATTTTAGTCAGGGTTTTAGGCCAGTAACATTCTCTGAAATTACTCCTTCAGCAACAACAGATACAATAGATCCTAACCTAAAAGACGCCTCAGGTTACAACGCTGACCTAGGTTACAGAGGAGAAATCCAAAACGTCTTTTATTTTGATGCAAGTCTTTTTTATCTCTATTACAACAACAGAATAGGGAACTTGGTAAGAAACGGCAATCAATTTAGAACTAACATTGGCGCTTCTGTAAGCAAAGGTGCAGAGATTTACGCTGAATTGAATCTCTTTCAACCATTTAAAATATTAAGAAAAATTGGAAACCTTAGCGCATTTGCATCACTTTCTTTTATAGATGCTACTTATACTAGATGGGATGATCCTAGTAAAATTAATGACCCAACAAAAACTTTAGTTAAACGAAGAGTTGAAAATGCACCACAATACATTCACCGTTTTGGAGTAAACTATAGTTGCAAAAAATTCTCAGTTTCTTATCAAATAAATTCTGTTGGAGCAGCTTTCGCAGATGCCTTAAATACCGAAAAACCAAATACAACAGCAACTGTTGGAGTTATTCCTGCATACGTTATTTCCGACATTTCGTTTTCCTACACATTCCTTAAATACTACAGGGTGAATGGTGGTATCAATAATTTAAACAATACGCAATATTTTACAAGGAGAGCAGGCGGCTATCCAGGTCCAGGAATATTACCAGGAATGGCAAGAACTTGGTTTTTAGGATTTGGAGTGAGTATATAAAGGGATTGTTCAAAAAATTAGAATTGCGCTGTTTGCGTATTTCTAACTAAACTATTTGATCTTCATCAAACTGAAAACGAAATCCAAGTCTTTTACCTGTTGCTGCGTTCAAAACTTGTGCGTTTTCTGTAATTGCTGAAAAAGTAGCTTCTTGCACTGTTTCATATGCAGGCATCAATAAATCAAAGTTCAAACAAAACAAAATAGCCGATTCAATTACCTCCTTGATCTTAGTTGGCGTAAGCTCATCAGTTGAAAAATTATTGTATAAAAATCCCATTTGCCTTTTGCCTTCGACAAAAAAGTGATTATCCTTATTCACAAAAACCCTTGCTATTAGGTATCCAACATCGTTAACTCTTTTGTACTTCAAGGAATCTGAAAGGAAATTATAAATGCTTATTAAACCACAATAAGCGCGACTTGCATCTTCTTCAACATAGGAAAGATTCCATATTTTATGTGTACTATCGAAAAGAAAAACATTGGTATGCATTTCGAATATCAAGATATCTCCTGCTATTCTAATTTGAATAGCAAATGGTGAATTCTCATGATACTCAATTACAATCCTTGAATCTATTTTATTTATCTTCTGGTGTAGGCTATTCGCAAGCCCCTTTAATTCCTTCTTAAAGGAATCGAAATTCTCTATGGTACCCCTAAAAATATCTTGTTTTAAAGAAGCCTTTTCAGAAAGTGTATTTAAAATTAATTCTTCGGCTGTTGGCATATTTATTCTATTTAATAAGCTCTTGCAAAAATAACTCTTTCATTAGAAGGATTACCTGAGAATATACATTTCCCCTGCTCCTTGTTATTATTCAAAGGTATACAGCGTATTGCAGCTTTGGTAAGTTCTTTTATTTTCTCTTCCGTTTCTGGAGTGCCATCCCAATGTGCTGAAATAAATCCACCTTTATCATCCAATAGTCGTTGAAATTCTTCCCAAGTATCAGCTTTATGCGTATTGTTTGTCCTAAAATCAAGTGCTTTATCATACAAATTCTGCTGAATTTGTTCCAACAAATGCACAATTTTAACAGACAAGTCGCTGGTTAGTAAAGTCGATTTTTCAAGAGTGTCACGTCTTGCAACCTCTACTGTTCCATTCTCCACATCTCGCGGACCAATTGCAATGCGAAGTGGCACTCCTTTAAACTCGTGTTCTGCGAATTTAAATCCTGGTTTATGTGTATCTCTATTATCAAACTTAACTGATACTCCAACCTTTTCCAGTTCCTTTTTTATTTCCAATGATTTACTACTAACTAAACTTTGTTCTTCATCTGTTCTGTAAATCGGTACAATCACCACTTGAAATGGAGCCAATTTTGGAGGAAGAACCAACCCTTTATCATCAGAATGAGACATAATTAATGCGCCCATTAACCTAGTAGAAACACCCCATGAAGTGCCCCAAACATGTTCTAATTTCCCTTCTTTATTTGCAAATTTCACATCAAATGCATGCGCAAAATTTTGACCCAAAAAATGCGAGGTTCCTGCTTGTAGAGCCTTTCCATCCTGCATAAGCGCTTCTATGCAATATGTATTCACAGCTCCTGCAAATCGTTCGTTTTCTGTTTTTACACCTTTCAATACAGGTATAGCCATGAAATTTTCAGCAAAGTCAGCATAAACTTCCAACATCCTCTCAGTTTCTTCTATAGCTTCTTTTTCTGAAGAATGAGCTGTGTGACCTTCCTGCCATAAAAACTCAGCTGTTCTTAAGAATAAACGTGTACGCATTTCCCATCTTACAACATTCGCCCATTGGTTAATTAATAAAGGCAAATCTCTATAAGATTGTATCCAACCTTTGTAAGTGCTCCAAATAATGGCCTCACTGGTTGGTCTAACTATCAGTTCTTCTTCCAATTTAGCATGAGGATCAACCATTAATTTACCTGGTTTGTCAGGGTCATTCTTTAATCTGTAATGAGTTACTATAGCACATTCTTTTGCAAAACCTTCTGCATTTTTCTCTTCAGCTTCAAACAAACTTTTAGGAACAAACAATGGAAAATAAGCATTTACATGGCCAGTTTCCTTAAACATTTTATCTAATGCTTGTTGCATTTTTTCCCAAATTGCATAGCCATATGGCTTAATTACCATGCAGCCTCTTACAGCAGAATTTTCTGCTAAGTCTGCTTTTGTTACTATATCATTGTACCATTGAGAATAATTGGCTTCACGTGTTACTAGGTCTTTGCTCATTGAAAGTTTAATATGGTATGGTATTTGTAAATTTTGAAAACGTTGGCTAAAATAGTACAATTCAACAAAAGCTACATTCATCAAAAAATAAAGATATTATGAAAAGCATCTTCAAATTATTCGGACTGTTGCTCATAGGATTGAGCACTTCCTGCACAAGTTCAAGAAATTCAAGTGCAAAAGGATATGAACCAGACGACAGGTACTTTTCTTTAGCAGATGCAAAAAGAGAAAGAAAACAATATCAAAAATTAAATAATCAACCTGAACAAAACTATAATTCGAATCAGGACGCTACAAGTAATAATAGCAATATTGATGGTTATAACAACACAGAGCCATCCACTCAAAACCCGAATTATAACCCGAATTATAATTATACTCCTGCCCCGCAAACAAATAACGGTGGGGGAAATGTTAATAATTACTACTACAATGACTTAGACGATAATTACGATTTCCAATATGCATCACGTTTTCGCAGGTTCCACAATAACTGGGGAAATATGGGCTATTATGACCCATATATGACCAATATGTTTTGGTATAACTATGATCCATTTATGTTTGGAAATAGCATTTATTCAACTTGCAATTTCTTTAATCCATATACCCCTTGGGGCTGGAATTCCTTCGGAGGTGGCCCAGGTTTAAATTTTGGCTGGAATTCTTGGTCTGGATTCTATATGAATTATGGAATGGGATTCAACAATCCCTGGGCTTGGAATAATCCTTGGAGATGGAATAATTGGGGTTACAGCCCTTTTAATTCGCCTTTTTCATATAACCCTTGGGGCTACAACCCTTATGGTTTTGGAATGAACCAATTTTCTATGGGATATAACAATGGCTTCTACAATGGTCTGATGATGAATCAAATGATGAATAATCAGATGTATTTTAATAGCTTTGATAATAATTCTCTTCAACCAATAATTACCACACCTGTTGGTGTAAATGTAGGAGGAGGCTCAGTTTTTAAAATTGCACAACCAACATTAGCTGAACAATTTACGAAAGAAATACCTAATCACTCCAATCCGATTTTAGGTGGGAAAAACCAATTAAGTTCACCACAAGTTATTCAACCAGCAATAAATTCAGGTGTTACAAAACCAGTTACTGGCAATAACCTTACAAATACTCAACCTGCAATTGCTTCACCTCAAAACACTTTACCTGTTAAAGATGGAAAACCTTCCCAATCTATTGCACCAGAGCAAGTAAAGCCAGGAACAATAACCCAAAGTAAACCCGTAAACTCGCAACAAAATAAAAATGATCTTATAAATAGTGGAGTTAACCCTAATAACAATGTTGCACCTACTCGATCTCCAATAAATAATTACACCAGTGCTCCTTCAAATAGGCCAGCTCAAGCACAAGATCCTATTCGAACAAATAATTTAACTCCAAAAACAAATACGCCTGTTGAATACAACAATTTCAATAGACCAGAAAGACCTCAACCCATAATTTCTCAACCTAATACTGAAGTTTCTCCAAAAAATGGTTCTGGTAATATAGTAAGAGATAACAATTCAATAAATCAACAACCCGCAGTTAATCAACAAAGGAACAATTATCAGCAATATCAATCACCTCAAAATTTTAACAGACCCAACAATACAGAGCAAACGCCTCTGCAACGTCCAAATAATCAACAATACAATAATCAACAACAAGATAGATTTAATCAGAATAATTCTAATCAACAAAATAGGAGCAATCAAAACCAACAATATCAAGTTCCTCAACAACGAAACAATTATACGGAACCCCGTCAAGAAAGAAACAACTATTCTCAACCTCGTCAGGAAAGAAATAATTATTCTCAACCTCGCCAAGAATACCAAGCTCCCCGCCAACAGCCTAGAGAATCAAACAGAAGTGGTTCTGATTATTCTACGCCAAGACAAAACAGTACTCCTTCAAACAGATCATTTGAAAGTGCACCGAGAAATAATTCTGGTGGGGGAAGCAACAGACCTTCTTCAGGTTCAGGTGGAGGAGGCAGCAGAATGAACTCTCCAAGACGTTAAGCATTAGAAGTATGAGATTATTTAAATTAATTGCCCTTTTTATGATTTTATCTAGCAATATCAATGCTCAAGGTTTTGATGATATTGCTAGATATTCTCAAGTAGGTACGCCAGGAACAGCATATGCTAGTGGAATGGGTGGAGCGGTGGGTGCTGTGGGTGCGGATTTTTCAAGTGCAACAGTAAATCCGGCAGGTATAGGTCTTTATAGAAAGTCAGAATTTGCTGGCTCATTGGCAATTTTTAATTACTCAAATAAAGCAAGTTACTACGGAACGCAAACAAGAGATAGAAAATTTAATTTTAATATTCCAAATCTAAATCTTGTTTTGCATTTCCCAACTGTGAACAGATTAAAAACGAATGGCTGGATGAGTTCTACCCTTGCATTTGGTTTTAACAGGTCTAATTCTTTTCACCAAATGACTACAATTAGGGGAATAAACACTGAAAGCTCTATTGTAAACGCATTTGCTGCCGAAGCGGGCTCAAGTTTGCCTGATAAGCTTCAATTTTCATCACCATATTCAGCCGATTTAGCTTGGCAAACATACTTAATCGATACTTTAAGAAATCCTGATGGAACCTTAGGCTATTCAAGCTTTTCAGGTCCAATAAACGGGGGAGCCACGCAAAGAGATGCAATTGAATCTTCTGGAAAATTCAGTCAATCTTCTATATCATTTGCCGCAAATCATAGCAATAGATTATACTTAGGTGCTACCATCGGAATTCGCAGAATAGTTTATAATGAAACCAGAACCTATTCAGAAACCAATGAAACTGATTCAATCATTAATTTTAACAATCTTAATTACGTAAGTAATAAAACAGACAAAGGAACCTCTCTAACTTTTAATTTAGGAGCAATTTATCGCGTTGTTGATTGGTTAAGATTAGGAGCGGCTGCAGCAATTCCTTTGGATTTCAATATCAACAGAACTTATAATGCTAATTTATCATCTTCACTTTCATTTGGTGAATTTTCTTTCTCTTCGCCAGAAGCTAGTTATAGTTATAAATTAAGACAACCGGCGCGTATTACAGGGAGCGCAGCATTCATTATCAAAAAGAATGGAATTATTTCGATTGATTACGAGACTGTAAATAATTCAAGAAATTTATTGATAAGCAACGAAGCTATTTTTGATAAAATAAATGAACAGATTCCTTCCAAATTTTCAATTAGCAACAATTTAAGAATAGGTGCAGAAGCTAGATTTGGTGATTCATACTTGAGAGGTGGTTTTCAAATGATTGGTAGTCCATTGTTAAACAAAACAGCAATCAATCAAATAAATAATTTCAGCATTGGGGGAGGATTTAGAAATGATGATTACTTTTTTGATTTGGCATATGTCTTAGGATTTCAAAAAACGCAATATTACTCTTATAGCCCTAATTTAACTGATGTTCAGCCGGCTGAACTAAGTATTACGAGGCATAATTTGTTTTTTACAATTGGGTCAAGGTTTTAATTAGGGCCTACTGAAAAAGTCAGAAATGCAGCAGATGCGAGGCGATAAGGCGAAGCTGTATATTTAATACTGCGAGCCGCAGGCAACGAAGCAGATGTTGTATTTCTGGCTAACGAAAAAACAATCATATTCAATAATTAATTGTACGAGAGAATTGGCCAATTAGCTAAAAATCCCTTGCACTTTAGATTCTCTTTTTAACATGCAAGTAACTCACTATAATGTGACTGAGTGTTTTTAAGTAGGCCCTAATTACTTGAATTTAATCTATTTAGTGCAGATTTTGATTTAGCATCTAAACTCATCTTATAAGGATGTAGCTTCGTCTCCAACACCATTTTATAGAATTTCTCAGATTGTACTTTGTCGTGCAGTTGCTCATAAATTTGAGCCTGATTAAAACAAGCTACTGCATGAATGTATGCGTTAGAAAATCTTGAAATGGCAATTGCACTATTAAAATTGGATTGAGCATTCTCTAACCTGTTTAATCGTTGCAAACATCTTCCTCTTCTGTAGTAAAACTCTGATTTTTCATCAATTCTTAGCAATTTAATATCAACTAATGAGAGTTGATTGAGGCTCAAGTTATACTCACCTCCGTCAAAATAAAGTCTTGCAGATAGTAAATGTAAATTGGGAATCAACTTGCTTTTAGCTTCCAACATTGCTTGTTTATCATCATCAGTATTTTCAGATCCTTCACTGAGTAATTTATTCATCAAAAACTTATATTGATCAATATTATTAGACAAAATCGCCATCCATGCTTTCTTTCTTAATGCTGATTTTATATAACTTGAGCCTTTATATTTAACAAGAAAAACATCAAAATAATTAGCGTCATTCAATTTAGTATTTAAGTTTATCTCAGCTTTCAAATAGTTCAAATAGCTAAATTCAATTCCATTTTTATTATTTGATATTTCGTTCAACAAATTCAAGGCTGTGCTATTCTGACCATTTTTTATAAGGTTAATTGACAAGTAAAATTTCAATATATTAGAGTCAAATTCTTTATCATCCAAATATTTTAATAAATCACTCGATTCAAGTAAATTGCTAGATAAATTAAATTCAATAAATAATTTAATTAAGTTCAATTCAGAATGAAGGAAATAAAATTGCCGATTAATTCTGGTGAATAATAACAATTCCTCAATTTTAGCGGTTGCTGATTCAATTTTCCCTTCAATATTTATTTGTCGCCCAATCCATGCAAATTTTGGCGGAATTGAAGATGCAATTGCTTGAATAACAGCATCATTTTTATCATTCAATACAAAAGCAGGAAATTTTGATTTATTCAATTTATTATACTTTGCAGCTAGTCTTAATTCATTCACTGCTTTAACCTGATCGCCAAACTTAATTCTGATGAATGCCCATTGTAAGTGAACGTCACTCAAAACATAATTGTAAAAAACAGATTCCTTATTACAATCTTGCAACGCTTCAATTCGTTTTAATCTTCTGGATAATGCGACTTTGTAAAAAATAGGATCATCTTCAACAATTAAGCTAATTGCATCAATATAATTTTCGATTAAATATCGAAATGCATTGCCCTTATTAACTACCTTATCTTCAGACAAATAACCTCTTGCATCATCTAATTTAAAATTAAAACATGAAGTGTACGCTTTGACTATAGATTTAGATAAAATAAACTCTTCCCCCGCAATCGCAGAAAAACCGGCAAAAAGAAAAACAAATATCAGTTTAATGCGCATAAAAAAAGGGACTCTTTTAAGAAATCCCTTTAAAAATAGTATTTTTTATTTAAATAGCAGTTTCAGCTGCTATTTCTGGATCTACCAATACCCTTCCGCAGTATTCGCAAACAATAATTTTCTTACGTAATCTAATATCCATTTGTCTTTGAGGAGGAATTTTATTGAAACATCCACCACAAGCATCACGCTGAATAGTAACAACAGCAAGACCATTCACTGCGTTATCACGAATTCGTTTGTATGCATTAATCAAACGTTCTTCAATTTTTGATTCAGCTTTTTCAGACTCATTTGTCAAACTCTGCTCTTCCTTTTCGGTTTCTGCAATGATATCGTTTAATTCACCTTTCTTATGATCCAAATCTCTGCTTCGCTCATCTAAACTTGTTTTTGCAAGCGTAACTAAATCATTCTTAGCATCAATTCCTGCTCTAAATTCTTTAATTCGTTTTTCAGAAAGTTGAATATCTAAAGTTTGATATTCAATTTCTTTATTAATTGAATCAAACTCTCTATTATTCCTAACATTTCCTTGTTGTGCCTCATACTTCTTTATCAAAGCTAAAGAGTCTTTTATAGCATTCTTTTTATCGTTAATAGAATTTTCTAGTTGAGATACCTCATCTGACAAATTAGCAATACGAGTTTGTAGGCCTGCTAGCTCATCTTCTAAATCTTGAACTTCTAAAGGTAATTCACCTCTAATAGTTCTGATTTTATCAATTTGGGTGTCGATTGTTTGCAGCATAAATAATGCGCGCAATTTTTCTTCAACTGTAATTTCCGACTTGGTTTCTGCTGAAATTTGTGTACTCATGTATGATCAGAGATATTGGATTGGGTTGGTTTGGATACTTGTCAAACGGGCGGCAAAGTTAGTATTTTTTTCCATAAGAAAACCAAGAATTAAATTCATTGTAAATTGCTCACTTTCAAAGTGCCCAATATCAACTATTGAAATTTTATCATTCGAATCGAAAAATTGATGGTATTTAAAATCGGCACTTAAGAAGACATCTGCTTGTTGTTGAATTGCGTTTTTCAATAAAAAACTCCCTGAACCACCGCATAACGCAATCTTTTTAACTTCCCTCTTTGAAGATTGGGTGTATCTAACCATTCCTCCAAAAATTGTTTTTACTTTAACTAGGAACTCTTCAAAAGGAATAGCTTCTTTCAATTCTCCAATTATTCCCGCTCCAAATTGTGATGCTGTATTGTTTAAAGCTGTTAGCTGGTATGCAACTTCTTCATACGGATGGGATGATTTTAATGCTTTAAGCAACGATTTTTCTAACCATTTGTAAGACACAATCTCTATGCGCTCTTCTAGTTCTGTATGGTTTTCTCCAATATTTCCTATAAATGGAGCAGCTCCTTCCTTTGCTCTATATGTTCCTAAACCTTCAGAATTAAAACTACAATTATCATAATTACCGATTGCTCCTGCTCCAACTTCGAACAATGCGTTTCTTACTTGTAGAGCATAGCTTTTGGGTACGTATGTAACTAAAGAAATTAACAGATTTGGCTTTTCAAGCAATATTCTCTGATTTTCCAATCCTAATCTTTTTGCAAATTCCGCATTTACCCCCGTTATAACATGGTCTAAATTTGTGTGAATGGCATAAATAGCAATATTATTCTTTATCGCTTTGATAATTGCTTTTTGAACATAGTCTTCCCCGGTTAATCGTTTTATTCCCCCAAAAACTATAGGATGATGTGCAATAATTAAATTTGCACCAATAGAAATAGCTTCATCTATAACAGCTTCTGTGCTATCTAAACATATGATAGCACTAGTTATTTCAATTTTTGAATCCCCAACTATTAATCCAGAGTTATCATAACTTTCTTGTAAATGAGGTGGAGCCCAGGATTCGAGCTGAGAAATTATTGTTTCAATCTTCATGAAGCAAAATTAGTTGAATTGCATTGATTTCGTAATTTTCGCCCATGTTTCGCAAAATACTTTTGCCCTTTTCAATTTTATATACCATAGTATTAAGAATACGGCACTTCTTATATGATAATAGTATTATCAAATCAAAAAAATTTGATATTCCAGTTATTGCGATTGGAAATTTAAGTCTTGGCGGCACAGGAAAGACACCCCATACAATTTACATTGCTGAACGGCTTAAGAAATCTTTCAAAGTTGGAGTTTTAAGTAGAGGTTATGGAAGAACTTCAAAAGGTTATTTTGAAGTCTTAGAAAACTCTAAAACAGAAATTTGCGGAGATGAGCCAGTACTAATTAAAAATAATCTACAAAGCACAATGGTTGCTGTTTGTGAGAAAAGAGTCGCTGGAATAGAGAAAATGTTACAAAGTTCAAATAAGTTAGAAGTAATAATCTTAGATGATGCCCTTCAGCACAGAGCTTTAGAACCTGGATTTAAAATTTTACTTATTGATTATAGTTCCTTAAATGATTCTCAAATCCTACTTCCAGCTGGTAATTTACGTGATGTTTGGTCGAGAAGAAGAAATGCTGAAATTGTTGTAATTACAAAATGTCCAGAATCAATGGATATTATTTCTTTAAAAAAGAAGCTTCAACTAAATGAAAATCAAAATATTTTCTTTTCATCTTACAATTACAAAACTTTAAACTCTATTAACAATGAAAGAAAAGAATCTTTATCATTTTTAAAAGAAAAGAACATAACATTGATAACTGGTTTAGCTGCTCCTAATCAGTTAGTCAACTACCTTAATAATATTGCGAAAGTTGTAAATCATATTTCTTTTCCAGACCATCACAACTATAGTATAACAGATATTGAAAAATTAAGAAAAGAATTTTCAACACAAAATGCTGATAGTGTAATAGTAACAACTGAAAAAGACGCCGTAAAGTTGAAAGAATTATTGATTGAGAAAGAAAAAAATGACTGGTTTTACATAAAAATTGAGGTTGCAATTGATAATAGTGTTTTATTTGAAAAATTAATTTTAGAATATGTTAGCAAAGATTGAAGAAACAGTAGCATATATTAATGCTCAAACAGATGGTTTTAAGCCAATTGCAGGAATAATCTTAGGAACGGGACTTGGAGGTCTTGTAAAAGAGATTGATATTAAATTTACATTGTCATACGAATCAATTCCACATTTCCCAGTTTCAACTGTAGAAGGGCATAGCGGGAAACTCATTTTTGGATATCTTAATGAAAAACCAGTAGTTGTAATGCAAGGCCGCTTTCATTTCTATGAAGGATATTCAATGCAAATGGTAGTTTATCCTGTTAGGGTAATGAAATTTCTGGGAATTAAAACTTTATTCTTGAGCAATGCAAGCGGTGGTGTAAATCCAGCTCATGAAATAGGTGATGTAATGATTTTAAATGACCATATCAATTTAAATCCTGACAATCCGCTTATTGGAAAAAATATAGCTGAATTAGGCCCTCGTTTTCCTGATATGAGTGAGCCATATGATAGAAAACTAATTGCCAGAGCCAAGGAAATTTCTACTAATTTGGGGTATAAGGTACATGAAGGAGTTTATGTCAGCGTAAGTGGGCCATGCTTTGAAACCCCAGCTGAATATAAATACATGAGAAATATTGGAGGAGATGCTGTTGGAATGTCAACTGTACCAGAAGTTATTGCTGCTCGACACATGTCTATTCCATGCTTTGCAGTTTCTGTAATAACTGATATTGGCGTTGAAGGTCGCATTGTGGAAGTTACACATGAAGATGTTATTGCAGCAGCTTCAAAGGCGGAAGTAAAAATGACAGCAATTTTCAAAGCTTTAGTAGGAGAAATGGCATAATGCAATTTTTTTCTTCTAATTTCGCAGCGAAAAATAATTTAGAATTTAATTAGACATTTTTAATATGAATTACGATTTAATCATAATAGGCAGTGGGCCTGGAGGATACGTTGCTGCTATTCGTGCTTCTCAATTAGGACTTAAAGTAGCAGTTGTAGAACGTGAAGAATTAGGTGGAGTTTGCCTAAACTGGGGTTGTATTCCAACTAAAGCATTATTAAAAAGTGCGCAAGTATTTGACTATTTAAATCATGCAGCAGATTACGGAATTAAAGTGCAGGGTGCAGAGGTTGATTTTGATGCGATGATTAAGAGAAGCAGAGGTGTTGCAGAAGGAATGAGCAAAGGAATTCAGTTTCTTTTCAAGAAAAATAAAATTGATGCAATAATTGGAACTGGTAAGCTAACAAAAGACAAAAAAGTTTCAGTAACTGCTGCAGATGGCAAAACTACTGTGTATGAAGCCAAAAATATAATTGTTGCAACAGGTACAAGAAGTAGAGAATTACCTAATTTAAAACAAGATGGTAAACGAATTATAGGATATCGCGAAGCAATGACAATGCAAAAACAGCCTAAAACTATGGTAGTTGTGGGCTCTGGCGCAATTGGGGTTGAATTTGCATATTTCTACAATTCTATTGGTACAAAAGTTACGATAGTTGAATACCTTCCTAATATTGTACCTATTGAGGATGAGGAAGTTAGCAAACAATTAGAACGCTCTTTTAAAAAATCAGGAATTTCGGTAATGACCGACTCTTCTGTTGAATCTGTTGATACCTCTAGCGCTACTTTAAAAGTTAAAGTAAAAACTAAAAAAGGAGAAGAAATAATTGAAGCAGATGTTGTTTTAAGTGCGGTTGGAGTAATTGCAAATCTTGAAAATATCGGTTTAGAAGATGTTGGAGTAAAAACTGATAAAGGTAAAATTACTGTTGACGACTTTTATGCGACAAACATTAAAGGAATCTATGCAATTGGAGATGTAGTGAAGGGGCCTTCTTTAGCCCACGTAGCTTCAGCTGAAGGAATTATTTGTGTTGAAAAAATAGCTGGTCACCACCCTACTCCACTAAATTATGGAAACATTCCTGGTTGTACTTACAGCAGTCCAGAAATTGCTTCTGTTGGTTTAACTGAAAAAGCTGCAAAAGAAGCAGGTTATGAAGTTAAAATTGGTAAATTCCCATTTTCTGCTTCTGGTAAAGCTTCTGCTGCAGGAAATAAAGACGGTTTCGTAAAGGTAATTTTTGATGCTAAATATGGGGAATGGCTAGGTTGTCATATGATCGGAGCTAACGTTACAGAAATGATTGCAGAAGCCGTAGTAGCTAGAAATTTGGAAACTACTGGCCATGAAATAATTAAATCTGTGCACCCTCATCCAACTATGTCTGAAGCTATAATGGAAGCGGCAGCAGCGGCTTATGGCGAAGTGATTCACTTATAAGTTCCCTTTTTCAATTCTAATTAATACACTTTTGTTATGTGCGGAATAACCGGAGTCGTAGCTTTTTCATATGCAGGAGAAGTTAAGTTAAATAAACTGGAAGATTCTGTTAAAGCACTTCGTAAAAGAGGACCTGATGGAAATGGTATTTTTAAAGAAAAGAATATTGGTCTTGGACATGCGCGTTTATCAATTATAGATGTTAGTAATAACGCAGCTCAGCCTTTTAAAGACGCAACTGGCAGGTACACAATAGTTTTCAATGGAGAGTTTTTCAATTTTAAAGAACACAAAAGAGAACTAGAGAAACAAGGAGTGGTCTTCAGGTCAACTAGCGATACTGAAGTTCTACTCGAGTTGTATATTAGAGAAGGAGCTGGATGTCTCCATAAAGTAAATGGTTTTTTTGCCATTGCGATACACGACCGTTCAGACAACTCATTATTTATTGCAAGAGATAGATTTGGAGTAAAACCTTTATTGATTTTCCAAGATTCAGATTGTTTGATTTTTGCATCTGAAATGAAAGCAATAATGGCTTATGATATTGATAAAAGCCTCAATTATGAAGCCCTTTATGAATATCTGCATTTAAATTATATTCCAGCACCTGAAACAATATTTAGAAAAGTAAGAAAACTACTTCCGGGGCATTCAATTTTTATTCAAAATTCTAAAGTAGAAGAAAATACATGGTATAATCTTCCATCTACTACAGAAACGCCTGTTCCTTCTTATTTAAACGCTCAGAATACTTTACAAAGTAAAATGGATGAAGCTGTAGAAAGAAGATTAGTTTCAGACGTTCCTTTGGGAGCTTTTCTTTCAGGTGGAATTGATTCATCAGTTGTTGTTGCCTTGGCATCAAAGCATACCAAACATCTTTCAACTTTTTCTATTGGTTATAAAGATGAGCCTTTGTTTGATGAAACAAAGTATGCCAAATTAGTTGCAAATAAATTTCAAACCAATCATACAGTTTTTTCATTAACCAATAAAGACTTATTCAATCACCTTCAAGATGTTTTAGAATACATAGATGAGCCATTTGCAGATTCTTCCGCGCTGGCAGTATATATTCTCAGTAAAGAGACACGAAAACATGTTACTGTTGCACTTTCGGGTGATGGGGCAGACGAAATATTTGGGGGTTATATGAAACACCATGGCGAATGGGTGTTGCGAAACGGTGGTTTTAAATCGGAAGTAGTAAAGATGTTAGGTCCTGTTTGGAATGTTTTGCCAGCTTCAAGAAATTCAACTTTTGGAAATATTGTAAGAAAGTTAAGAAAGTTTAATGACGGACTTAGTCAATCAAATGCAGATAGATACTGGCAATGGTGCGGTTATGCAGATGGAAAATATTTAAAAGAACTTATTTCCTTTAGTTATGATGAAGAGAAGACTAAGAATTTAAAAACCTATCATACAAGAAGCATCGGAAAAGAAAACAACATGAACGATGTATTAAGAAGTGATGTTAGTCTTGTTTTGCCAGGCGATATGCTTACCAAAGTTGATTTAATGTCTATGGCAAACAGCCTTGAAGTAAGATCTCCTTTTATGGATGTTAATGTGGTTGATTTCGCATTTAAATTACCACCAGATTATAAGATTAATGGACAAGGAAGAAAAAGAATTGTTCAAGACGCTTTTAGAAATATTTTACCTCCTGAACTATATAATAGGCCCAAGCATGGATTTGAAGTACCCTTGTTAAAATGGTTCCAACAAGAATTAAATTCTTGGATTTTTGATGATTTATTGAATGATAAACAATTAAAAGACCAAGGTTTATTTACAATTGAGAGCATTAAAAACTTAAAATTACAGTTAAATTCTTCAAACCCAGGAGATGCTGTAGCAAGAATCTGGGGACTTATTGTTTTTCAACAATGGTATTTAAAATGGATAAAATAATTATATTTACTAAGGCTTAACAACCAGCATGCCCAAAATCTTAAGAATTATAAATCGTTTTAACCTCGGAGGCCCCACCTATAACGCCGCTTATTTATCGCGTTATATGCCAAATGAATATGAAACAATGTTAGTTGGAGGAGAAAAAGATGATTCTGAAGACAGTTCTGAGTTTATTGTCAAAAACTTAGGACTCAATCCAATAATAATTCCCGAAATGAAAAGGGAAGTGGATTTAAAAAATGATTTTGAAGCTTATCGGAAAATTGTTTCTTTGATAAAGGAATTCAAGCCAGACATTGTGCATACACATGCATCAAAAGCTGGAACCATAGGTCGACTTGCGGCTTCAAACATGAAAGTAAAGGCCATTGTACATACATTTCATGGACACGTTTTTCATTCTTATTTTGGAAAGATGAAAACCGTTATGTATAAAAACATTGAACGTAATTTAGCAAGAAGGAGCTCAACAATAATCGCTATAAGTGATAAACAAAAAGCTGAATTAAGTCTAATGCATCGAATTTGTGAGCCAAGTAAGATAAAAGTAATTCCATTAGGTTTTGATTTATCAAGGTTTACAGAAAATATGGATGTGAAACGTGATAAATTCAGGAAAAAGTACTTATTAGATGAAGATGAAATTGCTATTGGAATTATAGGAAGATTGGTCCCAATAAAAAACCATCAGCTTTTCTTAGAGGCAGCTAAAATTGTACTAGAAAAATCAAATTTCAAAATAAGATTCTTCATTATAGGAGATGGTGAAGACAGATTAAAAATAGAAGCCAAATCATCAGAATTAGAAATCCAATTTACAGACGCAATGTTGGAGCAAAAAAAAGCTCCATTAACATTTACTTCATGGATTAAAGATATTGATATGGCCTGCGCAGGACTTGATATTATTGCACTAACATCATTAAATGAAGGTACTCCCGTTAGTCTAATAGAAGCACAAGCGGCTAATAAACCAATAGTTTCAACTAATGTTGGAGGAATTGAAAATGTAGTGATTGAAGGAGTAACTGCATTGTTGTGTCATTCAAAAACAGATTTTAAGCAATTCGCCGAACTCGTTTTGCAATTAACTGAAAACGAACTCAAAAGGAAGGAAATAGGAAGGGTTGGATGGGAACATGTTAAAAATAAATTTCATTATACTAGACTAATAAGAGACATGGCCTTTTTGTATGATAATTTATTAAAAGACAAAGTTTAATTCTATTCGTGAATTCATAAAAATGCATGATCTATTTTATTAGCTTTGCCACCCATGAAAATAGTTAACCTCAGGTTTATATTTTTTTTAATTCTCTCTATTGTTGTTCTGCTTGGCGAGTCTTGCAGAAATAGATCAATAATGTTAAGAACACCAAGGGATTTCAAATTTGATGATTTTAATCAAATTACCTCTGAAGAGCAGTATAAGATTGGATTAAATGATAATGTTGAAATATCTCTTTCTACAAACAAAGGAGCGGGCGAACTCGAAAATCTTACCACTAACGATAACGGGATTGTAGTTAAACAAAAAGTAACTGTTACCGTAGATTTTGACGGCACTGTTAAAATTCCAATACTTGGCAGAATACTCTTAAAAGATTTAAGCATTAGAGAAGCCGAATTACTTATGGAGGAAAAATACAAGCTTATATTTATTGACCCTTTTGTTGTTATAAAAGTTGTGAATAAGAGGGTTTTGTTATTTCCTGGGAGAGGTGGGGCAGCAAGTGTTTTATACTTAACAAATCAAAACACATCTCTTCTTGAGGCACTAGCTGCAACAGGGGGAGTTTTTGGAAAAGCAAAAAAGATAAAACTGATTAGAGGTGATTTAAAAAATCCTAAAGTCTATTTAATTGATTTATCCACTATAGATGGATTAAAACAAGCAGATTTAACCTTGTTAGGGAACGATATTATCTACGTACAACCTATTGATGATAGAGTTTCTAATTTCACTAACAGAATTTCTAGTGTTTTAGGTCTTTTGGGAGCTACATTATTTGTTTATTCTATTTTACCTAAATAACTAGTTTTGGAAAAGCGAATCTCTAATTTAAATGATGAATTTGATCTTGGACTTTTTATAAAAGTAGTTAAGAATAATATTGCTTGGATTATTTTGTTCTTTATAATAGCCTTTTTAATGGCATTTCTTTATTTAAGATACACTTATCCAATATATTCAGCAAAAGCTGTTATTCAAATTCAACAAAAAAATGACCAAACAAATGTTCTTCAAGTAAAAGATTATTCTGTTAAAACAGATTTACCTAGTAAAATAGAATTATTAAAATCACCAGTATTTCTAGATACAGTTTTTTCAAAGCTCCCTTTAGATGCAAGTTATTACCAGATTGGTAATGTACTTAATTTTGAAATGTACAAAACTTCTCCTTTTGAGATTGAATATAGAAATCAAATAAATGAATTAAATAATGTGCCTGTTTATTTTTCATTTACAGATGAAAAGAATGTTAACATAAATGCCAATGTAAATAACATAGAACGAACTTTCAGGATTCAAACAGAAAAATGGGTAAGACTTCCGATTATAGATTCTTTAATTGTTCACGTAAAAAATTATGATAAAATAAGAAAAGATATGAAAGGGGTAAATGAATACCCTTATTATGTAATATTTTCAAGGAAAGAAAATCTTGTAAGGCAATATTCTTCAACATTAGAAATATCAGTAGAAAATGAGGCAGCAGGAACAATCGAGATTTATTGTAATGAAAGAAATGCTGCAAAAGCAAGCAATATTGTGAATACGCTTGTTGAAGAATTTAAAAAATATGATATAGCTAAACAATCAGAAAGTGCCGACAATACGATAAAGTTTGTTGATAATCAGCTTAAAATCTTCTACGATAAATTATACGATAGCGAAGTTGAGCTGCAAAACTTCAAAACCACAAACAAGTTAAATGACGATACTCCATTACCAGATTTTAGCAATCGAATCAATGATTTAGAAAAACAATTGAATGACCTACAATTGCAAGAAAGTTCATTAAAAATAATTGAACAAGCAATTTCGGAAAATGAAAACATGGATATTTATAAGTTAATATCTTTGCTCTCGGGTGTTCGACAAGAATCTGTTTTAGAATCTTTTCTAAAAGAATTAAGAAAGCTTATTTTTAAAAAACAAGATATATTATATTCCAGAACAAAAAATTCTAATTTAATTTCAGTAATTGATTATCAAATTGATGTTCAGAGAAAGCTAATATATGAGACAATTAAAGCTAATCTTAGTGATATTTATAATAAAAAAATTGAGATAGAAGATAGAATCTTAAGTTATGAAGATGAGATTAAAAGAAGTGCTTTAAGCTTTGATAGGATTGAGTTTATTAGACTACAAATATTAAATAATATAAACCAAGGTTATTATAATAAACTTGTAGAAATTAAATCACAACTTTCAATTTCTAATGCAGGAATAACTTCTGAAAATAGATTGTTAGAAGCCTCAACTACTCCAACTGTACCCTTTTTCCCAAGTCAGAGAATTGTTGTATTAAGTGCATTAATTGGATGGATTATAGTAAGTCTTGCATTGATTGTTATTCGTTATTTATTTCACAATGAAATAACATCAATGAAAGAAATATTCAAACATATATCAGTTCCTATGCTTGGAATTGTTCCAAACTACAGAGATACAATTCCTATTTCACAATTATTAGTTGATAAAAAACCTAAATCAATTATTGCAGAATCACTAAGGTCAATTAGATCTAATCTAGAATTTCTTTCAACATCAGAAGGTCCAAAAGTGCTTGCAATTACTTCAACAATTTCTGGAGAAGGAAAAACATTTGTTGCCTTAAACTTAGCAGGTATTATAGCTTTTTCTGAAAAGAAAGTAATTATTCTAGATTTGGATATGAGAAAACCAAAAATTCATGTTGGTTTTGGTGTACCTAATGATAAAGGGATGAGTACTATTTTAATTAATAGAAACTCAATTGAAGATTGTATTTTTAAATCAAGCTTAAATAATTTAGATTTTATTACTGCGGGTCCTGTTCCACCAAATCCATCAGAATTAATTATAAGCGCTAAGATGGTGGAAGTAATAAACGAACTCAAAAAGAAATATGATTTAATTGTAATAGATAATCCTCCAATCGGACTTGTAACTGATGGAATAAAAATTATTAAAATGGCAGATTATCCAGTTTATGTTTTTAGGGAAAATTTTTCGAAAAGAAATTTTGTTCAAAATGTAAAAAAACTAATTAATGATAATAATATAAACAACCTCTCAATTATCGTAAATTCTGTAGATATTAAACGTTCAGGATATGGATATAGTGGAGTTTACGATTATGATTATGGATATGGATACGGTTATGGATTTGGATATTATGATGAAGATATTAGAAGAGACAAATTCAATTTGAAAGAATTTTTTAAAAATTTAATAAGTAAATAAAATGGAAATTGAACATTTTTCTATTCCCAATATTGCATTAATTAAACCAACTATATTTGAAGATAGTAGAGGTTATTTCTTCGAGTCATACAGCAAAAACAAATTTAAAGAAGCGGGAATAATTGATGATTTTATTCAAAGCAATCAAAGCCTTTCTCAAAAAGGAGTTCTAAGAGGTTTACATTTTCAAATTCCTCCTTTTGCACAATCTAAATTAGTCAGAGTAATTAAAGGTTCTGTTTTAGATGTTGCTGTTGATATTAGAAAAAACTCCCCAACTTACGGAGAGCACATATCATTGGTTCTTAGTGAACAAAATAAATATGTGCTTTATATTCCTGAAGGTTTTGCACATGGCTTTTTAACATTAGAAGATGAAACAATATTCTCTTACAAATGCGGGAATGCATATAATAAAGAATCTGAAAGAGGAATAATGTGGAATGATAAGCATTTAGGAATAGAATGGAATATCACAAATCCAATACTGTCTGCTAAAGACGAGTTAAATGTTTCTTTTGTTGATTTCGAAAGCCCATTTGATTATAAACTTCAAAATTCGTTGAATGGAAAACGTTGACATAAGCTATTTTTCTAATCCTGTTATTATTATTGTTTTTGCTTCAGTAATGTTGTTATTATCAATAATAACAAATGGATTGTTATTAAAATTCTCATTAAACCTTGGAACAAAAAATGAACAAGAACAAGTAAGATGGGCACCAACAACAAAACCAGCTTTGGGAGGAATTTCTTTTTACATTTTATTTTTATTTTCAATTGTTTTTTATGCGATTTTCTTTGGGAATTCAAAGTTGCTATTAAATACTAAATTCCTTGGTTGCTTTACTGCTACTTCTATGGGGTTTATGATGGGATTGGCAGACGACGCTTACAATACAAAACCATTTCTCAAATTCTTAGTACAATTTGTTTGTGGAATTGTTCTGGTAATTACAGGAAATTCGATTTCAGTATTTTCATATGATTGGCTAAATTACCTTATTACAGTATTTTGGGTAGTTGGAATGATGAATTCCATAAACATGTTAGATAACATGGATGGTATAACTGCAAGCATTTCAACAATAATATGTATTGCTGCTTGTATGATAATTCTAATAAATCATGATTATTTAAATCTATATTTCATTATCTTAATTGGCGTTATTGCTGGAATAGGAGGCTTTCTTTATTTTAATTGGAATCCATCAAGAATGTATATGGGAGACAGTGGAAGTCAATTTCTTGGTGCATTCTTAGCTTGTGTTGGAACTGAATTTTTCTGGAATGCTCCCGATAGTTTTGGAGAATCAATTCCATCTAAACAAATAATTGTCGCTATATTAATTTTCATTGTTCCAATAGCAGATACTACAACTGTTTCAATAAATAGAATAATGAGAGGACAATCGCCTTTTGTAGGGGGAAGAGATCATACTACACATCACTTGTCTTATATGGGACTAAGCGACAGACAAGTAGCTTTCGTTTTAATTCTCCTTTCAATTTTTACAATGTCACTTAGTGTTTTGATTATCAATCATATTTCTAATTGGGGAATTGCTCACACTATTGGTTTTGGGGCATTATTTTTGTGCATCGTTTCTGGCTTATTTGCAATAACAAAAATAAGTAAGCCTAAAGCCAAATAGTGAATCTAAAATCTCTTTTATCTAAAAACCCACATACGATCTGGAAAGTAATATTTTCACTTTCCTTTTTACTTATTTCTTTAGGAATTATTCGCTTATTCAGTTTTTCAAGTGAGTTCAATACAAATGATTCTTTATATAATAAGTACTTTAATGAGAATTATAAAATTTTTGCTGTAAACATTCCCGACAATTTAAATTTTGCAGGCGAAAGCGTTCCTATACAAGATTTTGAAGTAAGAGAAAGAATAGACAGAGAATTCCTTGTAAACACTTACTGGCAAAGCCAATCCTTATTGCTAATAAAAAGAGCTAATAGATGGATGCCACTAATTGAGCCAATTTTGAAAAAAAATGGTATTCCATCGGACTTTAAATTCTTAGCCGTAGCTGAAAGTGGTTTTTTACATGGCGTATCTAGCAAAGGAGCAGCTGGTTTCTGGCAATTCATACCTGGAACAGCTGAGGCCTACGGTTTAACCATAAACGAGGAAATCGATGAAAGATATCACATTGAAAAATCTACTGAAGCAGCATGCAAATTCTTTAAAGAAAGTTATTCAAATTTTAAAAATTGGACACTTGTAGCTGCTTCATATAACTTAGGAATAACAGGAATCAGTAAACAATTACAGAAACAAAAGGTAAATAATTATTATGATCTTTTGTTGAATGAAGAAACTTCAAGGTATATTTTCAGGGTACTTGCACTCAAACAAATTCTTCAATTTCCAAAAGATTATGGATTCAATCTTAGAAAAAAAGACCTTTACGCTCCATTGCCATTTAAAACAATAGAAGTAGACTCAACAATAAATGATTTATCATTATTCTCCGCTTCAAATGGAATAAATTATAAACTCTTAAAGTATTTTAATCCATGGCTCAGAACTGATAAACTGACTAACTCAGATAGAAAAAAGTTCCTAATAAAAATCCCTCATCCTTCAGTTAAAAACTATGATGATCTATTAAAAACAATAGAAAAGGAACAACCACAAAACAATGAAGCAATAATTGATAGTATCAAATAAGCAGCGACTATAGTTAATTACTTTTACTATTACATTATACAGCGAATAGACCAACAAATACGTAACTTCGCGCGTTAAGAAACTTATGGATCAATTTAATGTTAAAACTGATGACACTATTGAAGTTTATGGTGCCAGGGAACATAATTTAAAAAATATAGATGTAATTATTCCAAGAAATAAACTTGTAGTAATTACAGGACTTAGTGGAAGTGGAAAATCATCTCTTGCTTTTGATACAATTTACGCTGAAGGACAAAGAAGATATATTGAAAGCTTTTCAGCATATGCTAGACAATTTTTAGGAAACCTTGAAAGACCAGATGTAGATAAGATCACAGGTCTTAGTCCTGTGATTTCTATTGAACAAAAAACTACAAATAAAAATCCTCGCTCCACTGTTGGTACAATTACAGAAATTTATGATTTCATGCGTTTGCTCTTTGCAAGAGCCGGTGATGCTTATTCTTATGTAACCGGAGAAAAAATGGTTCGCTATTCTGAACAACAAATTCTTCAATTGATAGTAGAATCATTTTCTAATAAAAAAATTGGAATTTTAGCTCCAATAATTAAAGGAAGAAAGGGGCACTACAGAGAGCTATTTGAGCAAATCAGGAAAATGGGATTTCTCAAAGTAAGGGTAGATGGCAAAATGGTCGATATTAGTTTCGGAATGAGATTGGACCGCTATAAAATTCATGATATTGAAATAGTTATCGATAGAATTGAAGTTTCTGATGACCAGCATCAAAGAATTACAGAATCATTAAGACTTGCTATGAAACATGGGAAAGGAAGTATGATGGTTTGGGACACCGAAGAAAATACAATTCGTCATTTTAGTAAATTCCTAATGTGTCCAACTTCTGGAATCTCTTATGATGAACCTCAACCTAATATTTTTTCATTCAATTCACCTTATGGAGCTTGCCAAAGATGCCATGGTCTAGGCGAAATTCAGCAAGTAGATTTATTAAAGATAATTCCTGACAAAAAGAAAAGCTTAAAAAAAGGTGGAATATTACCTTTAGGAGAATATAAAAACAATTGGATTTTTGCTCAAATAGAAGCTATTGCAGAAAAGTATGGATTTAGTTTAGATGATGCAATTGAGGATATTGATGAAGATGCTATCAACGCGATTCTTTTTGGAACAGAAGAAATATTAAAGATAAAAAATCCAAACTATTCAACTAATGGTTTTGCCATGCAATTTAATGGCATTGTAAATTTCATCTCAGAACAACATGAAGAAAGTAGTTCTGATAGCACAAAAAATTGGGCCGGTGAATTTATGAACCATGTTGAATGCCCTGATTGTGAAGGAAACAGATTAAAGAAAGAATCTCTTTGGTTTAAAATTGATGGGCAAAATATTGCACAATTGTCTAGATTAGATATTACACACCTTTCAAGTTGGTTTAGTGATATTGAGTCAAGATTAGACGGTAAGCAATTGCAAATTGGCGCTGAAGTGGTGAAGGAAATAAAAACTAGAATTGGTTTTTTATTGGACGTTGGCCTTGACTATCTTACTTTGAATAGAAGTTCAAGTACCCTATCAGGAGGAGAATCACAAAGAATTAGACTTGCGACTCAAATTGGGTCTCAATTAGTTGGTGTATTATATATTTTGGATGAGCCAAGTATTGGCTTGCACCAAAGAGATAACGTGCGATTAATTACTGCATTACAAAACCTAAGAGATGCTGGCAATTCTGTTATTGTCGTAGAGCATGACAAGGACATGATTCTTGCGGCAGATCACGTATTAGATATTGGACCTGGAGCTGGTGTTCTTGGAGGAAAAATTGTTGCTCAAGGCAGTCCTGAAACTATTTATGCAGGAGATTCTTTAACTGCAAAATATCTTCGAAATGAATTGGAAATTGCAATACCTGCGCAAAGAAGAACAGGAAACGGCAAATCAATAAAATTGACAGGTGCTTCCGGTAATAATCTAAAGAAGGTTAATATAGAAATTCCTCTTGGAATGCTTGTTTGTATTTCTGGCGTTTCTGGAAGCGGTAAATCGACATTAATCAATGAAACTCTTTACCCTATACTAAATCATTACTTTTTTAGGGCTTTAAAAAAGCCATTGGCCTACAAGAAAATAGAAGGAATTGCTCATTTAGATAAAGTAATTGACATTGACCAAAGTCCAATTGGAAGAACACCCCGATCTAATCCAGCGACTTACACTGGTGTATTTACTGATATAAGAAATTTATTTGCATCATTACCAGAGGCTAGTATTAGAGGCTATAAAGCAGGGCGTTTTTCATTTAATGTAAAAGGTGGAAGATGTGAAACATGCAGAGGAGGTGGAATGCAAGTAATTGAAATGAACTTCTTACCAGATGTTTATGTTCAATGTCCTACTTGCCAAGGGAAAAGATACAACCGAGAAACTTTAGAAGTAAGATACAGAGGAAAATCTATAAGTGATATTTTGAATCTAACAATTGAGCAAGCAGTCATATTTTTTGAAAACATTCCTTACATTCTACATAAAATAAAAACGCTTCAGGATGTTGGATTAGGCTATATTACACTTGGACAATCCTCAACAACTCTTTCTGGTGGTGAAGCACAGCGTGTAAAATTAGCTACTGAATTATCAAAAAAAGATACAGGAAGCACTTTTTACATATTAGATGAACCAACTACAGGTTTGCATTTCGAAGATATACGTATATTGCTCGAAGTATTACAAAAATTGGTAGACAGAGGAAATACTGTTTTAATAATCGAACACAATATGGATATTATTAAAGTTGCTGATTATGTTATTGATATGGGGCCAGAAGGTGGAAATCGTGGTGGAGAAATCATAGCATTTGGCACCCCTGAAGAAGTCGCAAAGCATCCAAAAAGTTTTACAGCTCAATTTTTAAAAAAAGAATTAAACACAAAACACGTTTATGGAATTTAACAATCAACGCGGACATGAAGATAAAATCATTGATGCATTCAAAGAAAAAGATAATTTTGAAATAAAGACAACAAATTCATGGCAGATTTTTAAGATCATGGCCGAATTTGTAGAAGGTTTTGAAAAGCTAGGAAAAATTGGTCCATGCGTATCAATTTTTGGTTCTGCAAGATCAAAACCTGAAGACCCATACTATATCTTAGCAGAAGAAATTGGATATCGTTTAACTTTAGAGGGTTATGGAGTGATAACTGGAGGAGGTCCTGGAATTATGGAAGCTGGCAATAAAGGTGCGCACCGTGGAGGAGGAAAATCAGTTGGATTGAACATAGTACTTCCATTCGAGCAAGAAGGAAATAGATATATCGATAGAGATAAAATTATAAACTTTGATTACTTTTTTGTTCGCAAAGTAATGTTCATGAAATATGCTCAAGGATTTATCATCATGCCAGGAGGTTTTGGAACGTTAGATGAATTTTTTGAAGCAGTAACTTTGATACAAACCAATAAAATAGCTCGCTTTCCGCTTGTACTTGTAGGAAAAAAATTCTGGGGAGGATTAATTGAATGGGTTAAAGAACAACAACTTGCCGAAAATCCATTTATTCATAAAGAAGATCTTGATCTTTTTAACCTTGTTGATACTGCCGAAGAGGCTGTAAAAGTAATTAACGAGTTTTATAATAAGTATATTTTCAGACCAAATTTTTAGGCTATTACAACTTTTAACCTGCAAAAATTACTGTTCAGGTTCCTAAAGTGGCGCTTGAAGAATATTTCTGGAGAGCATTTTCTGGTTATTATGGCAATTTGTGTGGGCGTAATTTGTGCCCTTGCAGCTGTCGCTCTAAAAGCTTCTGTTCATTGGATTCAGCATTATCTTCAATATGAAGTTGATTTTCCTTACCATACTTCTTTGTATTTTATTTTCCCTGGAATAGGTATTCTACTTACCGTTATTTTGGTTCAGCGGGTATTAAATGGTAAACTGGGAAGAGGAATCAGTCCAATATTATTTAATATTTCTCGAAAACGTTCAAGAATAGAAAGGCATAAAACCTGGTCTCATCTTGCTACAAGTGCTTTAACTGCTGGTTTTGGGGGATCTGCTGGATTGGAAGCTCCAATAGTTGTAACTGGTTCTGCAATTGGTTCTAATATTGGTCAATTACTCAGGTTAAATTATAGAGAACGCACATTACTATTGGGTTGTGGAGCGGCAGCTGGAATAGCAGCTGTTTTTAACTGTCCAATCGCTGGGGTAATATTCGCATTAGAAGTTTTACTGGATGGATTTACAATTCCAGCATTTATTCCTTTATTGGTTGCGGCGGCAACTTCTACAGTAGTTTCTAGAACTTTGTATTCTGGCCAATTATTCTATCTTATTAGCGACGAATGGAATCTAGCAAGCATTCCCTTTTATATCTTGCTAGGGACCTTAGGAGGTGTATTGTCAGCTTACATGACAAGAACAACCCTTTTCATAGAAAGTAGTTTTAAAAAATCAAAGAGGGTTTACTTCAAAGTACTTTTAGGAGGATTACTTTTAGGAGGATTAACATTTCTTATTCCTCCCCTTTATGGTGAAGGTTATAGCACCCTTCAACAGCTATTCAATGGAAATGGATTAACACTATTTCATAATAGTATCTTTAAAATGAATGAGGTACCATCATGGGCTATTCTATTGATGGTTGCATTAATTGTGTTTCTAAAAGTTGTTGCCGCCTCATTAACAATTGGTTCAGGTGGAAACGGTGGTATCTTCGCTCCTTCACTTTTCACTGGAGGTGTTTTAGGGTTTGGCGTTGCTTACGGAGTAAATTTACTTAATTGGGTATATTTACCGATTTCGAACTTTGTTGCGGCAGGTATGGCTGCCATTTTAAGTGGTGTCGTACATGCACCATTAACAGCCATATTTCTAATTGCAGAAATAACAGGTGGTTATTCACTTTTCATTCCATTAATGATAGTTTCTTCAAGTGCATTTTTTATATCAAGGGTTTTTGAACCTTATTCTGTATATACTACTCGTTTAGCTAAAAAAGGAGTGTGGTCCAAGCAGAATAAGGATTATGCAATTTTGAGATCAATGCGATTAAAAACCTATTTAAGAAAGACTGTTGAATGCTTTCATCCAGAGATGGAATTAAAGGTAGTTTTGCCAATAATAGCATCAAGTCATCATGATATTTTTCCAGTAATTGATGAAGACAATTTTTTGCTTGGTACTCTGCAGATTGATGATTTAAAAAACTTTTTTTTGGATTCGGAACTTTCTTATAAAAAGCTCGTTAAAAGTGAAATGAAGAATGCAAATATGGTAATTCAAATAAATGATTCTATGACAGTTGTGATAGATTTATTTGAGCAATCAAATTCGAACGAACTTCCTGTGGCTGATGGAGGAAAATATGTTGGAATGATAAGCAAATCTGATGCATTAGCGGGATACCGCAATAAATTAATAAAACAATCAAAAGAACTTAGCTGAAAATAATACTTTTGCAATTAAACAATTAAGAAATGAGTTTTACAATACCTGAAGGAAAATTATACGATCTATCCATGATAAAAGAAATTTCTCATGGGAATAATGATTTTGTAAAGAAAATGATGTCGCTTTTTATTGAAACAATGCCACCTGCAATTGCCGAACTAAAACAGCATTTGAGTACTTCTAATTGGTCTGACCTTGGCGCTATTGCCCATAAAATTAAGCCTTCTATAGATACTGTAGGAATTCAACTTTTAAAAGAAGATATAAGAACTATTGAAAGAAACGCAAAAGAACTTTCAAACCTATCGGATATTCCCGAGTTATTAGAAAAGTTGGAAATTGTATTGAAAAAGGTAATGTCTGATTTACAAATAGAAATGAATTCTATGTAATTCTGTAAGATTCTATTTAACAGAAATCAACTCAATATTAAAAATCAATTTTGCTTTTGGTGGAATTAATGGAGGTCTTCCATTTTCTCCATATGCAAGTTCATACGGAATAATAAGGAGGGCTTTGCCCCCTGTATATAAAAACGAAACACCTTCATCCCATCCAGGTATAACCATCCCTGTTCCTAACCTGAAAGAAATTGGTTGTCCTCTTAAAACTGAAGAATCAAAAATATCTCCATTTTCGAGGAAACCCGTATAATGAACTTCAACAGTTTTACCTTTCTCTGCTTTTAATCCTTTTCCTTGTGAAACAATAAAGTACTCTAATCCTGAAGGGGATTTAACTACTTCTTTAGGTTTTATTGTAAATTGTTTAGGAGCGAAATCCCTAAAGACATCCAGTATTTCTATATCGAATACTAAATATGAACCTGCTGGAATTTTCGCCATTTGGACATCACCATAACCCAAATCAGGAGGAACAGTAACTATCGCCTTATCTCCCAATTTAAAATAAAGAAATGCTTCATCCCAACCTGCAATTACTTGCTTCATTCCGAGAACAAATTCGAAAGGTTGATTTCTTTCTTTAGAATTATCGAATACTCGACCATCTACTAATGTTCCTAAAAAATGTATTTTAACTTTATCTCCTTTATTGATATTTTTACCTTTCCCGCTTGCAGTCAACTTTATTTTTAAGCCGCTTGCAGTGGTAATTTCATCATCAACTTTTAACTTAACAGATGGCTGTGCTTTAGCTGATAATGAAAAAAACAAAAAAATAAGATGAAGAAGATAAAATTTCATACTTACTCCACTTTAAGAAGTTGAACTTCAAAGACTAAGGGACTATATGGGCCGATTGGTCCTGTTCCTCTAGGTCCATAAGCAATAGACGAAGGGATTATTAAAGTTGCTGAACCACCAACTTCAAGTTCAGCAATACCTTCATCCCAACCTGAAATTACTTGTCCTTGTCCCAAAGTAAATACGAAAGGGTCTCCCCTATCGACGCTTGAATCGAATTTAGTTCCATCCATTAACGTTCCTGTGTAATGTACAGTAACTTTTTGTCCTTTGGCTGGTTTTACGCCATTTCCTTTGGTTTTAGTAACAATAATTAATCCTGAGGCTGTAGGTGTCTGTGTGATACCGTTTTTTTCAAGATATTCTTTTATGATTGTGCCTTCTTTCATTTGACTTTCTTGTCCTTTAATTTTTTCTTGTTCTTCAAGCTGGGCTTGCATTGCCCTCATTTGTTCTTCGGTTTTGAAATCTTTCAATCCTACAAAAAACTGCAACTCAGAACCTTTTGTTATTCCTTTTGGTAGTTCTTTTACTCCAACTGTTTTAAAGAAAAACGAATCTGCTGAAAGATTAAAAATAGCGCTATCTCCAAGGTGCATTAATGTTAGAATCTCCATAATATCACCTTTAAAAGCTGATTCTTTTATTTGTACCAAAATCGCTTTTTGAGGGGTATTTTTAGAATCGAATATTAATGAGTCCTTTTTCCCTTTTGTATAATAACTGATATTAATTTCAGCTATATCAGAAACTTTCACTAATGCAGCATCTGGATTTCTCCGAACCCAATTAACGCTTACTCCGTTTTTGGTTTTTTCAATTTTATCATTCACTCCTTCAACGTTAGAAGCTGATAGAGATAAGGTTATAGTGATTAATTGTGCTAAACAAATTATTTTTTTCATGATTATTCTACTTTTAACAATTGAACTTCGAATACTAAAGGAGCAAAAGGAGGGATTTGCCCACTACCATTAGCACCATAACCTAAAACAGATGGAATAACCAATGTGGCAGCGCTTCCAACTTTCATTAAAGCAACTCCTTCATCCCAACCGCCAATTACCTGACCTTCACCCAAAACGAAAGTAAATGGTTCATTTCTATCGTAACTTGAATCGAATTTTTTACCATTTGTTAGGAAACCTGAATAATGAACAGTTACTTTTTGTCCTTTTTTAGGACTAGCTCCATTACCAGCTTGGCTTTCTATAAAATAAAGGCCACTTTTTAAAGGTTTTTCTTTGATTCCTTTTCTGGTGATATATTCCTGAATCGTAGCTGGTTCTTCAGCTTGTAATTGGTCGGCTTGAGCTTTTCTAGCGCTTGCTTCATTTCCAGCAAGTATTTGCATCTGCTCTAAAGTTTTCTTATCCTTTATTGAAATATCAAATTTTAATTCACCACCTGGTTTCAATCCTGGAGGTAATTCTTTGAGACCAGCATTTTTAAAGAAAAAAGAATCAGCATTTACTATAAATGATGCACTATCTCCTACTTCCATCATAGCTAAACCTTCCATAATATCTCCTTTGTAAGCAGGTTTCATAAGTTGTACAAAAAGCACATTATCTTTTCTTCCTTTTGAAGTAAAAACAAGAGAGTCTTTTTTATCATTGGTACGGTACTCCATACTACAAAAAAGCACTTCATCTAGCTTAGCTTTAAGCCCCGATTTAGATTGTTTGTGAAACTTATAAAAAAGTCCTGTTTCGGTTTCTTCAAAACCATCTTTTTTAGACTGTTTGCAGGAATTGATTCCAATAATTGTAAAAAATGCGTATGAAAACGCTGCAATTTTAACGATGTTTAACTTCATTTATTTAATTCAAGTAATTCAATATCATAAACTAAAGGCGCATGGGAAGGAATTTTATCCTCATCTCCAATTAAGCCGTGAGCAAGGTGCGAAGGTAGAATAAATTTAGCTTTATTTCCAACTTTCATTCTTTTGATTCCTTCATGCAGGCCACTTTCAACCTGGTCGTTATCTACAACAAATTGCTCAAGACCTTTATTATCAGAACTGTAACAGACCCTCCCATTCAATAAACTTATCTTATACTTTACAGTTGCTTTCATTCCTGCTTCTGCAAATTTACCTACTCCTTCTCCAATAATTGAAAATCTAAGCCCAGTTCCGCTTTTATCCATTTTCAAAGAGTTTTTCAGAATGTATGCATCAATATCGGCTAACTCATTTTTAGCTAATTTTTGGTTTGCCTTAATTAAAGCTTCTTGAATTTGTTGTTCATTTAATTTCTTCACTGGTTTTACTGGGTCTTTGCATCCAAACCAAGTAAATAAAATAAAGATAAAAATGGATTTAAGATTCATTTCTTTAGCGCTGGAGTGTCTTTTAAAACGGCAATAAGTTTATCAATAGTATCTTGCATAGAAAGGTATGAAATCCCTCCTGCTGCATTTTCATGACCTCCACCTTCGAAATTTTCTCTTGACAACTTATTTACAGAAAAATCACCGACTGACCGAAAAGAAATTCTGACTTTACCATCTTTTTCGCTTAACAAGACACCCAAAATTGTTCCTTCTACGCTTAAAGCATAATTAACAAGCCCTTCTGTATCTCCTTCTTTATAATTATATTTTGAAAGTGATTCTGCTGTTAAAGCAATATAAGTTGTGCTAATTTCAGGGATGTTTACCATTGCATTTCCTAAAGCAAATCCCCAAAGTTTTAGTTTATTAAAAGAATTATTATTAAACAAAGACTCATGAATTTTCCAATGCTCGAGACCAGTTTCTTTTAAGTGGGAAATAATTCTGAATGTATCAGATGTAGTTACAGGAAATCTAAATGAACCGGTATCTGTCATAATTCCTGTATAAATGCAAGCTGCAATATCGATGTCGAGTGAATTTATCCAACTCATTTGTGCCGCAAATCGATACAATATTTCGCATGTTGAACTGGCTGAGGTATCTGACCAGGTAAAATTTACAAATCCATCAGGTTGTTGATGATGGTCTAGCATAATTTTAATTGCCTTGGAAGATAATAATGGGACTTCCATATCTGCTGTTCGGCCAGGATTATTGTAATCGAGACAGAAAATTACAGAAGCGGAATTCAATATTGCTGAATTTTCTGAAGGATTCTGATCAAATACAACAATTTCGTTCGCATGAGGCATCCAGTTCAAAAAAGTTGGATATGAATCTGGAACCATCACGGTGGTTTTAACTTTATAAAACTTTTGAATTAAAAGTTTTAAACCAAGCGTTGAACCTAAAGCGTCACCATCAGGATTTCGATGTGTAGTGATGATAACTGAATCAGCATTTTTAAGCAATTCATTGATTTGATTGCAATTTTCTTGTGTAAACATATTGGAGCAAACCTACTAAATAAACCCTAAATGAATTACAGAAGTAATAACACATTTTTTTGTATTTTCGCTTTTTAAAAAAAATATACTTCATGCGTTTTGTTTCACTAAGATTAGAGTTTTTCACATTCATTACCTTATCTATTGTATTACTTTCTTCAATAATGGTAGGCTGCAAAAAGGAAGAGGAAGAAGTAGAACTTGCACAAGTTTATGGTTCAGCATCTGTTAATGGGGCATTCAACACTTTTACCCGTGCTGATTTTTATATTATTCAAGAAGGTACAAGATTGAAAAATTTCATAACGCTATCAAGAACAAACAATACCAAAGTGCGCATTATTTTCTATGGAACTGAAGAAGGAGTTAGAGAGATTGGTTCAGATAGTTTGAAATTAGAATATGTTGATGCAAATGCCCGTGTTTTCAGATCTGATTCAGGTAAAGTTGTAATTGATGAGTACATTAATAGAGATGGAACTTTTAAAGTTTCAGGAGGATTTTCTTTTGTTTCGTACTTTACAGAAGTTTTACCTGAAACATCAATAGTTGTTAAAACCACAGTTGAAGATGGTGCTTTTATCAACATCACTAATAATTGATTTGATAAAAAAATAATGCAACAAGTTTTAATACTGGGATCAGGTAAATCTGCCATATATCTGATTGAATACCTTTTGCAATGGACCTTAGAAAACCACTGGAAAATAAAGATTGCAGATTTCAATACAAAACATATTTCTAATTTAAAAATTGAAAATGCTCACCTCACTCTTGTTGATGTTGACCTCTCTAATGAGGAAAACAGAACCAAGCTAATTGAGGAAAGTTATATTGTAGTTTCAATGTTACCTGCTTTTATGCATCCGCTCATAGCTGAACAATGCATACTAAATAATGTGCATTTAGCTACAGCGTCTTATGAAAGCGATTTTCTTAAAAAACATGCTGAAGAAATTAAGGAGAAATCTCTTTTTTTTATAAATGAATGCGGATTAGACCCCGGTATAGACCATATGTCGGCGATGAAGGTTATTCATCATTTGCAAAATATTGGAGCAAAAATTACTGGATTTCATTCTTATTGTGGAGGATTGATTGCAAAGGAAAGTATTGACGGGCCATGGGCATATAAATTTAGCTGGAATCCAAGAAATGTAATACTTGCTGGACAAGGAACAGCTCGTTTTCTAGAAAATGGGAAACTTAAGTTTGTGCCTTATCAAAGAGTTTTTGCTCAGCCTAAAAGTATTCTAATGTCTGACGATACCAGTTATGATGGATATCCTAACAGAGATTCGTTAGAATACAAAAATATTTATGGCTTGAAAGAAGTAGATACTTTAATCAGAGGAACATTAAGACATGCAGGTTTTTGTAAATCTTGGAATTTTTTGGTTCAATTAGGCATTACTGATGATACATTTCAATTTCCGATATCTGAAGATTTAACTTACCGCTCTTTTATCGAAGCATTTTTGCCAGAAGTGAGTGGTGATTTAAAATCAGATTTCAAAAAATTACTTGGAAATGATTACAGTGATGTTGATTTTGAAAAACTGGAATGGACAGGCATACTTTCAGAAGAAAAGGTCAAAGTTAAAAACGGAACTCCTGCACAGATAGTTCAGGCACTGCTGGAGGATAAATGGAGATTACAAGAAGACGATAAAGACTTAATCGTAATGCAACATTTGTTTGAATACCAATTAAATAATGAAAATTATAAACTAACCTCATCTTTAAGTTTAACGGGTGAAAGTCAAATAAAAACTGCAATGGCCAAAACAGTAGGTTTACCGCTAGCCATAGCAGTGAAGTTATTTTTAGAAGGTAAATTAATTGAGAAAGGCTTAATTCTTCCAATTACACCAAATATTTATGCTCCAATTTTAGATGAACTGGAGCATAAACATGGAATTCAATTTATTGAAGAAGCTATTTAATAATATTTTTAATTCGAATTAAGAATTATAGCTATTAATAAAGCTATAAAGTAATTATTAGGTTTTTGTCTTACCTATCGAACTGAATAAAGACAACCGTTTTAAGACTTATATCAAAGAAAAAAAGCACAGCACCTCAATGAGGAACTGTGCTTTTATGTAAACATCTTAGTTTAAGATTATTGTTTGATTAGCAACTTATCTCCTGTAAACTTTATGTGATTGTTATTTGACAATTTTACAAAATATGCTCCGGGAGCAAGTCCTGACATATCAAAATCAACAAGGTTTTTACCTTTATTTAATTGCATTGATTTATTTAGTACAATCTGCCCATTAGAACTGAAGATGCATAATTGTACAGCAGTTTGGAATTCAGATTGAATTTCAATTCGACTAATATCTAAGGTTGGATTTGGATACATCTGAATTGAATTACCCAATTTTACTTCGCCACATTTTACAAAAATCGGATCAAAAGCCTTAGAATTTCCATTGAAATCTACTTGTCTCAAACGAATGTAGATTCCATTAGTGCTTTCGAGTCTAAGTTCTCCAGAATAATTAATCAATGTGTTGCTATTATTTGCCCCAGGAACGATTTCGGCAATTGTCCAGTTGTAAGCATCGTAGCTAGATTCAATTTGATACTCTTTGTTGTTTGACTCAGACTCAGTGCTCCAATTCAACTGAATTTTTTCTCCATCACATGTACCGTCAAAATTCACAAGTGTAATAGGTAATGCATTGTTTGGTCCTCCAGCATATCCAAAATTAGAGAATCCACTCACTCCAGAACGACGAAGTGTAGGTATTGATGCGTTTCCTGTTGGTGCCAAGTGTGTTCCAGGACAGAACCAGTCTCCTAATAGAACGCGTTTCACAATGGTCATGTCAGTCAATCCGCCAGGAAGAGAAAAACCTTCACCCGTTAATGAAATGTTGTATTCACCATCTATCAATGTATTTGCTAGATTATCAATTTTCCAATAACCATCATTTGAGAAGTTTGATACTACGAATCCTGCACCACCAGTGTTTGCTGAAGGAATAAAATTCTGTGTACCTAAACTATCAATCATTGGAATTGGAATGAATTCAATTGTTAAGTGCCCTCCGTTACTAGGAGCTACGGTGTAATTCAACTGAGCTCTTCTGCTTTCCCAAAGATTATTCGAGAATTCACCTATTGGGAAAATACCAGATGCAATAGAAGCATTTGTTGCAGCTGCATACCAGCGGCGCATTTTTCCATTTACATAACCTGCCGTATAAGTTAACGTTCCTCTTTGAGTTATGCTGGATCCAACTTCAAGAATATATCCTTGTGTATTGATATTTCCCTGAACCATAATCAATGAATCCTGCACTTGAATATTGTCATTCATTAACAACAATCCTGCTGTTTTATTTACTTTCATTGAACTAAATACTGCTGTCCCTCCTGCTGCAATTAGAGAAACTTGTTGATCTACTGTTCCAACAAATTGGAAATTACTGGTTCCAACTGCAAGGTTTCCATCAACTATTAAATCACCTCTCAATAATACCTCTGAATCACTAGTCGACAAATTGAATGTTGTTCCTGTATTGATGATTAAATTCCTAACCACAATATCAGTATTCAAAGCAAGTGATTTGTTTCCAGAACCAGCAAGTGAAACATTGTTAAATGTTACAATGGATTGACCACTGAACAATTGCTGGTCTCCAGCTTTATTGTAAACAACGTTTCCTGCACCTGCAGTAAATACAGCAGTAGGTGAAAGTGTTAAAGTATTCCCAATTGTTAAAGTTCCTGAGTTTGTCCAAATTACTGAACCATTGTTTACAACAATGTCAATTGTAGTTAGAGCCGAACTTGCCGAACCAAAAGTTAAACTCGCACCTGCATTTATTGTAACAAGATTCATTGCATTTGTTACAGCCGAGTTACAAGTATTGGCATGAGCTATTGTAGCGTTTGAGCCTGTAGTTGGAGTTAAATTACCTAACCAGGTTCCATTCGCACTCCAATCTGAACTTAAGCCAGATGTAAGGTACCCAATATAGTTGAAGGCGGCACTTGTAAAAGCTCCATTTGAAGTATTGGTAACAACTGCATTTCCAGAACTATTAATTCCAACATTGTTAACTACCGCAGTAAGCTGATTCGTGTTTACAAAAGTAACAGATGTTGCAGACACACCATTGAAACTTACTGTTGAACTAGATTCGAAATTAGTTCCGTTAATGGTAACTATTTGTCCACGATATCCTGTAGATGCCGCTTGACCACTCACAACAGGAAGTGACCCTGTTATGCTTGTAATTGCAGGAGTTACTAAAATGATGATAGCACCAGATACTGCGGAATTTACTGTACAACCATTGCTATTTGTTACAACACAGTAGTAATAAAGTGTTCCAACAATTGCAGTTGATGGCGTGTATGTAGTTGTTGTTGCTGAAGGAATTAAAGTACCACCAGCATTACTAGCAATCGCGTTTGAATACCACTGGTAGCCTGTAATTGTTCCACTTCCTGCAGTTGCTGTAACCGAAAGCGCAGTTGCTGTTACGTTTTGACTATAAGATGCTGCAGCAGTTGATTGTGAAGAAATAGTTGGAGCTGCATTGATAGTTGCAACTACAGCAACACGAGATGCTGCAACACAATTAGCTGTAGTCGCTTCTGCATAATAGGTTGTATTCACTGAGATGGAAGGCGTTGTGAAACTGTTTGCAGTTCCAAGAGGAAGTCCTCCAGTAGGATTCGCATACCATTTCATAGTTCCTGTTGATGATACAGCACTCAATGTTACTGTTCCGGTACCACATCTTCCTGCAGGTGCAGTTGAAATAATGGTTGGAAGAGGTGTTACTGTTACTACAGCAATATTTGTAGCAGAGCATCCGGTAGCTGTAATGGTTTCTGTTAATGTATAAGTTGTGTTAGTAACAGGGCTTGCTAAAGGTTGAGCAATTGTTGCACTGCTTAACGTTGCAGCAGGTGTCCAAACATAAGTATTACCAGCAGTTGTGGCATTTCCTAAGGTTACACTTCCTGAACCGCAGATGTTTTGGTCTAAACCAGCATTGTCTGCAGGAAGAGGATTTACAGTTACCGGAACTGGTGTATTGGTACTAGAGCAACCATAAGTATTGGTAGCAGTTACTGTATAGAAACTATTTACTGTAGGAGCTACAGCTGTAGGATTTTGTAATGTTGATGTAAATCCAACTGGTGAAGTAGCCCAAGCGTATCCGTAATTGATTGAATTACCAGTTACACTTACATTGTCAATAGCCCAAGCACGATCATTTGATGCTGTATAAACAAAACGAATATAAATTGTTGGTAGACCAATGTATGCATTCAAATCGAAAACTGCATTTAAGAATCCTGTTGTTGACCCTTGGTCAGAAGTATAGGTAACCAAATCTGTCCAAGTTGTATTGTTGGTTGAAATCTGCACTTTCGCATTATCGCCAGCATCACGATCGTCATAAAAATGAAAGAAGTCAAGACTCAAAGTACTGAATCCTATTGTGCTCATAACAGGAGAGCGAAGTATTGTGCTTGTATTTCCACCTCCTCCTTGCGCCTGGCTATTACTCATATAAAAACGAGAGTCATCATTCGAGCTGTAATTGTTTCCTCCATAATTATATAATTCATCTCTTAAAGTCCAAGCCGCATTTGCAAATGTTCCTCCAGTTGAATTATTCGTTGTAATCCAATTGTTAATGGAACCATTAAATTTTTCACGTAACAACACTGTTGCATAGCTTGTTGCATTTGAATACAAATCAACGTTCTCATTCAAACAAATAACATCATCTGAACTACTGGATGTAACAGCTCCTGTAAAAGTATAAGGATTAACATCCAAGAAAGTAGTATCACTAAATGCTAAACATCCACCAGTGGCAGCGCGTGTGTTTACAACCGCATAGTTCCCAGGAGTTGAAGTTGAAACGTTAATAACACCTGTAGTAGTGTTCAGAGTAAGCCCTGCTGAAGTGCTAAAAGTTCCAGCAGCAGCGCCAGCATCAAATATTGGAGCTACATTTAATGGAGCTGATGGATTCGGATTTATACTTTGACACAAATCATTTGAAATATAATTGAATCCAGCCAAAGGAGCTGCAGTAATTGTAACCGAACGGGTTTGACTCAATGGCGCACAAGCTCCACTAGGTGTTATTGTATTTACTATATTATATGTTCCAGGACTTGAAGCCGATAAATCGATTTCTCCTGTATTGGTATTCACAAAAACAAGACCTGTTGTAGAAGAAAACACTCCTGCTGTACCTGTAATTGTTGGTAAAGGATCTGTTCCAGTTGTGCAATAAGGACCTCCGATTGTGAAATTTGCGCTTATAGGAGCTACAGAAACAACTACTGGTTCAATATCTGAACAAGCTCCATTTGTACTTCTTATAAAGTAAGTACCGCTTCCTACTGATGTAGGATTTGCTACTGCTGTTGTTGCTGCAAGATCTATCCAGTAGGTCAATGTTCCTGAACCTGTACTTCCTGCAGTTACAGCCGAAGCTGTAAGGTTTACAGTTCCTGAGCAAACTGCTTGGTTGGTAATATTAATTTCTGGAGTTGTAGATAAAGTAACAGGAACTGTATTTGACATTTGACGGTCACAATTGGCAGGATATCGTGTTGCAAGCACATTGAATGTTGTAGATGCTGTTAACACGCCCGTTGGTAATGAAATAGCTGAACCTGTTCCTTGAACCAAGGCTCCAATACTTGCATTATTTGCATTGTTGCGAAGCTGGTAATACACACCTATTTCAGATGTGCTTAGATTTATATTGGTAGAACCACCAGAACAAACTGCAGCTGCAGCAGCACTTACTGTAACATTGTTTGGAATAGCAGAAACTGTTACTGATACGCTATTAGTTTTTGTGCATCCAAACCCATCGGTAACTACAACTGTGTATGTACCATTCTGAGTTGAACTTGCGCTTGAAGTTACCAAAGGATTTTCTGAGGTTGATGTAAAGCTGTTTGGACCTGTCCAAGAATAAGTGAATGGACTGGCACCTCCAAGAGCACCTGCATTTAAAATAAGCGGATCATTTTGACAAACACTGTTACCATTTAAAATGGGGTTTGCGCTAAGACCTATAGGTGACATTGTTCCGAATGAAATATCATCCAATGCAAAGTCATTACCACCTGCAATAGTGTTCAAGTTAACAATAGAAAGGTTGGCAGATGTTAAAGGCCCTGATTCCCATTGCCCATAAAAACGCACCCATGTGTATGGTCCTGCATCATTTGTGTAGCCATTAGGCAAGTAAGCAATCGTACCCACTTGACTTCCATTGATAGAGAATTGTAGAATGGCATTGTTACCATTTACTACACTCATAGCCCAGGCTGAGAAATAATAGGTAGTATTAGGCACTACAGAAATATTGTTCTGATTCCAAACCGATAAAAGTGTTGGAGAACCATTGATTACCAAGATGTTTCCTGATCCGCCATTACGATCTTGCCCATTAAACGCATTATGTACAAGGTTTGCGTTTGGAACAACCGCATATGTGCCCTCTGGATACATTTCATTTCGTATAGTAAAGCCTGAGATGTCTGTAACATAATTATATGCAGTGGTAAAACCAGTATTACCAGCATCGAAGCTACCATTAGTTACCAATTCAGTTGCAACTGAAATACTGGCACTTGATGCGCATCCTTGAGAATTTTTAATTACAACAGTGTAATTACCAGCCTGATCTACATTTATAGATTGAGTAGAAGCTCCTGTGCTCCAAGAATATTCGGCCATACCTAGATTGGTAGAAAGAACCACAATACCAGGCACTGAGCAATAATCAGCTGTAATAGCAGCCACAGGATTAGCATTAATAGTAGCTGTTATAGCAGTTCTACTAGGTTGTATACATGCACCCGCAGTAGCTTCCGCGTAATAAGTTGTTGTAGTTGATAAAGATGGAGTTGTGAATGAATTTCCAGTAGCCAATAAAGTACCACCAGTTGCAGCACTGTACCATTTGATGGTTGCTCCAGAAGAAGGTGTTGCCGAAAGGTTAACTGTTCCAGCATCACAACGGTCGCCATTAACAAACGAACTGATTGATGGTGAAGTTGCAATACCAGCAATTACTGCTGTTCTAGGTGATGTACAACCATTTTCAGTTGCGTCAACATAATACGGAGTATTGGTAGAAATACTCGGTGTAGTAAAAGATGTACCTGTTCCTAATGATGATCCTCCTGTAGAAACATTATACCAGTTTATTGTTCCTGCAGATGATGTAGCACCCAATGTTACTGTACCTGGACCACAATTAGAGTTAGGTGTAGTTGAAGTAACCGTAGGAATTGCAAAAATAGTAGCAGTTACAGCTGAACGAGCAGAGCTACAACCATTGGCAACTGTTTCAACAAAGTAATTTGTAGTGCTTGAAATACTTGGAGTAGTAAAAGACGCTCCAGTTCCAAGAATGGTACCTCCTGTTGAAACATCATACCAGTTGAGCGTTCCAGCCGAAGCTGTAGCGCTTAAAGTTACTGTACCAGTTCCGCAACGACTTGCAGGTGTTGTAGTGGCAATGGTTGGTATTGCAAATACTGTAGCCAATATTGCTGTTCTTGCTCCTGCTACACAACCATTCACACTCACAGCATCTGCGTAATAAGTTGTATTTGTAGAAATAGATGGTGTATTGAATGTAATACCAGAACCTAAGTTTGTTCCACCTGTAGGTGCATCAAACCAATTCACTGTTCCTGAACTTGAAACAGCTCCTAAAACAACAGAACCTGCTCCACAACGAGAAGCTGGTGTAGAAGAAGAAATTGTTGGAGAAGCATTTACAGTAACAGAGGTTGTAGTAGAATAAGTTGGACACAAACCGGTTGAACTGCGGCTGTATGTTATTGTATATGAACCCGCAGCACTAGAAGATGGTGTAATTACTCCGTTCGCATCCATAGTAATTGTTCCAGGAGCGGCTGTAAACCAAGTAGAAGCACCTGATCCACCGTCACCTGTAATGGTTGGCGAAACTGTTCCGGCTGTTCCTGTGCAAATAGTAGATGGAGTATACGAAATTGTTCCGCTTCCAGCACGATCAATGGTTACATTGGTTGTTGTTGAATAAGCAGCACAACCACCAGATGCAGGAATTGTATAGGTAACCACATAGGCTCCTGCTGCACTGGTTGATGGTGTAACCGCACCTGAGGTACCATCTATATTAAGTCCCGCCGGAGATGAACTGTATGCTCCTGCAACACCTGTAAAGTTTGATGAAGCAACCGCCTGAGCACCTGTTGTAGATGTACAGAAACCATAGTTCGAGTAGGCAAAAGTACCTGAACCTGGCTGGGTGATGGTGATTGTTGCTGTTGAACTATTTGTAGAACTACATACACCACTTTGAACAACTGCTCTGTAATATGTAGTTACATTTAAGTTAGTAGCAGTTAATGTTGTAGTTGTATTAGCAATGTTGGTTACTGCTGTCGCAAAAGTGCTCGAAGTTGAAGATTCCCAGCGTAACACAGCACCAGTATTGCCACTTAAAGTTAGCGTTGTAGTATTTGTACCTGCACATCTTGAAGCTGAACCAGCAATGGTTCCTCCAACTGAAAGCGGATTTACAATAACAGAGCCTGTTGCTGTAACAGCCCCACAACCACCTATTAATGTTACTGTATAGTTATAAGTTGCAGCAGTTGTAGTTGTTCCGCTAATGGTAACAACGTTAGCTGCCCAATTACCAGAAACACCTGCAGGCAATCCGCTGAATGTTGCACCCGTTGCACCTGTTGTGCTATAGGTAATATTTGTAATGGCTGTATTGCGACAAACTGTTTGTCCATTTGTTCCTGCAGCAGAAGTTAAGCTGATGGTATTTGCAGGAGTAACCGTGATTGTTCCTGTTGCAGTTACTGAACTACAACCACCTGTTAAAGTAACAGTATAGTTAAATGTTCCAGAAACTGTTGGTGTTCCGCTGATGGTTGCAACATTCGTTGCCCAATTGCCATTAACACCTGTAGGTAAGCCGCTGAATGTTGCTCCTGTTGCAGTTGTTGTAGCGTAGGTGATATTCGTAATTGCTGTGTTGATACATCTTGTTTGAGCATTTGTACCAGCTGCAGAAGAAAGTGTAGCCGTATTGTTCGGAGTAACCGTGATTGTTCCTGTTGCATTTACAGATCCACAACCTCCTGTTAAAGGAATGCTGTAATTGAAAGTTCCCGAAGCAGAAGGTGTTCCATAAATTGTAATTGTGTTACTATTCCAAGAAGCAGCTACACCAGCAGGAAGACCATTTGCACCTTGTGTTCCAGCATTTAAAATTCCTGTTGCGCCTGTAGTTGTGTGCGTAATGTTAGTCATTGCTGTGTTGATACATACAGTTGGGGTAGATGATGCAACACCCACTGTATTGTTTGGACTAACTGTTAAAACACCATTCACATTAGAAGTTCCATTCCAGAAACCACTAAATGCACCAGCGTATTGATACGAACAGCCATTAATAGAATAGCGGAAAGTATAGTAATAAGTTCCAACAGCTAAAGCAGCTCCGAAATTTGCAACATATTCATCGTTATTTCCTGATTGAATATTGTAACTTGCATTTGTCCAGTTACCTGCAGGCCAAGTAGATGGATCAGTATTGCTAGTATTGTAACCAATTTGAGCAACAATATTTACATTCGCTCCTCCAGCTTCTGTAATGCCTGGTTCATATACCTGACCGTAAACAGGGAAACTATTCCCAACACAAATGGTTTGAGATCCCGGAGACTGAAGATTTCCATAATCAAGTCCATTCACATTAATCGAACCTGTTGCAGTTACACTACCGCATCCGCCAGTTAGAGTAACTGTATAATTGTAAAATCCATAGGCAGTTGGTGTTCCGCTAATGGTAACCACATTCGCAGCCCACGCACCAGAAACACCAGAAGGTAATCCGCTGAATGTTGCGCCTGAAGCACCAGCTGTGCTGTAGGTTATATTTGTAATGGCTGAGTTGACACATTTTAACTGAGCGTTGGTTCCGACTGCAGAGGTTAATAAAATTGTATTTGCAGGAGTAACTGTGATTGTTCCTGTTGCATTTACCGAAGCACAACCACCTGTTAATGGGACGCTGTATAAAAAAGTTCCAGATGCGGAGGGAGTTCCATAAATAGTAATCGTATTGCTATTCCATGAAGCAGCAACACCAGCTGGAAGTCCTGTTGCTGAACCGATTCCAGTAGCACCTGTTGTTGCATGTGTAATATTGGTTAATGCTGTATTGATACAAAGTGTTGGAGTGGATGATGCAGCAGCAACTGTGTTGTTTGGACTTATCGTCAATACACCATTGATGTTAGTCGATCCATTGTAAAAACCGCCTCCGGAACCGCTAAAGCCCCCATACTGCCATGCGCAGCCATTCATCCTGTAGCGAAATGCATAGTAATAAGTTCCTGCAGCAAGCGCAGAACCAAACGAACCAGAATATTCATCGTCGTTGCCAGATTGCACATTGTAGGTTGCATTTGTCCAGTTACCGGCCGCCCATGTATTGGGATTTGTATTTGAAGCATTATATCCGACCTGTGCTTCAACAATTGCATTGGCGCCCGCAGCTTCTGTAACGCCCGCCTCATATATTCGGCCGTAAGCCGTTAGGTTATTCCCAATACAAATCGTCTGACTGCCCGGAAATTGTAGATTAGCATAATCTATCGTACCATTTAAAACAGTAATGGTTCCAGTTGCATTTACCGAACCACAACCACCTGTCAAAGGAATTGTATAAGAAAATGTTCCAGCTGCTGTTGGTGTACCGCTGATGGTAATTGTATTTGAAGCCCAAGCTGCTGCAACACCTGCAGGAAGTCCAGTTACAGTTCCGATACCAGAAGCCCCAGTGGTAGTATGAGTGATGTTGGTTAATGCAGTATTGATACAAAGTGTTGGAGTGGATGAAGCAGCACCAGCTGTATTATTAGGCGCTACCGTAACAGTTCTGGTAGCTGTTGCGTTTGTACAAGGTGCTGTTCCAGTTACCGTGTAAGTGATGGTAGCCGTTCCTGCGGCAACGCCCGATATGGCTCCGGTTGATGCGTTTACAGTTGCTACTGCAGCATTGCTAGTCGACCATGCACCGCCAGTATTACCGTTGCTCGAAAAGGTAGTCGCCCCACCTATGCAAATGTTTTGAGTACCGCTTATTGTACCCGCATTCGGCGCTGTAACAAAGGTTACTGCAGTTGAACCTGATGCAGAAAAACCAGTTGCATCTGTAACGGTAAGGTTATAGGTTGTTGTTGCTGAAATGCTCACACTCGTTGGACTGGCAGCCGATGAGGTGAATCCTGCTGGAGAGGATGTCCAGGAATAAACCGGTGTGGGAGTACCCGAAAGCGTCACATCATCGATAGCCCAAACTTCATTTGCATTATCATTGAACATTGTAACGCGCACCCGCACTTGCGTGGAGCTGTTGGGAAGGTTAATGACTAAGTTGCTATAACCGTCGGTGGTTCTGTTTCCGCCTCCTCCGGGAGTAAAAGCAGTAGGTGTATTGTTGCCGTCATAAGTCGCCGAAGCAACACCGGTTCCCGTAGTATACCCCCAAAAAGCATTACTATTACCGTTAACGTTCAATTCATTGGAATAAGTTGTTCCACCATCAAGTGAAATGGCCACTGTTACATTGTCACCGTTATCAGCACCGTTAGTTTGGCTACCCAATGAAAACGACGCCAAATCCAATGTAACAGACTTGTTCGTGTAAGAAGCTAATCCCGTTACGTTGGCAAATGTCACCGTTGCCGTTCCGTTGTTAATGCGATATCCTGTAGCACTGTTGTATCCATATGGCGAAGATGCAGGCCCCTCACCGAGGGCGATCGTTCCCGTTTGTGTATTACCACCAGATACGGTATATGTCATGGTGCTACCGGTAGATTCAAAACCTTGAAAACCGATGGGAGCGATGCTCATATTTCCAGCCAATGTATTCGATAGGTTTATGGTGGAGGTTCCGCAAACAGAAGCAGCGCTTGAGTTTACGGCAACACTAGCAGCAGGACGCAAAGCCAAGAGCATAGCTCCGAAGGGATCGCTCGCAGATAATGTTACGGTTCCATTACCGATTGCACCGGCAGAGGTTTTAATTGCCCAAGCAGCTGCCACGGCACCGTCATCCTGATTGGTTGTTATGTTATCATTTAGTTCCGTTAGAGATGTTGGGGATGTTGCAGCCCATGCAGAATGGGTCCTATCGTTTGCCACCATGCTCAACATGATTACTGCCGAGTTCGAGGTTGCTGCATTTATTGAAAAGGCAGAAGCCGTAGCCGATGTTCCAACATTGATTATTCCCGGATCAGCGTCAAAAGGTCCGCCGGCAGTTCCATCAGCCTTAAAGCCGCCCGTTGATGTGGCGCCAGAAAAGGCAACGATGCTACCAATGGCCATGTCAGCACGTGAATTGGGCAAGGCGAAAGCGAATGAAGCCCCTTCCGTTCCATCGGCTACGCGATAGAGCACAGTACCGTGCCATGCGTTATCGTTATTTGCTATTCCCTGAACGAAAATACTTCTTCCATCCACTAACGTCCATCCTGTGGAGGTAACATTGCTTAGACCTCCGTTGTCATTGTCTGTCTCGTTCTGTAAAACTGTAGCAATCATCACATCACCAGCAACCACGCCCGTGGGTTTGTTGATTGTCATCGCTGCGGCGGCTGTAGCAATTGATGCGGTTGTAGATGTCCCTCTCTGAGCAATTTGTGCTGAAACATTTATACTAATCAATAATAAAAACGCAGCAATCCAAGAAACCTGCTTTTGAATAAGCGATTTCTTGGTTAAGCTAATTGATTGCTTGTAATTCCAGGATGTTATATCAAGCATCTTCAGAATCAGTCGCAGGTTGCGGTAGATACTTATGCTTTTCCAATGACGAAAAATCGCCACATCTTGTTTAATTAAAGGGACTGTAGTTTCGTCTTCTTTCCTATGGGAATCTTCCCTCCAAGCTGTTAAAGTGGAAACAATGAATTGAAGAGTAATTTTGATGAAAAGTAAAATGTTTCTCATTGGTAGTTTATGGTAAGTTTGCTGTCCTATAACGACAAGTTGATTTAAGGGTTACTCTTTTATGTAATTTTGAAAAGGTTTCTGTTAAATAGCGCAGATTTTATATGAACTATGTTGAAATGTGCAGAGATTGTTTGTTGTTAGGTTGTGTAAAAAATTGCTAAGAAAAAATATCAAGCAAGAATTTATTAGAAGTAGATTTTCGGAAAACTTAAAGCTGTTTACTTGATAAACCGTATGTTCTGAGAGATTTGACAAGTGCTCACATTAAGTTGAAATCGAAGTAATTTCTTCTTAATTGCAATAATTTCTAGTCGTATACATTTCTAATTACTATTTACTGGACGTTAAATCTTACATCTATTAGTAAGAACGTAGATTACCAGCTACCTGCTCTAAACTGCAAAGCAGGTAGTTATGCGAAACCTAATCTTATCTTTAGTGTCTTATAGTATGATTTTTATGCCTGAAAAGTGATCTACAATCTTTAAAAAACATGTTTCTTTTGAGACATATTTCAGATTAACTGAAGCACATGCTTCAGAAGAATTAGAATTGAGAAAATCAGGTTGCGAAATTTTCTTTTTTAGCACCTGGTTGTTAAGAGAAGTTGAAAACATAATGAATAAACTGGTTAGGGGTTTATTTTTTAATTATTTATAAATTTCAAGTTTTTGCAAGTAGCCCGCCGCATCTTTTCGATTAGTTTTCTATTTATTTCGACCAAACAGTGTTTTAAGGGGTTCAACTAAATTTTCTAATTTTAACTAAAGAGCTTACCCAAACACTTTAGAATTATGGTATTATTTTGTTTCACCTGATTAAATGAAAATATTCAATAATTAGGGCTTCACTACTTTAACTTTTCGCAACTCACATTCGGGTTTCATTTCGAACAACTTGTGCTTTCTTATCTAAAATTTACAGCTTAAAGAATAAGCGATTTTTTATCAACATATATTATTGACATAGTTCACAAAATACGATACCATGTTTTTTCATAGCAAAACAGCTTTGCCCATCGCGTTTCAAAAATATACTTTTGATTTTTAAATAACTAAACCTTAATCGACAATCAAATTATTACACATGATTGCAATTCCCCAAAAAAGAAACGCCTACGAATTACTTAAAAACGATGAAGTAAAAGGAACGCTAACCTACAAAAGTATATTTACCTACTCAGCTGATATCCGAACAAGTACAGATGAGAACCATGCAATAAAACGAGTTTTTTCTTGGTTTGCAAAATTTAAAATTACTCAAGATGACATTGAGAAAATAAAACTCAAAATGAATTTTCGAGGGCGTTTTTCAATAATTATGGAAAATGGGCTAGAATATAAAATTATCACAAAAGGAATTTTTAAAATTCGCACTTTCCTTAAAAACCAAGACAACAATGAATTGATTGAGATAAAATCTAAATACAATTGGAAGCGTTGGAGATACGAGTATGAATTTGAAAATAGTGAAACCCCTCAAGCAGAACTTCTGAGTTTAATTGCGGTTTATGCGCTAAATTATAATCAACAATATCAAGTGGGAATAATTATGATGGTTACTATGGCTTGTAATGCTTTAATTAACCTAACTAATTTATAATTAACCATGACATTTTCTTACAACCAAAGACTTGGTAGCATTTGCTTTTTACTTCTTTTTTTATTTACATGGAAATTTAGTAATGCCCAGCAATCGTTCGAAATTACTTTTAACCACGACGGAAAAAATGTGCTAGGTACATTTACGAAACCCAATGGAACGGGGCGTTTTCCAACCATTATTATAAATTCAGGTAGCGGCGCAAACGACCGAAATGGAACAATCGCGATGGAAGGTGGGAATGTAGCTTGCCTCTATCCCGATTTGTTGGGCGATACACTTCGACCTTACAAGGATCTTTCGGATGCATTGGTTGATTCGGGTTATGCAGTATTACGTTACGACAAACTCGAATACTCCTACCCTACTTCACTGGGCGCAATAACATTTCATAAACTTTGGCTTCCTGTAGAAAGTGCCATCAATTATATTAAAACCCGAACGGATGTTGATACAAGTAATATCATTCTAATTGGCCACAGCGAAGGTTCGTCTTTGATTCCATACATTGCCAAGGGCCGAAGCGATGTTAAAGCACTCATTTCCATTGCGGGGCCTCGCACTCCGCTCGACTCCATTCTTGCTTACCAACTAAACAGCATCGCACAATTGTGTGGAGGTGATACCGCTCAAACGCAAGCTCAGACAGATCAAATTCTGAATTATTTTACAATCATTCGCAACGGCACTTGGAATGCGAGTACGCCTGCTTTGTTTGGCATTCCTGCAAGTGCTTGGGAAGAGTATGTAAATGTTGTAGATTCGGTTTCGATTCATTACAATACCGTCAATCTACCAACGCTATTCTTGGGCTTGGGCCTAGATTTTAATGTGCCACCTTCTGAACTAACTCGATTTGAAAACGAAATAACCTGCACCAATGATTTTTGGAGCATCCCCGATTTGATACATTATATGACACCCATCAACAATCCGCAGTTTTCGGAAACAATATCCGACACCATTGTATACTGGCTCAGACAACAGAATATTTCTGCGGGAATAACCTCAACGAAACAAGCGTCTGATTACTTTACCTGTTATCCCAATCCATTTCAATCGGCACTTAACATTTCCATTCCCAATAAAAAAGGAAGTGCTTATACATTAATCGTTCGATCCATGATTGGTGAAGAGTTTTATAAATCATCGGATATCGTGGAAAGTAATGGGTATGTAAAAACGTTTGATTTCGAATTTCTGCCCGAAGGCCTTTATTTTATGGAATTAACCATGGATGGAAATCGGAACGTGAAGAAGTTAATAAAGAAATAATTGATTTTAATTACATATAAACTTAAAAATAAAGGCACAAAACAAGCTTTAGTGCATATTTTGTGTTGATTGAAGGCGATGTTTTAACCGACATCAAACGCTTGAATTCCATAAACCATGTTTGGAAAAAAGGTGTTCAAATTCGGTGAGCACATTTAAAATTTAACTAAACAATTATGACTTCAGAAAAAAAATTACTCAGCTCAAAACAGAGAAAAGGATTTGGATATTTACTTTTAGCTTTGGGCAGTGCTTATATGCTCTATGTTATTGTCTCATCTTGGAGACGTGAAACTGCATTAACAATTGTTCCCGGTATCTCATTGGTGATCATAGCAGGTGTTCTTTTAAATAAGGAAAAAGTGGATTAATTCTTTTCATAAATAATTTAATAATGAAAAAACAATTTATTTTAGCACTAGCATCTGCATCATTGATGCTCACAAGCTGTTCTGAGAACTATTCAAACGGCGAACGAATTGGAGTTATTACTCAATTTTCGGAAACGGGTTTAATTTGGAAAAGTTGGGAGGGACATCTCAACGTAACACAAACAGGAATGAATAGCAGTGTTCCGTTTGATTTTTCTATTGATAACGACAGCCCCGACCAAAAAGTAATTAACACGCTCGATTCTGCAGCGCAATATGGATGGAAGGTGAAGTTAGTGTATCATGAAACGGCCGGCAAAAATTGGTTAAGTAACAGAGGAGAAACGAACCATTTCATTACCAAAGTTGAAGTATTGGAAAAGAATTTCGGGAAAGCGTTTAATGGAAGCAATCAACCAGAAAGAACTGGTAGAATTATCGATACCATTTATGTGGTGATTGATAAGTCGAAGTAGGCGATTTGAAATTGGGTTCTGGACTGCAATTTATTTTTATTACAGGTCGTAATGAACTTATATTTCGTTTAAACAAGCTTATTTTTAATGGCAAACATCACTAAACCTGTTTTCGATTTCATACTGAGTTTAGTAAATAAAGATTTCCGGAAGCCATCAATAGTGCGCACATGAACATTCATAATGTGTGCAATTTCTTGGTAGGTATATTCCCGATCGTTGCAGATTAATCGCATAAACTCCATTTCGCGTGGAGAGATCTTTTCTATCAGCTCATCTGCAGATTTGTTTACTATAACACTTTTCTCGGACGCCTGAATAATGCGTTGTTTTAATATTTCAGGTTTAATTGTTTTGGATTCTGCTGAAAAAAGACCGTCCTTCAATAAACGATCAAACATTTCTTGATTGTCATTGGCTGTTAACAAAATTACAGGCAAGAAAATACCCGATTTCTGCATGTTAAAAAAAGTTTGTTCGCCAGTTATTCCCTTCAAATGGTTATCTAAAATAATGACATCAGAATGTTTCTCTTTTTTAATGCTCGTTAAGAAATCCTCGCCTGATTCGAATTCATGCACCACGCGCATTCCATTCCAACTATTAATAAGTGCCGAAAGTCCAGACCTCACAACGGAATGATCATCAACAATTGAAATCTTTATTACTTTCATAGGAGCAAAAGTATTATTTTGCCCATAATGAATACATTCACAGGTACTATGAAAAAGCATAGTGTTATTTTATAGATGTTTTTTAGCTAATTTGTGCCGTGAAATATTTTCTAGTTTTTGCTTTCATACTGAAAGTAATCATTTCATTCGGAAATTCTATTACCATAGGAGAAAAGCCTGAGGTATTTTCTTTTTTCAAACCTAATATTTATGTAAGTCATTACTCCAACGTAACTAACCTGAACCCGAATGAGTTATTTAAGGCACTCGATGAACATAAATTCAAATTACTCAAACAAAACATTTACAATGCAGGTTCTACTAATTCTTATCATTATTTATCGGTTGAAATAATAAATACCAAAACAAATAATGAACTTATTTATTGGCTAATTAAAAATTCGGCAATAAATAGAATTCAATTGTATAGTAGAACGCATAATAAAATAGTAGTCCATGAAGAATTTGGTGATTATTACAAATTCGACAAACGGCCAGATGACTTCTTTTTATTGGGAGTCCCATTGAATATCGTTGCGAATACTTCAACTACTTTCATTCTCAAGATAGATAAAAGAAATGAAAATCTTTTTCTTCCATTTAATTTCTATTATCCCAAATACTACCAACAATTTAAAAATCATTTGTATTTAATTTATGGTTTATTTATAGGTGTATTAATTTTAATGGCACTCATTAATTTATTCCTTTATTTTTCTTTCAAAGATTCCATCCATCTATATTATATTGTTTATGTTTTTGCTAATTTATTTGTAATCCTCTCTTTTGAAGGAATCGATTTTCAGCTTTTTTATCCGAATTATCCCCAATTTAGCAATATATCTCGCTATTTTTCTACGTGTATTGAATTGGCAATGGCCACTGTACTTTACCGTAAGTTTGTAGGAATTCCAGTATGGGACCGAAGAAATATTATTCAAATACTTTTAACAATCTGTTTAGTTTGTAACCTATTTTTCATACCATTTTCTTTCTTTGTTTTTAATGAATATGAAAATGTTGTTATTTCTAAAACTTTGTTTTTAAGAGTATTCTCAGTAACAAATTTTTTAACCATGGGCCTGATTATTATTTCTGCCATTCAGAAATACCGATCGGGATTCAAACCCGCATTGTTTTTTATTGTCGCCATAGGACTTCTTTATATTGGAGGCATTGAATATTCCTTAAACACAAATGGCATCATTACCGACAATCTTTTATTCAAAAATATTATTCCCAACACGCTTGTTTATGGAATTATGGGTGAAGTAATTATAGTTTGTTTGGGTATTGTTTCTCGATACAACCGATTTAAAAAAGAGAGTGATGATTTCCAAAAGCAAATTATTAAGAAACAAATTGAATTAAATAATGCATCCATTGTTTTTCGTGAACAAGAAAGAAAACGGATTTCTGATAATATCCATGACGAAATTGCTAGCCGAATTTTTGGCGTTCGGATGATGACAGAAGCCATAAAAAACAAAACAAAATCACCAGAATTATTCGAACAGCTAAACGAATTACGCTTATTACTCGATACAATTGCAGATAAAACAAGGTCAGTTATTATTGAGTTAAACGATTCGTCTAAAACTACTCTGGCTAGTTTTATAAAAGAACTTGTAGAAATGATTAATGAATTTGCTCAAACTTCTCAAAAGAAATTTATTATCGACAGATTAATTACCAACGAAAATTTTGAATTTCCACAATTAACTTCCGATCAACTGATAATTACTTGTCGTGAAATATTCACTAATTTTTTAAGACATTCAAGCTCGAAAGAACTTTCTATTACATTTAAATCAGATAATAATTCAATTGAATTTAACCTTATTGAATTCGATTCAAAAGAAAATCCTCTTCCATTCAAAGAAGGAAATGGAATATTATCAATTAAAAAAAGAATAGAGAGTATTGATGGAAATGTTCATTGGAAATTTGATGGAAATTTGAATACGATTATTTCTGTATCTGTTGAAAAATAAACGATTGCGTGAACACGATTGTTAAAATCTTGTTCACGCAATTCTTCTATATAATCTAATCAAAAACCAAAAGGGCCGATTATATGTAGTGGATTTTTTTTTGATTTAAATTTGTTAACACTTCAATTTAATTTGAAATTAATGCAAACAACACAAATTCTTTATTCAGAAAATTATTCAAATTTTGTTAATAATAGAATTTTCTAATAATGGTTTGTGTTCCTAAACCAAAGCGAGCTATGTAATTTCCTTTGCTAAGATTACCTAATACAATATCACCATTCCATGATCTTGAAATATTTGATACCGTTTTATCGTAAACTAATCTTCCAGCTACATCAAAAACCGTGATAGTTGCATTTACCGATTCTATTGGCAAGTTACTAAATGTGAAGTTTACTGCAGAAGCCTCTCTGTTTACTGCAAATTGTGTCAATTGCATTTTCTCTTCACCTTCAAATTTCACAGGAACCCATTCGCTATAAGTAAATTTACCATCGTAATCTACTTGTTTTAGTCTGTAATAGCTTGTGCCTGATTCAGGATTTTTATCGATTAAATTGTATGTAAGCAGCGCATTGCTGTTACCTGCTCCATCCACTTTACCAACTGCTTTCGCATTTTTGGTATCAGTACTTCTTTCTACCTCAAAATAATGATTATTTATTTCTGAAACAGTTGTCCAATTTAAAATTACATCTTTATCAGTTGCATCAGCAGTAAATGAAAGTAACTCTATTGGTAATGCTGTTCCGTTTCCTATACCAGTAAACTCGCTAAAAGTGGTAATTCCATTCCATGATAAAGCTTTTGTGGAAACATTAACACCACCTGAACCAATCATAGCTTCAGAAGCACTTTCAATACAACTTTGCCATCCTCCTGCATTATACTTGGCAGGAAATAATGTCCCTTCAGAACCAAAAATATCACTCGCTGCATAATTATATTCTACATTGTAATTCGGGTTGGTTATACCTGTTGGTTCTATGCTCCAGTAACGACCTAAATAGTTGGTACTTGAAACAATTGCAGGATGTGAATTAACTTTTAGTTTTGCGGTCAATGAAGCATTGCTTAACGTTGCACTGTTGAAACTAACTGAAAATGGAGTGTAATCATTTAAATCACCAATCGGAAAAAGATAGTTACCTCCAATAGTGTTTACATTGTGTACCACAGTTCCATTATCACTTCCGTCCCAAGCAAGTATGTAACTGTTGTTTCCGCTTCCTGTTAACACAGCATTTGAAGTGGATGTACCTAAAGTGAGTGTTTTTTGATTTAAATCCAATACTCCATTTACAAAATTTAACCCTTGCGAAACAATTATATCATTGTTTAATTTTACACCTACCGCAGAGCTGTTATCAAGGGTGATTACTCCAAAATCTTGATTTGAAGGACAAGTAATTAACTGCAAACCGCTTCCATTGAAAACAAGATTTGTATTTCCTACAGCGAAATCTGCCGAACTGCCATTGTTTACAAAATCTCCTTTCACCATCATTACTCCATCTGAAGTACTATTTACGTTGTCGGTTAGGTCTAGGTAAGATCCTGGGTCCATGCTCAAGTTTCCATTAACTACGACAGTTGAATTCGTCATGTCTTTTTGAAGAACTGAATTTGCAGCTCCGGCAGCACTGCCAGTTACAGAGAGGTTGTTACATGTTAAACTTGCGCTATTCATTACTCTGATACGTATATTGCCAGTGCCAGATGTTTTACTCAATCCAATATCTCCGCTTGCTGTTAAAGTTGCATTTGCATCAATTGTGATGCTTCTGCTTACATTGTTGTTTGAAAGGAAAAATAAGTTGTTGCAAATCTGTGTACCCGTAATTAGAATGTTATTGGTTGAATTCCCATCAATTGTAACATTAGTTGTAGCATCAGGCACTTTTCCATCTGCCCAATTGCGACAATCTTCCCAATTGCTGTTTTGAGTACCTAACCATAAACCTGCAGTGCCTCCGAATCCATTATTTGTAACTGATACAGTAGAACTTGAATTGCTACATCCGTTAGAAGATTGAACTGTTACAGCATAGCTTTGACTTGCTGTAGTTACTAGCGCTGTTGGATCTGAAATCGTGGCATCACTTAATCCGGTAGATGGAGACCAAGAATAATTGTCAACTGTTAAACCATTAGTAATGGTAGTGTTGAGCTGTGCAGGCGAGCCATTACATACGCTAAGGTTACTTCCAATATCAATCACAGGGATCGGTTTCACTGCTACTGTTACAGGAACTACTTGTGAGCATCCATTGTTATCGAGACTAAAGTTATAGATTACATTTTTATCTGAATTGCTAAGATTTACTAATGTTTCGCTTGGATTCCCAGATTGTGCTGTTGAAATAGCTGGATTGGTAATACCAGCTGCTACGGGTCTTGTCCAGGTAATTAATGCACTCGAAGGTGTACTTGTAGGCAGATATGTGAAAACTTCGTTTCCACAAACTGATGGAGGCGTTAAAGAACTGGTAAGGATTGGCAACGCATTAACTGTAACTGGAAGTGGTGACGAAGGATTGCTACAACCAAATGTGTTGGTAGCATTCACAACGTAGAATGAATTCTGTGGAGGAACAACGTTGGTCGGATCTGCCAAGGTAGATGTGAAACCGGCAGGTGCAGAAACCCAATCATAGTAGTACTTATTGCAGTTACCTGTAAGAGATACATTGTCTATTGCCCATAAACGATCGTCAGTAGCACGGTATCTGAATCTTACGTAGAATATCGGTTGGCCAATATAAGCATTCAAGTTAATTACTGGGTTAGTGAATCCTGTCCTGCTACCTTGAGTGGTGGTATAAGTTGCTACTGTTGTCCATGTTGAATTGTTCAATGAAACCTGAACTTGTGCAGTATCAACAGAGTTCGCATTGAAATAATGGAAAAAGTCGAGACTTAAAGTAGTATAACCAACTGTATTCAATACAGGTGAACGAAGCGTAGTTAATGTCGTTGTTCCTGCTTGCGCTTGACTATTCGACATATAAAACTGAGTATTGTCGTTTGAACGGTGATTGTTTGTATAATTGTAATCATTAGGTCTCAGCGTCCATGCTGCATTTGCTGTTGTACCACCTACAGATGCATTTCCTCTTACCCAGTTGTTAATCGTTCCGTTAAAGCGCTCTCTCAGCAACACACTATTGTAAGCCGTTGTTTGAGAGAACAAATCTATCGTTTCGCCTAAACAAACAATATCGTCCGAAATGGAAGTATTAACCGAACCAGCAAATACATAAGGGTTAATATCGATGAATACGGTGTCGCTTTCTGCCAAGCAACCACCAATTGCTGGACGGGTATTCCAGATAGCATAATTACCTGGTGTTGATGTTGCTAGGTTTACCACTCCTGTGCTTGTGTTTACGAAATTCAAACCAAACGTAGAAGCGAAAGTTCCTGCTGCAGCGCCAGGTCCAAATATTGGAGAAGGATTTTCAGCACTATAAACTTGACAAAAATCGTTACCTGCATCGTAAGTGAAATCGGTAAGAGGGGCACCTGTAATTACCACCGAGGTTGTTGAATTTACGCTCGGGCAACCTCCTGCAGGAGAAACTGTGTTGCGAACAGTGTAAGTACCTGGTGTACTTGCCGACAAGTCGATGGCTCCTGTTGATGTATTAGCGAAAACCAAACCAGAATTTGTACATGAAAATACACCCGCAACAGCACTTGCATTCATCGTTGCTGCAGGATCCATTTCGGTGCTACAATATGGTGAGCCTGGGTAAGTAAAGCCAGTAATTGGAGTAGCGCTAATAGAAACGGTAACTGGTTCAATATCAACACAGCTTCCAACAACACTTCTGATATAGTAAATACCTGATGTTGCAACACTTGTAGGTGTGGCTAAGGCAGTTGTTGCTGTTGGGTTAGTCCAATATGAAAGTGTTCCAGAACCTGTACTTCCAGCAGTAACTGCTGCTGCTGTTAAATTAACTGTTCCTGAACATACCGCCTGATTGGTAATAGTAAGCTCCGGAGTGGTAGCAACTGTAACCGTAACTGTATTGATCATTTCAACAGGACATTGACTCAGGTTTCCTGTTGCAAGAACATTGTATGTTGTAGTTTCGGTAAGCCCTTCGACTAGGAAAAATATTGTTCCGCCATTTCCTGCCACAGGGTCGCCTACAGGACTGTCATCCAAATCTTTTCGCAATTGATAACTCACACCGGATTGTGTGGATGCAATGGTTATTGAAGAATTGCTACCTGCACAAATTGTTGGTGATGTAGCAAGAGGTGTTTTGTCTAGTGGTAATGCACTCACTGCAAGGGTAAAACTACTAGAAACTGAGCAACCAAAACCATCTGTTAATGTAACAGAATAAATACCTGCATCTGCTGTAGTAGCATTACTTGTTACAACAGGATTCATTAAGTTAGAGGTAAAACCATTTGGCCCAGTCCAAGCAAATGTGTATGGACTTGCTCCTCCAATTTGGTTAGCGTTAAGAACCAATTCACTTCCTTGACAAACCGAGTTTCCTATGGCAGTTCCCGGTGACACAGACAAAGCTACTGGAGAAAGTGTACCAAATGAAATATCGTCAAGACCAAAGTCGTTACCTCCAAGAATCGTATTGAGATTGATGATACTTAAATCAGCTTCGGTGGCAAAACCAGAATTCCATGAGCCATAGAATCGAACCCAATTAAAAGGACCAGCAGTACTAGTGTAACCGTTTGGAAGAAATGCGATAGTACCTACTTGACTGCCATTGATTGAGAAACGCAATACTGCATTGTTTCCATTCACAACACTCATTCCCCAAGCTGAGAAATAATAAGTCGTGTTTGGTTGAACAGTAATATTATTTTGGCTCCAAACGTCTTGTCCAAGCGCTGGACTTCCGTTAACAACCATGTAATTTCCACCACTTGGTGTATGTCCGGTTCCCCAAAAGAGGTTGTGAACTGTATTGGCATTTGGAACAACCGCATAGGTACCTTCAGGATACATTTCAGTTGCACCTGCTCCGTCAACAACGTAAGTATAGTTTGTTGTAAAACCAGTGTTTCCTGCATTAAAGTTACCATTGGTAACCAATTCTGTTGCAACACCAACCGAAGCAGTTGCCATACAACCAGCTGAATTTGCAACGGTAACAGAGTATTGACCTGCAATATCTGCATTGATAAATGATGTAGATGCACCTGTGCTCCACAAATAGTTTGAGAATCCCGAGCTCGCTGTTAAGATTACAAATCCTGGATTTCCACAATAATTACTAGTGATTGTTACAACTGGTGCATTGGTTACAGTTACAGGGAAGTCGGCACTAAATGCACCATTTAAGCAGGCACTTACGCCTCTAACCCTTATTACTCCAGATGTTGCTGTATTGCTAATTGTAGCAGTTACCATCGCTGTATTTCCAGAGAAAGTAATACCTGTTCCTGTATACACCCAGTTATAACTAGTGGCATTTGCAATGGCTGGAATGGTAAATGTAAATCCAGCTTGACCTTTACAAACGGTAGATGGCCCAAGAATAGTTCCTGGAGTTCCTGGCAATTGTGCCAAGCTGATGCTGTAGTTCGCTGATGCAACACCACTGCCGCAACTGTTAACTCCTCTAACGGTTAATACCCCAGCAGTTGCTGTTGCAGAGAAGTTAGCAGTAATAGCTGCTGTGTTTCCAGATGGTGTAAATCCTGTTCCAGAATAACTCCACTGGTAACTTGTTGCACCGGCTATTGCAGGCACCGAGAATGCTACGCCAGATTGACCTTGACATAAAGAAGGGCTTCCCGTAATAACTCCAGCTGCTCCAGGCACACTGCTTATAGTTATATTATAGTTTGCAGACACCACACCATTTCCACAAGTATTCACCCCACGAACAGTCAATATTCCCGAAGTTGCAGAAGCTGAGAAGCTACCAAAAATAGAAGCAGTACTTCCTGAGGCAGTGAAGCCAGTTCCACTGTACGACCATGAATAACTTGTTGCGTTTGTCAAAGCTGCAATGGAGTAAACAACACCAGATTGACCTTGACAAACTGTGGCTGTTCCTGTTATGGTTCCTGCGTTTGCAGGTAGAGGGTTAACTGTTATAGATTTAGAACCGGTGGCAGTTCCACAAGCACCACCTGATGAAGTTAAGGTAAGTGTTGCTGTACCAGAGAAAGCTGCAGGCGCTGTCCATGTTGCATTTAATGTTGTTGCATTGGGACTGAATGTTCCACCCGCAGACGATGTCCATGTTCCGCCAGTAGCAGGCAATGTAACACTACCTCCCAATGCCGCTGAAGTACCGCCTGCGCAAATTGCAGCTAAACCTGAACCTACATTTACAGTTGGCGCTACATTTACAGTAATAGTTCCAGTTGCATTTACTGAACCACAACCGCCAGTCAAAGGAATGCTGTAGTTGTATGTTCCTGGAGTTGTTGGTGTACCAGTAATAGTAATTACGTTTCCTGCCCAAGCAGCAGTAACACCCGCTGGAAGATTAGTAGCGGTACCAATGCCTGTTGCCCCAGTTGTGGAGCGAGTTATAGCAGTTAATGGCGTGTCTTCGCAGAGTGTAGGATTCGATGACGCCGTTCCAGCAGTGTTTGCAGGAGTAACAGTAATCGTACCAGTTGCATTTACTGAACCACAGCCTCCCGTTAAAGGAATGCTATAGTTAAAAGTTCCAGATGCAGTTGGGGTTCCGCTGATGGTAAGTACGTTTGCAGCCCAAGCTGCTGTTACACCAGCTGGAAGTCCAGTTGCAGTTCCGATACCTGTCGCTCCAGTTGTTGTTCTGGTGATGTTGGTTAATGCTGTGTTGATACAAAGCGTTGGATTTGAAGAAGCTGTT
>JAIXYK010000054.1 GCA_027490225.1 Bacteroidota bacterium | reverse complement strand
AATGAAATAGCTTCAACAAGTGTTCAATTTATTGATGCAACAAAACTAATTGCAACAATACCTTCTGGATCTACAACAGGTATAGTAAAAGTTATTGAATCAGGATGTTATGCAAATTCTGCAAGTAATTTTACTTTAACCTCCGCATCAGGTTCTTGTGTTTCAAGTGCGAGCTTCTCTAATTTAATAATTTCTGAGGTGTATGATTCTCAAAATAATAATGTGGCTTATGTAGAATTGTATAATCCAACCAGCTCGCCAATTAATCTAGCAACTGGCAACTACACTTTAAAAATTGACAATAACACGGCTGCTTCACCTGTAAGTGTTGATAGAACAATTAACTTATCTGGAATTGTTCCTGCCGGTGGTGTTTTCTTAATTAATTTTGGGACAAGTTCAAATACTTGTAATAGAACTTGGAATTTTACAGCTGGTGGTGGTGGAATTAATGCCAGTGACAATGTATTTCTTGCAGCCAACGGTGTTGATATTGACAGGGTTAATGGACCTAGTAATGATGGATATACCATAACCCGAAATGGAAATGCAGTTGGTCCAACTCCAACGTTCAACCCTGCAGACTGGACAACATCAGGTATTGAAAACTGCACAAACCTAGGCATAGCGCCTGTTGTTACCTATCCAAATCCTATACTTAACATCAGCAATTTAGTAGCTTGTAACATTAATTTAAGTGTTGCACTTACCGAAGGAAATTTAACTCCTCCTAATGATGTAACATACAAGTGGTTTTATAACGATGGAATTGCCTCAGGATGGACCGAAATAACATCTTCTGTTCCTGCTGGATACACAATTTCTGGTCAAACTTCTAACAACCTTCAAATAAGCAACAACACTAATTTTGTAACTGCATTAGACGGGTACCAATTTTACAGTGAAGGTTCAGAAGCAACTACCTGCAAAAACGTATCAGCGGCTTCAAAATTTACTTTCAATACGCGTCCAATTTATCGTTCAACTGCCATTGCAACCGGCAACTGGACAACTATCTCAAATTGGGAAATGGCAATTAGCACAGCTGGACCTTGGGTAACAGCATGTACATATCCAACTTCAATCAATTCTACGGAAGTAATTATTCAAACAGGTTCAAATGTAACTTTAGATATTGATAATACTTTAGATAAGTTGACGATTGAAGCTGCAGCAACATTGCAATTGGCTTTAAATTCACAACTTACAATTTATGATAACAATATTGGCGCTGATTTTATTCTCAATGGTACATTGATTTACAGAAGTAATACATCAAACACGCTAATATTTGATGATCCAGCTGGAGTTCCACGGGCTACTTGGACTATGGGAAGTGCTGCAACACTAATTAAAACAAATACTGCAGGTGTTGCAGATTTTAGAGATTATTATGAAGGTGGAATTATTAATATACCAGCTACTGCAAACTGGATATATCGATATGATGGCACAGGAGATGTTGCTGTGGTAAGCGCTTCAAGTGGAGCTCCAATGTTTTACCCCAATTTAACATTTGAAAGCACAAGCGGTAGCCATGATTTTATTGCATTCACTGAAATTTTTACAGGAAGGCTTGATGTAATAACAGTTAAAGGCGATTTTACAATTGGAGGCAACGGAAATAATGTGCGTGTTTTTAATAATAATTTTAATGCTACTCCTTTCCAGATTTTAGGAGATTTATACATAGCTGCTGGTTCAACACTTACAAACGATGGATATGCTGCCGTAAATGGAAATTATGATGTACAATGGAGAGAAGGTGCTGGATTTGAATTAAAAGGAGATGCATTAATTGAAGGAACTTTAGATGTAACTCATGTTGCACCGGGAACCGCCTCTTCCGTTGGAAGGGTGGTTCCTGGAGAAGAAGGTTTGATATTGAGCAAAACAAGTGGAGCTCAGGATATTATTGGTGATATTTCAGAGTCATTTATTACTAATAAGGTTATAATAAACTCAACTACTTCTGTTGCACTTAGCGATATAAATTTAAATGTTTACAACAAACTTATAATGACACAAGGAAACATAAACGTTGGAACTAACCTAATAACCCTTGGAACTTCTGCGACGAATGTTGGAACACTAAATTATACTTCAGGAGCTATTTTTGGAAACTTCAGAAGATGGTTTGCTGCAGCGACCAATTTAGGAGCTAGTTCAGGATTGTTTCCAATGGGTTCTGGGATTTACCAAAAATTTGTAACAGTTGAATACACTACTGCTCCAGCTTCTGGAGGTTATTTAACAGCAACTTATAATACAAATAACATGGCTTTGTTTGGAGTGCCTGCTACAAACTATTTAATACCTGCTGAAGGTAGCTGTGGCTCACCTTTTTTAGTTTCAACCCTTTCTGACGATGGATATTGGGAAATGTCAGACAATGGAACACTTTCAACAGGAAATTATGATATTACATTTGATGCCGAAGGATTTACAACAATCAATAATCTTTGTCAGTTAACTGCCTTAAAAAGAGTTGGAGTAGGAAATTGGTTACAAAGCGGAAATCATAAAGCCACAATTGGCACATTACTAAGACCAATTGTTAAACGAGAAGGTGCTAATGGATGGTCAAATTGGGGTTTTGGTGGAGGACCAAATAATCCATTACCAATTGAATTACTTTCATTTAATGCAGATTTAAACGCAACAAATTATGTAGATTTAACTTGGAGCACTGCATCTGAAATCAATAATGATTTCTTTATAATTGAAAAATCAAAAGATGCAGTTAATTTCGAGGAAGTACTTCATCAAAAAGGTGCTGGTAATTCAAATGTAACTTTAAATTATAGAGATGTAGATAAAAATCCATTCAATGGGGTTTCCTATTACAGATTGAAACAAACCGATTTTAATGGAAACCATACATATTCTGAAATTGTTCCTATTTCAATGAAAAGTAAAAATGCTTTAAATGTAAATTGGGTAAATTATAATGCAGAAACTGGTATAATTTCAGGGACAGTAAATTCTCAAAATAAAAAATTAGACTTCAAATTGTATGACTTATCTGGAAGATTGATATTAACCACTACACAAATTATTGAAGGTAATTCATTCAAGTTCCAGCTTGATAATAATATTCCAAAGTCTATTTATTTATTGCATGTAAATAATGGAATTGAAATGAAAATAGTGAAAGTGAATTAAAATTAAGTGTTTTTTTAGTTAAAAAAGCTGTCAACAATATTTGATAATGTTGGCAGTTTTTTTTATTTATTATTGCACCTGTAAAATTTAAAGAATACAAGTGTCAAAAGCTATAAATTATAAGTTACTACTTTGCTATTTGCCAATAGTAAGTTTAATTTTCTTATTTATTTATTTGGGCTTTTTCGGAGCAGCTTCTTCTGATGACTATGCTGATTTTATGCAAGTTGAAAAATTTGGATATCTCAAAACAGTTAAAGAAACTTATTTACTTTGGGGAGGCAGATTCACTTCTTACATTTTGGTTTATCCAATTAATCCATTAAATTTTGGAGAACAAACAGGACCGCCAATTTTTAATTTTATTCAGATTTGCATGTTTACATCGCTTTCTTTTTTGTTTACTAAGTACATTACGAAAAAGAGTTTTGCGAGCGTTGAATTTTGTTTATTTTTTAGTTTATTAGCCTTTCTTTTATTTTGTTATTTACCAAAACCTGTTGAGTTATTATATTGGTTTACTGGATCTTGGGCATATTTACCCGGTTTAATTGGTATTTGCTATTGGTTATTACTTTTAGAAAGTAAAATCCTGAATAAATTCCAAAAAATTGTCTTTGTAGTGCTTCCATTTCTTATCGCAGGAACAAACGAATTAAATCTATTAATTGAAGCCTGGCTTATCACAATCTTCTTAATTTTAAGAAAACCAACAAAATTATATTGGATAGCTATAGTCTTGTTTGTTTTAGGAGCTTCAATTGCATTGTTAACGCCTGGAAACTTTAAGCGTTCTGATTTTTTTCTTTTAGATGCACATAATCCTGCTAGAGATTTTGGCTTTTCATTTATCAATAGTTTTAAATTAAGTATCCATTATGTTAAAGACTGGTTTCGTTCCTCACCTATTTTGTTAATATGGTTTGCTTTTGCATTTCTGCTTCCTAATAAAAAACTAGAAATAAATTACAAACTGGTTTTGTTAATAATATCATCGGTTTTAATGATACCATTAATATTTTTTCCATTTGTTTATGGCACGGGTATGATTACACCTCCAGAAAGATTACTCAATGTTTTGTACATTTTTATTGTGTTAAGTGGTTCAGCTATTATTCCACAATTAATCAGTAATTATATTATTAAATCTAAAGTAAGTAACAAGGTTGCTGGCTTACTTGGAATTATTTTAATTTTTCAAGCAAGCTACTCAAGCCGATTAAAAACAGTTTTGTTCGATTTGAAAGAACTTTCTGCATATAAAACTGAAACGGAATTTAGAATAAAACTAGCTAAAAAACATTCATTAACTTCTCCTAATGACACTTTAGTTGTACCAGTTATAAAACATATTCCTTACACAATTTTCTACAGCGATTTAAATCCTAATGCAGGCCATTGGTATAATAAAGGTTTTGCGTATTATCATAAAATTAAAGCTGTAAGAGTAAGTGAATAGTTAAAAAGTTAGCACCAAGTCAGAATATCAATTAAATATTTCAGCAAGAAATAAGCAAAATGACAATAAATATTAAAAAAGGGTTGCCAATTCTTTGTGTAGTTTTAATTTCGCTTTGTTGGTTCGTATTTATACTTAAAATCGGGGTTTTCAATGAAATGTTCAAACCTCGATCAGGTGTTTTTCCTACAACCTTTTCTTGGTGGGAAATGCACACATGGAAAGAACATCTTTTTCTTGGAGTATTCTATCCTTCAGATATAAACGAAGGTAGAGTTTATACAACACATACATATCCTTATTTAGTTACCAATTATCTTGTTTTGTTTTCAATACATCGAATTTCTAAAATAAACTACGAGATAGCACAAAACTTCTTAGTGTGCTTACAAGTAATGTTATTTGTTATACTAATATACCGGTTAAGAAGTAAAGAAATCTCCTCACTTATATCAGCTAACTGGATAAAACTTATTTGGCTTTTCTTAATTATTGGTCTTATAATAACGAATTCGTTGCCATGGATTTCTTTTTTAAGATACAATACTGACAATTTTCATTTTTTTGTTTCACTTGTTTTCTGCTATTTATCGGTCATACACCATTCAACAGATTTTAAATATAAGGATAGGAGATTTTTATTATCTGGTCTAATAATAAGCTGTATATCGATAATTTATATTATTCCTTGGGCGCTGTGTTATTTGTTTTCTGAAAAGAAATTAATTCTTAGAAAGCAAATGATATTAAATTCTATATTCGTCAGTATCTCAACAATAATTAATTATACTTTACCAATCATGGCACAAAATTATTTAAGGTTGAAAGACACATCTTCAGATTTTTTTTATCGGTCAGGTTTGGATGGCTCTTCTGTCTATTTGAAATCTACTTTCTCTCCTTATTTTTCTTCAATTTCTGAACAGCATATTGGAAATTGTTTAACACTTCTTTTTGCAATTGGCGTATTGATTTATGTTTTTAAAAGCCAACGGATTAAAATATTAAATCAAGTGATATTCAATTTTATACCATTTTTCTTCATTTATATAATGCTACCACAATTCTGCACGATCCATGCTTATCTTGTTGAATTTCTGTTCGTTATACCATGTATATTTCTTTTAGTTTATTGGTTACTTTCAGTAAAATTCAATGAGTTGTTCACTCCAAAGAAATTTGTTTATTCATTTTTATTTGTAATTTTTATACTGATGGGGCAATTAATGGAAGTAGCAAAAACATTTAAGCTATAATGAATCTACCTAACTCATTTATGAAGCACTTATCTTAAAGAAGATAAAAAAACGCCCAATAAATCTAGACTCATTGGGCGTTTAATAGTTTTATTAAAAAAATTTAATTCTTCTTTTTCTCAACTGGTTTATTTTCTTTGTACCTCATATCAGGAGTACCATCCTTTTTTAATTTTTGTTGATTAGCTTTATAACGTTTATCAGGAGTTCCGTCTTTTTTTAAAGGAGCTTTAGAGGGTGTAGTTTCAGCTTTTTTATCTTCTTTAATTGTAGAAGGTGCAGCAGGTTTTGGTGTCGATCTTTCTTGTTTTTGCGCATTAGCAGGAGGTGTAGCAACTTGCTGTGAAGTTGGTTTTACTGGCTTAACTGCTTGTTTTGAAGGATCAGCCTGTACTGCCGGAGCATTTACTTTTTTTCCAGATGAAACTTCTTTTTTAGTAGTTTGAGCATTTACTACTGCAACAGAACATGCGAAAATTGAGGCAATTAAAAATAATTTCTTCATTGTTTTTTTTTAGTTTTTAAGTGATGAATTAACGAACTTTATTTGGTTTTAGTATTTTTTAAATGATCAAATTACTTTTTCTTTTTCTTTGATTTAGGCTCTTTTTGCTCGGGAATAAGCTCTTTTGATCTTCCTAATTTAAATGATACACTTAGTAAGAATTGTAAATTTGATACTTTCGAAACATTACCTAACCCCGGCACAGAGGTGCCGTGAAGTGCTAGGTTAAAATCCTCAATATCTACAGAAGGTTGATAATTATACTGAACAAAAGGCATAATATCAATTATTCTGTTCAAATAAATCCTACATCCAATTCCACTGGAAAACTGATAAGTCCAAAAATGGGGCGTATAGTCTTCATCATTTACTGTTGCTAAAGAATCATTAAAATCTATCCTAGGTAAAATCGCTGAAGCCCCACCTCCCACTCTCACAAAAGGTCTGAATCTAAAACCAACACTATCTAATCCAAATTCAAGCGGATAAATATCTAAATTAATGTTACCTCTCCACCAATGCATTTCAATATTCGTCTTGAAATTTGTATTTTCAGCAAATGATTTTGAAATATTGTATTGAAAATCGGGAGAAATAAAAAGTCCCTTGGCTAAAATTCCTGTATATCCTAAACCTAAAGTAAAAGTTTTCTCAAGCAATGGTTGTTTTTCTGACAGCCAAGGACGAGCATAACTAAATGCTTCAATAGATTTGTTCAATTCCTTTGGAGCGGTTATTCCATAACCAGAATAGAGATTGAGATAATTCTGGGCTCTCAATGAGAATGAGAAAATAAAGAATAAAGTTAAAAGTATAATATTTTTCATGCTTCAAGTATTTCTTTTACAGCTCTGTATCCGCTTTCCATCGCACCGTGCACCGTAGCTAAATGTCCATTAAAATTGGTTGCTTCGCCGGCAAAATATAATTTTCCCTCAACAGGTGCAGCTAAAACTGAACGTTTTCCTTCGCTTCCAGGTGATGGGTAAGAATAAGCCCCTTCAATATAAGGTTCTTGCAACCAATTTTGAACAATGTTGATACCGTTGTATTTTCCTAAGACATTCCCGGTAGGATACAATAAAGAAAGTTCCTCAAGAATTTCAGTAATTTTTTGTGCATCAGAAAGACCTGCCATATAATCAGCTTTTTCACCCATTAAAAAAGCAGTAACTAAATTTACAGACTCATTTTTACCTGCTCCAGTAATCCAATACTCAGGAACTTTAGAACCTCCAATAATTGAACCTGTGTTACCTACCCAAAAAGGTGCATTAAATTGAAGCACTATTTTAAGTCCATTGTCCATTTTTATAGCATCAATTGAATCCAATTTATCTGAAGGTAAAGTTGGAATAAAAGTGATTGAATTATTTTTAAGAATACTTAATGGAACTGTAATTAGAACTTTATCTGCAGTAAATGATTCTCCATTTTCTGTGGTTACTACAACCTGTGCACCTTCGTAATTAATAGATTCTACAGGCTTATTTAATTCAACTTGATTTACATCTTCAGCGAATGCTGTTTCAAACAATTCTAACAGAGACTTATCTTTAAGAATTTGCCCATCTTCACCTGATGAATATCCTGCCTCGGCTTCTTTTAAAGCTAGCATTCCTATTCTATTGTTATCAGCGCCATATTCGTTTCCAACAAGCGCATTTGCAATTTCTATAAACCTTGCATCTAATTCTTTTTCTTCTAAATACTGAGCAACAGATTGAGCTCCGCCTGGGTAACTTGCGAAACTATCTAATATCTGAAACATGGTTGCGCCAGTGCCTTCTAAATTGGCATTTCCTGTTAAAAAATCCTTTGATCTTAATTGATTCTCAAGAAAATAATAATCATCTCCCGGTAATGGTATCAAACTGCTTGGGACATTAAACTGAGCTAAATCATATAAAATTGATCTTTTACCATGAATTTCTTCAGCGCCTAATTCGATTTTAATTCCAGGAATAGAAGTGTTGGGTTTCATTCTTCCTCCTATAACAGACCTTGCTTCTAAATGCGTTACCTGAGCACCATATTGTCTTAATAAATTTGATGCATAAATTCCAGATGCACCAGCTCCTATTACGATTACGCTTCCTGTAAATTTGAAATCTTCAATCAATACTTCTTTTGCACATGAACTTAAAAAAGTTGGCAAAAACGCTGCGGCTGGCAATCCCATCATCAGTTGTTTAAGCAAAACACGCCTATTCATATTTTATCTATTAGTAGTTAATTGCATTTATCAAATTCAAATATAAACTAAATTAGTAGGAACCATTTCTTTTCCTTAAAAACCATTCAATTGATAACAAAGATAAAATTAAGAAAAATATCCATTTAAGATTTATCATCTCATTTAAACTAATTTCACTATGCGAAATAGATTTTACATCTTCCCTTTTTCCAATCATTTCAGATAAGGACATCATACTATTTGGCAATACCATTACTCCATTGTTTCTGTTTGAAATATCTTTTAATAGTAAATGATTAGCAATAGTATTTGTGATTTCTTCTACAACTGGCTTAATTAAAAAAGAACCTTTATCTAAATATACTTTTCCAGATAAACTGGTTTTTGCTTCATAAGAATAGTAACCTGAAGGAAAAATTCCAGCATCTAATTTATATGCATTTTGGGTTTTGGAAAAAGTAAATTGATATTTCTTCTGCGCAGAATCTGTAACAGTAATAAACACATCTGGTGTATTTACTAATTCAAATGAAGCATTATAAACTTCTGCTTCAAAAGAAATTGCTTCATTTTCAAAAAAGCTTTTTCTCGTAATTACAGAAAGATTTTTCTTTTCAGTTCTTACACTTAAATATTGTATTAATTTAAAAACAAATTCATTAAAAAGGTTGTGATTGGCATTAACAGAATAGTCCTGTAATCTCCATTTCCAGATTCCTTCGGCCAATAAAACTCCCATTTTTCTTTCTTCGTTTCCATTAAATGCCAACAATGGATAATCAGTATTTACGCTTCCAATTTTTTGTTTTAAGAATATGTTGGCTCCTGGCAAAACTTTATAATTGCAAAAAGGAGCATTTAAGCTTTCTATGTTTTGCCAGCTTTTCTTTAATTCGTCGCTAATTGTATAGAGAGAAAACCCCTCATTAAAAAATGGTGTAACATTGTTAGTATTTCCCCTTGGAGCGGTAAGTTGAACAATATTCTGCAATGTGTTTAAATTACCCAAAGAGGTTTGCTCACCAACAATAAAAAAAAGAGGTAGTTTGAAGTTTTCTAAATCTGCAAAAAGCTTAGAATTATTGCCATTTTTAGAAGGAATTTGATGCAAAAAAACCAAGCTATAATCTTTCAGGTTACCATCAAAATTATCAACCAAAAAAGAATTAACTTCATAATTATCGTTCGACTGAATTGCTAATTTAATGGCTGCTAGATCTGGATGAGGAGATGCACTCAATAATAATACTTTCTGGCGACTATCAATAACATCAATGTATATATCACGCTGATTATTTAATAAGGTAAATTCTCCATTTATTGTTTTTAAGTAAATAGAATATTTTTGAATACCTACTTTTTCAGCTTTGATTTGAAATTGGAATGATTTTGTCCAATTATTATTCTCGATTGTAATATTTTGACTCGCTATATTTTTTCCATTTTGAGAGATGATTAATTCTGAAAATTTACCTTGTAATTTTTTAGCATCGACAAGCACTTCAATTGGAAAAGTATTATTCAAATAGGCAATTTGATTTTGATTTACTTTATGAATCAACAAATCTCTTTGAATTGTAGTATCACCAAGAGCAATTGTATAGATTGGCGCTTTGAGAATATTCTTAATGTAAATAGGATTTGCTCCTTTATTAATTATCCCGTCGCTTGCTAAAATTATAGCTCCAACATTTCTATTGAGATATGAATTATTAATCTCTGTAAGTGCATTAGATATATCAGTTTGTTTTCCATTAAAACTCAAATTAATCGAATCTGAAATTTTATCAGAAAAACTATACTGGTCAACCTGATAATTTTCTTCTAATTTTTTAACCAGTTGTTTTAATCTTTCACTATAATCTTTTTGAACAAATTTGCCAGTATTCTTTTGTAGAATTGACTCAGAATTATCTTGAATCAATACGATAATAGGTTTATCGACTTCTCTTTGGATGTATTTAAGCAAAGGAGAAAGCAGTAAGAAACTGATTAAAGTAATTCCAACAAACCTAATTGCAAACAATACTTTTACAAGCCAAGATTTGGCATCTTTAAAACTATTTAATTTCCTGTATAATAACCAGGAAAATAAAAGACCTAAAGCAATACAAAAAATAAAATACCAAACAGGGTATTCAAATACAAATTCTAAATTCAAAATAATAATTGTTAGGCGGTTTGCATTCCACCGCAAACTCTAATAACTTGACCATTTACATAAGAAGATAAATCAGAAGAAAGAAACAAGGCAACATTTGCAACTTCTTCTGCCGTACCACCTCTTTTTAAAGGAATTACAGATAACCATCCTTTTTTAACTTCTTCATTTAGTTCTCCTGTCATTTCAGTTTCAATAAATCCTGGTGCAATTGCATTACTTCTAATGTTTCTTGAGCCAAGTTCTTGGGCTACAGATTTAGTAAATCCTTCAATACCAGCTTTTGAAGCAGCATAATTTGATTGTCCGGCGTTTCCACTGCCACCAACAACGGAACTCATATTCACAAATACACCAAATCTATTCTTCAACATTGGTTTCATAGCGGCTTTGGTAAGATTAAAAACAGATTTAAGATTAGTATCTAATACTTCGTCCCATTGTTGTTCATTCATACGCATCAATAAACCGTCTTTAGTAACGCCAGCATTATTAATTACGATATGCAAGTCGCCAAATTCTTTTAGAACATTTGCAACAAGATTTTCAGCTTCAGTAAAATCTGCAGCATTCGATTTAAATCCCATTGCTTTAATTCCAAGCGCCGAAAGTTCAATTTCTAATTCCTTGGCTTTACTTTCACTAGACATATAGGTAAATGCAATGTTTGCACCTTCTTGAGCAAATTTTAATGCAATGCCTTTTCCTATACCACGAGTGGCTCCTGTAATAATTGCAACTTTATTTTGAAGTAATTTCATTGTAAAACATTTAAAGCCCAAACCTAATAGTTTTAATCTTTGAATTCAACTACATTGCTTTAAAAATTTAAAATACTTATAAAAAAAAAGCCCTTGGTTAAGGGCTTTCAAATTTTAACTATATATTTTATTAATTAGTTGTTTCGTTTTCAGGAGGTGACGATTTTTTACTTGGTCTTCCTCTTTTACCTGAGCTCGCTTTAGGAGTATTAGCATTTGTTGCTTTAACTTTTGTAGTTTTCTTATCAACTATTGGCTTAACAACAACAGGTGCCTGACTTACAACCACTTTTGATGGTCTCCCTCTTTTCCCGCTTTTTGCAGTAGAAGTAGTCTTAGTTTTTTCTTTCTTTGGTTTGATTACTTTACTTGCGACTTTTACTTCTGCAGCGATTGCAGCTTTTGCAGGACGACCTCTTTTACCAGAAATTTTAGGTAAGCTATTTTCTGTTTTAACTTTAGCTGGTCTACCTCTTTTACCTGATACTTTTACTACTGCAGGTGATGAGATTTTAGTTGGACGACCTCTTTTACCAGCTACTTTTGCAACTGCAGTAGAAGAAGATGCTTTAGCAGGTCTTCCTCTTTTACCAGGAACCTTTGCTATAACAGGAGAAGATGAAGTTTTTGCAGGACGACCTCTTTTTCCAGGAACTTTTGCAATAACTGGAGATGCTATTGATTTAGCTGGTCTTCCTCTTTTACCTGCTACTTTAGTAACAGTAGAATCTGAAGCCGCTTTAGCAGGACGACCTCTTTTACCTTTCGGTTTTGATTTGGTGGCATCTAAAGTTTTGCCTGCTTTTGCTGGTCTACCGCGTTTAGCCGTAGATGCACCAATTACCTTTTTTGCGGCATCCTTTAGTTCTTTTTCAATAGCAGAAGCAATTGATTTTCCTGAAAGCTTAGAATCTTTTTTTTTGCTTTTGTCTGCGCCTAATTTGGAAATAATTGATTTAATACTATTTACTCTTTGTTCAGCTTTAGCAAGCTCAGAATTATAAAACTGACGTAATTCATCAATTTCGTCCTGTAAAAATGCGATGGGGTTTGCCATACTTTTTTTATATTTATGTTGCTAATATATAGATTTAAATAAATAAGGTTACCTAAATATTAATTATTTTATTTATGTTTGCATGTTAATATCATAATAAACTCATTTTGTGATATTTAAATTTCTAATTAAATTAAATTTTATTGCTATATAAATGGATTATCAAAAATGGCTGAGTGAAATTAGACCCGAAATATTAACAATTAATACTGATTTCTCATTAACTGAACAATTTCAAAATACCACGGTTCGTCCTATTTTAAAATTGTTAAACAATACTATAATTGAATTTAGTAAAACATTTATTGCCTCTTTAGAAATTAGTTTTGAAAATAAGACAACTTTTGAAATTGAAAAGACTTTAGATAATTTATTTAAAAAACACCCGACATTTAAGGTTTATCTTATTGGTATGGTAATAAGCTATCTAACTACAGATGAACTTTGCGTTTACCTTGAAAATCAGAAGACAATAAACAAACGAATTTATGTTTTATTGCAGGAAAGACTAAAATCTCAAATTTCATTATTATGAAATTAATTGTTGAATAGTATTTTTTTCCTTTCGTTAATTACTACATTTCTGAAATAATATTGAATTATTTCTTCTTCATTACAGCCTTGTTTGGCCATTTCAATTGCCCCTTCTTGACAAAGACCAACTCCATGACCAAATCCTTTTCCATTAATCAAAACAGAATCTCCAGTGCAGGAAATATCGAACCAATCTGACTTTAAATTCAATTGTGTTCTTACATAAATTGTATTGATTGTCTTATTACCAATTAAAATTTCCTTTTCTCTTGCCTCATTTTTTAATTGAATTTTGCTACAAAAATCGAAATCATTAGTCTGAGCTGTATTAAAAGGAATATTCAGTTTTAAGCAAAAATCGTAAATAGAAAAAGATTTGGTCCATTTGCTATTTTTTTGATTCAAACAAAATGAATCATCAATAGATTTACAATAACTTAAGTCATTTCTCCAAACATCTTCAGAATTTTGAGTTTTTCCACCACAATTGCTATGAAATAATCCTTCAATTATATTCCCGTTAGCATCTAAAACAATTTTATTTTTTGCTAATTCAGCTGCTTGTTGATAAGGTGCGTATTTAAAATACCCTTTAAAAACCTGACAATGTGTTTGATCGCAAAGATTAAAATTATCAATTCTATGTCTTGAAAGATAACCTTCTGCATATGTTTGTGCTAAAATTGCCATAACTACATAACAATTAAATGGTTTATCATATCCAATTTCCCCCCTTAATACACCAACGATATAATTTACTGTGGTTAACTTATTAATAATTGATAACTTACTTTGTTTAGCACAAATCAATAAAATTTCTGTGTATTTATTTTCTGGATAATCTGGAGATACTGGTTTTAGCGTCATTCCAGCATTATCTCTAATTTCAATTTCAACTTTTTTAAATTTACCTAAATTGAAATTACCTGTAAAAATTGAAACTTCATTAGAAATTGCAGAAATTAATACAGTAGAGTTAATAGGTAAAGAAAAGAATATATTATCTGCTTTTACTTTAATTGTTTCTTCACTACTTTTTATTTCAATGATGTTTAATTCACTGCTTCTAAATAGACCTATTTTTATTTGTTGTTGAGCATTAACTTTAAAGCAAATTGAGATTAATATTGCAAAAGTTAATGTTAAGATAAACTTCATTTTTCAAAAATACAACATCTTTAAAGTGAATTTTAAAAGTCATTTTTAGTTTTCTAACAAATATTAGTTAACTAATACTATATATCAAGTTAGCTGCTTTTTCTGAAGCACCGCTACCTCCTAATATTTCTTTTAATTTAATCATCTCTAATTTCAATTCTGAAATAGTATCATTATTTAAAAGTACTTTACTTAACTCTAATTGAATTTCTAAAGCGTTACAATTATCTTGGATTAATTCTTTTACAACTGGCTTATCCATTATCAAATTAACCAAAGAAATATACTTCACTTTGATAAGTTTTTTTGCCAGCAAATATGAAATAGCACCTCCTTTATAACACACCACTTGAGGTACACCAAATAGAGCCGTTTCTAAAGTTGCTGTGCCAGAAGTTACTAAAGCTGCACTAGATGAGTTTAAAATATTATATGTATCATTCTGGATAATTGACACACTTCTGCTTTTAACAATATCTTGATAAAAATCTATTTCAACTGATGGTGCTGCTGCAATTAATATTTGGTATTCAGTAAAATTATATGCAGCTTCAAGCATAATTGGAAGAATCTTTTTTATTTCTTGTTTTCTGCTACCTGGAAGAAGCGCTATAATAGGCTTGGGACTTAAATTATGAAGGCTTTTAAAATTCGGATTTTTATTAAAATTCTGAATTGCATCAATTAATGGATGCCCAACAAAGTGAACTTTCATTTTGTGTTTTGCATAAAAATTCTTTTCGAAAGGCAAAATCACAAGCATTTCATCCACATTTTTTTTAATCTCAGTAATTCGGTTTTCTTTCCAAGCCCATATTTGAGGAGAAATATAATATACAACTTTAATGTTATTTTTTTTGGCAAATTCTGCAATTCTCAAATTAAACCCAGGATAATCTATTAATACAATTACATCTGGTTTGAATGCTAAAATGTCTTGTTTACAAAATGATATGTTTTTTAAAATTGTTTTTAAGTTCATTACTACTTCTGTAAAACCCATAAAAGCTAAATCTCTGTAATGTTTTACAATTTCAGCACCAGCCTTTTTCATTAAATCACCACCCCAAGCTCTAATTGTTGGTTGTAAATCTAACTTTACTAGTTCTTTAATTAAATTTGAGCCATGCAAATCTCCCGATGCTTCTCCGGCAATTATATAATACTTCATTTGATTACAAAGAAAATAAAATTATTCATAGTCTTAATTTTTAGTACGTTTGGAAAATGAAAGTTACATTTCTTGGTACAGGTACTTCGCAAGGTGTGCCAGTTATTGCATGTTCTTGTGTTGTTTGCAAATCAACAGATTTAAAAGATAATAGACTCCGTTGTTCAATATTGCTTACTTATGACAATAAAAATATAGTAATTGATACTGGTCCTGACTTTCGACAGCAAATGCTGCGTAACAATATATTACATCTTGATGCTGTATTATATACTCATGAACATAAGGACCACGTTGCAGGTTTGGACGACATAAGAGCCTTTAACTACTTTCAATCTAAACATATGGAAGTGTTTCTTTCGAATCATGTAGAAATCGCTTTAAGACGAGAATTTGCTTATATTTTTGCGGAAGATAAATATCCTGGAATACCTTTACTTAATCTAAATAGAATAGAAAATAAATCTTTCGAAATCTATAATAAAACATTTTTACCTATTGAAGTTCATCATTATAAAATGCCGGTTTTTGGGTACCGTTTTGATGATTTCGCATATATAACCGATGCAAAAACTATCGACAAGAAAGAATTAGACAAGTTGTTTGGTTTAAAATATCTGGTCATAAATTCTTTAAGACATGAATCACATGTATCGCATTTAACCTTGAATGAAGCCTTAGATATAATTGACTATTTAAAACCTAAACAAGCTTTTTTGACACATATAAGTCATCAGCTAGGTTTACATGAAGTAGTATCAAAAACTCTACCTGATAATGTATTTATTGCTTATGACGGTTTAACTATTGAATACTAACCAAGCAATAATATTTTACCGTACTTCACATGTTTTTTACCTGATTGATCTATGAAAGAATTTCTAAAAACATAGTATCCGCTAGGGCAACTCTTACCAGTATTTGATTTCCTACCCAACCAACCTTCTGTTTTATCTGTTGTTGTAAAGACTTCTTCTCCCCATCTGTCAAAGATTCTCATAAGATATGTTTCATCAAGAATACCTGTTACTACAACATTAAATGTGTCGTTAACATTATCGTTATTAGGTGAAAACGCATTAGGAGCAAAATAAGTCAGTAAAAAATCTATTTCAACTTGTTTAGTAATAGAATCCTGACATCCAAATTCATTTGTAACTGTTAAAGTTACATCCCAAACACCAGAACCAGGGAAAATGTATGTTGGTTCATATTCATCTGATGAGTCTTGTCCGAAATCCCAATGAAAATAAACAGCATTGAGAGATTGATTAATGAAAGTAACTTCAGGAAAAATTCCAGGAATTGGAACCGTGTCTGGAGAGAAAATAAAGTCAGGGTCGAGATTAAATCTAAAATCAGGCACAAAAAATTCTCTACGGTATTGACATCCTAAACTGTCAGTGATTACTACAACGTAATTCCCAGTTAATAAACTATCTATAAAAGTAGTATCGGGCGCTTGATCTAAAACTTCCCAAAAATAATTATAAGGAAGCTCTCGAGGAGGTGAAACAAATGGAGTTCCTCCAGTTACAATTGCTTCAGCACTGCCTAAACCAAATGAACAAATATCAGTTGATATATTAAGATTTACAGTAAAATTATTCGGGTCGCTTACGAAAACTGAATCTCTAACTATACAGCCTGATTGATCTTGAATAGTAACATATTGCATCCCAAATGGTAGACTTGTTGCGGTATGAGCATTTGTTGGGGGCGAAAAAGATCCTGTTTGTCCAGATGGCGACCAAGCTACGTCATATGGAGGAATTATACTTGGGGTTGGCACATTAATAGAAACTGTGGCTGTCCCATTATTTGCTAAACAATTAACATCTGTAGAAGACATTACTATTGAAAAAGATTGAATGTTAAATTGAAGCTGCATGGTATCTGTGGTAAAATTCCCACAATTATCTTCAACGCGACCAAAACTTTGAATGGTGTATATTCCACCATCAAATAATGATTGTCCAAGTAAAATTGTAAACTGTTTTTCAACTAAACCTCCATTAATGCATGCAGCACCTGTAACACCATTTATTGGAATAGTATCAAATGATGGAGGAGGACCAATTAATATAAAATTATTAGCTTGAACTGTTTCGCACTTTACAAATTCAGAAAAATTAAATGTAACAGAATTATCTCCGCATGAAACTTGTTGAGCTATAGGAGACGAAAAGACTGGAGCAGTTTGATCGATGATTCCTGCAGAGGAAGCTGCGAAATCTAAAATATAACCGCAGTCATTTAATCCAGAAAAATTATTAACATTTATTGCATATACCTCGCCTGCTGCAACAGGAATTTCTGGACCACTTTGAGGTGTTGTACCACCATTTGGACCAGTAACTGGAGTTGGAGTTATATTACCTGAAAAATTACAACCAACCTGAAGTGCCGCATTTGTGGCTATATCAGAACAGGAAGCATTAGTTAAGTTATAAACAGCCCAGTCATAGTCAGCATTATCGCAATTGGGACTAATTGAAAAGTTTAGTAACCCAGGACTTTGAACAGTTACCATATACCAGGCATTATTTCTTTCGCCACTATTTAAACAACCAGTTAAACCACTTATCTCATTTAAATAATTTCCTTCTCCAGTAAAGGAAGCTGTTTGATTATAGTTTAATGCACAAACTGTAAAAGCACCAAGGCAATCTCCCGAAGCTGGTGTTTGAGCAAAACTATGCATTGAGGAAATCAAAAGTAAACTTAAGATGTATATGGACCTAAAGATGGTTTTGTAGTATTTCATACTAGATAATTAAACAACTTTTAATTGCAGTTTACAAAGTTAATAAATCATAATGAGTATTAACTGAATACAAACGCAGAATTTCAACACTTATGCGTTTGTAAATATAAGATAAAACACAACCTTTTGAATATGTGATAAATACAAGAACAGGTAATATCAAAAACAAAAGAAAAAAAACGATATAATTAGAAGTTAACTTATAAAATATCAGTTTCATTAAATCAAAATTTTAAATTAAAACACTTTTTTAAGATCAAAAGTTCCGTAACAAAAGGTAGATTGTTTCTATTTAAACATAATAATCAACAATGCATAACTGAATCAATTGTAAGTTTGAGTGCTAATATATTAATGAAAAAATCGTAAAACTTGCAAAGAAAAAAAGAATTTAGTCGTTTTCACGGTGTAAAAAACTGCCAAAAATTGAAGTTTATTTGCTCTAAAATATTTTATTCTTGCTTAGTCTCAGCGCAGTGCATAATAATTTAAAGAATTTTTTACAATTTTGTTTGTAGAACCAACGGTATTACTAATTTTGCCCTCGGAGAAATGGCAGAGCGGTTTAATGCGGCAGTCTTGAAAACTGTTGTACCGAAGGGTACCGGGGGTTCGAATCCCTCTTTCTCCGCCAGATTCTAGTCTATAGCAAAGCAAAGCGCGTAAAATTAAAGTTTACGCGCTTTTTTTATGGTTTAAAATACGGAGAAATGCAGGAATAAAAATAAAATTTGTAGTGTTTATCTATAATTAGATTTTTCTAACCTTAAACAGTTATTCAGGAGAATCGCTTAATTTTTTAAGTCTAAGCAATAATTGATTCAGTTTTTCTAAATCTTCTTTTTGATCTTTTTCAAGCTCATTATTAGCATTCGATTCTATTAATTTCCCTTCATTTAAGATAAAAGGATGATTGCTTTTAAAACTAAGCTCAGTATACGATGAAATATGTTTTAATTTATCTTTCATGCTACAGAAGAAATGTTGTTTTCAATTTTACTATTAGAATTTTGCATTGAAAATTGAAATGGTTTTATTGAGCTGATGTTATTTTTAGGCCATTGAAATATAAATCTTGTTTCAATATTTAGTTGTGATTCTACCCAAATTTTACCTCCTACTTCATCTACAATTTTCTTAACAATTGCTAAACCAACACCAGTGCTTTCGAAAGTATCTCTTGCTTGTAGTGTTTGAAAAATAACGAAGATTTTATCATGAAATTGTTGTTCAATTCCTGGTCCGTTATCCACTACTTCAAAAATATAATTATCTCCATCTTCCTTGCAGTAAATATCAATTGTAGGAACTTCTTTATCGTTATGTTTTATCGCATTTGTTATAAGATTAGAGAAAACCTGTTGAAGCTTCATTTTTTCTGTAAAAATAACAGGCATTGCATTTTTGATATTTAATTGCACCTTATCGTCAGATATTACCATTTCTGCAATTTCTGAAATCAATTCACCTACAGATATTTCAACATTTGGCGATTTTACCCTATCAGCCCGAGAATAATCAAGTATACCATTTATTAATCCTTCCATTCTTTCTACTCTTCCTTTTAACATTTTAAAATGAGATTTGGTATCTTCAGTAAATTTATCACCAATATCTTCTTCAATCCAAATTGTAAGGTTACTAATAGCTCTTAGCGGTGCTTTTAAATCGTGAGAAACCACATAAGCAAACTTGTCTAGTTCTTTATTTGCTTTCTCTAAATATTTATAATACTCAGCCATTCGAACCTCTGCAAGTTTTCTTTCAGTAATCTCACTACCTACTCTTACATATCGTGTAACAGTTCCTTCTTTATCATAAATAGGCGTTATAGTAAGTTGATGCCAAAATGTATGCCCCATTTTGTGGTATTTTAATATCTCTCCCGAAAATGAATTTCCTTGTTTTACTTTTTCTTTTAGGTTTTCAACAGTTTCCTTATTTGTTAATGGACCATACATAAAGTCTTCAGGATTTTTTCCTAATACCTCATTAAAATTGTATCCAGTATGCTGCGTAAAAGCCTCATTTACCCATTCTATTTTATTAAATTTATCTATGATAATTACAGAATTATCAGTGTTGGAAGCAACAATAGAAAGTTTTTCTAATTCATCATTTTTCTTTTGCAAAGAAATCTTAGAATCTAAAATATTTGCTATAATCACATTTTTGGCACTTTCCAAATTATTTGATAATGCATATAATAAAACTGTTCCAGTAGTGTAGGTTATCAAATAATCTAGATTCAGCATCTCTCCTGTTTCGTCAGCATCTAGAACATTTCTTACATCGTGACCAAAAGTAACTGAGTAAAAATAAAAGAAGAAAAGGTTGATTACTGATAAAACAGAAATTATTTTACCAGCTTTTTTACCCAATAGCATAAATGATGCTAATATGAAACTACCGAGGTAAATCATTCCTGAGTTTCGAATACCTCCAGAATAATAGGTTACAAAATGTAATATGAAGAAAACACTAGCTATTAATACAACATAAGCTAATTTAAAGTTCTTTGTAAAATTTAAAAAATAGTAATTACTTATGATAGCTAATGTTAAGAAAACAAGACTTATTGAAAGAAAATTAATGCCCTGTATTACTTCCAATATTTGGTAAGTAATAGCTAAGCCTATCAAAAATGAGGTAAAAGAAAATGTTCTAAAAAGATTGAATCTTTGCATAGAAACCAAATCTTCTTCCCCAATAGATTCTTGTACTTTTCTAATAAGCAAGAAATCTAATATTTTCTTAGTAAATGTTTGTTGCATAAAAAGAAATTACCTCTTTTTCATTTAAGAGTTTGATTTATTTATTATTCGAGAATTCTAAATAAATCGTTACTAAACGTTTAGCGTAACTTCAAAGATAATTAATAATTATCTTACATGTACTTTAGAAGAAAAAAAGATATTTATAAAAAAACCGTAGTTTAGTACGCTAATTTTAAACCTATGCCAATACTTACAATTATCTTTATTGTCTTAATATTTCTTTTGTTATTTACTTCTTTTGCGACGGTGCAACAAGGAACAATAGCAGTAACTACCATTTTCGGGAAATACAATAGAATGCTTAAGCCTGGTCTAAATTTCAAAGTTCCGTTTATAGAGTTGATTTATAAAAGAATCTCTATTCAAAATAGGTCAGTTGAATTAGAATTTCAGGCTGTTACAATTGATCAAGCAAATGTATATTTCAAGGCGATGCTTTTATTTGCTGTAGTTAATCCTGATGAAGAAACTGTAAAAAATGTAGCTTTTAAGTTTATTGATGAAAAAAATCTAATGCAAGCTCTTGTTAGAACTGTAGAAGGTTCTATTCGTGCATTTGTAGCTTCCAAGAAACAGAGTGAAGTGCTTTCTTTGAGAAGAGATATTGTAGAAGATGTAAAGGAGCAAATTGACCAAACATTGGAAAGTTGGGGGTATCATTTAATTGACTTACAGATAAACGACATAACTTTCGATGATGTTATATTAAAATCAATGTCGCAAGTTGTTGCTTCGAATAATTTAAAAGCTGCAGCAGAAAATGAAGGTCAAGCATTGTTGATTACTAAAACTAAGGCTGCTGAAGCTGAAGGAAATGCAATAAAAATTGCTGCAGAAGCCGAACGTCAAGCTGCTCAATTAAGAGGGCAAGGTGTTGCATTGTTCAGAGAAGAGGTAGCTAAAGGTATGACACAAGCCGCGAAAGAAATGCAAAGCGCAGATATGGATACATCTGTAATACTTTTTACCATGTGGACCGAAGCCATTAAGCATTTTGCTGAAAACGGAAAAGGGAACGCTATTTTCCTAGATGGTTCGCCAGATGGAATGGAGAAGAACTTTAGACAGTTAATGCATATTGTAAACTCAGAACCTAATAAATTAAGTAAATAATTAATTAAACCATCCCAATGAAGTATTTTGCACTCATTCTTTCACTGTTCAGTATAAAATTAATTGGACAAGTAACAGTTAATCAATCAGATATGCCCTCTGCAGGTGATACAATCAGGTATAGTGTTGCGGCAAACGCTGTTATGATTCAACCGGGAAATGGAGGTCAGAATCAAGTCTGGGATTTTACCAGTTTAACGAGTTCTTCTCAATACATTGATGAATTTTTGCCCATTACTTCAACACCATTCACTTATATTTTCGCTTTTGGGCCGTTTGGAGCATCATGCGATATGGGAAGATTGGACAATTCTGCTTTTCAACTACCAGCAATACAAGGAATTAGTATTAGTGATGTTTACAATTTTTACAAGGTAAATGGCAGTTCGTTTTCACAAAAGGGTTTTGGAGCAAGTATAAGCGGATTTCCCGTTCCTATTCCTTATTCGTCTTCTGATGTGTTATTTCCATTACCTATGACTTCAAGTAGTGCCAATTCTAGCGTATATTCTTATGAAATTAGCATTCCAAGTCTTGGATATTATGGCAGAGAAGCTACACGAAGCAATGAAGTAGATGGATATGGATTACTAAAAACTCCTTTTGGTGAATTTGAAACTTTAAGATTGCGTTCTGTTTTGGTTTCTAACGATACAATTGCCATTGACACCCTGGGATTTGGATTTGACGTTCCTGCACAAACTGAGGTGCGTTATAAATGGGTTGCACCAAATTATGGTTGGCCTTTATTAGAAATTACAGCCACAGAGTTATTTGGTGCTGAAATAATTACAAGGGTTGTTTATCGCGACAGACCTCCTGTAACTGAGCCAAACAGCATTGATGTAATAAATGAATCTTCTGTATTACTTTATCCAAATCCCGCATCTGAGATTATAATTGTAAACTCACATCTAACTAAGTCGTCAGATATTAGATATCAATTATTTGATGCGATGGGTAAAAAAGTGTTTGATTTGAATAGGAAAAAAGCAAACGCGGGAGAAAACATAGAATTTATACCTTTAACTGCATTAAATCTGACAAACGGAATTTACTTTTTGCAGATTTCACCTGAAGGACAATCTCCAATTTATAAATCTGTAGTTCTAGATAACCAAAAATAAAATGTTTACGTATAGGTCTGTGTCAAGGTAAATTTTACCGAAAACCAGCACTGAATGAGTAAATTTTTACAATTATTTTTGATATTCTTCATTATAACTATTGCTAGCATGAATGCTCAGCCTTTAGTTAGATTTGAAGAAAATAAAGGACAATTACCTAAGCAAGTTTCTTTTAAAGCTGAAGTTCCCGGAGGTGCATTATTCATTGAAAATGATAAGTTTACCTGGCATTTCAGCAGTTCCGATGCCGAAGGTCATTATCATGGAAAACATGAGTTGCATGAAGAACAAGTCCTAAAAGGCCATGCTTTTCAAATGGAACTTTTGAATGCAAATAAAAGTTGCAAAATTGAAAAAAGTGAAAAAATAGCTGCTTACTCAAATTACTACATAGGAAAAAATGCTTCAGATTGGGCAAAAAATGTAGCTTCATTTGGGCAAGTAGAATTGAAAGAGGTTTATCCAAAAATTAATTGGAAAGTATATTCTACTTCTAAAAATTTGAAGTATGACTTCATAGTAAATCCAAATGGTGACCCAGATAAAATTCACTGGAAATACAATGGAGTTGATGATATTTCAATAGTAAAAGGAAAATTGGTAATAAAAACAACTCTTGGAGAAATTGTAGAAGAAGAACCGATTGCATACCAGGAAATTGACGGGATAAAAACATTTATAAAGTGCGCTTTTACAGAAGTTAATGGCATTTACGGTTTTAAAATTGGAAATTACGATAAGCAACAACCGCTCATCATAGATCCATTGCTTGTTTTCGGTAGTTTTTCAGGTTCCAGTGCTGACAACTGGGGCTTTACTGCAACATATGACAATGCTGGAAATTCATATTCTGCCGGAATCTCTTTCGGAGTTGGCTATCCTGTTACTTTAGGTGCATATCAAACAACATTTAATGGAGGAACGGGTTCACGACCTAATGATATTGGAATAATAAAATATTCTCCAACAGGACAAAAAATGTGGGCTACCTACATTGGTGGAACAGGAAATGAGGTTCCTCAAAGTCTGGTAGTAAGCTCTAACAATGAATTATTTATATTTGGAACTACTGGCTCTTCAGATTTCCCTACAACTTCAACAGCATATAATAGAACATTTAATGGTGGAGACCAAGTTTCAATTTTAAGAAATGGAATATCCTTTCCCAATGGAACTGATATTTTTATTGCAAGACTCGCAGAAAACGGAAATAATTTATTGGCTTCCACCCTACTCGGCGGTTCAAAAAACGATGGTTTGATTCTTTCTTCGAACCTAAAATATAATTATGCTGATGAAGCGCGTGGTGCAATAATCATAGACAACCAAAATAATGTATACGTTGGTTGTAGCACAGCTTCCGAAAATTTTCAAGTTCCTGGAAATGCCTTTCAATCTTCTTATGCAGGAGGTTCTCAAGATGGAATTGTGGTAAAAATGAATGCTAATTTAAGCACACTTTTTTGGGGCTCTTATTTAGGAGGAAGCGGGGCTGATGGAATTTGTTCACTTACACTGGATCCTGCTGGAAATGTATTTGTTAGTGGAGCAACTGTTTCTACAAACTTCCCAATTATTCAACCTGCCTATCAAGCAATAAATGGTGGTGGACAATGCGATGGATTTGTAACAGGAATCTCCCCAAATGGTCAACAATTATTGGGTTCTACATATTATGGAGCAGAAAGCTACGACCAATCATATTTTGTTGCAACTAACAGAGCGGGTGAAGTTTATGTATATGGTCAAACAGAAAAAGGAGGAAATTTTTATCAAAGTAACTTTGCTTTTACTGAAAATAATGGGAAGCAGTTTGTTTCAAAATTTTCGAATAACTTGAGTCAGAGAATTTGGTCAACTTGTTTTGGAAACGGTTCACCAAAGCCTAACATCAGCCCAAGTGCATTTACAGTTGATATCTGTGGTCAAGTATTTATGGCTGGCTGGGGAGGTTCTTCAAATGCCGGTCCTGATGGTGCTGCATTTGGAGGAACAACCGGAATGACAGTTACTCCTGACGCTTTTCAGCAAACAACAGATAACAATGATTTCTATTTGATGGTGTTAAATGAACCTGACAGAAGTTTAGTTTATGCAACATTTTTTGGTGGAGCAACAAGTTCAGAACACGTTGATGGAGGAACGAGCAGATTTGATAAACGTGGCGTAATATATCAATCTGTTTGCGCAGGTTGTGGAGGAAGAGATGATTTCCCAACAACACCGGGCGTTTGGTCTAATACCAATGGTTCAATTAGTGGATGCAACAATGCTATATTTAAATTCGATTTTCAATTGCCAGCAACAGTAGCCAGTTTTACTTCTCCTCCTATTGGATGTGCACCTTATACTGTTGATTTTACTAACACTAGCTCAAATGCCACGAGTTATGAATGGAAAATCAACGGAAGCACTTTTTCAACCAACGAAAATACAAGTCAAACTTTTAATCAGGCTGGTTTATACACTATTCAGTTAATTGCTCAAAATCCAACAAGCTGTAACGTGGTTGACACATTTACAAAGCAGGTTAGAGTTGTGAATTCAACCAGAGATGTTTTTGATTCATTGAGTGTTTGTTATTTAACTGGTGTTGAAATTGGGCCACCATTTCCAGTGGATCCATATTATGAAGTATTGTGGAACCCAACAATTGGTTTAGATGAACCGAATGCCCAAAGACCAACTGCAACTCCTCCATTAGCTACAAACTATGTACTTTACTTATCTTTAGGAAGTTGTGCAGATACTATTGAACAATTTATTGACGTGCGTCTAGACCAAGTTGATGCTGGACCTGATTTAAATATTTGCAAGGGACAAACAGTTTCTATTGGAAATTTAGGTGATTCAGCGTTGTACAATTACCAATGGTCACCAGAAGATTTTTTAAATGCACATAATATTTCACAACCTCTAGCGAGTATTGATGAAAGTACTTGGTTTACGTTGTTGCGCATTCCCAAAGATACTTCCAATGGATGTCCAGGCAGAGATTCGCTTTTGGTTACAATTCCTGAAGGAGCTCCTTTAGCAGATTTCGATGCTGAAATGATAGCAAGTTGCACCGATGTAAAAGTTTCTATCACTAATAAAAGTGAGCTTTCACAAATTAACACCTGGGAATTTGGAAAAGGAGTTGGAGAACAAGTAAACAATCCTTTTGTAATTTATCAATATGGAGATTCTGTTAATATCACTCTTATTGTTGAAAATCAAATTTGTAGAGATACATTGAGTAAATCATTTCCATTAAAAAGTTTGACAGAGTATTTTACAATCAATAAATCTAACGCGTTTAGTCCAAATGGGGATGGAAAAAATGATTGTTTTAGTCCCGCGCTACAAGATTTGCCGGCACCCGACGATAAGAATTTCTTAAAGTGTAGCACATTAAGAATTTATGACCGCTGGGGAAAACCCATTTTTGAAAGTGTAGAAAGTGATAATGGATGTTGGAATGGAACAAATGAAAATGGAGCCGAAATGCCCGATGGCACCTACTTTTTCTTATTTGAAGGACAAGGACAAAAAATTGAAGGACCAGTAACGCTTTTAAGAGAAGATTAAATTTTAATCAATAATTAAATTCAAATTTATCGTAAATTTGATGCATTGAAAAAGCTTGTTTCCATATTATTCTTATCGATCTATTTGATTTCAACCACAGAGTTGCATCAATTGTCAAAACTACCTTTATTAATAGAACATTTCGGGGAACATAAGAAAAAAAATAGTGAACTAACTTTTTTAGATTTTTTAAATATTCATTATTCTGGTGAAACTAAAAAGGATGCAGACCATGAAAAAGATATGCAACTTCCTTTTAAGTCACATGATGGCTGTGCTACAACTTTTATCGCAGCAAACGTCCCTCCTACTTTATCAAATCTTGTATTAAAAGAATTCTCTGAAAGCATAATCAGTTTTTCTTCTCTGGAAGACTGCTATTTGAGTTCAAGTTATTTATCCAGTATTTGGCAACCACCAAAAAACTGCTAAAGTTTTTATTTTTTGAGTAGTTACAAAACATCATCATTGCTGCTACTCTATTTTATTCATTTTAAAACTTTAGTCATTATGAAACTTATTGCAATAATTGCAGTGTTATGTTCAATTGTAATCATAAACAGCTGCAAAAAAGAAACACAAAACACAGATTTTGCCAACAGTGCCAATTGCACAGGCGTTACGCCAATTTATTCTGGAGAAATTTCATCAATTATCAATTCTAATTGCGCCACATCTGGATGCCATAGCGCAGGTTCTTCAGCATCGGGCATAAATTTGAGTAATTATTCAAATGCCAGCAATCAATTTAAAAATAACAGTAAAAATTTAGCTTCTATTCACCATGCAAGTGGCGTTGAGGCAATGCCAAGAGGCTCATCAAAATTATCTGATGCTGTTATTAATAAACTCGACTGCTGGGTAAAAAATGGTTGCCCTCAGTAAAATCAAAATCAAGCATTTTCCGATTTTCTTAGTTTGTATTTCAATTCAAATACAACAATAAATTCATCTTATTCCAATATATATGTTAAACAAGATAATTGGATTTTCGATAAACAACAAACTCATAACGGGCTTATTTGTGCTTGCTTTAATAGTTTATGGGGTTTACGAAGTAACCAAATTACCTATAGATGCGGTACCAGACATCACAAATAATCAGGTACAAGTAATAACGGTTGCACCATCGTTTGGAGCAACAGATATTGAGCGCCTTGTTACTTTTCCAATAGAACAAGCCAATAGTAATATTAACGGATTAAAAGAAATCCGAAGCTTCTCCAGGTTTGGATTGTCTTTGGTAACAATAGTTTTCGAAGACGATATTGATATTTACTGGGCACGACAGCAAGTTGCCGAAAGACTTCAGAAAGTACAAGCGCAAATTCCTACTGGAATTGGAAATCCTGAATTAGGCCCAATTACAACTGGTTTGGGAGAAATTTACCAATATGTGGTTCGTGCAAAAAAAGGGTACGAAAAAAAGTACAACGATACTGAATTACGCACCATTCAAGATTGGATTGTGCGCCGACAGTTACTTGGAGTAAAAGGTGTAGCTGAAGTTAGCAGCATGGGAGGCAAATTAAAGCAGTATGAGATTTCGGTTAATCCAAATAAACTGCAGTCTTATGGTATTACTATTCATGAAGTTTTTACTGCACTTGAAAATAATAATCAAAATACTGGCGGCGCTTACATTGAAAAAGGACCAACTGTGCTCTTTATAAGAAGTGAAGGCTTAATTGGGAATATTGAAGACATAGAAAATATATCAATTAAAGCAACTCCTGATGGGACTCCGCTTTTTATGAGAGATGTGGCTGAAATTAAAATTGGCTACGCAACGCGCTATGGAGCCTTGTGTTTTAACGATCAAGGTGAAGTTGCCGGTGCAGTAGTAATGATGCTAAAAGGCGCAAATAGCAGCGAGGTAATAAAAAATGTAAAAGAACGCATTGTTCAAATTCAAAAAACTCTTCCAGAAGGTGTAGTCATTGAGCCATTTTTAGATAGAACAAAAATGGTAAACAATGCCATCAGTACTGTTGAAACCAATTTAATGGAAGGGGCGCTCATTGTGATTTTTATTTTGGTGTTGTTTTTAGGCAATGTCAGAGCTGGATTATTGGTTGCATCTATCATTCCGCTGGCAATGCTTTTTGCTGTTATTATGATGAATGCCTTTGGTGTGAGTGGCAATTTAATGAGTTTAGGTGCTTTGGATTTCGGACTAATTGTAGATGGTGCCGTAATCATTGTAGAAGCTGTAATGCATCAATTGTCGCATAACAAGAAATTCAATAAAGTGGCAATGCTTTCACAGCCAGAAATGGATAAACAAATATTCAGTTCAGCCAGTAAAATGATGAATAGCGCTGTATTTGGGCAAATAATCATTCTTATCGTGTATTTACCCATTTTTACTCTTCAAGGAATTGAAGGTAAAATGTTTAAACCAATGGCCCAAACTGTAGCTTTTGCGTTGTTAGGAGCATTTATTTTATCATTAACCTATATTCCAATGATGAGTGCTTTGTTTTTAAGTAAAAGAACAAAACATGCACCTAACATTTCTGACAGATTGATGATGAAAATTGAAAATGGGTATCAATCAGTATTGATGCGGATTTTAAGATTTCCTAAGATTGTTATTGCAGCAGTTGTTATCCTTTTTGGTGCAGCAATTTTCACCCTAACAACTTTAGGAGGTGAATTTATTCCAGCCTTGGAGGAAGGTGATTTTGCAGTAGAAACAAGGGTATTAACAGGTAGTAATCTTAATACAAGTATTGAAGCTTCTAAAGCTGCCTCCCATATTCTATTGAGTCAGTTTCCAGAGGTGCAGAAAGTGGTAACGAAAATTGGTAGCGGCGAAGTACCAACCGACCCAATGCCAATGGAAGCCAGCGATTTAATGATTATTCTAAAAGACAAAAAAGAATGGACATCTGCTTCAACTTTTGATGAGCTTGCCGAAAAAATGGGGGAAGCCTTAAAAGATGTTCCTGGAGTAACATTTGGTTTTCAATATCCTGTACAAATGCGTTTTAACGAATTAATGACAGGTGCCAGACAAGATGTGGTTTGCAAAATATTTGGTGAAAATTTAGATACACTGGCGCATTATGCTCAGAAAATTGGTAAAATAATTAATACTGTTGATGGGAGTGCCGATTTATTCTTAGAGCCTGTAACGGGAATGCCACAGATAATTATTGAATACGACAGGGCTGCTATTGCGCAATTTAATCTTAGCATTGCAGGAATTAATAAAGTAATTAATACTGCATTTGCAGGACAATCGGCAGGATTGATTTTCGAAGAAGAAAAAAGATTTGATGTTGTTGTAAGATTAGAACTCGATAAAAGAAAAAATTTGGAGGATGTTCAAAATTTACTTATTCCAACAGAAAATGGAACCAAAATTCCATTGAGCCAACTGGCAAAGGTTTCAATTAAAGATGGTCCTAATCAAATACAACGCGAAGATGCCAAAAGGAGAATTGTTGTAGGTTTTAATGTTAGGGGAAGAGATGTACAAAGCATTGTAAATGAACTTCAACAAAAAATTGAAACCCAAATAAAATTTCCAACTGGCTATTATTTGACTTACGGTGGAGCATTCGAAAATTTAAATGAAGCAAAAAATAGATTATTGATAGCTGTTCCTGTTTCGTTGGTGTTAATTTTTATTCTATTATTTTTTGCATTTAATTCTGTAAAACATGGTTTATTGATTTACACCGCAATTCCGCTTTCTGCGATTGGTGGTATTTTCTTTCTAGCATTACGGGGAATGCCTTTCAGTATAAGCGCAGGTGTTGGTTTTATAGCATTGTTTGGAGTTGCTGTCTTAAATGGAATTGTCTTAATAGCTGAATTTAACAGATTAAAAAATGAGGGTAATTCGAACTTACATAAAATCGTAATGATGGGAGCAAAAATGAGACTTCGGCCTGTATTAATGACAGCTTTTGTGGCTTCTCTTGGTTTTTTGCCAATGGCATTAAGCAACGGAGCCGGAGCTGAAGTGCAAAGGCCGCTAGCTACAGTTGTAATTGGTGGTTTATTGATTGCAACTCTTCTTACATTATTTGTATTACCAATTCTTTACATTCTTTTTGAAAATAAAAAACAGAAAAGTACAAGATTGAAAAATTTGCCAATTGTATTGTTGTTTTCCTTATTAAGTGGAAATTTAATTTTCGGTCAACAATCCATTACAATAGAAGCTGCTATTGATAGTGCGGCTAAAAATAATCTGTCTATTCGTAATGAATTATTGAAAGCTGAATATCAGAAAAAGCTAATTAAATCGGGAATTAATATTCAACAAACAGCTGTTACAGCCGAGATTGGTCAAATTAATAGTATTTATACTGATATGCGCTTCGGACTTTCTCAAGGATTTAATTTCCCAACTGTTTATTCAAGGCAGGTTAACGCTTTAAAGGAAAGCTATAAAATTGGAGTTATAAATGCCGAGTTAAAATCTAAAGAGATAAAAATGAGTGTAGTACAAACGTTTTATGCCTATTTAATTCTATTAGAAAAAGAGAAAATACTTTTAAAAGCTGATAGTAATTATACTGAATTTTATAATAAAACTGCTTTAAAGTTAGCGAAAGGTGAAAGCAATGTATTGGAAAAAGTAACTGCAGAAACACAATTAAATACAATTCATAATCAATTGCTGATGGTGCAACAGGAGAAAGAAATTAATTTAATGTATTTCCAGTTGTTGTTAAATACTGGAATTAAATATTTTCCGATTGCAACATCTTTAAAAGTTCCAATAATTTCGGAAATCACAACCATCGATTTTTTGCAACATCCACTTTTAAAAATTGCACAACTACAAAAAAGCTTATCAATTGCCAATTATAAACTTGAAAAATCTATGCTTTTGCCAGATATTAATTTAGGCATCTTTAGCATGAGCATGCAAGGTAATGGTGCTGATAACGTTTTTTACAATCGTTCAGCAAGATTTAATTCAGCCCAAGTTGGAGTTGGAATTCCATTGTTTTGGGGTTCATTTAAATCGAAGATTAAAGCAACAAAATTAGAAGGAAATATTGCTGATAATTTGGTATTACTTCAAACCCAATCATTGCAAAATCAACTTGAAAAACTCAAAATTCAATTTCAAAATAATACAGCAATTGTAAATAATTATGAAGAGAATGGCTTGAAAAATGCAATTTTAATTTCGAAAGTGGCCAATGAGAATTTTACAAATGGAGAAATAAATTATCTCGATTGGGTAATGTTAAATAATCAGGCAATAACCATTCAAAACAATTACCTCGAAGCGGTTAAATTATTAAACGAAAGTATCATCTCTCTCAATTACATGAGTTCAAAATTTTAATATTCAAAAAATGAAAAATATATTTTATTTACTACTCATTTTTAATGTAGTAGCGTGCAAAGAATCAACAGAAAATAGTAATGAAGCACAAGCATTAGTTGCATCAGAAAATGAAATAACACTCACTGCAAATCAAGCAGATGCAGCAAAAATTGAAACCAATTTGCTGGTTGAGAAAGAAATTTCTAATGTTATTAAATTAAATGGAAAAATAGATGTTCCTCCACAAAATATGGTCTCTATTAGTATGCCGTTGGGTGGATATTTAAAGTCATCAAAATTACTACCTGGAATGCATATTAATAAAGGTGAAATAATTGCTACCATGGAAGATCAGCAATACATTCAATTGCAGCAAGATTATTTAACTGCTCAATCAAAATTAAAGTTTGCAAAATCAGATTTTGAACGACAAAAAGAATTGAATGGATCTAAAGCGAGCAGTGATAAGGTTTTTCAGCAAGCCCAAATGGAATACAGCAATCAACAAATAAATGTAAATGCTTTGATTGAAAAGTTAAAATTAATTCACATTAATCCGTCTAGTTTAAGTGAAAATAATTTATCAAAGGCTATCAATATTTATTCACCAATTGATGGGTTTGTTTCTCATGTTAATGTAAATATTGGGAAATATGTGAACCCTACCGATGTGCTGTTTGAATTGGTAAATCCAACAGATATCCATTTGAATATTAAGGTTTTTGAAAAAGATTTAGACAAGTTAGCGATCGGTCAAAAAGTTATCGCTTACAACAATTTTAATCCATCGATAAAACATATTTGTGAAATAATTTTAATTAGTAAAGACCTTGGATTAGATAGGTCAGCTGAAGTTCATTGTCACTTTTTAGAATACGATAAAGCTTTGCTTCCGGGCATGTACATGAATGCTGAAATAGAAATAAATATAAAAAAAGCGATGGTTATCCACGAAGAGGCTATTGTAAATTTTGAAGCGAATGACTATATATTCATTGCTGAAGGAAAAAATAAATTCAAAATGTTTCCAGTTGAAACAGATATACAGGAGAACGAATTCATCACTATTAAAAATACATCGAACTTAATAGGGAAAAACATTGTTACTAAGGGAGCATATACCTTGTTAATGGCTTTAAAAAACAAATCTGACGAATAAATAAAGATGCTAAAGATTGCCCACAGCGAATTGTACCATCATCCATTGCCTGATGGGCATCGTTTCCCAATGGAAAAATATTCATTGTTGCCCGAGCAGTTATTGTATGAAGGTACCGTAAAGACAGAAAATTTCTTTGTTCCCGAAGCATTGTCAGAAGAAGAAATTTTAGGCATTCACGAGTTAAATTATTGGAATCAATTAAAGACATTAACGCTTTCACCTAAAGAACAAAGAGCTACAGGATTTCCGTTTTCAAATGAGTTAATAAGAAGAGAAATTCACATCATGCACGGAACCGTAAAAGCAGCGGAATATGCTTTACAGTATGGAGTTGCTATGAATATTGCAGGAGGAACGCATCATGCATTTACCAATAAAGGTGAAGGTTTTTGTTTGTTAAACGACCTTGCTTTGGGAGCTGATTATTTAATGAAAAACAATTTTAAAAAACGCATTCTAATTGTCGATTTAGATGTGCATCAAGGCAATGGAACTGCGCAAATATTTAAAAATGAGCCAGCTGTTTTTACATTTTCTATGCATGGTGGCAACAATTATCCTTTACACAAAGAAAACTCAGATTTGGATATCGGGCTTCCAGATGGAATAAATGATGGTGCCTATTTAAAGTTATTAGAGTTTCATTTAAACAAAACAATTGATTTATTCGAACCTGATTTTATCTTTTATCAAAGTGGTGTGGATGTTCTTGCTAGTGATCAATTGGGACGTTTAGGATTAACAGAAAATGGTTGTTTATTAAGAGATAAATTCACGTTAAAATTGGCTCATCGCAACAATATTCCATTAGTAGCAGCAATGGGTGGAGGTTATTCGAAGAAGATTTCTGATATTGTGAATGCACATGCCAATACATTTAGGTTGGCACAAGAAATTTGGTTTTGAAAGCAAAAAATTAATAAATTTGCATTGTACCATTTGGTATAATACCATTTGGTACAATAATACATGGTTCAATAGTATAAAATACAAAGTCATAATAATCAAAACATGAAAGACTCGCCATTTATTTACGGAACAACTGTTAGTACGCATTCATTTACTAATAGAGAAGAAGAAACAAAAAAACTGAAGAAGAACTTATTAGATGGTATAAACACAACATTAATTTCACCAAGAAGATGGGGAAAATCATCTTTAGTTGAGAAAGTTATATTGGAAATAAGGGCGGAAGAAAACAATACTAAGATTGTATTAATAGATTTATTTTCAGTTGGTAGTGAAAATGAATTTTTAGAATTGTATGCTAAGGAGGTCATAAAATCATCCTCCAGCAACTGGCAAGACTGGATGAGTAGTGGAAAAGATTTTTTTAAGAAAATAATACCTAAAATCAGCATTGGAATTGATCCAAATACAGATTTCAATTTAAGTTTTGACTGGAAAGAGTTAAAACAAAATTTAGACGAAATAATAAATTTACCAGAAACAATATGCAAAAAAAAATCAATCAAAATGATTATTTGCTTGGATGAATTTCAAAATCTTGCATTATTTAAAGATTTTGAAATATTTGAGAAAAAATTACGAGCAACTTGGCAAAGACAAAAATCAGTTACTTATTGTTTGTATGGAAGTCATAAACATATGATGGCTGAAATTTTCAATAATCCATCCAAACCGTTTTATCGCTTTGGAGATATTATATTATTGCAAAAAATTGAAACATCAAAATGGATAAATTTTATAGTTGATGGGTTTAAAAATACTGGTAAGTTAATAGATGAGGAAACAGCAGCATTAATACCCAAAACAATGAAAAATCATTCCTGGTATGTGCAACAACTTTCTCATTATACATGGAATTTAACTAGCAAGAAAGCAAATAGGGAACAAATTGAAATGGCTTTAAAAGAATTAATTCAAGCAAATACTCCTTTATACCAGAGAGAAGTTCAGGGTTTAAGTGAAAAACAAATCAACTTTTTAAAGGCAATAGCAAAAGGGGAAAAGCAATTAATGGGAAATGAAGTAATGCAAAGGTATCAATTAGGAACTCCTCGAAATATTAGTAAAAACAATTCAATATTTACCAATAGCGACATTATTCATAAAATAAATGAAACAACAGAATTTATTGATCCTGCCTTCGAACTTTGGTTTAAAAAGCAATACTTTAATGAAAAATATGGCTTAGATGTTTGAGAAACAATTATCCTCCAAAATTTTTGAACTATGTTTGCAAAATGTTTTTAGGTAAGAAAATAGTAATTGTATTGCCGGCTTATAATGCTGCTTTAACATTAGAAAAGACGTATAAAGAAATTCCATTTGATATAGTTGATGATGTTGTTTTGGTGGATGATTGTAGTAAGGATAACACTTCTGAATTAGCCAGACAAATTGGTATTAAGCATGTAATTAGACATGAAAAGAACAGAGGTTATGGCGGAAATCAAAAAACTTGTTATGCCAAGGCTTTGGAATTAAATGCAGATGTGGTTGTAATGCTTCATCCTGATTATCAATATACACCAAAGCTAATTTATGCAATGGTTTCGCTTATTTCTTACGAATTGTATCCTGTTGTGTTCGGTTCCAGAATTCTTGGAAAAGGTGCATTGAAAGGTGGAATGCCAATTTATAAGTATGTAGCGAATAGGTTTCTAACTTTTGCACAAAACACCTTGATGAATCAGAAGTTAAGTGAATACCATACTGGTTTCAGGGCTTTTTCTGGTGAAGTTTTAAAAGCACTAGATTTTACGCATAATTCAGATGATTTTATATTTGATAACCAAATGATTGCTCAAATATTTAATAAAGGATATGAAATCGCTGAAATTACATGTCCAACAAAATACTTTGAAGAAGCATCTTCTATCAACTTTAAGAGAAGCTCTATTTATGGTTTGGGTGTGTTAGGAGTTTCTTTAAGGTATTTCTTTCACAAAACGAAAATAGCTTCCTGGAAGCTTTTGAATTAGGAATTCTTTTGGGCAAATTTAATTGCGTTTTCAGCTTGAATAATATGCCTTTGATTATGATAAATAATAAAGCGAAAAGTATCTCCTATTTTAAACTTAATAAATTTTGAAATAGAAATAGAAGTCTTTACTTTGTTTAAATCAATTTTCTCTGCCGCTGTTAGTAAAGCTTTCATTCGTTCTTGTTGCTTAAGAAATCTCTCCAAACATTTTATATCTAAAACAGAATTATTAGTATTCATTTCTTTAAAAGTATTCATTTTAGAGATGTTTCCATTTTTAATCTGCATAGATTTGGCCGAATAATCGCCCAATAAACCACTTTTAAATATTTGATTTTGATTGGACTGTTGTGCTGCAAAAATTCGTTTTTCTATCTCAGGTAGATAAAAATCCCCATATAAATTTAGGTGCTCTAAGCATTCTAATACGCTCCATTTTTCGGGAGTTTCCTTTGATTGAAGATATTTAAAATCTAATGTTTTAAAATACTTTACTGTTGCAATAAGCTCGTCAGTTAGCACTTGTAAATTGCTTAATAATTGCGTGGAATCTATTTTCATTTTATTTGAATTTTACAACACGCAAGCTGCATTTAGAAATTTTATTAAACATTGATTTGAATCAAGAATTTCGGATTCGTGTTAAAGTTTCAGGTGTCATTCTTAAATAAGAAGCAATGTATTTAAGTGGAATTTCCTGAAATAACTGAGGACTTCTCGCAGCAACTCTATTGAATCTTTCGGAAGGAGAAAAAGTAAGTAAATCAATTTCTCTTTCAATTTGTTGTGTAATTAAATCCTCTAAAATTTGATAATACAAATTCTTATACGCTTCGTTCTTATTGATAATTTCGAAGAAAGTTTTCCGAGATATTTTTGCAATTGTACTACTTCTAATAGCCTGAATATAAAATTCTGATGGTGTAGCTTTTAAAAATGAAGTTAAAGAATTAATAAGCGAATTAGCATATCCAAACCTGATGGTTAATTCTTCAAATTCATTTAACAAGAATACGCGAATGGCACCAGATTTAATGAAATAAACATAATTTTCTATTTCTCCTTCTCTGATTAAATATTCGTCACGATTTACTTTTATTTCTGTTGAATTTGTAAGTAAAGTTTCTATGAAAGAAGTGTATTCGGTTTGCATAAAAATAACTCAATTAAAAAAGTAAATTTCAACTATGATTTTAAAGCTTTAATCAATTACCGTAAACTTAAGTATTTTGTTAAAGTCTAAACCAGAAATCTTTAAATAATATATCCAGCAAGGATATTCATTTTTAAAATTTAACAGAAAATGTGAGTTAAGATCGGCTGTAAAATTTGGTTTCTTGATCAATGTTCAGTTAATAAAAGAGAGTATTTCCAAAAGAAATCCCATCATCGCGTTCCGAAGATGGGAAATCTGTAATTCTTTGCCATAATTTTGCATTCGCCTGAAGCGGTAACAAAATGAAAATCGGGTAAGATAAATATATCAATATCGATTTGATAAATGACTTATCTAAACGAAGCTATCTAATTATTTATTACTAACCTATTGGTATTTTTAAATCCATTTTGATTGGAAATTTCTACAAAATAAATTCCGCTTTGTAAATTAACTGGTAAAGTTGTTTGGGTAAAATTATTTTGAATAAATAAATTATTCTGCGTCACCAATTTTCCATCAAGGGCATAAATTCTAAGTGAAATAGAACCGTTAAATGCATTTTTAAAAGAGATATTTAATGTTGTATTGGATAAAGCTGGATTTGGGAAAATTCTAAAAGAATTTTCATCTTGATTGTTTTGTATTCCAGTAAAATCTGTTGGAGAATATCTTACAAGAGATACATCATTGTTTATAGTTCCAGTAGATTTTCCAGCTAAAACAATTTTTCCATCATTCTGAATTGTCATTGCGTTAGCATCATCAACACTATTTAAAACTGCAGTTAAGATAATTCCATTTGTTCCAAAAGTGCTATCTCTCACACCTTCAGGTTTGTACTTAACCAACAAATAATCAACTTCGCCTGTACCAAATAAATCTCCTGATGAACCGGCAATTAAAATACTTTGGTCTGCTAAAATCTCTAAATCATACGCCACATCTTGAGCAGCAATATCTAAGATAACTCTTCCATTTGTTCCAAAAGTTGTTTGGCTAGTTCCATCTGCGTTATACTTTAGAATTGTTGCATCGAAACCACCATCGGGTCTAACTGAAAATCCTCCAACTAAAATATCATTATTACTTGTTAATCCCAAGCCATTCGCATCGTCTAATCTTTCGTTAGAAACAGATGTAATTACAACCCCATTCGTTCCAAAACCATTATCGAAACTTCCATTAGGGTTTAAACGGATTAAAAGTAAATCGAAGTTTATATTTCCTCCAACGGTTATTCCCTGATCGTAATGTCCACTTGCCAAAATCTTGTTATCTGGCTGAATAAGAATATCTCTTAAAACATTATCCGACGAAATAACAGGAATTTGAACGATTCCATTATTACCAAAAAACTGGTCAACACTTCCATCTTCTTTAAACTTTACAATAGTTGGTACTGCTTGATTTAAAGAATCTGCAATAGAACCTGCAACAATAAAAGTATTATCAGATAGTTTACTTACTCCATACGCATACTCATCTCTTTGATTAAATTCTGTAACAACAACTCCATTTGTTCCAAAACTATCATCTCTTGAACCATCAGCGTTTAAGCGAAGTAAAACCATGTTAAATTCATAACTAGGATTTGCCGCTGCGCCAACAATTAAAATTTTGCCATCATCTCTTATAAAACAATCATAAGCATAAGACTCTGTAAAGTCAGAAATAACAACCGAGCCAGAATCATTAAATGTGTTATCAAATGTTCCATCAGGCATTAATCTCATCACAAGTAATCGACCTGAAAAAGCTTGGTTGAGTGCTGTTCCAATTGCAATAATTTTTTGGTCATTCGGTTGGATTTTTACATTGGTAATGTTATCAAAAAATCCATAATCATGTGTAAATTTGCCGTTGCCATTGAAAGTGGGATCGGTTCCCCAAATGATTTGTGCGTTACCAATTTTTGAAAAACTGATTAAAGTTATGAATAAGAATGTAGCTATTAGTTTCATGATTTGTGATTAAGAGCACAAATTTAGAATAATTAGCTGTTTTTAATAATTCTCATCCAAATAAGAATTTACAAATCCTGGCAATGAAATAATAAATTCCCAGGTTCCGTCTTCTTTTTGTTTTTCTATGGTATAAAAATTCACTCCGTTAGGCCCCCAACTTTCGTAAGGTGTCCAAATTAATTCATTTAACTGTTCATCGTAAGGTTTTATGCGAAGAACGATGTTATCACCTTCTACACCTTTACCAGATTCAACATCACAAACGTTTCTTGTGAATACCTGATACTTATATTTTTTATTATTTACATCAACATCTTCATCCATGTAAAACTGTTGACTTACAGGAACTTCAGTAAGAAACTTATAATTACTGTTTCCATCTGCCCTGTAGATGGTATAACCAACCACTTTATCTAAATACAAATCAGGAGCGGCCCATTCAGTTAATATTTTTGAATTATCAACTACTGTACTTCTACCTACATTCACAAATTGATTCACAAATGGATTTTCAATTGGTGGCGCTAAATCATAATCAGAAGATGATTCCAAATGCGATAACCCATCAAGTTCAATTGCAAGAATCTCATATCTATACTTTACAGGACAAAATACGTCATTATCTAAATAATGTGTAGAGTCTCCACTTACAGTTGCAATACCTTCGCTAATATTTGTGCTTTCATTTGTTCTCACAACTACGTATCCTCCAGGTGCTCTTCCAACATAAGGAGACCATTTTACATCATTGCCTTGATTTGCAAAGTTTTCAACTTCAACGTTTATAGTACAATGGGCAATTAAACTGTCAACAGGTAATTTTCTTCCACAAAAATCAACAGTTTCTAAGAGGTAACAATACACAGAATCAAATGTATTTACCTGACTATCATAATAAACCAGTTGATGCGGGTCTGTAATTGTCGCTAATAATGAATAATCAGCAATTCCGCTAGTTCTTCGAATCAAATTATAATGCGAAAAATTAGGGTTAAAGTTTTCATTCCATTCAATTACAACAGAAGTTGGACTTTCTACCGACACTCTTAGAATTCTCATTGCTGGAGGAGGATCGGAAGGTAAAACTTCAAATGCGTTAACATATTCAACTGTATCAGAGCATCCATTTGCGTTGTTAACTTTGAAATATAAAGAGTAAAAACCTTGTTCCATAAATTCGTAAGTTGAATCTGGATTTATGCCACTTATTCCGTTTGAAAACGTGAGTAAATAAGAGGGGTTTTCTAAATTAAGACTTTCATTAGTTGTTTGTACTTCAATTGGAGCGCATGTATTAAGTGGTTCTAGTGATAATGCAGCTTGTGGAACGAGCAAAGCATGTATTGAATCTACACTCATTGTATCAAAACAAGCAAACTGATTTTCAACTATCAAATCAATAGTATAAAGACCTGCTTGCGTGTAGGTATGCAAAGGAATCGTATCTGATTGAATTGCAGAGCCATCGCCCAAATTCCAGAAATTATTGATTGCGTTTAAAGATTGATTAACAAGAACGGGTGAAAAAGGTGTGCATCCGCTTCCACTAATTACGTCGAATTGCGCATCAGGCGAAGGATTTACGGTGAATGGAACTGGAATTGAATAAAATGCAGAGCAACCGATGGAATCTCTTGAAAACAATGTAACGATATAGTTTCCAGGAGTTTCATAAGTAAATGTTGGATACTGCTCAGCGCTAGTTGAACCTTCTCCAAAATTCCATTCCCATTCTTGGGCACCAGTTGACAAATCGGTAAACTGCAACTGTCTGCCTGCGCATCCTGTTGGAGATGAAACTGTAAAAGAAGTTGCAGGCCCCAGCACTGTTATATAATCAGTTTTTATTAATGTATCTCTGCAACCATCAACCGAAGTTACAGCAAGAGAAATAGAATAAACTCCCGGTGAATCGTATAATTTTATTGGATGTTCTAAGATTGAGCCGCTGTTGTCATCAAAATTCCATTCCCATGCAACTGCTCCTGTTCCTGTATTAAAAAATTCAACAAACGAAGGTGCACATGCTGCTTCAAAAGGAGAATTGAAATCTGCCTGTATACTGGAAACACGAATAATGGTATCTAAAAATGTGGTGTCTCTGCAGCCAGTATTTGAAATTCCTACTAAATATGGAGAATACAATCCATCCTCGGTATAAGTGTAAAGGAAAGTGGAATCGGTTAATATCTCTCCATTTCCCAAATGCCATTCGTATTGGGTAGGCAAATTAGAAGATGCATCAAAGTTTACTGTGAGTGGATTACAAACGCCCTGAAATGCAATTTGCTGCTGGAATTGATACATAAAAACTCCCGATTTTACAATTGTATCAGTACAGCCAAAAGCTGTGGTAATGATTAACTGAACGGTATCTTCAGGTTCTTCATTAAATACAATCTGCGGGTTTTGTTCGGTTGATGTTATTCCATTTCCAAAATTCCAACTCCATGAAACAGCTTCAGGACTCTCATCTGTAAATTGAGCCGTTATAGGCAAACAATAAGAATCTTGTGTGAAACTAAAATCAGCAAACGCATCATACACATGAATGGTTGGAAACTCTACTGTATCTCTGCAACCAGGAATCCAAGTAGCAGTTGCTACCATTATCAATGCAGGATAACTTCCTGTATCTGGGTAACTAATTCTTAATGTATCAGAATTGGTTAAAAAGATTCCATCCTGAACGTAATTTACAAAAGCCAATGGTGTTGGATAAATAATTTCAATGGCATGGGGAGCACAGCCGTCCCAATCACCGTTTACAATTACATTTTGTAAGTTAGGTGTTGCAAAAATTATTTGAGGGCTTAAAGTGTAAGTATCAGAGCAGCCTTGATCAGTATTAATAGTCAAAACAACATTATAAGCTCCTGTTGAATCGTACTGGTGAACCGGAGAAGTTTCTGTAGAGCTTGTGCCATCATCAAAATCCCAAATAAACGATAAACCTGTAGTATTTCCCAATTGGATAAAGTGGATAGAATCTCTGCAAACTGTTGTTGGATAAGAAACAAACGGCATTGGCTTGTTCATTAAGATATTGTTATTTCCAATTGCATTGCAGCCCAATGTATCGGTAACAAAAGCTTGAACATTTATTGCCAAATTAGAAAATGCTGTTTGGTAACTTACTTGAACACCGTTATAAAAAGGACTGTTTCCAAATTTCCATTGCACTTGGTCAAACAATGCTGCATTAGACAAATTGGTTGCAATGTAAAAACTATCACAATCGTTTGAAGTTGTAAGAACTATGTCTGGCGTATACCCTCCAATATGCAAACTTTGAGGATAAATGATGGTTTGCAAGCCGCTTGGTGTCATTGCCTGATAAGACACATTGTAAAAACCTGGGGTTGTGTAAATCTTTAAGGGATTTGATGCTGTTGATGTGGTACCATCGCCAAAATTCCACTGTATAACTTGATGGTTAATTGACTGTTTGAAAAATGCAATTGTTGCAGGCGCGCATGAAACAAATGGTATGCTTGGTAAAGTTGTAATTGGATCAACTGTTCCCCCACTTCCATTATTGGTAGGATTTATAGGATTTCCAGAAACTGTGAAAGTACACCCATTTGAAACAGTAGTTAATGTTACTACATAGTTTCCTGGCACCTGGTAAACGTGCGAAGGATTTTGGAGCGTAGATGTAGATCCATCGCCAAAATTCCAAAGCCATGAACTAGCGGATGCAGGGTTTCCTGTAAAACTTACTGTTAAAGGATAAACTAGATTTGGTGAATAATTAGTGGTAAATGACGGCTGGTAATTGGTAAAAGTAACAGCATTAAAAGCCGCAAAAGTCCTTGTGCAGCCAGCAGATGTTGTTATTGTTAACCCAACATGATAATTATTTGTGTTGGGGTAAATATGTGTTGGATTTTGTAAAGTCGAAGTAGTTCCATCGCCAAATTCCCATAACCAAGAAACCGCGTCTGAAACAGTATCGGTAAAATGAACAGCGTAAGGAGGACAAGGGTCTATTGATACACTAAATGTTGGAGTAATACCTTCAACAGTAATTTGTTGGTAAACAGGATAAGCCAAATTACAAACGGTACCATCATTAATTTCGAGAGAAACCGTGTATGTTCCTGTATTGGCATATGTATGCGAAGGATTTGCTTCAGTAGAAGTTGTTCCATCTCCAAAATCCCATAAAAAAGAAGAAATATTAGGGTCGTTTAAACCAAATGTAGTTGTAAATGGCTCACAACCCGCAATTGGTGGAGGAATCGTATAATTGGCCAATTGAGCTGAAACATTCACCATTGTAGGAAATACTAATGTGTCTGTACAACCTCCCGAACCGTAAGCTACTAAAGTAACTTGATATTGCCCTAGGGTATCATATATATGTTGAGGCGCTAATTCTGTTGATGTTGTGCCGTCTCCAAAATCCCATAAGTATGAAATGGCATTGATTGTAGTGTTGGTAAAAGAAACATTAAGCGGAGGGCAACCTACATTGTTACTCATGTTTGCAGTAATTGTAGGCGCAGTAACAACAATAGGAGAAAATGTACTTGTTCTCCAGCAACCAAATTCATTGAAAGATTTTAAAGTAATGGTATATGTTCCTGGTTGTGTATACGAATATTGAGGCGTAGCATCAAAAGAAACGTTTCCATCACCAAATGTCCAAAAGTAGTTAGTAGCGCCGGTAGAAGTATTTGTTAACTGCACGTTTAAAGGTGCGCACCCATTGGTATTAGTGGCTGTAAACGATGAAACTGGTTTAGGATTAACCTGAATTACAGTTGGTTGTGGATTACTAAAAACACAGCCATTGGGCATTTCCACCGTAAGGTTGATATTATAACTTCCTGCTGGAAAATAAGTAACAGAAAAACCAGGAGAAACAGAGGATTGTCCGTCGCTAGAGGTCCAATTATAAGAAACAGCTCCAGTTGTATTGCTGCTTGAAAGCGAGGAAGCCAATGGTAAACAACCACTAAGAACTGTAGCGTTTATTTGTGGTGTATTGTCAGGATGAACAGTTACTAAATTCGTTATGATAAGAGAATCAGCACAACCTAAAGAGTTTGTAATTTTAAGTTGAACGGTGAAAGTGTCTGGATAAGCAAATACATGACTAGGGTTGATTAAATTGCTGGTAGTTCCATCTCCAAAATCCCACAAATAAGTATCATTTGTGCTGGTTGTACTTGTAAATTGAAAAGACTGTAAAGGATTACAAGTCTCAATATCATCAACTGTAAATCCTGCTGTAGGTAAAGCAATAACACTTAAGGTATCTGCCAATGTTACTGCAGTTGGGCATCCATTACTATTTGTCCCAAGCAAACTAACAGAGTAATTCCCAACATTGGTGTAGAATTTTGTTGGGTTTTGTAAAGAAGAAGTTGAACCATCTCCAAAATCCCAATTTAAATTCAATGCATCAGGTGTGGTACAAGTAAATTGAAATCCAGTAAAATCTTCGCAGCCATCAATTTGGCTTACCGAAATGCTCAATTGAGGACCAGGAGCAGCAGTTATGTAATCTGTCAGGATTAAAGTATCACTCAATCCATTAGCTCCAATGGCGATTAGTTGAACAGTAAAAGTACCAGGTTGAATGTAAACATTTTGAGGGTTAGCAAGTGTTGAGAAATTGCCATTTCCAAAATTCCACTGATAAGAAACTGCATTGGTGGAAGTATTTGTAAAGTTTACACTCAATGGTGCACATGCTGATTGAATGTTTGTTGTAAAATTAGCAACTGGAGCTTGTCCACATACCTTCTCCGAAATGCTAAAAAGCAGTAATATCAAGCAAAAGCTTGACCTCAGGTGCAAATTATGGAGAAAATTCAGCATTAATTCTTATAGAATCGAGTACAATTAGGTATTTCGTTATGATTTATACCCGTAAATGCTGGACTTGTTACGCTAATTTAACTTATATCTTACTCGTAGTATTTAGATATTTGAAACCTTATTGCAACATAATACTCTGATTATAAATACAATAAGTTCCTTTATTTAAAATTAAAAACCAAAATATAGTGGAATCTTTCGCTGATAAATAAAATATTTTCTGAATACCTCTTCAGTAAGAAATATCACTAAAAATTAATAAATACGCTCAACATAAAAAACAAAAAGTCTAAATAATATTTAATTTCAAACAATTAAAATAAAAAGTGTTGTTATAAATAATAAAATTTCAAAGCAACTTATTTAATCAATTTGGATAAATCAATCAAAATAATTTCAAAGCAAGTTTAATCAGCTTCTATTTCTTTTGAAATCACTGCACCTTTTCTAATTTCTGTGTGTCTGATTTCGCCTCCTGTTACTCCAGTTTGTTGGGCAAAAACAAGGACTACAAATCCATAAGCAAAAATGGCATAACCGAGCCAAAGAGAAAAAGATTTTCGCTTTAAATTTGCCCAAAGGCCTACTAAGGAAAGAGCTCCTAAAATATACGATAAAATGGCAAAAGTTTCAGCCACTTCTTCGTGTTCATGGATTATATCGTGTGTAATTCCATCGATATTTTCGACTATTTCTTCGGCGCCTTCACCCGTAAAAAATGCGGGTACTGTTGCGATAGCTCCTAAAATCAAAATTAAATAACCAACTCTTTGCACAATTTCTGAGCGAATTATAATATTTACAAAAAGCACTAATAAGCCAACAATGGGAATTATTATTGGAAGGTGATTGAAAAGTAAATGTAAATGTGCGTCGTTCATGGTAATTTAAGTTTGAATGTAAATTAATTTGTAAATATAAAATTTTAACCCAACACGGCCACACCAATTAATTTACCTATTCCGAAAGTTATACCAGCGGCAACTAATCCAAACAATACCTGACGAAATCCTGAAAACCATATGCTTTTTCCAGTAAACAAGGTAATTGAAGCTCCAATTAAAAAAAGTCCAATTGCGCTTAAAAAGGCACTTAAAATTATTGCTTTAAATCCTACAAAAAAGAAAAAAGGGATAACAGGAATAATAGCTCCAATACTAAACAATAAAAATGAAGTAATTGCTGCTTCCATCGCTGAACCTTGTAAATCTTCCTTACTGATGCCAAGTTCTTCTTTAACTAGGATTTCGTGTGCATTTTCAATATTGGTCATTATTTGTTTGGCCATGCTTTTGGCTTGTGCTTCTGGAATGCCCTTGGAAATATAAATCAATGCCAATTCTTTTTCTTCTCCTTCTGGATTGTGTTCTAATTCTTCCATTTCTAATTGCATTTGATTTTCGTAAAGCTCCTGAGAACTTTTTACAGAAATCCATTCGCCTAAAGCCATACTCAAAGCACCGGCTAATAAACCAGCTACACCTGCTAACAAAACTTCACTTTGTCCGCTTGTTGCACCGGCAATTCCCATAACTAAGCTAAAGTTAGAAACCAAACCATCATTTCCACCTAAAACTGCTGCACGTAAAGCATTTCCTCCAACTGAACGGTGTCTCTTTTCGAATCTGGCTAAGTTTGAACCTGAAATATTCTGATTGTTATTTAAAATGTTCTTTAAAATTGTAACATGCGCTGTATCAGAAATAGATGCAGCTGAATTGCTGCTTTTCCTGGCATTTATAACAGAACTTGCAATACTTTTTTCTGTATCTAATAATACACCTAAAACATAGTCATAACCTAAAACACTGCCTATAAATTTTAATATTTTAGCCCTATTAGAAGGTCCTGGAAGTAGGGAAACATCGATATTATTCTTTTGCATAAATATGAGTGCATGACTATTTTCAATTTCACTCATTTGCCTAAAAACGTTGGCTACATTTTCGTCTTTCTCTTGTTTTGCTAATAAATCATACAAAAAACCAGCGTCAACCTCGGTTTGAATATTTTTCAAATTCATAATGCTAATAAAACTTAATTAATGTAATAAAATAGACAGATAAATGTTCTCAAAGTTAAATATTTAATTTTTATTAAATCTGTAAATAATATAAAAATTAAAATGACAGAAGGGCATTTTAAATAGTATATTTGATGTATCATGAAGCGATTACATTATACCCTTATAATTCTCTCTTTTATAGCTTGTAATAAAAAAGAAGAAACCACTAAACCAACAAAATCATCCATTTCAGAATCAATTTACGCATCTGGAACTGTAAAAAGTAAAAATCAATACCAAGCTTTTGCAACAGTAAGTGGAATAATAGAAGAAGTCTTAGTGAGCGAAGGCGACTCTTTACAAATTGGAACAGTTCTTTTAAAAATCTCAAATAAGGCACAACAGTTCAATTTAGAGAATGCTGAATTGGCTGCTAATTTTTCAGACATTGCTGCAAACCAAGGCAAATTAAACGATGCAAAGCAGCTCATTGAACTTTCTAAAAGGAAATTAAAAAGCGATTCCTTGCTTTACACTCGTCAACAATCTTTGTGGAATCAAAAAATAGGTTCCAAAGTAGAATTAGAACAAAGGGAACTTGCATTTCAAAATTCTTCTTCCAATTACTATTCTGCTGTTGTAAAATACAATGACCTAAAACGTCAATTGGAATTTAATGCTGCTCAATCAAAAAAGAATGTAAATATTTCAAGTAAAATAGAAGATGATTATACGGTAAAAAGCGAAATAAATGGAAAACTTTACAGCTTAACGAAATCGAAAGGTGATTTAATTACTCCTCAAATTCCATTGGCAGTAATTGGAGATGCCAAAAAATTCATTATAGAATTGCAGGTAGATGAATATGATATTTTATTTATCAAAAAAGGATTAAACGTGATGGTTACTTTGGATAGTTATAAAGACAAGGTATTTAAAGCTGCAATTACCAAAATAAATCCAATAATGAACGAAAGGACAAAAACATTTTTGGTGGAAGCTGAATTTATAAATGCTCCAGAAATATTATATCCAAATATCAGTTTAGAAGCCAATATTATTATTCAAACTAAAGAGAATGCATTGTTAATTCCTCGAAATTATTTATTACCCAACAATAAAGTAATAAATGCAAATGGAGATACGATAGCAGTTCAAACGGGATTGAAAGATTACCAAAAAATTGAGGTTATTTCCGGACTTACAGAAAATGATGAATTGATAAAACCTGTGAAATGAAATTTAAATTAATAGCCAGTGTTTCAAAATCATTACTGCTAGCACGTTGGAAACAAACCTTGGTAGCCGCAATTGGCGTTACATTCAGCATTACCATGTTTATTGGTTTGTTGAGCTTTATGTCAGGCTTAAATGATTTATTAGACGGCTTGGTGGTCAACAGAACGCCACATATCAGGTTATATAACGAAATTTTACCTAGCAAAATACAACCGATTGATAAATCTGCAGATTACAATACTTCTTACAATTTTATTAGGTCAATAAAACCTAAAAATAAATTATTAGAAATTTACAATAATGCTGCAGTAATTAAAACTTTACAAAGCGATAATAGGGTGCTTGGAATTGCTCCAAAAATTATTGCGCAAGTATTTTACAATGTAGGAACGATAGACCTTACAGGAATAATAAATGGAATTGATGTAGAAGAAGAAAACAGGTTATTTCTTTTTAAAGATTATGTGGTAGAAGGTAATTATATCGATTTAAAAAATACAACAAATAGCATTGTTTTGGGAAAAGGCGTTGCCGAAAAAATGCTTACTAATATTGGAGATATTATTCAAATTACTACTTCAAAAGGTGAACGTTTACAATTAAAAGTAGTTGGCTTTTTTCAATCTGGTTTGCAAGATATTGACAAAGTACAAAGTTACACTTCCATTGCTACTGCTCAAAAATTATTGGGCGAATCGAATTCATACATTACAGATATTCAAGTTAAATTAAAAGATATTGCCCTTGCTCCTGCCCTAGCCAAAGAATATGCGGCACTGTTTGAATTGGATGCCATCGATATTCAAACTGCTAATTCGCAATTCGAAACAGGTAGCTCAGTTCGTACTTTAATTTCTTATGCAGTTGGAATTACCTTATTAATTGTTGCTGGTTTTGGTATTTATAACATTTTAAATATGATGATTTATGAAAAAATGGATTCAATTGCAATTTTAAAAGCCACAGGATTTTCGGGTGCTGATGTAAACAAAATATTTATAACAATTGCGCTTAGTATTGGCATTTTCGGTGGTTTATTAGGTTTGTTATTTGGTTTCGGATTATCTGCTTTAATAGACCAAATTCCATTTAATACAGCTGCACTTCCAACAGTAAAAACCTACCCAATAAATTACAATCCTAAATTTTATATGGTAGGTGGAATATTTTCAATTATTACTACCTATTTCGCAGGCTATTTACCATCAAGAAAGGCAAGTAAAATTGATCCAGTAATTATTATCAGGGGAAAATAAAATGGAAAAATCAATTCTCGAATGCATTAAAATCAATAAATACTTTTACGACCCAGTAAAAATACAAGTCTTAAAAGAAGTTGATATTAGCATTAAAAAATCTGAATTCGTTTCCATTACTGGAAAATCTGGCTGCGGAAAATCTACTTTACTGTATATCTTATCTACCATGGATACAGATTACGAAGGAAAACTTTTGATTGATGGAATTGAAATGCGTGGTAAAAAAGAAAATGAATTAGCACGCGTTCGAAATGAAAAAATTGGGTTTGTTTTTCAATTTCATTATTTATTAAATGAATTTTCTGTAATAAGAAATGTGATGCTTCCCGGTCTTAAATTGGCAAAACTCTCTGAAAAAGAAGTTGAAGCCCATGCTTACGAAAAACTTAAAATATTGGGCATAGAAAACGAAGCATTAAAAAAGCCCAATCAGCTTTCAGGTGGACAAAAGCAAAGGGTTGCTATTGCTCGGGCTTTAATCAATAATCCAATTATAATCATGGGCGATGAACCTACTGGAAATTTAGATAAAAAGAATTCCGAAATTGTTTTTAATATCTTTAAAGAATTAGCCGAAGTCTACAATCAATCATTGCTAATTGTAACCCACGATAACGAATTTGCAGCCAGAACGCATAGGATTATTGAAATGGAAGACGGGAGAGTGATTAGGTGAAAGTGTAAAGTATAAAGTATAAAGTATAAAGTTGAAAGTATAAAGGTGAAAGTGTAAAGTTGAAAGTGTAAAGTTGAAAGTATAAAGGTGAAAGTGTAAAGGTGAAAGTATAAAGTTGAAAGTATAAAGGTGAAAGTATAAAGGTGAAAGTATAAAGGTGAAAGTATAAAGGTGAAAGTATAAAGTTGAAAGGGGATTGAAGTATGGAGTAAGGGAAAGGGAAATATGAACTTTAAATAGTTTCCAATTAATTTACGTATCGATTATTTCACTCGGAAGCCTTCATTATTAATTTTTAATTATTAATTATTAATTACAAATAGCTCAGCCACCATTTTTCTCTATTATTCTGCTTGTATTTATCAAACCACTTGCATATCGGATAAGTTGCAAAAATTATTAAAATCCAAACTAAATAAACAACCGATAAAGAAAAACCATAGCCCGCTAAACTTGGTTGGTATGAAACCCAATTGCTCAGAAACATTGAAGTCCAGCCGAAGCCGGTAAGTCCTGCTGCAAATATCGCTGCGAAGTGAATTAAATAAATATGGATGATATAAAAGAAAAATGGCACCCTGCCAAATGTGCTAAAGAAATTTACAATTTTACCTTTCATTTTTTCTGAATTTGCTAAAAACAAAAACGGCAAACCCAATGTAATCAACAAATAAGAAAGCGATGGTGGATATTTATCTACATTAAAAAACGACATGATTGTTTTTGGAAGTGTATCAAAGACTTTCCAATTTTCAGGATTTCCATAAATATTTGTAATTCTTAGAATGAAAAATAAAACAATCGCCGAAATTCCAATATAATTTAATATTAATCTTCGCTTATTACTTTCAAAATTCTTCTCATATAATTTACCTATACAATACCCTAAAGACATTACTGCAATCCACGGAATTAAAGGATAACCCACAAAAAATGTATAGCCGTTTTTAAAATCATAAAAATAAAACTCATGTAAAATTGCCCAAAAAACATTCCCTTCAAAATGAACAGTATCTAGTAAATTATGACCAAAAATTAAAATAATACTAAATGCCAGTATTACCTGAATAGGCAAATAAACCAATGCAGATAAAACTATCATGCTTATTCCCAAAGACCAAATTGTAATAAGCCCGACGGTTGCAAAATGAACATCGAAAAACCATCCGAAATTAATCACCGTAAATTCAATAAAAACTAACCATATTCCGCGTTTTAAAAGGAAAGAAGATAGTTCGGCCTTGGTTTTCTTTTGTCCCATTATAAATGCTGAAACTCCTGCCAACATTGAAAATGCTGGTGCACAAAAATGCGTTACCCAACGCGTAAAAAATATTGCAAGGTTCGATTTTTCAATATCCGTAGGATCGAAAATAAAAGAATCGGCATGAAAATAATCTCTCGTATGGTCCAGTGCCATTAAAACCATTACAATTCCTTTTAAAAAATCTAAACTCGAAATTCTATTTTTTTCTGGTATTGACATAACAAACAAAAACGATTATTTAATTTAAAAATTCTCCAATATTAATGAATCACCCCCCATTTCTGATGACAAATGCTATTATCTAAAAATTCAACAGAAATAAAATAAATACCTTCAGTCATTTCTGGTAATTTATCTTTTGGTAATAATTCGTATGTATATTTTCCATCTAAGCTTCTAATAATTAACCTTTTAAAAGCCAATAAATCAAGTTGTTCAGGCGAGAAATTGCAATTGAAATTAGTAATTTCTGAAATGCCATTAAACGCATTCGCAGGATTAAATTCCACATCCATCATTACCGGAATATGGTCGCTCATTAAATGCAAAGCCTGCAAAACACTGTCGGGAACACTATTGTTAACTGGAGCTTCAACAATAGATTTATTAAAATGATTGCCATCGTTCCCCACAGCAGTGTATGAATTTGGTAAATAACGCATGCCAAAACGCCCGTCAATAATGTCTTCTGTTGCCATTATAAAATCAAAACGGTCGTCCATGCCGCCAGTTACGCCATTGTCAAAAGAAGTGGTACGCGGACTTTGCGTATGAATATCAGAGAAAGAACTATTGTTGCTCCAATTTCCAGGTCTATCAATTGGATCGAAAAACTGGCCATTTCCGGGCAATAACAAATTTTGGTAAGCATCTTCATTGCTCGTGTAGACATTAAAATCGCCCGCTACAATGCAGTTACGTTTATCAATAGATTGATTTATATGCCAGCGAATGGTACCTGTTTGTTCAGCCCTTTGAAACTCATTATCAGTACCTTGAGAAGATTTTAAATGCACCACAAATTGCCTGAATTTAATTGTGTCGGGAAATAAAGTAAAATCCTGGTCCTTGTAATACATTTGATAAACAAAGGTTTTACGAGGATTTGAAGCAACAGCATATGCCCTTAAAATGCCCACACGCTGCTTGTTGTAAATCAAAGAACTTATCAAAGTTCCATCAGCAATCCATGGTGCAGGCGCGTATTTGCTGGTATCGAGTGCATATTTCATCAACGAATCAATTCCCGATTGCGCAGTTAGCTCGTTCACCGAAATAATATCAGGTTGCAAATAGTTTACAATTGGCCTTAAACGAAAAGCTTTGTTAGGATTCGCCTCCGGAAACATCAACAAATTATAATGCATAAAACGCAAAGTACCAACTTGAGCAGCACCAAGCGTAGCAATAGAAAAAAAGAGTATTGTCGTAAAAATCTTCCTCATAATTGCTCGCAAGGTAAAACTTTGAAAGTAAGAATACACTCGTAAATTAATTTTGGGGCTTCCCCCAGCGGCTTTTCTGCATTTTTAAAACATTTTAATATTTCGAAAGCCGCTGCGGTCAGGCCTTCGCCTATACTGCCCTCCTAAAGTCGGGCGGTATTTGGCTCAGTCCTTAAGCCAATATTGTCCTATATGCAGCATGAGCGATAGAAGCGGAAAGCTCCTTTGTTGAAGTTGTTGGTGAAATAGATGTGAAAAATTAATAAAATGCCATTTCAAAACCGCAAAAGGACTTGCAGCGATAGCGCGACCTTGCGCGAGCAAGGGCAATAGTGCGAAGGAAAGCAAGGGCATGCCCAAAATTTAAATTTGTTATAAAAATGATATCTTGCACACCTTAATTTACAAACTGTTGAGAAAGATTTTTACATATTTTGTTTTATTTGTTGGCGCTTCACCTTTGATTGGGCAAGAAGCAGTTGGTGCGGCGGGTGGTGATATGAGCAACGCCAATGGAGCCGTAAATTTTACTTATGGTGAAATGGCTTTTACAGATTTTTCGACAAGCACAGGTTCGGCAGAATTGGGCGTTCAACAAGCCTATCCAGAAATTATTACGCAACTTTCTGACATTAATTTAGTTCAAAATTCGATTGTTGCCTACCCAAATCCTGCAACTGATAAACTGATGCTTGAAATTGGAAATTTTAAAAATGAGCATTACCAAATTGAACTATTTGATGCGCAGGGAAAGTCAATTTTAAAAACTATTGGCAATCAAAAATTAATAGAAATCAATACAACTTACTTGGCTTCAGGTGCTTATTTATTATTGTTAAGCAATGAGCAAGAAATTTTAACCTCCAAAAAAATAATAATTAATTAGAATGAAGCATTTATTTACCGCATTTTTAATAAACCTATTGTGTGTTTGCGCAATGGCTCAAGCACCAGCAAAATTTAGCTTTCAAGCTGTAATAAGAAGTGCAAATGGTACTTTGCTAAGCAATGGAAATGCAAGCGTGAGAATTAGCATTTTGCAAGGTAGCGCTGCAGGAAACACAGTTTTCTCTGAAACACATTCGGCTGCAACCAATGGCAATGGATTGTCCAGCTTACAGGTAGGCAGCGGAACCAATATTTCTGGAAGTATTGCTGGTATTGATTGGGCAAATGGTCCTTATTTTATTAAAACAGAGGTTGACCCATTGAATGGAAACAATTTTACATTGAGCAATGAAACACAATTACTAAGTGTGCCTTATGCATTGTTTGCAGGAAATGGCGGAACTCCGGGCCCACAAGGTCCTGCTGGAGCGCAAGGTATCCAAGGAATTCCTGGCCCAACTGGTCCTGCGGGATCTTTCCCAGCTGGTACAAATGCAGGAGAAATGCTCTATTGGAACGGCACAACCTGGACAGCCATTGCACCTGGAGCAAGCGGTTTAAGTTTAAATATTTGCAATGGCGTTCCTACTTGGGGACCTTGTCCTGGTTCAATTGCAGCAATTACCACAACAGCAGCATCTTCTATTACTTCTAATTCTGCAACAGTGGGTGGAAATGTGCTAAACGCTGGCGGATTAACCGTTACACAACGCGGTGTTTGTTATGCAACAACTCCATTGCCAACAACGGCCAATACGGTGGTTGCATCTGGAAGTGGAACGGGAAGTTTTAGTACGAATCTTACTGGCCTTACAGCTAATACAACTTATTATGTGCGTGCTTTTGCAACCAATAGCGCCGGAACTTCTTATGGAAACGAAATAAGCTTTACTCCTATTCAAACCATTGCTGTTGGCCAAACTTACAATGGTGGAATTATATTTTATGTTGACAATACAGGTCAACATGGATTAATTTCTGCAACACAAGACTTAGGAATTGGTTCACCTTGGGGTTGTGAAGGATCTTCAATTAACGGAACTTCTTTGATTGTTGGCACTGGGTTATTCAATACCGAAGCTATTGTGGTTGGTTGCTCTGCAACAAATACTGCAGGATATTTATGCTACAACTTAGATTATAATGGCTACACAGATTGGTTCTTGCCTTCGAGAGATGAGTTAACGCTGATGTATACTAATTTGCATCAAGCAGGATTAGGCAGTTTTAGTTTGGCTACTTATTGGAGTTCAACTGAAGCAACTTCCTCAACTGCGTGGATTAAAAGTTTTGTTACCGGAAGCAATTCAAGCAATTTTAAAAACACTACCACCTACAGAGTTAGACCAATTAGGGCGTTTTAAATAGCTAAGCAGAAAGTAGTAAAAGCAAGAGTAAGTCGTCGTTTACATTTTCTAACAAAACGGGATAAAACAAAATAAACATCAGCGCATCTAAAAGCGGTGAAGCATCTAATTGATGGGTAATTATTTTTAAAACAGGTTTACTCTCTTTGCTTTCTAGTCCATAATTTAACATTAGATTTTCTCCTTCAAACAGCATGTGATGCACCAAAGGAGCATTCTTAGTTTTTATGAGATACGTTCTATTTCCCATTTCAACCGAGGTAATGTCTGAATACCATTTTTCAGGTTTTAGGTTTAAAATAGCATTTCCATTCGCATCAGTTAAAGTTGCTTTTGTTTTAGATATACCAAACTTTTCGAATGTAAATTTTCCATCTTGAAATTCAATTAGAGCCTTGTTAACATTGTTTTTTTGAAGAAACAAAACGCTAATGTTTAATTGACCATTAATGTAGAGTGAAAATTTTTCTTCGCCTTGTTTTATCCATTGTTTTTCCATTTTCATATGTTTTATAATGCAAAATTAAATGGTGCTGTTTGTCAAAAATTGAGTTTTCAAAATACTTTTTGTTATAAAACCAATAACGAGTTAAGAAATATAAGTTTAGTCTTAATTTCTTAATGGTAAATAATCCATGAAGGAATTAAGTTTTTTAAGTTTACTCTTAACTTCTTAATGGTAAAAAACCATGAAGGAATTAAGAAATTTTACTGTTAACTTCTTAATGAAAGAAAACCATGAAGGAATTAAGTTTTTTAAGTTTACGCTTAACTTCTTAATGAAAAAATCCATGAAGGAATTAAGTTTTTTAAGTTTACTCTTAACTTCTTAATGGTAAAAAACTTGAAGCAATTATGATTTTTAAGTTTATTCCTAATTTTTTAATGGTAGATGAATTAAAAAAATATCAAGCTTAGTGTTTAAGAAACACTGAAATTTTGCATTTTTACATTTCTGTGATAACACGTTTAATTTTTTGTTTTTTCATTTTTTGCTCGGCAGCTGCTTCTGCACAATATATTTCTAGAAGCGAACCTGTTCCTTACGCTTGCCCTGCTGTTTGCGCTGGAGGAAGAATTATTTTGAAAATTCCACAAATAGATAATTTACCTGCAGGGAGCGTTATTCAAGCATTACTTTCTAATGCAGCTGGCTCATTTGCAACAGGAACACAAACAATAAATGCAACGAGATATAGCCTCAATCAAGGAACAAACTGGACAAACGGTTCTTATACATTTACAGGGAATATTACCAATTTATACTTTGAAATAACCATTCCTGGTTCTACACCCCCAGGAAACGGATATACTATTAAAATTAAAGCTTCTACGGGTTATACATCCAACGACTTGTTTCAGTGCAGTGGAGGAAATGTTATTACAGTTACACCTTACATAACACCTTTGGCCCAAGTTCCTCAAAATCAACAAGGAATTGGAAATTGGATTGGTCATGTATATACTTGGACACCTACAACTAACGGTTTGTTAAGTACACCAGCTTTGATAAATGCACAAACTTTTTTTGGTCCTGCAAATTACCAAGGACATGTAATTTACAATCCATTGACATTCGATTTAAACCTCTCTGCAAATGGCGGAATTCCAGGCACTTTGAATAATGGTACAAGCATAGATTGTGGCAATTCATATGCACAAAATTTTTCAATGCGTCTTTTAAGGCAAGAGAATTTTACTCCCGGTTTTTATCAAATGAGTATACAAGGCGACGATGGAATTCGTTTGAGTATAGACGGTGGTGCAACCTGGATATTAAACAGTTTTATTGAACAAAATTATATTTCAAGCTTAAAAACAACGCAAACCAACTATCCTAATGGAGTTTGTTTGGCAGGCGCAACAGATTTAGTGATTGAATATTTCCAGCGGCCTTCAGATGCTAGACTTACCTTTACACTCACGCCATTAGGAATTAGCAATTTTCAACAACCCGATAATTCAACAATTTGCGAGTTAGACGATACATTTTTCTCTATCGGCACAGCCAATATTGGTTATACTTACCAATGGTATGTGAATCAAAACGGAGCGGGAACCTTCACCCCTATTGTAAATGGTGGAATTTATTCAGGAGCTCAAACAGGAACATTATCTTTAACTGCAGTTTCTTCTTCAAATGATAACAATCAATATTATTGCGAAGTTACTGGACCATGCGGACCTTCAGTAAATTCAAGCACAGCAATTCTAAATGTCAGTGCCTCACCAATTATAACGCAACAACCATTTGATCAAGCGTATTGCCAGGGTCAAGATATTAGTTTTAATGTTGTTGCAGGTAATAACAATACTTATCAATGGTTGGTTAGTAACGATGGTGGGAATAATTTCACGCCTCTTATCGATATTCCACCTTATTCAGGAACAAGTACAAATACACTCTTGATTAACAGTCCAACAGCAAACATGGTTGGATTAGTTTTTTACTGTATTGTTAGTGGTTGCAATAATGCAGTAAACAGCAATGAGGTTGAAATAATTACCGGCACCCAATTATCAATTGTTCAGGAACCAATTTCCCAGACAGTTTGCGAAGGTCAACCAATAAACTATAATATTACCGTTTCAGGAAATCCAAATTTTCAATGGCAAATAAACACATCTGGTAGTTTTGTTGATTTAGTAAATGGAGCAGAATTTTCTGGCACACAAACAAGCAACTTAACAATATTAAATGCTGATTTTAGTCAAGATGGATTTGCTGTAAGGTGTATTTTAACTGGTGGTTGCTTTGGGCCTGTAATATCGCAACTGGCAACAATTAATGTTCGGCAAGCTCCAAGTATCAACTTACAACCAATTGATGTACAAAAATGTGTGGGAGAAAATGCAATTTTTACGGTTAACGCAACAGGCAGTGGAATTCAGTACCAATGGCAAATGAGCACTGATAATGGTGTGACATTTAGCCCGCTCATTAATTCTCCTCAAATTTCGGGTGCAACTGCAGCAACATTAACATTTAATGCAATTACCAGTTCACAAAACGGAATTGTCTTAAATTGCATAATTTCAGGAAATTGTCTGCCTACGCTTACTACTGAAAATGTTGTTTTAACTGTAAACGACTTACCAATCTTTGTTTCTCAACCACAAGGCATTACTACTTGTGAAGGAAGTAGCATTCAATTTTCTGCTCAAACTCAAAACAGTTCGGGATTTCAATGGTCAATGAGCTTGGACAATGGGATTACATTTGCACTTTTGAACAACGGTAATGGAATAACAGGAACAAATTCCAATAGCATAACAATAAATCCAGTTTCATTAAATCTTCAAGGCGCGCAATTTCAATTACAACTTGAAGGTTGCGGAAACGCAATTAACAGTAATACAGCCACTTTGGCAATTACTCCTTTACCAAAAATCAACTCACTTTCAGCTCCTCCAGCAGTTTGTGTAGGTGAAAATGCCATTTGGTCAGTAACGACCAGCAATGCCGATACTTTCAATTGGTTTTTAAATACTGGAAATGGTTACCAACCTATTCAAAATGGAAATGGAATTTCCGGAGCCTATACAAATACCTTGGTAATTAACAATATAAACAGCTCTTTGCATTTAGGTGAAATAATTTGTGTGGCAGGAGGAACTTGTTTCCCTGCCGATACTTCAGAAAAAGCAGTAATTTTTATAAAAGGCGTACCTATAATTTTAAGCGAACCAAAATCAATTCCAACTTGTTCTGGTCAAACTATTTTATTACCAGTTGCAACGTCGGGTGAAGGCCTTGATTATCAATGGGAAATTAGAAACCTATTGGGTGAATTTGATACATTGGCTAATACTTCTGACGTTCAAGGAACTGAAACAGCAACACTTCAATTACAAGCCAACAATGAGATAAATGGAATTGTAGTGAGGTGTGTGATAACTGGATGCGGTGCTGAAGCAATTACAGATACCATAAGAATTAATGTTTTGCAAGACGATGAAGTGTATATTCCTTCAGCATTTACGCCCGATGGTGATAAGATAAATCCTGTATTTCAATTATACACAGAAGGTGAGCCCTTAGTTGAAGCCAGTATTTATTCACGTTGGGGAGAATTGATTTATAGCTGGAAAGATAAAACTGATGGCTGGGATGGAACTTTTAATGGTTTAGAAGTGCAAGAAGGAGTTTATGTGTACAGAATTATAGTAAATACAGCTTGTTCCAAAAAAACTAGAATGGGAACAATAACTCTCTACAGATAATAAAGTTTTAGCGGTAATTTATTTACTTTCGGCAAAATTTATTTTAATGAAAAAGATAGCTAGTTCTATTATTGTTTGCCTTTATTTTTTCTCTTCATCGCTCTCTGCTCAAAAGGACATTACCTTTGAAGAAATATTTACAAAATCAAGCCTTAACCCCATAAATTTAAGCCGTTTACAATGGATTACAGGAAGCAATACTTATAGTTGGGTATTGAATAAAAATGGTGAAAAATTACTCCGTGGAAATGTTAAAGACAATAAAGTTGATACAATATTAAAACCCTCAGATATCAATTCAGAATTGAAAAGGTTTCCTGATATTGTTTGGATAGACCAAAATCAGTTTTCGTTCTATGATGCAAAAGGATTTCATATTTATAACCTTTCAGAAAAAAAGATTATAAATACAATTTCTATTGATAAGGAAGCAGAAAATCAAGAAGTAGCTCCACTTCAAAAACATGTTGCTTTTACAATTAATAACAACCTTTTTATTGCTAGTAAAGATAAAACTGTTAATGTTAGCAATGAAAGTAATATAAACATCATTTCGGGGAAATCGGTTCATAGAGAAGAATTTGGAATTTCAAAAGGTACTTTTTGGAGTCCCAATGGTAACAAGCTTGCTTTTTATAGAATGGATCAAACGATGGTTACTGATTATCCGTTGGTTCAATTAGGAACTTTACCAGCAAAAGAAAAAATCATCAAATACCCAATGGCTGGGCAAAAAAGTCACCATGTAACTTTGGGAGTGTATGATTTAGCTTCTGAAAAAACCATATTTATCAAAACTGGAGAACCTGAAGAACAATACCTTACAAATATTTCTTGGACACCCGATGAAAAATTCATTTTGATTGCAATCGTAAATCGTGCGCAAAATGAAATGAAATTGAATCAATACAATGCCATTGACGGCAGTTTTGTAAAAACACTCCTTACAGAAAGTGACCCGCAATGGATTGAACCAGAAAATGCTGCACAGTTTATTCCAGGAAAGAACGATCAATTTATTTGGCAAAGTGAAAGAAGTGGCTTTAACCATTTGTATTTGTATGATTTATCCGGCAAAATGATTCAGCAATTAAGTGCTGGCGACACTCCTGTAGAACAAGTTGTTGCAATCTCTTCTGATGGGAAACAAATATTCATGGTACTTTCTACTGAAAACGGATTAAACCGAAAATTAGTTAAAACTGATTTAAAAGGTAAAATGACATTCTTGACAAATGAAAATGGAATGCATACTGTTCAAATGAGTGCTGATGGAAATTACTTTATCGACAATTTTAGTGCACTTACCATTCCGAGAAGAATAACAGTAAATGCTTCCAACGGCAAGATTTTACAAACAGTTTTAACAGCTTCAGACCCTTTTCAAGACACAAAGTTGGTAAAACCAGAATTGATTAATATTACTGCTGCCGATGGTAAAACAATACTTAATGGAAGGCTTTTCAAACCTTACAATATAGAGAAAGGGAAGAAATATCCTGTTGTGATTTACGTATATGGTGGACCTCATGCACAAATGATTACCAATAGATGGTTAGGTGGAGGAAACAATTGGATGGCCTGGATGGCTTCTCAAGGTTTTGTTATTTTTACAGTTGACAACAGAGGCTCTGCCAGCCGTGGACTTGAGTTTGAACAGGTAATTCATCAAAATTTAGGGGTAAATGAAATGGCTGACCAATTAAAAGGCGTAGATTATTTAAAAAGTTTAGATTTTGTTGATGTTAACAGAATTGGTGTTCATGGTTGGAGTTTTGGCGGTTTTATGACAACCACTATGCTGAGTAAGAATCCGGGAATGTTTAAAGCTGGTGTAGCCGGAGGGCCTGTAATTGATTGGAAAATGTATGAAATTATGTACACGGAACGATACATGGACACACCACAAGAAAACGAGAAGGGATATGAAAATGCCAACTTATTGAACAATGCAAAAATGCTGAAAGACAGATTGATGTTAATTCATGGAACAGTTGACCCTGTAGTTGTTTGGCAGCATAGTCAGGAAATGGTAAAAAAATGCGTGGAAGAAGGCGTTTTGATTGATTATATGATTTATCCTGAACACGAACACAACGTTTCAGGTAAAGATAGAATTCACCTGATGAAAACAATTACTCGCTACCTGCAAGAGCATTTATAGGGTATTTTGTTAATAACATAGACTTACCAACTATTTAGTGTTAATCATTTTAAGATTAGCTCACATCATTATTGGCTATATTTGCACAAATTTAACAGCAACAAATCCTGAACTGTTAAAGCCATAAACTATGAGTAGAATAATTGCAATTGCCAATCAAAAAGGAGGAGTAGGAAAAACTACCACAGCTATAAACCTTGCGGCCAGCTTAGCGATTTTAGAGCACAAAACATTATTAATCGATGCTGATCCTCAAGCAAACGCCACTTCTGGTATTGGCTTCGACCCAAGAAACATAAAAACAAGTATTTATGAGTGTATAATAAATGAAGTAGAAATAAAAGACATCATTTTAAACACCAATACTCCCAATTTAGATTTAATTCCAGCACATATCGATTTAGTAGGTGCTGAAATTGAAATGATTAACCTTCCCAATCGGGAACACATGATGCGTAATGCCATCAGCAAAATTAAAGACCAATACGAATTTATCATTATTGATTGTTCTCCTTCTCTGGGCTTAATTACATTAAACTCTTTAACTACAGCAGATTCAGTGATTATTCCTGTTCAATGCGAGTATTTTGCATTAGAAGGATTAGGTAAATTGTTGAATCCCATTAAAATAGTTCAGTCGCGTTTAAATACCGAACTTGAAATTGAAGGTATTTTATTAACCATGTACGACTCTCGTCTAAGACTTAGCAATCAAGTGGTTGAAGAAGTAAAAACGCATTTTCAAACCATGGTATTTGATACAATAATCCAACGCAACATCCGTTTAGGAGAGGCTCCAAGTTTTGGATTGTCTGTAATAATGCACGACGCCAGCTCATCTGGAGCAACTAATTATTTAAATCTTGCCAGAGAAATCTTGCAAAAAAATGAATTAACAAAATTGAAATTGAGTGATAAAATCATTGATAACTTAAGTGAACAGCTTAATTAATCTCAATTTTATCTAAGTAATCATGAGTTCGAATAATAAAAAAGGCGCTTTAGGTAGAGGTTTAGGTGCATTGCTACAGAGTCCTGAAACAGACATCACAACAAAAACAATTCGTTCAGCAGAAACTGCTTCGGTAGGTTCTATTGCAGATTTACCAATTGAGCAAATTGTTGCAAATCCATTTCAACCACGCACACATTTTGAGGAAGAAGCCTTAAAAGAATTGTCAGAATCTATTCAGGAAATGGGATTGATTCAACCTGTTACAGTTCGTAAAATGGGTTATGACCAATACCAGCTCATTAGCGGAGAAAGAAGATTCAGGGCTTCACAAATGGCAGGTTTAACACTCATTCCTGCATACATAAGAATCGCTAACGACCAAGCTATGCTAGAAATGGCATTGGTTGAAAATATTCAAAGAGAAGAACTCGATTCTATAGAAATTGCTTTAGCCTATCAACGTTTAATTGAAGAAGTAAAACTTACGCAAGAAGAAGTAAGTGAGAAAGTAGCAAAAAAACGTTCTACCATTACCAATTACTTACGCTTATTAAGATTACCACCAGAAATTCAATTGGGAATAAGAACCCGAAAATTAAGTATGGGCCATGCAAGAGCTCTTATAAATATCGAAGATCCTCAACAACAGTTAAATCTGTACAATCAGATTGTTTCTAACGAACTTTCTGTTCGTCAAGTAGAAGAAGCCGCGCGTGCAGTTAAATCACCTGAAAAGAAATCTATTGAACGTTCTACTTTCAAAGTTTCTGCTGAATTAAAATCTGCTATCAATCAAATAAACAAAAAAATTAACACACCCCTGGAAGTAAAAGTTGGGAAAGATGGCTCTGGATTGTTGAATATCAAGTTTCAATCTAATGAAGAATTAGAAGACTTGCTCAAGAAATTAACCCATTAATGAAAATCCAAAAGAAAAACTTTTTCCTTTTTTTCTTTACTTGGAGCCTGGCATTTCAGGTAGGGTTTGCGCAAGTAGATTCTACCAAAAGCACGTCTGTAAAAGATTCCTTTCCAGATAAATTTCAACGCATTGGCGATTTGAAAAATATTCCTGCCGAAAAATCAATCAAAAAAAACAAAATTGCAGCAATAGATACTTCAAAAACTGTTAAAGACTCAATTATTCCTCATTCAGCAAGAAAAGCGGCAATTTATTCAGCCATTTTACCCGGTTTAGGTCAAGCCTACAATAAAAAGTATTGGAAAATAGGAATTATTGTTGCAGGAACTGGTGCATTAATTTATAGTTTAAACTTTAGTCAAGGTTTGTATAAAAACTACAAATCAGAATTAATAAAAAGACAGCAAAATCTGGGTGGTTTAAATCCTGAATTAAATTTGTATTCAGACGCTAATTTAAACGAATTACAAAGTTATTACCGCAGGAATAGAGACTTAAGTATTATCGGAATGTTTTTGTTGTATGCATTAAACATTGTAGATGCGAATGTTGATGGACATTTATTCGACTTTGATGTAAGTGAAGATTTAAGTTTAAAAATTAGTCCAAGTCCATTCAACATTTATGCAGGCAATACAAGAGGTTCGGGGTTTTCAATCAGTTTAAATTTTTGAAAATGAAAATAGCATTGATTGGATATGGAACTATGGGAAAAGCTATTGAAGAAATAGCTTTGCAGCGAGGACATGAAATAGTACTAAAACTTACCGAAGAAAATTTGCATCAAAAGGAATTGATAACTAATGCAGACCTTGCAATTGAATTTACGACTCCTGAAAGTGCTGCAGCCAACATTAAATTGTGTTTTGATGCAAATATTCCAGTAGTTGTTGGTAGTACAGGTTGGTACCATCATTTTGAAGAAATTAAACTTCATTGTGAAACACAAAACAAAGCGCTTTTTTATGCTACTAATTTCAGTTTGGGGGTAAATATCTTTTTCGAACTCAATAAAACTTTAGCTTCGATGATGTCGAAACACCCAGAATATAAAGCTTCTATTACAGAAATTCATCATACCAAAAAGAAAGATGCACCAAGTGGCACTGCAATAACTTTGGCCGAAGGGCTTTTAGCGGAACATGCTGGTTATCGTTCTTTTGAAACTAATTCTCCAGAGCATTCAGCTCAAATATTGCCCATTACTGCAATCAGAGAAGCAGACGTTCCCGGCACACACAGCATTCTTTATACTTCAACCGTTGACCAAATAACAATAACCCATGAAGCATTCTCCAGAAAAGGATTTGCTTTAGGTGCTGTTTTGGCAGCTGAATTTCTAATTGGTAAAAAGGGAATTTTTACCATGAAACACTTACTCAATCAAACAATCTGACTATGGATTTTAAATGGATCGTTAATATCATTTTACTTATCGCCCTGCATATTGGCCTTTGGAGAATATTTGTAAAAACTGGGCGACAAGCTTGGGAAGCATTTATTCCTGGCTATAATTTTTGGATATGGCTAAAATTAGTTGAAAAGCCTTGGTGGTGGATGATTCTATTATTAATACCAGGCGTAAACATCATGATCTATTTAATCATGGTATACCTCACAATTCGCAATTTTGAAGTTGAAAATCCAATAGAATCAATAGGAGGAACCATTTTTTCTTTCTTCTACCTACCCTATTTAGGATTTAGTGAAAAACATCGTTTTATGGGTCCAGGTTACTGGAAAACCTATGAAAGAACCACAGCAGTTGAGTGGTCGGAAGCAATTGTATTTGCTGTTGTGGCAGCAACAATTATTAGAACATTTTTCTTCGAGGCTTTCACTATTCCAACTTCCTCTATGGAAAAAACTTTGCTTGTAGGAGATTACTTATTTGTTAGCAAAGTAAGTTATGGCTCAAAAACTCCAAACACACCTTTAACAATTCCTTTTACGCACCATACATTACCTTTTACAGCTTCTACACCATCTTATTCTGAATGGATTCAATTACCGTATTTCCGTTTCCCTGGATTAGGTAGCGTTAAAAACAATGATATTGTGGTTTTTAATTATCCCGATGGCGATACAGTTGCATTAAACTCACAAAACATAAGCTATTACAGATTAGTGAGAACATTCGGCTGGGAAATGGTAAATACTCCTTCTGCCGTGAATTTATATACTGGTCAAACTTTTGGAAAAGTTACTTGGCGCCCTGTTGATAAGCGCGATAATTATGTAAAAAGATGTGTGGCCATCCCCGGTGACATCCTTCAAATTAAGGATAAGCAGTTGTTTATCAACAACAAACCTGCAATGAATCCAGAAATGATGCAATTTTCTTATGATGTAGCTTTTAATAACAGTAACCTGAAAAAAACTTTCGATAAACTAGATATTACAGATGTTCAGCCATACCGAGAAGGAAACGTATTTCAATTGCATTTAAATGAAAAGAACAAAGCAAAACTAAAGGAATCTCCTCTGGTAACAAACATAGCCGAAAGCATTGACCCGGCAGGTGAATTCGATTATGACATTTTTCCAAATGTTGCTTCCTATGCATGGAATAAAGACAATTATGGTCCACTTACCATTCCTAAAAAAGGCGTTACTGTAGCAATTGACACACATAGTATTCATCTTTACAAAAGAATCATTGATGTATATGAAAACAATGATTTAAAAATAAACGGTAACCAAATTCTTATTAATGGCACTGCTGCAAATTCATACACTTTTAAGCAAGATTATTATTTTATGATGGGAGATAACCGTCATAATTCTGCAGATTCTCGTTTTTGGGGATTTGTTCCTAATGACCACATAGTAGGAAAAGCTGTTTTTATTTGGATGAGTCAAAGCAGCAACAGGAGCTTTCCTAACATTCGTTTCGAACGTATTTTCACTTTTATTGGTGTACAAGGAATTTCTGGAAGTTACTTTTTCCAAATCATGATTCCTTTGTTACTCATTATCTTTGGTTGGAATCAGCGAGGAAGGTTTATAACTAGAAGGTAGTTTATATTTAGCAGAACATTACAATAAAACCAACTACAGCAATGGTTGGTTTTATTTTTTAAATGAATCAAAGTAAATATAAAGTAGGAAAAAGTATTTCTTTACATATCTTAGGCATGTCGTATTAGATCCGTGTATGTTGTTTAAAAAAGTACTTTTTACATTATTTCTGCTGGTATGTTGCCTATCTTCTTGCAATAAAAGCAATACTGCGGAAATAAATCATAAGAAGGAAAAGATTTCTCATAAATTAAATGGAAAAGTAATTATATCAGGAAATCAAGTTAAACCTAAAGTATTTACTAATATCACCATTTCAGATTTAAAAGGAATTGAAGTAAGTAAAAACTATTTAAATCCAAATGTTAAGTCAGTAATTTATAAAACTGAAACAATTGCCCAAGATGAAATTTGGAAAAAAATTCCAACTTTTTTAAGCATTAAAACAACTGTAAAAGACGCTTCATTTATTGTATCGGAAATGAAAATACCGAAAAAAGTAAATGTGAGTGCTCCAAAATCTAAAGAAGCAAATCCACAAAATTTCAGCTCTTTTTCAATCTATGAAGGTGTTAGCCACAGTTATATCCAAAATGTTGTACAAGGGCCTAAAGGAAATTTATGGATTGCAACTTATGGTGGAGGATTCTGTAAATTCAATGGAAAAACATTTACCCAGTATACCATAAAAGAAGGATTAAATAGCGATTATATTTATACCTTAAACATAGATAAGGCAGGAAATATATGGTATTATGAGGACCGAAATGGAATTAGCAAATACGATGGGAAATTTATTTATCACTACAGCGAATCTACAGGACTTATTCATGATAGAGTTAATAAAATAATAGAGGATAATAAAAATAATATTTGGGTAGCTACAAGAGAAGGTATCAGCTATCTTGAGAATAAAAAATTTCACAATATTTCAATATCCGAGAATAAATCACCAGTTCCTTTGAATGTTTTAACCATTTTTAATGATGCGGAAAATAATAAATGGTTAAGCATTAAAAATTTAGGTATTGCAAAATATGATGGGAAAAAATTCCAATTATTAAATACAAGTAATACTGATTTTTTTAAAGATGTTCGAGCTATTATGCAAGATAAATCAGGAAAAATTTGGTTTGCTTGCTACGGGGCTGGTATAGCTATTTTAGACAATAATAAAATACAATATTATAGCCAAGAACAAGGTTTAATTGCAAATAATGTAAATGATGTTTATGAAGATTCTAATAGTAATATTTGGATTTCAACATCCTCTGGATTAAGTAAAATAAAAGATAAGTGTATTAAAAATTTTGGTTTATCAGATGGCTTGAGCAGTATAGATTGTAAAAGCGTTTTTGAAGATAAAAGCGGTAATATTTGGATATCTACTTATGCAGGTTTAAATCTTTTTAATGGTTCACTTTTTAATCATTATACTGAAAAAGAAGGATTTTCAGGAAATATAATTTCTTCCATTCTAAAAGATTCTAAGGGTAAATTATGGTTTTGCACCAATAATGGAATTTCTACTCTTTATAATAATGAAATTACAAACTATAAAATGCCCTATTTTTATAAAGATGGGGCAGCCACAAAAATAATAGAAACAAAGAATAGCGAAATTGTTTTTGTTGGACAAGATTGTATTATAAAATATGATGGAAAGACATTTAAAAGTTACTTCAGTCCTGCATTTGGTCAAATTTCCAGCATTATAGAAGATAAATTTGGTAACTTCTGGGTTGGTTCATACGGACAGGGTTTGAAATACTTTAATGGAAAAGAAATTCTGCTGTACGATAAAAATACAGGAATGGAAAGTGATATTATTTATGGCTTTATTCATGATAAAAAAGGAGCAATTTGGTTAGGTTCCTACTATGGTTTATATAAAATAGAATACCAGTCTAAAGATTATACAGACATTACAATAACAAGATTTACAAAAAGTGAAGGCTTACCTAACAACGTAATATTTGCAATATTGGCTGATAATAAAGGCAAAATTTGGCTAGGAACTAATGGTTCCGGATTGCTCTGTATGGAAAATAATAATTACATTAAAATAGAAGAAAATTGTGGTTTAAGTAATAATTCAGTTTACAGTTTATTTCAAGATAAAAATGAAAATATTTGGGTAGGTACAAGGAATGGAATCAATAAATTAAATTCACAAATTGTAAATTCTCTTAATTGTGAAAAATCAGAAATAAATTTTGATTCCGAAATTATATCATACAACTACGACGATGGTTTTTTAGGAGTTAATTGCTGGAGAAATGCATTAAGCGAAGACTCTGTAGGAAATATCTGGTGCGGAACAGGTGATAGACTAACTTGCTTATTTAACAATAATTTAAATAATGACACAATTGTTCCTTCAGTTGAAATTACTGAAGTTGAACTATTTAACCAATCAATACCATGGGCCAAAATTGAAAAAAATAAAGACACGACATTGAAATTGGGAAATGGCCTTAAAATCGGAAATCTACAATTTGACAGCATAGCAAAATGGAATCAAATACCTGTCAATTTATCTCTTCGCTATGACAATAATTTTTTAAACTTTAATTTTATCGGTATTAGTACAAAACGAGCAGACAAAATTAAATATCAATATAAGTTAGAAGGAATTGATAAACAATGGAGTATATCTTCTAAAAACAATTACGTTGCTTATGGAAACTTACCAGCGGGTGACTATATTTTTAAAGTAAAATGCGAAAACAATGCAGGCAATTGGAGCAAAGAAAGTATGTATTCTTTTTCTATCAGGCCTCCTTGGTTTAAAACGATACTTGCATACTTTATTTACGTTGTTTTGTCTATCGTGTTAATAGCTTTAATCATTAAACAACGAACCCGCTCATTAATATTAAGGCAAAAAGAACTAGAAAAAATTGTAACAGAGCGCACATTCGAGGTGGTACTTCAAAAAGAAATAGCAGAACAACAAAAGAATTTAGTAGAACTGAAAAATCACGAAATACTTGATTCCTTGCATTATGCTCAACGTCTACAAGAGGCTATTTTACCACCAATTAAAATGTTAAATAAATACCTTAAAGAATATTTTGTTTTTTATAAGCCGAAAGATATTGTTGCAGGAGATTTTTATTGGTTAGAAAAAATTGATGAGGATTTAGTATTAATTGCTGCGGCTGATTGCACAGGTCATGGCGTTCCTGGTGCGATGATTAGCGTTGTATGCAGTAATGCGCTCAATAGAGCAGTTAAAGAATTTCAACTCTCCACACCTAATTTAATTTTAAATAAAGTCAGAGAATTAGTGCTTGAAACATTTGAGAAAAGCGAAAAAGAAGTTGCAGATGGTATGGATATTTCTCTTTGTTTATTAAATATTAAAACACGCGTAGTTACTTGGGCTGGTGCAAATAGTCCAATTTGGATAAAAAGAAAAGATGCGAAAATTATTGAAGAAATAAAAGGTGATAAACAGTCTATTGCGCTTAATATTGTTGTGAATGATTTCACAAATCACACTATTCAACTTAATGAAGGCGATAACTTCTACATATTTTCCGATGGATATGTCGATCAGTTCGGAGGCGAAAGAGGTGGAAAATTCCTGCGCAAACGTTTTAAAGAACTTCTTTTACATAATGCACATTTATCAATGCAAATTCAATGTGCAGAGTTAGAAAATACACTCAATAAATGGCAAGGTATTTTAGAACAAGTAGATGATATCTGTGTGATTGGTGTAAGCGTTTAAAGATTACTTTGGGGAATTTTTCAATAAAAATAAAGCCACTATTAGGAATAAAAAATTAGGAATCCACGCTGCAATGCCAGGATTAACGCCACCCAAAGTTGCAAAAACAGAACTTATCTGCATCAACATTACAAAAGTAAAACTCAAAGCGATACCTAATCCAATATGCATTCCTACTCCTCCCCTTACCTTTCTGCCTGCCAGTGGCACTGCAATTAATGTGAGAATTATATTAGAAAATGGATTTGCCATTCGGCGGTACTTTTCAAATAAATAATAGTCTACAAATTCAGATCCTTTAGATTTTTCCCGAATTATAAATTCATTTAATTGAAAAAAATTCATCATTTCCACATCGTCGTCAGCTAATGCAAAATCAAGGGGAACAAAGGCTAGACTTGTATCTTTACGTGTACCTCTTTTTATCTTTTCTTTCTTGCCATCAAATAACCTAATTACATAATTATCGAGGGTCCATTTTTTATTTATGGTATCCCAACGCAAATATTCCGCGCTCATTTTCGATTTCATTTCCTGACCTTTCATTACCTCTTGCGTAAATCTATAACCAGTTTGTGTATTTTGTGTAAATGATTCTAAATAAATAAAAGTTCCTGGAGCTATTTGCCTATGTAGATTAGAATAGTTTCTATTCCAGTTATATTTTAAATATTTATATTCAAATTTAAGTCTGTTGGCGTTTGCCGGAGGAATTATAAAACTATTTAATAAAAATGAAAACAATCCGATTGTTATAGCGGAAATCATATAAGGCCTTAACAATCTTCTAAAGCTCACGCCACTGCTAAGCATAGCAACAATCTCAGTTTGATTGGCCATGCGGGAAGTAAAAAAAACAACACTAATAAATGCAAATAATGGAGTAAATAAATTTGCGAAATATGGAATGAAATTCAAATAATAATCGCCCAATAATTCGCTTACAGGGATTTCCTTTTCTAAAATATCATCCATTTTCTCTGTTAAATCGAATATCAACGGAATAGCTACTCCAAATACCAAAATGGCATAAAAAAAAGTTCCCAAAAACTTCTTAATGATATACTTATCTAACAAATACAATTTAATGTTCATAAGCGCTGACTTACTTTCTTAACCATTGTAGTTTTCCACTCAGCAAAAGTACCCGCAATAATTTGTTTTCTTGCTTCTTTCACTAACCATAAATAAAATCCTAAATTGTGCACACTTGCAATCATTCCAGCTAAATATTCGCCTGAAATAAACAAATGTCTCAAATAAGCCTTAGTATATTGTTGATCAGCAAAATTTAATAGTAATGGGTCTAATGGAGAAAAATCGGCTTTCCATTTTGCATTTTTTATATTAATAATTCCCTCAGTTGTAAACAACATACCATTTCTTGCATTCCTAGTCGGCATTACACAATCAAACATATCTACACCCAAAGCAATACCTTCTAATATATTTTCGGGAGTACCAACACCCATCAAATACCGGGGTTTATCTTGAGGTAAAATACTACAAACAAGTTCTGTCATTTCATACATGTCTTCAGCTGGTTCTCCTACAGAAAGTCCTCCAATAGCATTTCCTTCCCTATTCATGCTGGCAATAAACTCAGCACTTCTTATCCTTAAATCTTTGTAAACGCTTCCCTGAACAATCGGAAACAAAGTTTGAGAATACCCATACAAACCTTCAGTAGTATCAAATCGTTCAATGCATCTTTTCAACCAGCGATGTGTCCTTTCCATGCTGTTTTCTGCATAAATATAATCGCAAGGATAAGGCGTGCACTCATCAAACGCCATGATAATATCAGCACCAATTACACGCTGAATATCCATTACTCTTTCTGGACTAAACATGTGTTTAGAGCCATCAATATGCGATTGAAAAATAGCTCCTTCTTCTTTTATTTTCCTTCGGTCTGATAAAGAAAAAACCTGATAACCTCCACTATCAGTAAGCAATGGCCTGTCCCAACCATTAAATTTGTGTAAGCCGCCTGCGGTTTGCAAAACCTCTAATCCAGGTCGTAAAAATAAATGGTAAGTATTTCCAAGAATAATCTGCGCCTGAATATCATCTTTCAGTTCGCGCAGATGTACTGCTTTTACAGTTCCGGCAGTACCAACAGGCATAAAAATAGGAGTTTCAATATTCCCATGTGCTGTTGAAATGTTTCCTGCTCTGGCCTTGGAATGCTTGTCAGTTGCTGCCAGTGTAAAGTCCATGCTTTGTTAAAAAGTTGCGCAAAGATAGACCTTTAACCGTTCAACCTGCGATAAGAAACATTCTACTTTTGTGCTTCTTTTTTTTAAACACTATTAATGATTGATTTAACACCTTCACCCTTACTTATTATTTTGGCAGTTGCCACATTGGGCCTATTGGTGCAGTTGTATTATTTTCTTTTCACTTTTCTAAAAGTTTCAATTTACAAACCATTACCAGCTCCTTCAACTTTCCCTCCGGTTTCTGTGGTCATATGTGCCAGAAATGAAGCCGAACGCTTAGAAAAGTTTTTAACTTTGGTGTTGGAGCAAGATTATCCCAATTTTGAGGTTATTGTTGTAAATGATTGCTCATGGGACAATTCAGAAGATCTTTTAGAAGCTTTAGCATTAAACCACAAGCACTTAAAAGTTGCAAATATTAAGTTCGTAGATAAGCACGAACATGGTAAAAAATTCGCTTTAACCATTGGAATAAAAGCAGCCGTAAACGAAATTCTGTTGCTAACCGATGCCGATTGTTATCCAACAAGCAATCAATGGATAAAAGAAATGATGCATGGGCATTCAACCAACAAAAATATAGTTGTGGCTTACGGCAAATACGAAAAACAAAACAGTACACTCAATACTTTTATTCGTTTCGACGCTTTTTTTATTGCCGTTCAGTTTCTTGGCAATGCATTAAAAGGAAATACATATATGGGTGTTGGTAGAAATCTTTCTTATAAAAGAGAACTATTCTTTGCCGCCAAAGGATTTGCATCTCACATGCATATTCTTTCTGGCGATGATGATTTGTTTATAAATGAAGTTGCTACTAAAAGTAATGTAGCAGTAGTTATCAACAAAGATGCAATTACAGTTTCATTGCCAAAGCAAACCTGGAAAGAGTGGTTTCGCCAAAAGAAACGTCACCACTCTACAGCAAAACACTATAAATCAACACACAAGAGAACACTCATTGTTTACCCATTGTCCTGGTTATTTTTTCATGCAGCAATTATTGCAGGATTAATTCTTCAATACAATGTGTTAATATTAATTGGTCTGTATTTTTTACGTGCATGCGTCCAAATTGCTATATTGCACACCGCTGCAAGAAAGCTAAACGAAACAGACCTTGGTT
>JAIXYK010000020.1 GCA_027490225.1 Bacteroidota bacterium | reverse complement strand
GGATGTATTCCAATTGGTTCTGATAGTTTTGCAATACCTCATATAATTGAAAAAACAGGCTACATTGTTAAAAAAAGAAATTTAGAAGAATTAAGGCTCTTGATATCTAAGGCAATTCAAAATAATTCTAATGTAAATCTAGCGCAAGATGCTAGAAAAAGGATACAACAACTTTACCCATTAAATGCTAGAGAAAAAAGATTAATTGAGGTATTAATGGATTAACTGTATTTTATCTTGATGATATAGAAATTTCGTTCAACAAGAGACTCATTTTTCCGGTTAATTCTTTTCTTGAAAATTGATTAATATTAGTTGTGTCAAATTTTGCATTTCTACTATTAAATAATTGAATTAAACCAATCTTAATAGCTTCAGTATCATTAAATCCAAATACTGCTCCTCCAGAATTTCTTACTACATCAGCAGCTTGCCCATCTGCAGGGCCTATCATTAATATTGGTTTTGAGGCGGCTAAATATTCGAACAACTTACCAGTTAATGTAGCCTTTGGTGTAAAAAATCCGTTTTCTGCTTCTCCATAATTATTGATAGAAAGCAGCAATACTGAGGCGCTTTTCTGTTGTGCTATTATTTCATTGTGAGGAAGATAATCAACAAAATCAGTACATTGTAATAAATTAAATTGTTGCAAACTTTCTTTGATGGAAACATCATTTTTACCGATTAAACGTATTACACAATTCTTTTCAAATTCCGTATTTTCAGTTCTTAACTCTGAAATTGCTTGCCAAAGCGCGGGTTGATTTCTTCGGTTATTCAAACTTCCTGTGTGTACGATAGAGAATTTACCATCATTAAATAATAATGAATTGTCAATTCTAAAATCATCAGGGTCGAATCCATTGGTAATAACTTCTACTCTTTTATTGGTTAAAGCCTGAAACTCTTGTTGCATTACCTCGCTTACAACAGTAATGATACTTGCCGAATTAACTACTAATTTCTCCAGCCTTGCATTTTTCTTTTTAGCATAACTCGTCATATTAAGATCATCAGCAAAATCTATATTTGTCCATGGGTCTCTAAAATCTGCTAACCAGGGAAGATTTGTTTTTCTGTGAACACCTTCTGCTATCAAATGCATAGAATGCGGTGGACCTGTAGAAACAATTGCATCTACTTTATTGCTTTCTAGCCAATTATTTAAAAATTTAACAGAAGGTTTTATCCAAAAGCGACGGGCATCGGGAATAAAAACATTTCCACGTAACCATAAAGATAGATTTTGAGCCCAAGTTTTCCTACCTTTTTCTTGTAAAAAACCTGAAACAACACGCTCTTCTTTTTTTTGTCCAATGAGTTTTTTATACAATTGATAAGGTTCCCAAATTGGTTGTTTTAAGATTGTAATACCTTTTGGAATATCTTTTTCAAAAGATACATCAATGATAGGATACTCAGGATTATCGGCAGTATAAACTATTGGTTCCCATCCAAATTCTCCCAGGTATTTAACAAATTTCAGCCAACGCTGCACTCCTGCCCCACCCGATGGCGGCCAATAATAAGTAATAATGAGGACTTTTTTCAATGATTAAGTTTGCTTCGAAATAACAAAATTAAATATAAATTAATTTCTATAAATTTAACACTTCCCGATTTTTCCTTCAATTCAAAAAAAATTGATTGATTAGAGGCTTTTTCTTTAATAAAAAATAAATATTTCTATTTAATTATTGTAAAAAATCCTTTATAATTTTTGCCTTTACCATCATTAATCAAATAGTAATATGTTCCATCAGGATAATTCGCTCCATCCCAATTATTCTTGTAGGGTTTGCTGTCATAAATTTTAATACCCCATCGGTTATATATTTCAATGGATAAATCTGGATAATATTTAATATTCTTTATTAAAAAATAATCATTTATTCCATTTCCATCTGGAGAAAATGTATTAGGAATTACTAGTTGAGTTGTAGTATCTAAAGGAGCTATTATTGAATCCTTTTGTGGAACTTTACAAAGCTCTATGATTTCATCATAACTCAAAGGTCTATTGTAAATTCGTATATCGTCAATTTTCCCATTAAAAACTGTTGCTCCATTTTGTCTGGCTCCAATTCTTGCAATCTGATCGGTTCCGTATGATGGAGAATTATTCTGAATAGTGCTATCTTCTTTAACTAATTCGCAATTAATATAGCAACTTAATTTACTTTTTGTTCTAACCATTGTAATATGCACCCATTCATTTGTAATTAAGCTTTGCCCGCTATACGCAATGTATTGAGCAGGCCCGGTTAAATTATAGCCATTTCCTCCCCAACCCGTATTCACCCCTACTGAATTATTAGTATTTATTACTTGATCGTTGAAAGCTGTGCCTATAGCTAAAACTATTGTACCAGTTCCTGTAGCTGGTAAAGTAGTAGTATTTGCCCAAACTGAATAGGTATACTCAGGTAATTCTAATCCATCGTAGGGAATTTCTATATAAGAATTAATACCATTAAATTTATAAGCTGAATTTGGATTATTAAATCTATCAGAAGTTAACACTGCATTAATTACTGTTCCATTTTGATTAAAACCACTAGAATCGTTTGCATTTCCGTTAAAGGAGTATTCTCTAATTAATCCAAGTGTAGTAATTTGGGCAAAAGTTGGGACACTTGAGCACAGTGCAAATAGAACTACTACTACTTTCATAATGACATTTATATAATTATAATGAATTTTTAGGAATATAAAAAGACAAATATAACTGAGAAGATTCAATTAAAAACAAATATGATTTCTAATACTTCGAAAAAATATTCTATTTCATTTTACAATAGAAATTATATATGACGATTTATTAAACTTATTCTCATTTAACAATAAATAATAAATTCCATTATTTAAACTAGAAACATCAAATGAAATTACATTCTTAATTGAATCAAAAGAAGTTGGTAATTTTATTATTTGTCCAATTGAATTTGTGACAATTATATTGATTAAATCTGCTTCTTCAAATCCATAAATATTCAAAATTTCAGTTGCTGGATTGGGATAAAGTTTCAATCTATTCTCTTTATTATTAGCCATTCCTGTGGTGATTGAATTGTCTTTAATTTTCGTTACCCAGATATCTCTTCCTCCATTATTTCCATTCACAAAACCTTCATTGGAATCGGTAAATCCAACTAACAAAAATTCGTTGTTTTGATTGATGGGACTGATTCCCAAACAGACATCATTTGATGCTCCACCAAAACGAAATTGTTCTAGAAATTCACCGGAACTATCTGTCTTTACCACCCAAAAATCCCATAAACCACTTGGTGTTGTTAAAGTCAACAAACTATCTAAACTCCTTGTGAATCCGCTTAAATACAAATTGTTGTCTGCTCCAATTTCACCTCCAGAGAAAAACTCAAAATTAGTTCCTCCATAATTCTTTTCCCAAATCAAGTCTCCATTGGCATCAAAATAAATCAACCAGGCATCGGCCGAACCTCCAAAATAACTGTATGCTTGTCCGCCCGAACCACCTAGCCAACCTGTGATGTAAAAGTTTCCGTTTGCAGCACTTATAATTGAACTGCTGCCATCTCTACCAGTTGAAGAGCCAACTTCAGTTTCCCACAATTTTGTTCCATCTGAGCTTATTTTTGCAACTTGTATATTATCTAAGTTGAAGTTGTTAAAGTCAGGCCCAGTAAATCCTGAAACAATAAATCCACTTCCATTAGCTGCTTCTGTAATTAAACTATAATTTTCTAATGCGTCAGGATTATTTCCGTTAGGACCTAGATAAATTCTACTAGCAATAAGATTTCCTGTACTTCCATTTACTGTCAACACCCAACAATAACCAGCACCAGTGCCAACAAGATCTCCATCAGAAGAAATGCTCTCACCAACTGCAACCAAATTGCCTGCTTGAGATTCTACAACATCATAAAGTGCATCTGAAGAACTTCCTCCGTATGTTCTTTTCCAAACCAGAGCCCCGGTTTCGGTATATTTAGAAATAAAGCCATCACCCAAACCTTGGTTCAATGTAAAATAACCATTATTGGAATAAGTTTGTCCTACTACGTAACAACCACCTCCATTTGCGGGTTTCACTTTAAACAATTTATCGAAACCAGAACCACCTAAAATCCTTGTCCAAAGTGTATCTCCATTTGCATTTAACTTACTTAAAAAACCATCAATATCTCCTGCGTTACTGCTAAAATATCCATCCGAAGAATTACTATAAGAAGCAACAAAATAGCCACCCTCGTTGCTATTACAAACTGAAACCATGTCCATTCCAGGATTGTTTAACTGCACAGTTCCTGTTACTTCTTGTAAGGTACCTCCAATACACTTTGTCCAAATAGTATCGAGCGACTGGGCTAAAAGTGAAGTTGATGAAAGGAATAATAATATTGAAAACGAAAACGATTTATACATGAAGTTTTTTCTTCAAAAATATGCCTCAATTCATTGTAATATGTGTTTCGTCTTGATACGTAAATAAGTTAAAAAACTCCTTGGGTTATGGCAATTTCTTACCTAATCCTGCAATGTAAATTTGATACCATTGTTCTAAATTCAATTCAAAATCAACAGCTTTGAGCGCACTTTTAACATGCTCAATCTTCCCGGTACCTAAAACAGGAACTATTGTGGCAGGGTGTTTTAATAACCAATTAAATACAATTTGGTCAACATTATTTACATTTAATTCTTCTGCAATTTCTGTAATTACTTGATAAATTTTTTCGCCTTTTTCATCCTTAGGAGTTAATATTTTGCCTGATGCAATTGGAGACCAAGCCATTGGTGAAATATTCTCCTTGAGAAAATAATCCATATTTCCATTTTCAAAATGTTCCAAACAATATGGAGAGATTTCAACTTGATTGGTAACTAATTTTTCATCCATATACTTACTAAGCATTTCAAACTGAATGATTTTAAAATTTGATACACCAAAATTAGAAACCATACCAGATTTTTTAAGTTGTGAAAAAGCAGTTGCAACCTCCTCTGGATTAAAAAACGGAGCCGGACGATGAAGCAGTAATAAATCGATGTGGTCAACTTGAAGGTTCTTTAAAGAATTTTCAATAGACTGAATTATATGATTTGAAGTATAATCGTAATATTTAATTTTCCTTTCAGGGAACTTATCAGATATCAGTTTTACTCCACACTTCGTTACAATTTTAATTTTATTTCTAATCGATTTATTCAATGATATGGCATTTCCAAAAAGTTGTTCGCAAGAATAATTACCATAAAAATCAGCGTGGTCAAAAGTATTAATTCCAAGCTCAATTACATTTTCTATAAACTTCAATAACTCTTTCTGGGATAAATTCCATTCTGCTAATTTCCACATACCGTGAACGAACCTTGAGATTTCTAAGTTATCAGAAAGTTTTACTTTATGCATATCAGTTGATTTTAACTGAAAGCAAATATGAGGTTTATTTAAAGAAATTTAATAATGTTGAAGATGTTTCGTCCAATATAGTTTACAAAAAAATTAGACGTTTATTAAACGTTTATAAGCGTTTAAATAATTGATGGATATTCATTCAATTATTACTTTCGTTCCAATGGGAAGGGGAAATGGGTTCCTATAAAATCCTAAAATGACTTCCAAATTAATTAAAACGTTTTTTCTAATTAATCTATAAAAATCTGATTTTCAGTCCTAAAAAATAAACGTTTACACACGTTTAAATGACAGATGGATATTCATTAAATTATTACTTTCATTCCAATGGGAAGGGGAAATGGGTTCCTACAAAACACTAAAATAATTTCCAAATTAATTTTAATATTTATTCTAAAATAATTTATATCAATCTGAATATCATTAAATATTTCAAGATATTCTAGGAGAAATAAAAAATTAAATGCATTAATTTAATCGGAAATTAGAAAATGGAAAATTTATGCTTACCTGAACAATGTAATACTTCCGTTTTCAACAACATCTTGATTGGTGGAGCTGCGCATTTCCAACCTAAAAACATAAACGCCTTCTGGATATGCAAAACTACCATCTGTATTATAACCATTCCAGCCCATTGCAGGATCATTAGATGTAAAAATTTCATTTCCCCAACGGTCGAATATTATTAAATTGAAATTTTTAATTAATTGGCCTTCAACTTTAAATACATCATTTGTTCCGTCTGCATTAGGCGTAAATGCTGAAGGTATATAATATTCTGTACCGTATTCAACTCTTACTGTATGCGTTACCTCATCGGTACAGCCTGTTGCATTAATTACTACTTGAGTTATTGGATAAATGCCTTCTTCTGTAAAACTATAAGAATTCATACAACCTAAAATTGTATCGCCTTCTATAATATAATAGCAATGCAGGGCATTCTGGGAAAGGCTTGTTAATTCTAGTTCATCAGCTCCAATTAGGACAATTTCAGGGGAAGTTCTAAATCCTGCAATTGGTTGTTCTAACACTTGAACCATGCTTTGTTTTGTTGAAATAGCAGAGCAACCGTTTGAATCTGTTACTGTTAAAGTTACAGTCATATATCCAGATTCTTGATATTCATGCACCGTTTCTTGTCCTTCGCCAGTGTTACCATCACCAAAATTCCAATTGTAAGTATAGTTGCTTCCTGCATTTGAAAACCCATCAAAATCTGTTGTCAATGGAACGCAGCCTTTAACATTAAATGCAGTATAATCGGCAGTTGGATGTTCATTAATTAAAACACTATCAATAAAGATTTCAGAAGTACAACCAAATTGACTGATTACTAAACTTACAGTTTGATATCCTGTAACATCAAAGTTTATATCATTTTGAATAGGTTCAGTAGGTGAATGAGTATAACCATGTGGTCCGAAATTCCACCAGAATGTTGCACTATTGCTATAACTTCCAGCAGGAGAAAAATCAAAACTGTTACCAATAAAACATTGAGGAGCTGGTACATCAAAAGCTGCAAGTGGCATAGGCGCAACTTCTATTTTAACTGTATCATGAGCTACACAAAATCCATCATTTACAGTAAGTGTATAATTTACTGTTTCAATGTAATCGTGAATTGTTGATAATGAAATAACTGGATTTGAAATAGAATCATTACTTAATCCAGCAAGAGGAAACCATGTATAGGCGATACCTGCTGAAGGCGCAACACCTATTTCAGCGCTGTCACCATTACAAATCAATTTATTAGTTCCGGCGTTTGCAATAGGTAAATCTCTTACTGTAAATAATGTATCGACAAGCACAGATGAACAACCATTTTCAGATACCATCAATGATACGAATGCGTTTCCGCTATTAGCCCATTTCACAGAAAATGGTCCTGCACCAGTACCACTTGATAGTGTTCCTGTTCCAAAATTCCAATCGTAACTTGCAGAATTACCTGCATTTCCTGTATAAAATACATCAACATTTGTTGAGTTACATGCAAATTCTGGAATACTAAATGATGCTGTAGGAATAGGATTTACTAATACGGATTGCGAAACAGGATTGGAGATACACATAGCATCCGCAACACTTAATGTAACCATTTTTACTCCAGCAGAATCCCAAGACAATGAAATTATATGCTGATCGGTTTGATTAATGATTTGCGCGCCATCAATCTCCCAAATAAACTGGTAATTACTACCAATATTTTCTGTAAACGAAGCGGTTGCAGTTTCTCCTAAACAAATTTGCTCTATTAAATCGAAATTTACATTTGGAAAACTAATAACTTCAATTGCATATGAAGTAAGCGTAGATGTAATATTCCCCAACGTAACCATTAAGCTCACATTTTTGGTACCAGGAGTATTCCAACTTACTGCATAAGGTCCTGCACCTGAGCCACTTTCAACTAATCCCCCATCAAAATTCCACTCATATGTGGCTTGAGAATTAGGTGTACCTGAGTAAACCAATGCAAGCGCTGAATTTGAGCAAACCGTATCTTGAGAAGTAGCAAATAAAGAAGTTGGAAGAGGAAGTACTGTAATATTTTGAATTTCAGTATTGGCAGCACATCCATCATTGTTTAAATCAAGACTTACTGTGTAATCACCAGGATTTGAATAATTCAAAACCAAAGGTCCAGAACCTGTGCCTGATACCAATGTTGCTCCTGGATAACTCCATGTAAATGATGAACTTGGAATAGAAGAGCCTTCAAAATTAACAGTAGCATTTTGAACAATATAAATGGTATCATTCAAAGAGAATGATGCAATTGGAGGAACATTTAAGTCAAAGCTTTGGGAAAAAGGAAGAGAAGTACAACCATTTTCGGTAACCGTTAATGTAACAGTTTGCGTTCCGCTTTCTGCATATTGAACTGAAAGAGGACCTTGGTCAATACCCGAAATTAGAGTTGCTTCAGAATAATCCCAATCGTAGCTTGCAGATACTCCTGCATTGCCTGTATAAGTCAAGACAACAGGATTGTTTAAACAAGAATCTGTATTTACAGTGAAATTAGCAGTTGGTCTTGCAACTACATTGATTGCTTCGAAAATAGTATCAGAATAGCACCCGTTATCTTCTACCACCAGTGAAATTATGTTAGATCCAGCTTGATTCCATTCAATACCGATTGGTCCAGGACCCGTTCCTGACAATAAATTTCCAGTGTCAAAATTCCAATCATAAGTTGGATTTGCACCAACAGTTCCTGTAAACAATGCAGCTGTTGCGCTGCCTTCACATGCTGAATTAACCGTAGAAATTGACGCAATTGGCGAGGTGCGAATTTCTATATTCTGAGAATTAACTGTTGATGTACAACCGTTTTCGGATACAGAAAGAGAAACAAAGGTATTTCCTGAGGTTGAAAATACAACTTCGTTGTTTTGTAGGTTGGCAGGGGTTGTTAAAGTACCAGTACCAAAATTCCAGTTGTAAGTTGACGAAGCACTAGCATTTCCAGAGTAATTAATAGAAAGCGTATCGGCAGTACAAGAAAAAGCTGGAATAGTAAAAGTTGATGTAGGGATTGCATTCACAATTACACTGTGCGACAATGTTGCTGAAACTCCCATTTGAGTTACGATTAATGTAACATTCTTTGTTCCACTAGTTGGCCAAGAAACTGAAAAAGGACCAGGTCCTGTACCTGAAAGGATAGTTCCACCATCAAAATTCCATGAATATGCTGCAGAACTTAAGGCAATACCATCAAATACAATATTACTAGGTTGATTAACACATATTGGACTTTCTACTGAAAATGAGTTTATTGCGGCACCAATCACTTCTGTATTAGAAGTTTGTGTTACAGGATTGCATCCGTTTAAAGAAGCTGTGCAAGAAATATTTTTAACACCAGTTGTTGGCCATTGCACAGAATAAGGTCCGCTTCCTGTTCCTGAAATAATCGTTCCTCCATCAAAATTCCAAGTGTAAGTAGTACCAACTGGTTGCGTTCCAACATATGTAATTGTTACAGGTAAACTTAAGCCGGCATACGTAGGAGAAGATATAGTAAATGCTGGTGCTGCAAGAATGTTTGTTGTTTGAGATGTAGTTGCAGATGTGCATCCGTTTGCTGTTACTGAAAGCGAAGCTGTTTGATTTCCTGCTGAAGCATAAGTAATTTGAAGCGGACCTTGGCCTGTTCCAGAAACTAAAGTTGCTGCCGGATATAACCAATTATAACTGGCACCTGCTAGTGGCGTTCCAGTGTAAGTTGCAATAACATTTTCATTTACACATTCTGGAGATGAAAGTGTGAATGAAGAAGATGGCAAAGCACTAATCTGTATGGTATGACTTACAGGAGTAGCAATACAACTATTTTGTGTTAAAAATAATGATACAGTTGCAGTTCCGGGAGTTGACCACGAAACTGAATGAGGGCCTTGTGTTGTAGCAGTTGACAATGAAGCATTTGCTCCAAAATTCCAACTATAACTAGCTGTTGCTGGAGAACTTCCTGTATAAGTTATATTAACTGGCTGACCTACGCAGCCTGTTGCGGGCAAATTAAAACTTCCCAAAGGTAAAGCTTGAACTGTGCTTGTTTGGGTTGTTGTTGGTGATAAGCATCCATTTTGAGTGACTGCTAATGAAACTGAAGCGGTTCCTGGATTTGTAAAATTGATACTATGAGGACCTTGAGTTGTTGCTGATGAAGGACTCGAACCAGCACCAAAATTCCAAGCATAAGTTGCCCCAGCCGTGGCTGAACCAGAATAAGTTACAACTGCATTTGTTCCTGCACAAATTGTAGATGGTAATGTAAAAGTAGATGTTGGAATAGGATTTACAACAACGCTTGCTGTATAAGGCGATGATGAAATTCCTGCTTGAGTCACCACCAAACTAATATTTTTGGTACCGGCGGTTGGCCATGTTACAGTATGTGGACCAACACCTGTGCCTGGAGAAGCTGTTCCTCCGTTGAAATTCCAAACATAAGTAGCTCCAGCCCCAGCGTTTCCTGTATAAACAACATTGGCTGATGCTCCGACACAAATTGAATTGTCAACTGTAAAGTTTGCTGTAGCTGCTGTTAATATTGAAATAGTTTGAGAAATAGTTGAAGTACAACCGTTTTGTGTTACTGTTAAAGTTAAAGTCTTGGTTCCAGATGTAGACCATGAAACGCTATGAGGCCCTACACTATTTGCAGTTGCAGGAGTAGCACCCGCACCAAAATTCCAAGAATATGTTGCACCTGCAAGTGCAGAACCTGTAAATGTTACAGGTGTAGCTACTCCTGTTCCATTGCTGGCTGCGGTTGTAAAGTTAGCAATGGGGCTAGCCGTAATTGTTGCAGAACTAGTTGTAGTTGCGCTGCAGGTTCCTGAACCAACTGTTAAACTAACTGTTGAAGTTCCAGCGGTTGCCCAAGTAACGTTGTGCGGTCCTACTGTTGAAGCTGTGGCTGGTGTTGCACCTGTACCGAAATTCCAAGCATAAGTCGCGCCTCCTATTGCATTACCTGTATATGTTACGGTAGATGCAGTTCCTGCACAAATTGTTGCTGGTAAGCTAAATGTACTGGTGTAGGTACCATTTACTGTAATGTTTTGAGATACTGTGGGAGCCACGCAGCCATTGTCGGTTACATTTAAAGTTACCGATTTTGTGCCAGCTGTGCTCCATGTTACGGTATGCGGACCAACAGTAGTAGCAGTTGCAGGAGTAGCACCAGCGCCGAAATTCCATGCGTATGTAGCAGCGCCCGAAGCTGTTCCTGTAAATGTTAATGTATTAGATTGATTCACGCATGTTGATGCTGGTAATGTGAATGTTACTAAAGCACCTGTTTTAATATTTATAGTAGCAGAAGAACTGGATGAACATGTACCCAAAGCAGCAGTTAAAGTAACAGTTTGATTGCCAGAACTTGCCCATTGCACGCTATATGGACCAGCGCCTGAACCACTAATTACAGTTCCACTTCCAAAATTCCAAGAGAAAGTGGTTCCTACAGCAAATGGACCAGCAGCCGAAATTGTTACAGGAGTATTCATGCATGCTTGTGCAGGAATTGTAATAGCAGATGGCGGAGGCGAAGTAACCGTTACTGAAGCTGTAGCAGGAGATGAACTACAACCTGCTGTGGTTACTACTAAACTAGCTGTTTGCGGCCCTGTGGCAGACCATGTAGTTGTAACAGGACCTGCTGATGTAGAAGTTGAAGGAGTACCACCTGGAAAAGACCAAGCATAGGTAGAACCTGCAACTGGAGCGGTTCCTGAAACACTAAATGTTGCTAATTGATTTACACAAACTGTTGGAGCTGAAGCTGCAATGGCAACTGACGGTGAAGGATTAACTGTAATTGTATGACTGGTGGATGTTGAAACGCAACCTGATTGAGCAACTGATAATGTTACTGTTTTAACACCAGGTGTAGCCCAGCTAACAGCTAAAGGACCTTGGACGTTACCAACAGCTGGCGTTCCACCATTTACATTCCATGTGTAGGTTGCTAATGGAGGAGCTGGAGCTGAACCGGTATATGTAATTGTAGCATTTGCCCCCACGCAAACTGAAGTTGGAAGGGTAAAAGTTGAAATTGGCAAATTATTTACATTTACCGATTGAGTTGTAATATTTGATGTGCAACCTCCAGCTGAAACTTGTAAAGTAATACTTTTTAATCCTGAAGTTGACCAGGAAACCGAATGAGGCCCTGGTGTAGATGCAGTTGCTGGCGTGGCTCCTGCTCCAAAATTCCAATTGTAGGTAGCTCCAACGGGTGCTGTTCCTGTAAATGTGAATGTATTATTTGCTAAAGCACAAATTGTTGGCAAAGAAACTGTAAAAGTCGATGTAGGGCTTGTATTTACTGTAACTGTATTTGTTGAAGTAGCTGTACAAGTTCCTGAAGTGACTGTTAATGAAATGGTTTTAGAACCAGTAGATGAATAAGTAACAGAATGTGGCCCAACGCCTGTTGCTGTAGACGGTGTTGCACCTGCTCCAAATGTCCAAGCATAAGTAGAGCCTGCTGGAGCTGTTCCTGTATAAGTGATTGTTCCAGATGTGTTGGTGCACAATAATGGTGGCGCAGAAAATGTTGCAGTTGGAGGAGCTGTAATTGTTACATTTTGAGTTAATGTTCCCGGTAAACAGGTTCCACTGCTTGGAGAAACATTTAATGTAACGGGATAAGTTCCTGCTGTAGCCCAAGTTGTAGTTTGTGTTCCTAAACCTGTTGCGGTATTTGGTGTTCCACTGCCAAAAGTCCAAGTGCCAGTTCCAGCAGAACCGCCAGAGTAAGTGAAACTTGCTGGTTGCCCCGCACAAACTATTGGTGGTATTGAAAATGCTGCACTTGCAGTCCCTCCGCATGTAACATCGAGTGTGTCGTATAAGATTAGGTTAGAACATTGGAAATTGACCCTTCCAATAATGCGGGTTGCTGCAGGACAACTTGAAATGGTTGTAGTTACAGCATTGCCTGCTCCAATTGGAAATCCATTGGATGTCCAGTTTACGGTATAGTTTGGTGGGCCACTGGGAAGAAAACGTCTACTATCATTTACAGCTGTCCACACTGAAGCGTTACGCCCTGGAACTGTTACAGCAACTGTTCCCGTTAAATTGTGTAAACCTTGTGTTGCAGTGCCTCCAGCCCAAGCCATACAAGTTGGCTTATTGGTTATGTGGTGTTCTATGATGTTAGTACTTTCGAATATTACTATTTGAAATGTTGATGTTGTGCTGGTGCATTGATACATTGGACAATTGTTCCATTGTACAATTAATCTTCTGTATGGCGCAACGCCTTGTGTTTGGTATTTTACATAAGGACCTGCACCAAATCCGGGATTTAAATCGTTCCATGGGCCCATGATACAGTTTTTTGGAACAAATGCTCCAGCACTGGGAATGGCTGTTGCGGTAAATGCAATAGGTTGACCAGGCGTGAAACCAATCCAGCCGTTTGAGCCTATATAAAACTGAGTATATGTATTTCCAAAAAAACAAAATTGAAATCCTATAGGAAGCACACCAGTAATGAAATCATCGGTCATGGTTACATTGGTTCCGCCAAGTATTGTGTATGGTGAAAATGGAATAGAGCCAACAGTATAAGTAGTTGTTCCTGAAAAAGGACTTGCAACTGAAGATGTTAAATTAACGGTCGCTCCTGCACAAACAGACATATTACCTGTTGGAGAAATGGTGAATACCGGCGTTTGCGCCATAAGCAACATCGTGCTGAATAAGAGCACAATAAGACTTAAAAAATGCTTTTTAAACTTCGAAACCATTATAAGCGCTTGATTTTGCTGCGCATGTAGAAGTAAACGAGTGCTCTTTTTTAAAGATATGCTTGAATGTTAGCAAACATTACTGTTGTAAGAAAAGGAAAACTGGTTGAGAGAATTTTGGTTTATAATTTTGATTTACTGAGAGTTATAAATTACATTCCAAATAATTATAGTGTAAGAATTAATAATAAAACGTTTCTTTTGTTGATTTTGATTGTAGAGTTTATGAATAATGATTAAATAATTACATTGTTAAAAGTATAACTATCAGATTTAAGGAAGCGATACAGCCGGGCGAACGGGCGAAACAAATAGCGCCCGAAGGGACTATGGTTGAGCACGTGACGGCAATCTAAATTTAAAATTGAAAATAGAGGTAATCTTGCCGGCGCCCCCAAAATGAAAAAAACGGAAAGGGCTCCCCCAATCCGTTTTTGTCAACATAAAACCACAATAAACATGAAAAATATTGTTAAATCAGTACACTGCCTGATTTTGATTATATATTACTAAAATGGAAAAATAAGGTTTCGTTTTTGGTAAAAAATTATTTCAATGGGGAATCTTTTTCTTTGGCCACAAACTTAAACACCTGTTTGTCAACCCATTTGGGAACAAATTTATTGAACCAAAATGTGAGGTGGGCGTTGTAAGTTAGCAGTAGATAATTGCTTCGCTTTTCTATGGCTTGTATTACATGTTTTGCAACTTCGTCGGCAGACATGCTTTGTGCTTCATCTTTATGCGATTCGCCTTGGGCGGTGCCCTGAGCATTCATGGCGGTATTCCGAATATTGGTAGCAGTGAAACCGGGGCGGGCAATTAGCACATGCACACCTGTTTTTAAATTTTCAATGCGCAAGGATTCTAACCAGCCTTCGAGGGCAAATTTTGATGCTGAATAACCACTTCGTGTGGGCAGGCCTTTATAACCTGCTACGGAAGACATTCCCACGATGCTGCCTTTTGATTTCAACAAATATGGCATGGCGAATTTAGTACAATATACTGATCCCCAAAAGTTTACATCCATTAATTTCTTTAGCACATCTAGGTTTACTTCACTAAATAAAGCACGCATAGTGATCCCAGCGTTGTTAATAAGGATATCTATTTTTCCAAATTTATTGATTGTTTCTGCAATAAATTTTTCGCATTCATCTTGTTTTGCAACATCCACTTGTTGAATAAGGACATTTTGAGCAGTTGCATCTAACTGATTTTGAAGCTTTTTTAAATCTTCGAAGTTTCTTGCGCACAAAGCAAGCTGAGCTCCTTTAGCGAAAAATTGCTGTGCACATGCTAATCCGATTCCAGAAGTTGCGCCCGTAATTACTACAACAGTTTTTTGCTTCATTTGAATGCATTATTTTTGGCAAAAATAGCAGAAGTAAATGGAGCTGATAGAAGTTGATGATAAAAAAACTGAGGAATTATTTTTAGAAGTGCCAAAAATCATCTACAAGCACGATAAAAACTACATTCCACATGTAAAACAAGATGTGCAAAAGGTTTTTGATAAAAAGAAAAATAAGCTTTTTAAACAAAAAGGAGAAGTAAAAAGATGGATATTGAAGCAAGATGGAACTTTAATAGGTAGAGTTGCAGCCTTTATAAATCCCAAAACAGTAAAAACGGGTGCTCACCAAATTGGTGGAATGGGTTTTTTTGAATGTACAAACAATCAAGACGCTGCATTCTTGCTTTTTGATGCATGCAAAAAATGGTTATTGGAAAAGGGAATAGAAGGAATGGACGGACCAATAAACTTTGGCGAACGCGACCAGTTTTGGGGCTTATTAGTTCAGAATTTCACATCGCCGAATAGTTACGGAATGAATTACAATCCTCCTTATTACAAGGATTTTTTCGAAAATTACGGTTTTAAAAATTACTTTAACCAATATGTATACTGGAGAGATTTGAGAGTTCCGGCACAAGAAGTATTTGTAAAAAAGGCGGGTATGATTGGACAAGATCCTCAATTTAAGGTAAGGCATATGCGGGGAGAATCTATAGAAAATATAACAGCTTATTTTTTAGAAGTTTATAATGCTGCCTGGGGCGGAATTGCTGGTTTTAAAGCCATGAGAATGGAACAAGCAAAAGCGATAATTAATGCCATGAAAGTGATAATGGATAAAGACATTCTATTGTTTGCTTTTTTAGGCGATAAACCGATTGGATTTTACCTGAGCATACCAGAGTTAAACGATTTTTTTAAACACCTGAACGGAAATATGAATTGGTTTGGGAAATTGAAATTCTTGTTGCATTTAAAATTGAGTAAGCGAAAAACTATGGTGGGTGTTGTTTTTGGAGTTTCGAGAGAATATCAAGGAAGAGGAGTAGAAAGTGCTTTAATTAAGTATTGCGAAGATTATGTTGTTCCTTTAAATCGGTATTCAGAAACAATTTTAACATGGATTGGTGATTTTAACCCCAGAATGATAAAAGTGATTGAGAACCTTGGAACTGAGCTATATAGAACATTATTTACTTATAGAATCTATTTTGATGAATCTATTCCATTTGAAAGACATCCGATAATTGGAGGAAAAACGAATAGATAAATACTTAACAATGTGTACATTGAAAAATAAATTAAAGAATATAGAACTTTTTTTATTTGATATTGTTTGTAAAAGCAAAATCGTACTATATTTGCACCCGCTTTAAGGGAAAGTAAACTTACCTAAAAGTATTGATTCCGTAGCTCAGCTGGTAGAGCATTACACTTTTAATGTAGTGGCCCTGGGTTCGAATCCCAGCGGGATCACATCCGAAACCCACAAACACTTGATATTCAAGGTTTGTGGGTTTTTTGATTTATAATCTAGTCCACATTTAGCCCACATTGTTGATTTATAACATTCTTTGAAGACAATATTTGGAATGGTAACATTAACCTCGGAACAAGAAAAGGCAAAATTGCTTTGCTCCTCTCCTACTCTTTCAGTTGGATGAAAAAGAAAGAAACTAATGAGTAAGATTAAAAAGAACGATGATGTAAAATTTTATTAGGCCAAAAATATAAAAATCACTCTCCATAAAAAGATTGAATTTTTTGAAATTACGAAGCCACTCATTATTTCTATTTAAGATTAATGGTTATTAAATTCTAAAATTTAAAATCATTAATTTAATCCGGTATTTATAAAATTATTTAAATTGTACATTTATACAAGAATTAACTTTATTAAAATAATTAATACTTGTACAATTATACAAGATTCTAGATTTTTAATAATTTAAGAATATTCACAAATGTGCCAATCTACCTGGTTTTACTGATGTTAACAGGTATTAACGGATATGCACATTTGTTTACAACTGTTTATAAATTTAAATTGGAGTGTAATTTTCAAATCCTGTATTTTTTTTTGATTTTTAGTTAATTAGTGTTTAAATGAAAGAAAAATAAATCACACTTTTAATTTTGCTGAAATTCTAAAATTGTATTTTACAGTTGATAGATTGTTTCAATAAATAAATAGAAATAATAAATGCTCTTTATGCTTTCTTGGGGAATGTTAGCGGTAACTTATCTAGATAAAACCTAAATTTAATCAAGGGTCCTCAGAATTAACAATTGAGTCTTTAATCAATATAGCAGGAAATTTACAGCTTGGTTTAATTTTCCAAACATCTAAATCTTCAATATATACTCGAGGTATAGCTTCTTCATTTAAAACCAAAAATGCATTTAGTTGATTTGCTGGATATGCTTCAATTTCAGAACCATGTAATATATCTTTTAATACTCCCATCTTATTATTTCATCATTTGTTTCCTTTGTCAAGAAAACCGTTAAAGATATTTTAATTTGTAGATTATAAACCAAAAAAAGCCGACCCATTTCTGAATCGGCTTTTTGAATAACTTGAATTTTCTATTTCACCAAAATCATTTTTCTGGTATCTATTTTTAATCCATTACACTCTAAACTGTAATAATAGGTTCCCTGAGAAAGATGTTGCACATCAAATGTTACTATATAACTTGATTAATTCGCCATTAGCGTAATAATGCAACAAATCCTCTTTCTATCTGAGTTTCATTATTATACCCCTTATATTCAACGACATAAGTATAGACATCCTGTTGAACTTGACGTTCCATATATGACCCATCCCAACCTTTTTCCAATTTATCACTTTCAAAAATTAATTCTCCCAATCTATCAAAAATCTTCATGTTGAAATCAATTATACCGCGTCCATAAGCATAAAATTCATCATTAACATTGTCTCCATTAGGAGTAAAAGTATTTGGTATAAAAATAGCACCTTCCTTATTTATACTTGCTAAAAATGATTTACTAAAAACACATCCTTTTGAATCAGTGTAATAAAAAGTAAATCGTTGGTTATCATTTACAAGGACTTTTTGATTTTCACAATTATCGCAGGGTACTAAATAATTTGGTTGCCACCAAAAATCTGAATAGTTCCCAAAACTCCACAAATTTAAAGAGTCACCTAACTGAAGCAATGTATCTATAGGAATAAATACTTCTGGCTCATATATATTAACAATTAAAGAGTCATAAGAAATTCCACATTCCTGAACAGATGAAATCTTTATATTATATATTCCTGAATCTTTAAAGCAATATTCTATTGTTTCACCATTAGCATTTAAACTTCCATTTATAGACCAAGAAAGTTCACTCAAATTATTCCCCAAAGCTGAAATCTTTATGCAATCGCCTAAACAAATAGAAGAATCACTTAAACCAATTGAAATGTTTGACAATTGTAATTCATTCACTATAAAACTTGTAGAATCAACGCATCCATTTGAGTCTGTAACAAACACTTGGTAATTTCCCGGTTCATTAATCATTATCAAATTTCCAGTTTGACCATTACTCCATTCAACTTGATCGTAGTTGTCAAATAAAGAAAAAGAAATAGAGTCATTTGTACAGAGAGAAATATCGGGAATACTTTGAATTAAAGTTTCAGCATATAAGCTCAAATTGGTGGTGATTAATGAATCGCAGCCCGATGCTGCTGTGACAGTATCAATATAAACACCTGCCGTGCTAGCTAATGTTCCACCTGGAAGCGGATAACTTTGACCAGTGCAAATTTGTACGTTTTGTGTTGTAGATATTACTGGAGATACAGTTAGATTGATGGTAATTACCGAATCGCAGCCCGATGCTGCTGTGACAGTATCAATATAAACACCTGCCGTGCTAGCTAATGTTCCACCTGGAAGCGGAT
>JAIXYK010000030.1 GCA_027490225.1 Bacteroidota bacterium | reverse complement strand
TTCATTATTCATTATTCATTATTCATTATTCATTATTCATTATTCATTATTCATTATTCATTATTCATTATTCATTCCTTTTTCTGGTACAATTCAATTTTAATATTATCGATGTCGAATTGGCTGGCGCTGCGTTTCCATAAGTAAGATTTGAAATTGTCTTTTCCATCTCTTATTTCTGGAGTGAGATAAAACACTTCCATTCTTTTCCAATTATTTGTTGAAGCAGAATCTATTTTTAAGTCTGTTGCTGCATAACCATAAGTTCCTTCTAGGCGGCCAAGCGTATTAACAAAACAAGGAGGTTGCCCTTCAAAATTTGAAGGAAATCTGATGTTAAAACTCGCCTTTAACCAGAAATGGTCTTTTTGAGAAATGTTATTATAAGCCGATTCTAAAAGAGGAAAAAACTCGTCTTCAGGTTTAAATCTAAAATAATTATTGCTTTCTTCTTGTTGGTTTCCTTTATTGTTTTCTTGTTGAAAGTCTTCGAAATAAACAATATTAGATTGATACATATCTCTGTTATCAAATTGAAAACTGCCTGTAAAATCTCTGTATACCAGTAACAACTGCTTATCGGCTTCTGATACTTTGGTTTTTAGAAAAGTAGCCCAATAATATGCTTTGGTAGTTCTGTAAGGATCAATTACATAGTTTTTATATTGCCACCATTGAAATTGATTAAAAAATATTAAAACAATTAAAACACTTGAAATACCTAAACTAATAATCAATTTTCTTGTATTAATAAATTGAATAAAATATCCTAAACTAATCGCTAAAATTGGATATGTTGCAATTAAGGGACGTATAGAAAAAGCGGCTCCATACCACCATTCTGACCAACTCGAAATAATATAAAATGATACAATAAAATAGAAAAAACCTGCAAAAAATACTTTCTTATTATTTTGATAAAAATATTTAAATCCAATTAAAGAGAAAATCATAATGGGTGTATAAAGCAACCAGCCTTTTCTATAGCTAAATAATACCTCATAAATATGTGGGGAATAAATATCCAAACCAACACCAGGATTTTTGTAACTATCGTAAATATAATGTCCTGTCATTGTATGCCAATAGAGCAATTGAGGTGAAACAATCAATAAGCAAATGGCAGCTGTAAATAGAATTGTAATCTTATTGTTATATAGTAAAATTAATTTTTCTTGGAGTGATTTAAATGAATATACATTCCAAATGAGTGGAATAAGAAAAATAAATACTTCACTTGGTTTTGCTAAAACCGAAAAAGTTGCAAAACATCCAATTAAAATTAATTGATAGCTTTTTTTTTCTTCATGCCATTTTATAGTAAACCAAACCACTAATGTGGTGAACATAAATAAGATATTGGCAGTTCCTGTATTATCTATCGTGAAATATTGAATGGCATTGGTTCCAAAAACAATAATAAATAGTAATGCGACAACTATTTTTTCATTAAAGTATTGAAGTAAAATTTTCCGTAAAAAAAAGAGCCCAACAAGGCTGTAAAACAAACAACCAATTGCAATTGCATATTGATATGGAGGACTAAATCCATCTAAAGGAAAACCCAATAAATAAGAAAATAAACTTCCACCAAAAAAGAATGGTAAATACAATATTGCCATTCCCATTAAAAAGAAATACATCGTTTCTCCCTTTTCATTCTGAGAAATCATATATAATGTGCCTGCAAGTTTCTTCTCTTCGTTGGTCTTTTTTAGCCAGGTTATATCTTTTAATAATGGGTCTTGATGCACGAAAGTTGCTGGTAAATAAATGTAATAACCCAAAACATCCCAAGAAATCTCGTTCTCACGAACATGAGTAATTCTATAAATTGATAATAATAAACAAATAATATATATAGCAGATAAACTTGGTTTCGCAGTAAATTTCATGATTTATTTATATGTTTTTTACTATCAATGTCTGTTCTTAATTACCACAAATAAATTCCCATTTACTAATCAGCAAACTTTTTACTTTCAACCTTTCCACTTTCAACTTTGTACTTTCCCCTTTATACTTTATACTTTCAACTTTCTACTTTTCACTGCCTCTTCACCGGGTCATTTGCCATTAAAACAAATTGCAAAATATTAGCTCCCATTTTCAAAGCTTTTTGGCGAGTTGGTTCTGAATCTTTGTGAACGGATGGGTTTTCCCAACCATCTCCCAAATCGCATTCAAAGGTGTATAAAACAGTTAATCTTCCTTCCCAAAACAACCCAAATGCTTGCGAAGGTTTTCCATCATGTTCATGAATTTTGGGCAAGCCACCTGGAAAATCGAACTTCTGATGAAATATCGGATGAGATGGAGGCAATTCAATTAATTCTAATTCAGGAAACAGGCGTTTTAACTGTGGACGAATAAAGGGATCCATCCCGAAATTATCATCAATGTGCAAAAATCCACCGCCAATAAGGTAGCTTCTTAGGTTTTCTGCATCTGATGAAGAGAAGATAACATTACCGTGTCCAGTCATGTGCACAAAAGGCAAACTGAATATTTCAGGATTTCCTGCATCTATGGTAACTGGCTCTGCAGAAATATTGGCCCCTAAATTCTTATTTGAGAAAGCTATTAAATTGGGCAGTGCTGTAGGATTTGCATACCAATCACCTCCACCGCTGTATTTTAACAATCCAATAGAAAAGGAACCTTGTGCCAATAAATTTGCCGCACCAATCAAGTTAAAAATTAAAAATAAGACAACGTTTCGAATCATGCTGCAAAGTAAGTAATCCATCTTTGTAATAATATTAATGTGTTATAAGTTTTAAAAATATTTTTTGCACAATTGCTTTTGAATTAAGTATGTTTGAGACAATCAAATTATGCAGATTTTTAAAGCTACCAAAACAACTTTGTTCGTCTTATTATTGTGTTTAAGTCTCGCTTGCACGCATAAAAGAGATTTAACACAAAATGCCCTTTTGGTACATTTTCTAGCAGAACCTAAGAGCCTTCATCTTACTAACGACAATAGCTCTTACCAAAGAATTATTTTTCAACTTACCCAAAAGCGACTTATAAATGTAGATATCACAAACAATAAACTTGCTCCAGATTTATTGGAATCAATGCCTCAAATTTTAGACGACAGCCTGCAATATGCTTGTAAATTGAGAAAAGGAATTTTATGGGACAATGGCGCTCCACTTACTGTTGCTGATGTTTTATTCACTTTAAAAATGATTGTTTGTCCGCTGGTTAATAACCCTGACCAAAAATCGTATTTTAAAAATCTATTGAATGTTATTGTTGATAAAAGCGATTCTCTTCAATTTAAAATAATTAATAGCAAAAGATATTTCGATAATGCAAGCATGCTATCATATGCTCCAATTATGCAAGAAAATAAATGGGACCCAACTCATATTTTAAGAAAATACTCTATTGAAGATTTTCAGAATATTGCTTTTAAACCTGAAAATGAAAAAGCGCTTTCTGAATTAGTAAAACAATTTAATGCTTCAGATAATGGTCGTTTACCGCAAAAGTTTGATGGTTTAGGTCCTTATTATGTGAGCGATTGGCAAACCGGAAGCAGCATTACTTTGTTAAAAAAGAAAAATTGGTGGGGCCAAAAAAGCACAAAGCATGAAGAAGCAGCATACCCTGAAAAAATAATTTTTACTATTATAAAAGACATGGAGCCAACTGTTTTGGCGCTTAAAAAGCAAGACATTGATGTTTCATGCGAACTTTCTGGTGTTGCTTTGAATAAACTGCAAAAGCGAGATTATTTTAATAAAAACTATGAATCCGCTTATGTAGGTTCTTTTAGTTACACCTATGTTGGCCTAAATACAAAACCGGGAAATAGCAAAAATGCATTTTTTACCGACAAACGAGTGCGCCGTGCCATCGCACATTTGGTTCCTGTTGATGAGATAATTCAAATTATTGCAAAAGGACATGCAAAGAGAATCGCCAGTTTTGTTTTGCCCGACCAAGCAGAATTTAATAAAACTCTTCCACTTATTGCTCACGATTTAAACAAAGCGAAAGATTTACTCGAAGAAGCTGGCTGGAAAGACACAGATGGTGATAATGTGCGTGATAAACTAATTGCAGGCAAAAGAGTAAAGTTTAATTTCCAATTAAGTTATATGATTTCTCCGGTTACGAAAGAGATTGTACAAATTATTAGAAGTGAACTTTATAAAGCTGGTATTGAGGTAAGTTCAAATCCAATGGATTTCTCGATTTTTTATCAAACTGTTCAAAATCATGATTTTGATGCTATGTTAGGCTCCTGGTCTACAAGTTCAACTCCGGAAGATCCACGTCAGTTGTGGCACACAGAAAGCTGGAAAACTAATGGAAGTAATTTTGTTGGTTTTGGAAATGAGTATTCTGACAGCCTTATTGAAAAAGCGAATGTTGAAATGAATCCAGCAAAACGCGAATTAATTATGGGCGAGATTCAACGCTTAGTTTGGGAAGAACAACCCTATGTATTTTTATTTAATGCTACTAAAAAAATTGCTATTTCAACAAGATTCGAAAATAGAGGAATGTATCCTGAGCGTCCTCATATTTTGTATAATTACCTAAAATTGAAATCAATTGGTGGGTTAACAAACGATATGATTCGATAAACCATGTGGATATATATTCTGAAGCGTATTTTATTATTTATTCCATCGTTATTCATCATTACGTTATTGGCGTTTATTATCAGTATTAAGGCTCCTGGAGATCCTGTTCAACGTATTTTGAGTTCAGCTGAGCAAGATGGATCCCAGCAATCTTCAAAATTGGATATAAATAAAACAGCAAAGGAACTAAGAGTGAAAATGGGGCTTGACTTACCTGCTTTTTACTTTAGTTTAGAAACTGCAGCAGATATTGATACCATCAACCTAATTCTTGAAAATTCACACCATGAAACATTAAAACGCATGGTGCTAGAATCTGGTGATCAAAATTTAGTATTAAGCTGGTATTATGAAGTGTTGAACACCAACAAAATTCTTAAAAATCAATTGGCAAATAACACCATAAAAATAACACCACAGTTTGAAGAAATTTTAAATAAAACAATTGTATTATCTAATGAATTATTACAAACAGTTTCTAAAAAACAAAGGGAATCAAAATGCGATTCTATTACTTCGCTCATAAGTTTAAACGCAGGATTCTATGATGCCCGCATTTCTTGGAAGAAAGCAAGTAACTTACTTATCGATATAGAAAAACAACCAAAATGGTACTTAAAATGGATTCCTCATATTCATTTTCATGGATTAAAAAATCAATACCACAAATGGTTATTTGGAAATGGGGAAGAACGAAAAGGAATATTAAAAGGAGATTTTGGAGTGTCTTACCGCGATGGACAACCTATAATGGATAGAATGATTCCTAAAATAAAATGGTCTTTGGCACTTGCTGTACTTTCAATCTTTTTGGCATTTTTAATAAGCATACCAGTTGGGATTTATTCAGCATATAAAAACAACGGTTGGTTTGATAACATCTCAAAAACTATAACTTTTATTTTATATGCAATTCCAAGTTTCTTTGGAGGAATATTGCTATTGGTGCTTTTTGCAAACCCAGATATGCTTGATTGGTTTCCTGCTTCTGGTGTAAAAGACCCAGGAATTTTTGACCCCAATTGGCCATTAGGAAAAAGAATTTTACATTATTTACCTTATTTAGTTTTGCCAATAATAACATATACTTATGGTTCTGTGGCTTTTATTGCTGCACAATTAAAAAGCAGTTTAAATGAGCAACTTAGTAAAGACTACATCAGGACAGCGCGCGCTAAAGGTCTTACTGAATGGAATGTTGTAATGAAACATGCCCTTAGGAATTCTTTGTTACCTATGATAACAATACTAGGAAATATGCTGCCCCTTGCATTTGGTGGTTCAGTAATTATTGAAACCATTTTTTCAATTCCAGGGATGGGATTAGAAATTTATGAAAGTATTCAAAATCTCGATTACCCAATGATTATTGCAGTGTTTACTTTATTTGGTGTATTTACAATGGCTGGGTATTTATTGGCAGATATTGGTTATGCTTTAGTAGACCCAAGAATAAAATTCAATAGATTTAATAAAAAGTGATTAAAAGAAGTATTCAGCATATAAAGTTTATTTGGAAAAATGTAAAGCGGAAACCCTCGGGGCGCATTGCAGGATACTTTATTTTATTTTTATTATTTGTAGGCGTCTTCGCAGATTTAATTGCAACCGATCAACCACTTTTTGTAAAATATAAAGATAACATTTGGTTTCCTGCATTTACATCGTTGTGGAATGAAGAAAGAACAGAAATCGCAGAAGATCCTATTACCAAAGCAAAAGAAACGATACAATTTGACATTGCTGAATGGAAAAAAATGGACCTTGAATTTGTGATTTGGGCACCAATTCCATGGGCTGCAGAAGGTCCTGATATTTTTAACCGCGACTATACAAGCCCATTTGATAAACAATATAGCAGCAAGGATGGAAATGTTGTTGATGCGCCTTTTATTTTCAGACATCATTTGGGAACCAATCAGCGCGGCAATGATGTATTGGCCGGAATTATTCATGGTACAGCTATTTCACTAAAAATAGGCTTGATGTCGGCAATCATCGCGGGAATAATTGGAATATTGTTGGGGCTTATTTCTGGTTATTACGGAGATTCACATTTATATAGTAGCAATGCATCTGTAATTCTTGCGATAATCGGATTAATATTGGGCTTTTTCTGGGCATTTATAGCGCGATTTTATGTACTGTTCGATGCTATGGAAATAGGCTTCTGGTTCGCAACCTTACAAATAAGTTGGAGTATAATTGTCTGTATTGGTACTTCGCTTGTTTTTGCCTGGTTTGGTAGGTTTTTTTGGAAGGTAAAATGGTTAAAAAACAAAAATTCTTTTCCGCTTGATATGCTCATTCAAAGAGGAAGTGAAGTTTTTGAAGCATTGCCTAAGTTACTTATCATTATTACACTTGCTGCCATTTTTAAAGAAAAAAGTGTGGGCTTAGTGATTGCTATAATTGGTCTAAGTAATTGGACTGTTGTTTCGAGATTTGCAAGAGCAGAAATGTTACGCACCCGAGAACTAAGCTACTTAGACGCGGCCAAAACAATGGGTTTTAGTGATTTAAGAATATTATATAAGCATGCTCTACCTGCTGTACTTACGCCAGTTATTATTGAAATTACTTTTTTAATTGCAGGCAGCATTATAATTGAAAGTAGCTTGTCTTTTTTAGGAATTGGTGTTCCCGATGAAGTTGTTACCTGGGGCTCGATTCTTAGTGCAGGAAGACAGCAATTTGATGCCTGGTGGATGGTGGTTTTCCCTGGTTTAGCGATATTTTTTACTGTTGTTTCATTTTATGTTTTAGGAGAAAGATTGCGCGAAGTGTTGAATAATGAATAACGTTTTCTAGTTAAGTAATTGACTTTTTCAATTAAAAGCAATTGTTTAAAATTCCATGCATATGGCTCCTGTTATGAAGAGAATAAGAAAAAGTAATTATTATCGTTTCATCAGAATTGTAGTATTCCAAAAATAAAATCACATTTTAAGTTCGAATTTATTTTATAATAACTATTTGAATAATATTACTTTATGAAATTAAACTTCCGTTTTTTATTATTTTTTATTTTTATAAAATTTAACATTTATTCTCAAACATTTTTAACTTCTCAGTTAAATAATTCAAGAGTTAAGAAAGCCTGGACCAATAAAGGTAGTTCTATCAAAAAGCTATTGTCCGATAAAAAAATCTCAACGGATAAACTTGAAATTTTTATTCGTGCTTTTAAAACAGAAGATAAATTAGAAATTTGGGGGAAAAATAAAACCGATTTAAAATATGTGCTACTCAAAACTTACGAGGTGTGCGCTAAGAGCGGAGTACTTGGACCGAAAATGAAACAAGGAGATGGCCAAGTTCCAGAAGGAGTCTACACCATCAATCGTTTTAATCCAACTTCAACATATTATTTATCATTGGGATTGAATTACCCGAATGCAGCCGATAAAAAGCGTTCGAAAGCGAAAGACCTTGGCGGAGATATTTTTATACATGGAAAATGTGTTACTATAGGTTGTTTGCCTTTAACAGACGAATGGATTGAAGAAGTTTATATGCTGGCAGTATGCGCAAAAAGTGCAGGTCAAAAGGAAATTCCTGTTCATATTTTTCCATTTGAAATGACAGAGAAGAATTTGAGAATGGCAATTCACACCGACTTTGGAAAATCTCAACAATTTTTTTGGGAGAATTTAAAAACAGTCTACAGTTATTTCCAAGAAAATCAGAAAGTTGGAGTTTGGAAAGTAGATGTTTTGGGGAATTATTCACATTAAACTAAATTTTAGTTATTAAGAAATGCCTTATTTGTTCATTTTTTCACCTACTTTGCTGCGTTTTTTTAAAATAAAGTAAACAAGATTAAAAATGAAGAAAAGAGAACCTTTAGCAATCATTGGGATCGGATGCAGATTTCCCGGAGACGTAAATTCTCCTGAAGAATTTTGGGATTTATTAAGTGGAAAAAAAGATGCTTTGGGTGAAATTCCCGCCGATCGTTGGAATGTAGAAGCAATGTTTGCTCCTGAGTTCAGAAGAGCGTCCAAAATAAGTGTTAAACGTGGCGGTTTCATTAAAGAAGTTGACAAGTTTGATGCTGGATTCTTTGGTATTTCTCCGTTGGAAGCTATGAGAATGGACCCTCAGCAGCGCATGGTTTTGGAAGTTTCTTACGAAGCAATCCAAGATGCAGGTTTACGTCTAGACGATCTTGATAATTCAAAAGCAGCTGTTTTCTTAGGTATCTCAGCGCACGATTATGGAGATATTCAAAATACTCCAATAGAACGCGTTAACATCGGAGCGCATACCAATGTTGGTTCGGCACTTTGTATCGCCGCAAACCGTGTTTCTTATTCTTACAACTTAAAAGGACCAAGTTTCGCAATCGATACAGCTTGTTCTTCTTCATTAAATGCAGTGCATTCTGCCTGTCGCGCCATTTGGGAAGGTGATGCAGATTTAGCTTTCGCAGGTGGTGTAAATTCAATCCTTAAACCGGAACCTCAAATGGGTTTCAGTAAAGGTGGTTTCCTTTCGCCTGATGGTATTTGTTATTCATTTGATGAAAGAGGAAATGGTTATGTTCGTAGCGAAGGCGCTGGATTAATCATCATCAAAACTTTGGCGCAAGCTGAAAAAGATGGTGACAATATTTATGCATTAATCATTGGTACTGCCGTAAATCAAGATGGCGCCACAAAAGGAATTTCAGTTCCTAATCCAATTGCTCAGCAAGATTTATTGGTAGATGCTTATAAAGATGCAGGAATTGACCCACATATGGTAAATTATGTGGAAGCGCATGGAACAGGTACTTTCGTTGGTGACCCAATTGAAACAAATTCTATAGGTAAAGTAATTGGAACAGACAGAGAAGATTTCTGTTACATCGGTTCTGTAAAATCAAATATTGGTCACTTAGAACCAGCTTCAGGTGTTGCTGGTATAAGTAAATTAGCCTTAGCGTTGAAACATGGCGTTATTGCTCCGAACATTCACTTTTTAAAAGGAAATCCAAACATTCCTTTTGATGATTTAAAGTTAAAAGTTCCAACCGACGAAGTTTCTTGGAAACCAAACGGCAAGGCAAGATATGGTGGCGTAAACTCCTTTGGATTTGGAGGTTCTAATGCACACGTAGTATTGCAAGGTTATGATGCAGTTGTTCCATCAAAAGCAAACGATAAAAAAGGATTACAAATTTGTACTTTATCAGCAACCAGCCATGAAGCATTAAAAGCAAAAGCTGCACAGTACATTGCATTCTTAAAAGACCCAGAAAACAAAGCAAGTTTCAGTGATATTTGTTTTTCAACTGCATTACGCAGCTCTCACCACGATATTCGATTGGCAATTGTTGCTTCTTCCAAAGAGGAATTGGCAGATAGTCTTCAAGTTTACTTAAATGGAGAAACGCTTACAGGGATATCAGAAGGACGTGCTAATACTGTTAAAGAAAAGATAGTATTTATTTTTTCTGGTCAAGGTCCGCAATGGTGGGGAATGGGAAGACAATTGTTCGAAAATGAACCAATCTTCCGTGCAACCATCGAGAAATTAGATAAAATGCTTTCTGTGCATGCAGATTGGTCGTTGATTGAAGAATTGACTAAAACAGAAGAAACATCTCGCATCAGCGAAACAAATATTGCGCAACCTTCTTTATTCTCCATTCAAATTGCTTTGTTCGAAATGTGGAAAGCAATGGGCATTCACCCATCCGCAGTTGTTGGACATAGTATTGGTGAAGTTGCAGCTGGTTATGTTTCGGGTGCCTTAACTTTAGAACAAGCGGTATTGTTGATTTTTCATAGAAGTCGTGTGCAACAAAAAGCTACCGATAAAGGAAGAATGATGGCTGTAGGCGTTCCTTTTGAGGCCGCATTAAAATTGATTGAAGGAAAAGAAGACCGCGTTTCTGTTGGAGCTGTAAATGGTCCATCAATGGTAGCATTATCAGGTGATACAGATGTAATTGAAGAAATTGCAGCTGAATTAAACGCCAAAGATATTTTCCACAGATTATTAGAAGTGAATGTGCCTTTCCATAGCCATCACATGGAGCCTCTAAAGGATGAATTATTGGCATCATTAGGAGAATTTAAAACTGTTGCTACCAAAATTCCTTTCTATTCTACAGTTGAAGGAAATAAGGTGAATGGGGAAGATTTAAATCCAATGTATTGGTTTAGAAACGTGCGCGAACCTGTTTATTTTACAGCAGCTGTAGAGGCGCAAATAAATGATGGTTTTGATACATTTATTGAATTAGGACCACATCCAATTCATGCAATTGGTGTAAACGACTTGCTCTCAAAGAAAAAGAAAAAAGGATTGGTGATTCCTTCTTTAAGAAGAAAAGAAAACGAAAAAGCAATTTTCTTATCAAGTGCTGCAGCATTGCATACTTGGGGAGCTAAAATTGACTGGAAATCGTTTTATGGTAATGATAATGCATTCATAAAACTTCCAAAATATCCTTGGCAAAAAGAATCTTATTGGATTGAAACTGCAGAAGGAAAACAACAACGTTTAGGAATTTTCGAACATCCACATTTGACCAAAAAAGTTGTTTCTGCAAGAGAAAGCAGCAATGTTCTTTGGGATATCACTTTAGACAAACGCACTTATCCGTACATCGAAGACCATAAAGTACAAGGGCCAATTATTTTCCCTGGCGCTGGTCACGTAGATTTATCTATTTCAGCCGGTTTACAGACGTTTGGAGAGAAATTCGGGTTTTTAGAAGACCTTAATTTCGAACGTGCATTATTCTTACCTGATTCAGGAGAACCTCCATACATACAAATGGATATTTCGCATGATGGTGGTAACTATTTCATTTACACAAAGCCCAAAGGTAAAGATGCACAATGGACAATGTGTTCAAACGGAAAAATGAACCACATTGGTGATGCATTTACACCGATTCCAGTAAACTTAGAAGAAATTCGCAAGCGTGTTACCATTCCGGTTCCTGTGAAAAGCATGCACGATGAATTGCTGGAAAGCGGTTTATACCTCGGTCCATCATTCCGTGCCATCAAAAAGTTATACAGAAGTAACGGATTGTGGGAATCTATCAGTGAGATTGAAGTACACGAAAGCATTCGTTCGGAGTTTTTCCAGTTCAATTTGCATCCAGGTGTTTTAGACAGCTGTTTCCAAACGGTGTTCGGAATTTTCAACGAACGCGAAGATGTAAACAAGAAAATGGGAGTTTACATTCCTGTACATATCGACAGAATTAAATTCTATACAAAACCAAATTCATTCAAGTTAATTGTACATGGCCGCTTACGCGAATGGACAGATGAATACGCTTTAGGTGAATTATGGATTTTTAACGATGATGGAAGTTTAGTTGCTGAATTCCATGGATTTAAGTCGCAATACTTAAAGGGTTCTCGAGGTGAAAATGGAGGTGATGAAGATAAATGGTTCTACGAATATAAATGGAACATGAAACCTCGTACCGACCAACAATTGTTGCGCAATCCAGGCGAATATCTTCCTTCACCAAATTCAATTAGAACCGAAGTAGCAAAAACGCTCAATGAGGTAAATGCACGTCACGAACAAAAAGAATATTACGATTTATATGAGCCTGAACAATGGAAATTAACCATTGGCTACATCGCAAATGCCTTAAAAGAACTCGGTTTAAATTTCGAAGTTGGTAAAGTAATCAATGTAGAACAAGCTGCTGCAGACTTTAAGGTAGTGAAGGAACACAATCGCTTGTTTCACCACATGTTCTTGTTATTGAAAAATGCAGGTTTTGTAAGTGGAGATAACGGTGTGTATACTATCATCAAAACTCCATCTTTCAGAGATACACGTGCTTGGATGGATGAATTACATGGAAAATATCCACAATTTCACCACGAATCTACTTTGTTAGGGCGTTGTGGACCTGAAATAGCAGGAGTTTTACAAGGAACGATAGACCCAATCCAATTGATTTTCCCTGAAGATAAATGGGATGCAATTGTGAAATATTACGTAGAAGGTTTCGCATTTAAGAAATACAACGACATAGCTGCAAAATCAATTAGCGAGTTAATTGCTAATCTACCAGCCGACCAAACTCTGCGCGTGTTAGAAATCGGAGCTGGAACAGGAGGTATGACTCAAGCTATCTTGCCAATGTTACCAGCAGATAGAACAGAATATGTGTATACTGATTTATCGCACATGTTCTTGTTAAAAGCACAACAACGATTTGCGAGATATCCATTTGTGCAATACCGCATCATGGATATTGAGAAAGATCCTGCAACACAAGGAATTGATTTGAATTCTTTCGATTTAATCATTGCTTCTGATGTTATTCATGCTACAAGAAATCTTTCTGTTTCTCTGGGAAATGCTAAGAAGCTACTAGCATCTGAAGGAATCTTAATGATGTTGGAAGTAACCAATTCTCCGGTTTACCTCGATTTTATTTTCGGGATGACAGAAGGCTGGTGGTTGTTTGAAGATATGGACATTCGTCCATTGCATGCTACTATGGCTCCTGAAACCTGGAAAACTGTTTTACAAGCAAACGGTTTCTCTGATGTTGCCATGTACAGCGATTTCGAAAAGAATGATGTTTCTTGCCAAAGTGTAATTCTTGCAAGAGCGGAAAAGTTAGATTTAAATACTGTAAAAGTAGAAAATGTAGCTAAGACAACTGCGGCTGATTGGTTAGTATTTGCTGATGAAAATGGAACTGCAGATAAAATTATTCAACAGTTAAAATCTTTGAATAAAACCATTACTGTTGTAAAAAAGAGCAATGCATTCAATAAAGTTTCTGAGCATGAATTTGAGATCGATACTTTAGGCCAGGAAGGCGCAGACGCAGTTATTGAGCATGCAGCTGCCAATGGAAATCTTCAAGGAATTGTTTTCGCTTGGGGATTAGATGCTGTTTCGAATGAGCAACTTTCAGAAGCTACCATTATTTCATCAGAAGAGCAATCTTCTATCATGTTGATGAATGTAATGCGCAAATTGAATACTACAAACTACAAAGACAAACCAAGCATTTGGTTATTGTCTAGTGGTGCACAATCAATTGGTGGATCTCCTGAAATTATTAACCTTGCTCAAGAAGGTTTGCGTGGAGTGAGTAGAGTAGTGGTAAACGAATTTCCATTGTTCAAATCGCGCATGGTAGATTTCAGCGCAACTGTTGAACAAGTTGAAATTGATGCATTGGTAGAAGAGTTTTTCAGCACCGATAGCGAAGATGAAATTGCATTCAGAGGTAGAAAAAGATACTTCAATAAGCTGGAAAGAATCTCCAAAGACACCATTTCACAACAAGCTAAAAAGACAGTTTCAGCAGAAGGAACGGCTTATACAGCAACTATTTCAGAGTATGGTGTTCTTGACAACCTTGTGTTGCGTGAAACAGAAAGAAAAGACCCGGCAGACAATGAGGTGGAAGTAAGTATTAAGGCATCAGCTTTAAACTTCCGCGATATTATGATTGCAATGGGCTTGTTATCTGATGCAGCCGTTGAAGGTGGATTATTCGGGAGAACATTCGGTTTAGAATGCGCTGGTGTTGTAACACGCATTGGTAAAAATGTAAGCAATGTAAAAATTGGCGATGAGGTAATGGCAACCGCGCCATCTTGCTTGGGCGGATTTGCTTATCCATTAGCAGTTCATTGCGTGAAGAAACCAACAGGAATCAACTGGAACGAAGCAGCCAGCTTACCAGTTGTCTATACTACTGCTTATTTCTCTTTGATTCACCATTGCCGTTTAGAAAAAGGCGAAACAGTATTGATACATGCAGCAGCTGGTGGAGTTGGTATTGCAGCCATTCACATCGCAAAAGCAATAGGAGCAGAGATTTTTGCAACTGTTAGTAGCGCTGACAAACGCGCGTATATCGAATCAATCGGTGTTAAACCAGAAAACATCATGAGTTCTCGTAACTTAGATTTTTCTGATGAAATCATGGCAAAAACAGGTGGAAGAGGAGTTGACGTAGTGTTGAATTCACTTTCAGGTGAAGCCATTTACAAGAGCGTAAAATGCCTTGCAGCTTACGGCCGATTTGTAGAAATTGGTAAAACAGATATTTACCGCAACAGCAAATTAGGCTTAGAGCCATTTGGAAATAACCTTACTTATTTTGGAGTAGATGTTGACCGCTTATTTAAGCAAAAAGACATCTTCGGTGGAAGATTATTCCAAGAATCTATCGATTATTTTGTGGCCAATAAATTTGCCCCACATCCTGTAAAAGTATTCCCTGTTTCTAAATTGGCGGATGCTTTCCAATACATGGCAGGCGCGCGTCACATTGGTAAAATTATCGTTGCAATGGAAGGTGAAGTTCAAATCGCACCTCCAGCAGCAATCGAGTTTAAAGCAGATGCTACTTACTTATTAACTGGTGGAGCTTCAGGTTTCGGATTGTCTGTTGCAGAATGGATGACCACCAAAGGTGCGAAGAACTTAGTTTTAATGAGCCGCAGTGGACCAAAAACTGAGCATGAAAAAGCAATTGTTGAGAAAATGATTGCTCACGGAACTAATGTAATGATTGCTAAGGCTGACGTTTCGAATAAACAAGATGTGGAGCGTGTTTTTGCAGAAATCAAAGCTACAATGCCTCCTTTAAAAGGAATTCAGCATGCGGCCATGGTTTTAGATGACGGCAGTATTCCTGAAATTGATTACGACCGATACATGAAAGTTTTTATTCCTAAAGCTGTTGGTTGCTGGCATTTACATGAAGCTACCAAAGAAATGGATTTAGAACATTTCGTTTCATATTCTTCTATTTCAGCAATTTACGGAAATCCAGGTCAGGTGAGTTATGTGGGAGCAAATAGCTTCTTAGATAATTTCTCTTCTTGGAGAAGAGCTCAAGGCTTAACAGCAATGACCATCAATTGGGGTGTTATTGGTGATGTAGGTTTTGTGGCACGTAGCGGTAACGTTGGCGGCTTATTGTACAAACAAGGCTGGAAAGCATTTAGCTTGCAACAGGCATTGGTTGTGTTGGAGCAAATGCTATTAAACAATCCAGTGCAGCGTGTGGCTACAGATTCTGATTGGGAAATGATTGGAAGTTTCTTCCCGCATTCTGCAAAATCTAGTCGTTTCTCTCACTTGATTCGCGAAAAAGAGTTGAGCTCAGGAACATCTTCTGGCGCTGGAAATGGTTCATTGAAAATTACCTTGTTAGAAGCAAAACCCGGAGAACAAACTGAAATCTTGTTAACCCAATTAAAAGATACATTCGCAAGAGTATTGGGTACAACTGCCGATAAAGTAAGCACTTCCGAACCTGTTACCAAATACGGTTTAGATTCTTTAATGGCAAACCAAATCCGTAACTGGATTCAAAGTAACGTAACGGTCGATTATTCTATGATGCGCATCATGCGTGGTCCTACAATGGAAGAAATGAGCGTTCAGATTATCGATGAATTAACAGGACAATCGAGTGGTGGAGAAGGTGTATTGGTGGAGAAAAGTGAATTGGATAAATGGATAATCCGCAGTAAGAAAATTGAACATCCAAGATTAAGGTTGTTTTGTTTACCATATTTCGCGGGTGGTGCATCTATCTTCACTTCTTGGCACGAATTCTTGCCAGATGACATTGAAGTATGTGCAGTACAATTACCAGGTCGTGAAGAGCGTGGAGATGAAAAACCATTTGATGATGTGAATGAATTGGTAAAGAAAATGACAGAAGTTATCGAGCCATTATTAACTACGCCAATTGCATTTTATGCACACAGCTCTGGCGCTGGTATAGCTTTAGAATTGACGCGTTATTTGAGAAAAGAGAAAGACGTGAATCCAACCATGTTTATAGTTGGTGGCTGGAGAGCTCCTCATTTGGTGAGTCCATTTAAATTCCTAGAAGCTATTGCCGACGATGAAGTTTACAAGGACAAAAATATTCCAAACATTAAAAATCACTTGAGATCATTAGAGATTCCTGAATCTGTAATCGAAAACAATGAGGTATTTAATGAAATGTTGCCTTCTTTGAGAGCAGATATTTTATTAGGTAAGCGCTACAAATACTTAGATGCAGCTCCTTTAGATTGTCCGCTTACGGCTATTGCAGGAACTGATGATGTTGTATTTACAGAAGAGCAATTAAGAGGTTGGAAACAACATACCAATTCTACGTTTAAATTTAGAACTGTAAATGGTGGTCACTTGTTTTGTAGAGATAACAAAGAAGAACTGCTTGAAATATTAACTACAGAATTGTCAGACAGCGTAATGGCTTAACCGACAATGTCTGAATTATCAGGAAACGAAGGGTTGTTTGGAGCAAATGGTTCCAAACGGCCCTTTCCTATTTTATCCAAAGGTGAAATTCATTTATGGACAGCAAGTAGCAGAGATTCTGATGACTTCATTGCAAAATGCCATTCAGCATTAACAGATTTAGAAAAAAGTAGAATTAACTACTATAAATTTCAAGATGCACAAAATAACTTTATTGTTAGCCAAGGAGGCTTGAGATTGTTGCTTTCAGCCTATTTAGGCATTCCTCCAATAGATTTAAAAATTGGCCGGCATAACAAGGGAAAACCATTTTCTCAGGATGATTATTCCCTCACATTCAACATTTCAAATTCAGGCAACAGGGTTGTTTATGCCATATCTCGAGCTGGTGAAGTAGGTATTGATTTAGAGCATATTAGGCCATTACCAGACATTGAAGAACTTATCGATAAGAATTTTTCAAAGAATGAAGCAGCCTACATTCGCAAAATGGAGGAAGAAAAACTTGCTCGTTTCTTTAAGTTTTGGACCGTTAAAGAAGGGTATTTAAAAGCAATAGGCGAGGGTATGCGTTTAACACCAGATAGTCTGGAGTTTAAAGTTGAAAATGGAAATTATAAATTGCTCGAAGTCAAAGGATTTTTTGAGCAGGTAGATTGGAAAATAAAAAACGTTTTTCCAGCCGAAGGATTCGTTTGTACCTTGTTTTACAGTCAGGAAAATGCAGTTATTTCAGATTTTTTGGCGCCTTTTCCTGCTATTCGCTTGTAGTCCTCGCCCCAAAAAAGGGGGGCTGCGGGCTACCGCTTCTATCAGGGGCGTGGCATTTTAGTTCCATTAAACTTTATCGGCTTTTTCACTTTTCAACATGCTCGACAACATTAAAATTCCATGTTTTGTAAATTCGAATGGTGGATATTTTGAGGTCGCTGGGGGTAAAATAATTTTCATACTTCTTAAAATGCCCCGTAGCGTTATCGAAATGTTGGAAGCTCCAGCAAGCTGAACGAAGGCTTTTCCGAAGCACTGGCATTGCGGGCTCTGGCGGAAAGTGCCGAGTGGTCCGAAGGACAGCTCTTTGGAGCTTCTTGACTTTTTGCTTCCTTTTGTGTCAAGACAAAAGGAAGTCGTGCCGAAGGCAGAAAGACAAAATTAAAATTCGTATGCAACAATATTGTAAAATTATACCTTCTCCTTAATTATTGGGTTAAAACCCTTGATCATTCGAAAAAACTTTAGTCATGGGTTAAAACCCATGGCAATTTAATATCATGATTGCCCATTAAATGATTAAGGCACCTTCATTTTAAAGGTCGCATTTTGCGACCTTTAAAACACATATTCATCTTGGGTTAACTGAAACATAAATCTTTCTGGAAACTTTCCAATATTTCTTTTTACTTGCTCATTCAATCTTTTAGTTTCCACTTCATAAAGCTCTGCTAAATCAAAAGAAAGCATTACCTTTTTTTTCCTAATCAGGTATATTTTGTTTGCTATTATTATTTCTGGAATCAATTCTAATTTATTCATAGCCTTATTTGGGTTTTGTTAAAATGTTATTTGAAGTTCCGCATTTTGCTATTGTTGCTTTATCAAAACTAACATTTACTATTTGCAAAGCCGTTTTTTAAACATATATAAACGTTTAAAACACTTAAACTCCCATTCAGTAGCATCAATAGCAAATTCTTAAGTATATTGCTGACCACTTTGATGCAATATTCAAGCATCAAGGAGATAAAAAAATAGCCTTCAATCAACAATGGAAATAAGCAGAACATTCGATTTATTAGAAAGATATTCCACCAATTTTAGCGATAAAACAGATGCATTAGTATGCAAAGAAAAAGGCGAATGGATAAAGTATAGCGCACAAGAATATATAGATTTTGCCAATAACATTAGCTATGCATTCATGAAATTGGGGCTAAAAAAAGGAGATAAAATAGCCACCATCTCCAACAATCGCCCCGAATGGAATTTCATGGATTTGGGCATGGCACAATTAGGAATAATACATGTTCCTTTATTTGCAACGCTTGATGGACCAGCTTACACGCATTTATTAAATCATTCTGAAGCCAAAATGTTGGTGGTTTCTGATAAGCACCTTGCAAAAATAGCCAAGGCCATTGAACCAAACTTGCAAACAGTAAAAAGCTTATGCAGCTTTGATGAAATTGAAGGAATTGGAAATTGGAAAAACTTGGTGGAACTCGGAAAAGAAAATGCCAATTTTTATAAAGATGAATTACAGGGAATAAAAGCTATAATAAAACCTACAGATTGTGCCACGCTTATTTATACTTCAGGCACCACAGGAACTTCTAAAGGTGTTTTATTATCACATCAAAATTTGGTAAGCAATGCACTGGCAGCAGCAGCTGTATTTCAACTAAAACCAGCACATAGGTATTTAAGTATTTTACCCATTTGCCATGTTGGCGAACGCATGGCAAATTATCAATTGCAATATTCTGGAGTTAGTATTTATTATGCAGAGAGCATTGCCTCAGTTGCGGCGGATTTAAAAGCTGTAAAACCTCATGGTTTTGGCGCTGTTCCAAGGATTTTGGAAAAAGTATTCGATAAGATTATGGACAAAGGACATTCCTTAACGGGCGTTAAGAAAATGCTGTTCTTTTGGGCATTAGATTTAGGTTATAAATATCAACTAAACGGGAAAAATGGAGCCTTTTATGAGTTACAATTGAAATTGGCCAATAAGTTAATTTTTAGCAAATGGCGCGAAGTGATGGGAAATGAAGTATTGCATATTGGAGTAGGTGGAGCGGCATTAAGTCCCAAGATGGAGCGTGTTTTTTGGGCTGCAGGCATTAAGTTAATCAATATGTATGGTCTTACCGAAACATCTCCAATCATTACAATTAATAGAAATCAAGCACCTTTGATTAAGCTTGGAACTGTTGGTGCTGTGATAGAAAACGTAACATTAAAGTTGGATGAAAGTGGAGAAATTTTGTGTAAAGGACCAAACGTAATGATGGGTTATTACAAAGACGAAAAAGCTACCGAAGAAGCATTCGATGTGCATGGATTTTTTAAAACCGGTGATATTGGAGTGTTAGAAGAAGGTAAATTTCTAAGAATTACCGACCGCAAAAAAGAGATTTTTAAATTATCAAATGGAAAATATGTAGCACCAGCGGCCATAGAAAACATTTACAAGGAATCTGTTTATATAGACCAAATTTTAGTTATTGGCGAAGGCGAGAAGTATGCTAGTGCCTTGGTTTCTCCCAATTTTGAGGCACTAAAAAGTTGGGCAAAAACACAACAAATTGCAACAGAAAATAAAGCCGATTTAATCAAAGAAAAAGCAGTTCTCGACCTATACCATAAAATAGCCATAAATTATAATAAAACATTGGGAAGCGACGAAAAAATAAAGCGATTTAAATTAGTTCCCGATGAATGGAATGTAGCTACTGGTGAGCTTTCACCAACGCTCAAATTAAAAAGGAAAGTACTGATGGAAAAATATTATAAATTGGTAGAAGAGATTTTTCGTGGTGAATTAAATTAGGAATTAATAATATAATAAAAAAAGGCCTTTCTCATTCGATAAGGGTACTTTTTAAAGTAGAGATAACTTCTTTAATTATTTATTTCACAAATTCAATATAATCAATCTCAATTGAGAAAGGACCTTCCTTCTTCTCAGTTGTAATTATACCCATTCTGACTATGCTTTTCAGCTTTGAATCTTCTAACTTTTTTCCAGTAGCCTCTCCAACTTGGTATTGTTTAAAGTCCTTAAAAAAAATAGTCTTCTCTTCCCAAGTATTGGAACTAGTTGAATAGAATGATCCTTTGTAGTTTGGTAATGTCCAGTTGTTACTGTCCTCAAGGGTGAATGCGAACTTCTGATTTGTGGATTTGAATTTTATCTTAATTCCTTTGAATTGAGAAATGTCATGTTTTCCAAATTGAGTCTTTACTGAAGCAAATCCGCCGAAGTTTCTCAAAGAAATATCTCCTTTTAAAATCATTGTGTTGTCTGTGTATTCTAGATTAGATTTTGAAACACCACCCATGATATTGTCAGAAATCAAAACCCAATTATTAATCTGATTTTGCCCACTTCCAAAATTGAATATCATATCACTTTTTGAAATGATATTCGATGATAACCCGAAAAATAGAATTAGAATTGCTTTCATTTTTTTTGATGTTTGACGTTTAACAAAACCTACTTAAGGTTTGTTCATGATTGTTATTATTTCTTTGAGTTACTAATTAAACAACTGTAACCCACTGAGCGATGTTTACAACTCAATTTTACTCTTCATATTTTTGATGTCGAATAAAATGATATATAACTAAGTTAATTCCTAATAAATTGTTGAAGTAATATTCATCTGCCAAAGAGAAACAATTTATCAGTTTTAAAATATCGATTCTAAATATTTCTTTTGAGATGTTAACAATGGCAGAATCTTATAGTTGATTTTGATTATTAATTCAACTTTTTTAACCAAGATAATTATGCATTTTGTTAATACTTTTTTCAAAAGCCTACATCTATAATGTTTGTTAAAATGGTAGGTTGAAACCGGCGGAGGGAGGTTAGGGACACCCCATAAATATGTATCAAACCAACATATTTTAAAGCGCAATACCAAAAAACGATGTTTTATGAATGCTAATTTTTATACTTACTTGACGAATGCTTCAAATGCTGAATTTGAACTTACTTCTCAAATTAGACGAATGCCCGCGTTAGCGGTTGAGGCGGAAGCCCGGAACCTGCAGCGCCAAACCAATAAATAATATATATTTGGCGCAGCAGGTGAGGACTTATAGCCGAAGACGCGACCCGAAGGGGAACGCCCAAAAGCAAGCAATGAGCGATGTTTAAATTTTATAGGAAATATGAAGATTATTGAAGTTAATAATGAGCAAACGAAGCGGGTATTTTTGGATGTGGCGCGGGAGATTTATAAAAACGATGCTGCCTGGGTTTGTCCAATGGATGAGGAATTGAATGGGATTTTTGATGAGAATGTGAATCCGTATTTTAAACATGGAATTGCAAAACGCTGGATTGTAAAGGACGAAAAGGGGAAATTAATTGGTAGAATTGCTGCTTTTATTGATTTTAAAAAGGCCAATGAATCTGGTCAACCAACAGGTGGTGTTGGTTTTTTTGATTGTATAAACGACCAACCTACTGCAAATTTACTTTTCGATACTTCAAAAAAATGGCTGCAGGAAAATAAAATGGAAGCCATGAATGGCCCCATAAATTTTGGCGAACCGGATAAATTCTGGGGTTGTTTGGTGGATGGTTTTACACAACCATCGTACAATGTAGCCTATAATTTACCTTATTATAAGAATCTATTTGAGGCTTATGGATTTGAAGTGTATTACAACCAAGAAGGCTTTCATTTTTATTTAGAACGTGGTATTCCACCTCGTTTTAAGAAAATTGCAGAATGGATAACGAAAAAACCGGGGTACAGTTTTGAGCATTTTAAATTCAATGAAATGGATAAATATGCTGTTGATTTTACCAAGGTTTTTAATGAGGCATGGAAAGACTTTAAAGAGGATTTTGAACCCATGGAAACCGATTATGTGCGCACTTTTATTAAAAAAGCGAAAATGGTGCTTGAAGAGAAATTTATTTGGATTGCTTATTTTGAGGGGGAACCAGTTGCTATTTATTTAATGTATCCAGACGTTAATCAAATATTTAAAACATTTAATGGGAAATTAAATTTAATAAATAAATTGAAATTGCTTTACATGGTGAAAACCAGAAAAATAACAAGGGCAAGAAGTGTGTTAATGGGCGTTGTGCCTCGTTTCCAGGGTTTAGGAATTGAATCGGCATTTATTTACCATTTAGAAAAAGTATTCGAAGAAATGCCACAATACAAAGAACTTGAATTTTCTTGGGTGGGCGATTTTAATCCTCCGATGCGCAAATTGTGGGAATCGGTTGGTGCAGAATCTGCTAAGAAATACATTACTTACAGGTATTTATTTGATAGAAATGCACCGTTTAAAAGGTATCCAATTCCTGAAGGGAAATAATTGTTATTTCCGGAATAAAGAAAGTCGTCAAAGACATTATTTGAATTAATTAATATTTAATTAAATCCCATTAATCGTTTAACATTATTGGTATTTTCTTTATTTGTCAATTTTTCTAATAATAAAAAGGCTACATCCATTGCTGTAGAAGGATTCCAAGATGTAATAATATTTCCATCTTCTACAATTGGTTGGTTTAAAACATTTACCAATTTATCGCGAAGCGCATTTTGTCTCTTTGGATTTAAATTATAAGTAGTCCCATTTCTATTTTTCAGGATATTACTTTCTGCTACAGGTAAAGCACCAGTGCAAATTGATGCAATTGTTTTTTGTTGATTTTCGAATTTTCTAATTACATCTAAAAAATCAGGATGATAGGCATCTATATAAAATCCATAATCTTCAAAGCCTCCAGGAATGGCGAGTGCTACATAATCTTCAATGTTTACTTCTTCAATTGTAAAATCAACAATAAATCTTTGATTAAATGAACTTTTTATTTCTTTTTTTAATGCGCAGGTAAAAAGCTGGGTAGATTTATCGCCTTCTAATAAATTCCATCCAATAACATCAATAAATACGCTGGCTTCAAATATTTCGAATCCATCTGCCAAAAGTAAAAGCACTTTTTTCATAGTTATTATTTATTTTTCGATTTTACGAAAATTGCAACAATTGCTGATGTTACTGCCCCCATTCCTAAGGCTCCAATAACTCCGTAAGTAATATAACTTTTGAGATTGAAATAACTGATGGCTTCAGCCTGTGTTGCTTTACCGTTATCTACTGCGTATTTTATTATGTTAGGGAAATATTCAGGAGAAATAACAACAGAGGTTAAGTATTGTGTTAAAGGACTTATTGCAGCTACAATTACTGAAATAATAATTCCTGAAATGAAGCCTTGCAGATAGTTCATGTGGCCGTTATAGAAATTCTTTTTCTTATCGAGTAATGCAAAAACATAAACAGCAATAGCTGGTATTGCTATAAAGTTTGTAGTAACTTCATGTTGAGCAATTTTTTCGCTGTGATACCCAAGTAGCTTTTCTCCAATCATCCAAATTAGCGTCATTCCTACAAAAACGAGTGCCCATTTTAGTTCAATTTGATATTTCTTCATAGCGTGTAGTTTTTAGTTGATGAATCAAATATGTAAAAATAAATTCAAATATGACTACAATTAAAATATTTAGTATTCAGAATTTTGTAATCGGATTTTTAATATATTATTTTCTAATTGCAACTCTTTTATTTTCTCTATTAAATTTAATACAATATCCATTGCCTCAAAATTAATATTTAATTCTTGTTGAATCCTTATAATTCTTTCTAATTCAGGGAGTTCTTCGTGATGGATATATTCTATCTCCTCTATAGTAAGTATTTTTATTATTCCTGATTCATTTAAACGGTACAATGAATTAATTTCTATAGGATAATATTCAATTATTTGGGCTATTGTAGCATGTTGTATCATAATTGATTTCTAAGTTTAGATAATTCAGTAAATAATTCCTTTTCTTTCTCAGATAAATTAGTTGGTATTTGAACATTATAAGTAATTATCAAATCTCCAAATGCTCCATCTTTTTTGTATACAGGAAATCCTTTTCCTTTTAATTTCACTTTTGTACCGTTTTGGGTTTCTGGTTTTACAGTAAGTTTTACTTTGCTATCTATCGTATCAATTGTAATTTCTCCCCCGAGCGTTGCTGTATAAATATCTAAATTAATAATGGCATATAAATGCTCATTATCTCTTTTAAAATGGGTATTGTTTTCAATTTCAAAGGTTAACAATAAATCACCATTCGGGCCACCATTTTCTCCTGGGCCACCATGCCCAGCAATTTTTATGATTTGTCCATCTTTTACTCCTGCCGGAATAGTTAATCTTATATTTTTTCCTCCAACAGTTAAGGTGCGCTGATGCGTGATAAAAACTTCAGTTAAATTTAACTTTAAAACTGCTGAATAATCTTGTCCTCGGAATTTTACATTTCTATTGCCTGAACGCGTGTTTCCGCCCCCAAACATAGAAGAAAAAAAATCCGAAAAATCTTCACCGCTATCTTGTCTTGTATTTCTACCAAATGGATTTTGTTGCGATTGATTTGCCTGTCTTGCTTTTTCATAAGCCTCCGCATTTTTCCATTCGGCGCCGTGTTGGTCATATTTTTTCCTGTTTTCAGCATTGCTCAACACTTCGTTGGCTTCATTTAGTTCCTTAAAACGTGCTTCGGCCTCTTTGTTATTTGGATTAAGGTCAGGATGATATTTGCGCGCAAGTTTGCGGTATGCTTTCTTAATATCAGCTTCAGTTGCATCTTTATTAAGTTCTAAAATTTTATAATAATCTTTATATTCCATCTAATAAATTGTAATATCTATAAGATGGAAAGTTAACTAAATATTGACAGATAAACCACAAAAATATGAAACTAAATAAATTACATTATATTTGTAATTACCTACTTAACTAGAATTTTAATTTCCGACTTATGAAGTTTACTTTACCTGTAATTTCGGGTTGCAGTTTTTTGCGCCATTTATTGATTTTATTAATTTGGATAATTGTTTTACCCATAACAGCTCAGAATAATAGTAAAAACGCCCTTTCTCTTTTTTCTGGCGAATGGAAAAGAATTGAAAATAATGCCCGTATTAATAATCAAGAGATTTTTCTAAATATTAATTCCTTAAATCAGCTTTTGTCCAAAAAACAAAATGAAGTGGAAATTACTATTCCAAGTATGGAAAATGGAGAAATCTGGACAATTCAACTCACAAAAAACGAAGTTGTTACAAAAGATTTTAAAGTAAGAACTTCAGATGGAAAAAATATAGAAGCTGCTTCCATTATAGCAAATTCGGTTTTTTATAAAGGGAAAATTGTAGGACAAAACAGTTCTTTGGTGGCGCTGAGTATTTTTGAAAATGATGTAATGGGCGTCATTAGCATAGAAGGGAAAACCTATGATATTGGAAAATTTGGAGATACAAATAGATACGTAATGGTGGATGCCAATGAAATTTCTCGAAAAATTCCATTCACCTGCGAAACTTCCGATGAAACTCCGATGAACTTGCAATCAACACAAGCATTACCACCTTCATGGAATTGTACGAGGATTTTTAGGATGTATTTTGAATGTGATTATGATTTTTACACAAAACGACAAAGCAATGTAACCAATGTGGTAAATTTTGTTACAGGAATGTACAATGTCGTGAATACCATTTTTGCAAATGAAAGTATTGTCTCTCAAATCTCCGAAATTTTTGTTTGGACAACAACTGATCCTTTTTCAACAAATAGCAGTTCTAGTAATTATCTCAACGCTTATAGGACTTACAGAACTTCATTTAATGGAGATTTAGCTCATTTACTTAGCACAAGAAATACAAATTATGGTGGAATAGCATATTTAACTGCATTGTGCAGTCCGTCAGTATCTTATGCATATAGCAACATCAACAATTCTTATAATAATTTCCCTTCCTATTCTTGGACAATAAATGTGGTAACGCATGAAATTGGTCATAACCTGGGTTCTCCGCATACACATGCTTGCTCATGGCCCGGCGGTGCTATAGATAATTGTTACACTACTGAAGGTGGTTGTGCAACAGGACCTGCACCTGTAAATGGAGGAACAATTATGAGTTATTGCCATTTAACTTCAACTGGGGTTAATTTTAACAATGGTTTTGGTCCTTTACCTGGAAATTTAATAAGAAATTCAGTGACGAACTCCCTTTGTTTAAATGTTTCACCTAATTCGAGTTCAATTCCATTATCATGCAGTCCAACTACAAGTAATCCTAATAATACAACTTATTCTGGTCCAACAAGAGTGGTTCTTAATACAATTGATAACTATTCTTCTGCGGCGAATGTTGGTCCATTTCAAGATTTTACATGCAACCAAACAACCGATTTAGTAGTGGGTGGAACTTATTCAATTTGGGTAACAACAGGGGCAACCATTCAAAATGTAAGAGCTTATATTGATTTTAATGCAAATGGAAATTTTGAACTTAACGAGGTAATTTTATCTGTAAATGGAACTTCCACTTACCAAACTGTTTCCAATACTTTTACAGTTCCTTTAAATGCACAAATAGATACTTGGCTTAGAATGCGCGTAGTAAGTGATGTAAATACTAATCCTGATAATTTACAAGCATGCAGTAATCTATTATATGGTCAAGCAGAAGATTATAGAATTTCTATTCTTTCTGCTGGTTTTTATCCAGGTGAAATTACTGTTGCAGATGAAAATATTTGCAGCCCAGCTGATCCCAATAATATAACTTTTTCAGTAGCGCCAATTGGAACAGGACAAATTACTTATCAATGGTATTCTTTTAATGGTTCATCTACACCATCTACCAATAGCAATAATGTTTCAGGTTGGAGTTTAATAACTGGAGCAACATCTAATGCATACAATCCTCCAGCTGGAGTTATTACAAATACAAGTTATGCCTGCTTGGTTTCAATGCCAGGATTTACATCTCGTTGGGCAATTGGTTCAAGAAAAATTACCATAAATGTCTTAACTTTTGTCGGTTATTTGAATCAAGGAAATCAAACCTTTACGGGAAGCGGCGACCCTTCGGTTATTACTTTAGGCGGTGAAGGTACCGTTGGTGGAGGACAACAAACCATAGAAGGATTTTTTCAATGGTATTCTGCTCCTGGAATTCAGCAGCAAGCTCCTACAGGTACAACTGTACCATCAAATTGGACGGCGATTCCAGGAGCAACATCCTCTTCATATGATCCACCTGTTCAAAATGCAACTATTTCTTATGCACTAATGATTGATCCCATTCGTCAACCTGATTGTACGGGATTTACCTGGGCATTTGGAGTAAGGCAAATTACAATAATACCGCAAATTAATCCAGGAGTATTGAGTGCCGGAAATCAGACTTTCTGCGCTACCGGAGGAGACCCTTCCAACATTATTTTTAGTACACTACCTACCGGAGCTACTGTTACTTTTCAATGGTATTCTAAAATAGGAATTGTAAATGCACCAACTACAGATTTAACTACGAGCTGGAACTTAATAAACGGAGCAAACACAAACAGTTATGATCCTCCTGCAGGTCTTACTCAAAGCACTACTTATGCTTGTTTCGTAACTCCAACTGGCGGAACGGGTCTATGGGCAAATGGAGCAAGACAAATTACAATTTTACCAGCATTTCAAAATGCAACTGTTACAGCTGGAGACCAAACCTTGTGCAGTCCTGCTGACCCTGCAAACATTACATTATCAAATTTACCAGTAGGTTCAGGAGGATTTACTTACCAGTGGTATTTTATAAATCAAACCGTAAATTGTCCTTTAGGAAATAATACTGCAGGTTGGTCTTTAATTAATGGAGCAACCAATACCAATTTTGATCCTGCGGCTGGTGCAACTACTACCAATAGAACATTTGCAGTGATGGTAACTCCAATAGCATCAGGAACTACACCAGCTTGTGGAACTGCACAATGGGCAAATAATTGTCGTAAAATATTTGTTCCACCTGTTTTAAACAGAGGTACTTTGACCAACGGAAATCAAAGTATTAATGCAGGAGGAGATCCATCAAACATCACATTTTCAACACAACCAGTTGGCTCTGGCAGTTTTTCTTTTCAATGGTACCAAAGAGATGGAGTTGTAGCTGCTCCAACCGGAAATTCTTTAACAGGCTGGAACTTAATTCAAACGGCTACTACCAATTCTTATGACCCTCCTTCAGGATTAACTGTTAGCAGAACTTATGCTTGTTTTGTTACGCCAACAGGAATCCCAACTTGTGGAACAGCTGGCTGGGCAACAGGTGCAAGACAAATTACTGTAAATACTGTTGGCGGAAATGTAAACTATGGTACATTAGCAGCTGGTAACCAAACATTGTGTGCAACAGGCGGAGATCCTGCTATCATAAATTTCTCCACTGCCCCAACTGGAGCAATTGGTTTTAATTATCAATGGTATTTTCAAAATGGAAATGTTGCTGCACCAACAGGAAGTAATCTTGCAGGTTGGACAGTTATAAATTTAGCAACTTCTGCAAGTTATGACCCTCCGGCAGAATTAACGCAAACGCGCACTTATGCATGTTTTGTAAGTCCAACAGGAAGCAACGGACAATGGGCTTCCGGAGTGAGAAATATTACAATTTTACCAGCATTTAATCCTGGTACAATACTCTCGGGAGACCAAACTTTCTGCAATACTGGAAATCCTGCAAATATAACTTTAAGTCAAAATCCAATTGGTTCAGGCGCTTACCAATGGCGCTGGCATTTCAGGGAATCTTCAAATGGAAATTGTCCAACGGGAGGTGCAGTTCCAAGCGGATGGAACACAAATTCCACTTCACCAAACATTACAGGTACTACACTTACAGGTGCTGGAATTAGTTTTGATCCACAAAGTGCAGGTGGTTTAAACAGCGGAAGAACATTCGCCGTGTTTGTTACTCCAATTGCGAATGGAGCCATTCCTGCTTGTGGAACTCCTCAATGGGCGGCTAATTGTAGAAAAACATTTGTAACTGCTTGCAGAATAGAAGATACTACTACGACTTACCAAAACTTCGAAGCATTTGCATCCAGCGTATTGTATCAAAATAAACCAAATCCTTTTAGCGACTTTACTTTGATTGAATTTGAGGTCTCGTTAACAAATACAATATCCAAAGTTGAGATATTTAGTGTGGATGGTAAATTAATGCAGAAAAAAGAAGTAAATGGAGGAGGAAAACAAATGGTAACGATTCAAAAAGGAACACTTTCAGCTGGAATTTACTTTTATAAATTAACTACTTCAGATGGATTTAACGCAACCAAGCGAATGGTATTGGTTGATTGATATGAAATTGATTTTTTAAATTTAAAAATAAAATTAAATTATTCTGGCTCATGCTGATGGAAGAATTAAATTTCGAATTAATTCAAACTGAGAGATTAATCCTAAGGAAAATTTCTCCATCAAATTTCATATTTCTTTTTGAGAATTATTCTGAATCAGAAATTAAACATGTTTTAGGTTTAAAAACCGAGCAAGATTTTGAAAAAGAGAAAAATAGGTATTTGAAAGGATTTACAACTTATAACCAAAGCATAGAACCATTTCAATTAATTTACCGAGATTCAAATGAAATTATTGGAGGATGCGGTTTTCATAATTGGTACCCACTTCATCAGCGGGCAGAATTAGGATATGCAATTTCAAATTCAAATTATTTGAATAAAGGTTTAATGACAGAAGCTTTGGAAGCAATTATTTATCATGGATTTACAAAAATGGATTTGCAAAGAATTGAAGCACTTGTAGCCCCCAATAATAATCCTTCTCTTAAATTGTTGGCGAAATTTGGATTTGTTCAAGAAGGAATATTAAGAAAACATTACAATGTGAATGGTAATTTTGAAGATTCAATTTTGTTTTCTAAATTAATTTCAGAGTTTGAAAAGCCTTAAATTATTCAATTTTAAAGATTCTAAAACATTAGAAGGTTTAACTTTTTAAGCTTATGTTTGTTTTTTAATAGCATTGAATGAAAAATATTAAATTTGGGTCAGGGGCGTTGGCTGAAAAACAATTTGTAAATCAATTAAGAAATGAAGTAGGGGAGTATTTTCTTGCAAATAATATATCAACAAAAGCAAATTTCGCTATGGTTTTAAAAACCATTGTAATGTTGAGTTTATATGTTTTCCCTTTTATAATAATCCTAATGTTTCCAATGTCATTGCTATCAGCATTGGCATTAACTGTATTGATGGGCGTTGGCATTGCTGGAGTTGGTATGAGCGTAATGCACGATGCTTGTCATGGTTCATACTCAAAAAGAGAATGGATAAATTACACATTGGGAGGTACATTATATCTTTTGGGAAACAATGTTTTAAATTGGAAAATTCAACACAATGTACTTCACCATACTTACACTAATATTTCGGGAGTTGATGAGGATATCAATACAAAAGGTCCTATTCGTTTAGCATTTAAAACACTTTTGAAAAAGCACCATAGATTTCAGTTTGTTTTTGCTTTCTTTTTTTATGGAATGATGACAATTGTGAAATTGATCAATGATTTTCCTAATTTATTTCTTTACAACCGACAAGGTTTGGTTCGTTCCCACCATGGCAGCGTAAAATCAGAATTTATTAAAATGGTTTTAAGGAAATTTGTTTACTTATCTATTATTATTGGATTACCTGTTTTAATAACAAATTTTAGCTTCTGGCAAGTTCTAATTGGATTTATAATTATGCATTGGGTAGCAAGTATAATTTTGAGTTTAGTATTTCAATTGGCACATGTGGTAGAAGGTGCTGAACAACCAATTGGGGCTGAAGAAAAGTATGAAAACTGGCACGTTCACCAATTAAAGACAACTGCTGATTTTGCGCATTCTAATAGATTTTTGAGCTGGTATGTAGGCGGTTTAAACTTTCAAATAGAACACCATTTATTTCCAAATATTTGTCATATTCATTACAAGAAAATAGCACCAATTGTAAAAAAGGTTGCAAATGAACATGGCTATCCATATAATCTAAAACCTAGCTTTGCTAATGCATTTTCTTCTCATGTTAAAACGCTGAAAGTACTGGGTGCCGAAGCTATGCATCATTAAATTCCCCAAAATGCCATAAAATTCCGGAAGGGTCGTGTACAAAACATTCTCTTCCCCAGTCTAATTCTCGAATGGGAACTAATCTGGTAGTTTCATATTTAGCAGGAAGATTTAAAGCCATTAATTTTTTCCAAAATTCTTTTACATCAGTTACTTCCATAAAAATCATGGTGTTATCTACCCAATCCTTTACGTAGGCATTTTGAAGATAAAACCCAAAACCATCCATGTCAAAATAACACATATTGGGAGATAAAACAGATTCTTCAAATCCTAAATCTCTGTAGAAATTTCTAGATTCTTCATAATTTTTTGCACCTATAAATGGGCGAATAGATTTGGGAAATTGCATCAGAATAAGTGTATTTCAATTGTTTCAAAGTGCACTTTCAACCTCTAAAACACCGTTCACTTTAGCAACGTTTTTATTCATTATTTGATTGTAAGCGCCGTTCCAAAGGTCAATTCGCTTTTGCAGTGATGCGATAGTTGCCTGTTGTGCTTCTATCCAAAATTGCTCGTTTGTACCGCATAGAATAGATGTCATTTGTAATGCAAGATGACTGTGATGATCTCCGTCTACTTCTATGTGCCTTTCAAGATAATATTTAAAAATTGAAATGCTGTCGGGAAAATTTTTACAAATGTCGTTTACAAGCGAAACAAACATTCCTGGGATAAGGTCTTCACGCCCAAAAGTGAATATTGCAGCTTGTAAATAATCTTTATCGCTTCTTATAATTTCAAATGTAAAGTCAACAAATTCTTTTGCCTCTGTTGGTGTTTCTGAAGAGATAAAAGCAGCATTGAAATCGCCAGTATTTTTTAAAACATCAATATATTTTTCAATTTTAGAGGTGTCGGCACCACACTGCTGCATAGCGTCTAGATATAATTCAAAATGACTTTTTCTTATGCCATTTAAGTCAACATCTGACTCTTCACCAACAACAATTTCATTTATCAGATGTCTAGTGTCTGCCGAACCTTTTGGAAACCATGGAACTGTTGTGCAGGTCAAGTTGTTTTGCAATGTTTTGAGTAATGACATGAAATCCCAAACAGCGTAAACATGATATTGCATAAAAACTCTCAAATCGTCAATGTCTTTAATTATAGAGTAAACTTTATGATTGATTATCTCTTGTCTTAAAGGGGCTATTGTATTTTTAAGTTTATCTATTTGCTCCGTCATTTTTTTTTAATTTTGTTGGTATCCTAACATTCTGCAAGTAAAAATGTTTTAGTTACACATAACTGTTTTTGAAATGGTAGGTGTATTATCATTCAATTAATCAGCAAATATGCAAAGTTTTGAATTGATAAATAGTAATAGTATTGCTAAAAATCAATATCATTTCTCATATGTTATTGTAATTAGTTAATTCACAAAATTTAAATTTCTATATAATATAATTCTTGAAGGCTACGCCATAAAAAAAATCGTTAACTAAAAAAGCTAACGATTTAATCTGATCTGTTCTGGTAGTTAATTTTTAAAGTCCCGCAATAATTGTTTGAAGTTCTTCTTTAGTCTTTCCGATTTTCTTTTGAATTTTACCCATCATTTCGTCCATTTTTCCTTCTGCAAGCATTAAGTCATCGTCTGTTAGAATGGCAAATTTTTGTTTGAGTTTACCTTTTTGCTCGTTCCAATTTCCTTTCATTTCTGTAGTATTCATTTTATATATAGTTTATTTTCCCACGGCTGGTGGTGCAGTTTAAATTAATATCAAGCATTCATTTTAAAATAATATTTATTCATTATTCATTATTCGTTATTCATTATTCATTATTCATTATTCATTATTCATTATTCATTATTCATTATTCATTATTC
>JAIXYK010000037.1 GCA_027490225.1 Bacteroidota bacterium | reverse complement strand
TGAAAGTTGAAAGTACAAAGTTGAAAGTACAACGTTTTAAAGGCATTGACAAATTATTACCTATCCTTTATTCATTACATAACTACCTGGCTTAAGGACTGAGCCAAATACCGCCCGACTTTAGGAGGGCAGTATGGGCGAAGGCCTGACCGCAGCGGCTGAAAAACGCCGTAAAATGTTTAATGGAATTTTGATGAGCCGCTGGGGAAAGCCCCAAAAAATGTAAATGCTCAAACTCTTTGAGTGAGATACACAACAATTCATCTTGCAATTTTTACGGTTCGTCGGAAAAGTGGCAAATTGCCGAACGATTGAGCGGAAGTTTGTACCATCAAAAAAAACTCAAACTATGAAAACTAAAATTTACGCTTCGGGTCTATCTATTATAATGGCGCTTTGCATGATGTTGCTGAGCAATTATGCAAATGGACAGGCATTGACCCAAAATATTAGAGGAACTGTGATTGACAATGCATCGCAAATTCCGGTGATTGGCGCCATAGTGATTGTCGTGGGAAGCAATCCTATAATTGGCGCTACTACTGATGTGGACGGGAATTTTAAACTGGCGAATGTAACCGTTGGTCGACCTGTGGTACAAATTAGTTTAATTGGTTACAATCCTGTAAAACTGAGCAATTTGGTACTGACTTCTTCAAAGGAATTGGTGTTAAATATTCCATTGGAAGCTAACACCTACGTAAGTAAAGAGGTAGAAATTGTTGCAAAAATAGACAAGGATAAACCTTTGAATGAACTATCGGGCGTAAGTGCGCGCACATTTTCTGTGGATGAGGCGCAACGTTATGCTGGAAGTTTTGGTGACCCGGCAAGACTTGCCAGCAGTTTCGCTGGTGTGGTTGCTGGTAACGACCAAAGAAATGATATTGTGGTTCGCGGAAATTCTCCACTGGGTGTGCTTTGGCGCTTGGAAGGTGTGGACATTCCAAGTCCGAGTCATTACAGCGGTTCGGGAACTTCGGGCGGAGCGGTTTCTGTGTTGAACACCAACGTATTGGCCAATAGCGATTTTGCATCGGGCGCTTTTGCTGCCGAATATGGAAATGCGACCTCAGCGGCATTTGATGTGAAGATGCGTAACGGAAATAATGAAAAACGTGAGTATACCGCGCAAGTCGGCTTTAATGGATTTGAGTTTGGCGCAGAAGGTCCATTTAAAAAAGGAAAAAAGGCGAGTTATATGATTAATTACAGGTATTCGACTTTGGGATTATTTGATGCCGTGGGAATTTCGTTTGTAAAAGGTGGTGTTCCGAAATATCAGGATATCAGCATGAAAATGAATTTTCCACACAAAAAAGGAATGACGTCTATTTTCGGTATTGCGGGAACGAGCGACATATTTTTTAAAGGGGAAAAAGACAGCACTTTGTGGAAAGAAAGTCCTGATGAGCAACAAGATTTAAAAAACGGAAGCGATATGGCCGTAGTTGGAATAAATCATGTGCAATTTTTAAATAGCAATACTACTTTGAAAATTTCTGTTGCGGGAACGGGCAGTAAATTCAGGACAACGGTTGATTCTATTACGCCGAATTATAATGTTATTCAGCAATTTAAATCGAGAATTACTGAGCAGAAATTGTTTGGTTCGGCGGTGTTGAATACCAAGATTAGCAATCGCTCACAAATTAGGGCTGGTATAATTGCCAGTAGGTATTTTTATAATAATGAAGTGAGTATTTACGACAGGTCATTGAGCGGAATGCGCAATTTAGTTGCCTTTAATGGTGATGGTGATTTACTACAGGGTTACGGGCAATGGCAATACAAAGCGGGTAAAAAGTGGATATTTAATGCGGGCTTGCATGCTTTACATTTTTATTTAAATAATAAATCATCGGTAGAGCCGAGAGGTTCTATTAAATACCAATTATCGGGAAATAAATCGTTGAGTTTTGGTGCAGGAAGACACAGCAGAATACTGCCGGTAAATATTTATTTAAGAGAAACATTACTGGCGAACGGCACTTCTATACAAACCAATAGAAACTTAGATTTATTAAGGTCAAATCATTATGTATTGGCGTATGATTGGTTAATAAAAGAAAATCTACGATTAAAAACAGAAGTGTACTACCAAGAGCAATACAATGTAGGCATTCAACAAGGAAGACCTAGTAGTTTATCGGTATTAAATTACGGAGCTAATTTTGGAGATGTAATTGGTCCAGATAGCTTGGAAAGCAAAGGAAAAGGAACTAACAAAGGAGTAGAAATTACTCTGGAGAAATTCTTTAATAAGAACTATTATTTCCTTTTAACAGCCAGTGTTTTTGATAGCAAATACAAGGGTTCTGATGGAATTGAAAGAAATACTGCATTTAATTCTAAATATGCTTTCAATTTATTGGCAGGAAAAGAAATACCAGTTGGTAAAACGAAGCAAAATGTAATTATTTTGAGTTTCAGAACTGTTGCAACGGGTGGAAACTGGATTGCACCTATTGATTTAGATGCATCAAGAGCTGCTGGAACAGAAGTTAGAGATGAAACCAAAGCTGGAACTGTTCAATTAAAAGCATATTACAGAACAGATATTCGCATAGGATTTAGAAAAAATAAAAAGAAATTTACAGAAGAATATGGTTTTGATATTCAAAATGTGTTGAACAGAGAAAACATTTTTAGTCAATTGTATAATGTGAGTAGCGGTAATGTGCAGAACAATTATCAAGTAGGATTTTTTCCAATGGCATTATATAGAATTACTTTTTAATACAGATTTATATGAAAACGCTTCATACAATTTTATTGTCCTTACATATTTTAGGTGGAATGTTAGGGTTGGTAATTGGTACTTTGCAGATTATTCTTAGAAAATCAGGTAAATTGCATAGAAATATGGGTAAATATTATGTTGCTGCCATGTTTTTAGCAACACTTTCAGGAACTGTGTTGGCTGTATTTTTAGGAAGTTCTTTTTTATTTTTAATTGGAATATTTAGTTTTTATTTATGTTATTCGGGAATGCGCATTGTAACATTTAAAAGAATTGAAAATACAGCTCAATTTAAATGGTATGATAAAATGGTGGCTATAATTACAGTTGTATTTGCAATACTAATGATAACTTTAGGGTTTATCGATGCAAAAACAATGGCATTTAAATTTAATCCGATATTATTAACTTTCGGAATTCTGAGCTTCTTCTTTTCTTTTACAGATTTACTTATTTATTTAAATGTAAAATGGAGAAAATATCCGAAAACATTTTGGCTGGAAACGCATATTGGAAGGATGATTGGCTCTTACATTTCTGCAGTAACGGCGTTTTTAGTGGTGAATGTGCAAATTGAGCAAATGTGGATAATTTGGTTAGCACCTACTTTGGTTGGCTCTGTATTAATTTCAATTTTCATTGCTAGATTTACAAAGAAAATAAATACAATAAAAGCGTAAAATGGGAAAATCCAATAAAGGCCTTTTTCTTTCAGAAGATAAAATAGCGACATTCAAAGACCTACTTCTGATGATAGGAGTTGGTCTTACCATTGTATTCTATTTTGTATTGGCCGATTGGATTGGAAATATTAATACGCCAGCAAATATTATTATTTACAATGTTCTTTTCTCTGTTGGTATTACGATAATACTGTACACCATTTTTACAATATTTATTAAGTTCTTAAATATTTATTTTCCGTGGAACAGGTCTATTTTCAAACGACTGCTGATTGAAATTCCATCTATATTTATTATTTCAATCTCAGTAATGTGGCTATATACCATGTTTTGGGATGTTTGCACGATGCCGCATGGAATGGCGCTTTTTCAAAATATTACTATTGCTGTTATTGTTTCCATTTTATTAAATACCATTTTTGAAAGTGTCCAGTTATTTAGACTATACAAGGAAAGCTTATTGCATAGCGAAATATTAAAAAGACAAAATATTGAATCTCATTTTGAAACATTGAAAAATCAGGTTGCTCCTCACTTTTTGTTTAACAGTTTAAATACACTCATTGCATTAATTGATGATAATACGATAAAAGCGAAGGAATTTGTAGAGCATTTAGCAGCTTATTATCGCTATGCGCTACAAGTTAATAATGAGGATGCTGTTAGTGTTGCAACAGAAATAAAACTGGTTGAAAATTATGTATTTCTCTTGAAATGTAGGTTTGATGAAAATCTGGAAGTAACAATAAACATTAATGAAAAAATCAACAATAAAACCATCATTCCATTAAGTATTCAGTTATTAATAGAAAATGCAGTAAAACACAATGTAATTAGCAAATCTAAGCCATTAAAAATTGAAATTTATAATGAAGATAATTACCTCATAATTCGCAATAATTTGCAAAAGAAAGATGCATTGGAATCAAGTAATAAAATAGGATTAAATAATATAAACAGTCGTTTTGAAATTGTTTTTAATAAATCAATTATAATTGATGAAAGCACAAATAATTTTACAGTAAAACTTCCCATTTAAAATTACTTTAAAATGAAAATATTAATTGTTGAAGATGAGAATTTAGCCTCGAAAAGGTTAGAAAAATTGGTTTTATCGATTAAAACTGAAGCGGAGATTGTTGGTAAAACAGATAGTATAGAAAGCACTGTAGATTGGCTAACAAATAATGAAATGCCCGATTTGTTTTTTATGGATATTCAATTGGCTGATGGATTGAGCTTCACAATTTTCGATAAAATAACAATTAACAAACCAGTAATTTTCACCACAGCTTTCGATGAATATGCGTTAAAGGCATTTAAAGTAAACAGCATTGATTATTTGTTAAAACCAATTAATGAAAATGAATTAAAAAATGCTTTGATAAAATATGAAAATACCCAAATGCAAAAACCGAATGAGAATTCATTTGCAGAAATACTAAAGCAATTAACCCAAAAAAACACTTTTAAAAATAGGTTTTTAGTAACCAAATCAGATGCAATAATTCCTTTACATATTTCAAACATATGCTGGTTCAAGGCAGAGGATAAAATGGTATTTATCTACACGAAAGATTTACAAAAACATATCATTACCCAAAGCTTAGAAGAGATAATGTTAGATTTAGATCCTGCATTATTTTTCAGGGTTAATCGTTCATTCATTATTCAAAGAAGTTGCATTGAAAAAGCAAATTTTCACTTCAATGGAAAGCTTAAACTACACGTAAATCCAGCTAATAACGAAGACATAATGGTAAGCAGAGATAAAGCGAATGCTTTTAAGGAATGGTGGGTAAAGTAAAAATTAGCATCTTGCGCCATGCTCTATAAAGTATTGGCAGTTATTGTAAGATGGTGGTTGAGTATCCATTATAAAAGAATTTTCGTTGGAGGATTGGAAAATTTTCCTGCAAAAGGCCCTGTTTTACTGGCTGCAAATCATGGAAATGCGTTTTTAGATGCCATTACAGTTTGCCTAAGTGTAAACCGACCTGTTTGGTTTTTGGCACGTGCTGATATTTTCAAAAAAAACTGGCAAAAGAAATTGCTGCATGCCATCCATATTATTCCTGTTTACCGCATGCGCGATGGCATCGAGAACATGGAAAAAAATAATGATACGTTTAATTTCTGTGTTAAACTGATTGAGAACAATGAAGTGATTTTAATGTTTCCTGAAGGAAATGCTGTCCCCGAAAAACGCTTAAGGTCATTAAAAAAAGGTATTGCCAGAATTGCATTTCAGGCTGCTGACCAATTAAAATGGGAAAAAGAAATTCCAATAATTTCTGTAGGAATAAATTATGTGACCCATACTCAATTTAGAACGGAAGTAATGTTAGGTTTTTCAGAACCGCTGCTCATTCAGCAATTTGAAAATACTTACAAAACAGAACAAGCCCAAGCCATTAGAAAATGTATGATTGGGGTTGAAAATAATTTACGTTCACAAATGGTAATTGTTCCAGCGCAAGAACAAGATTATCATGCAGAAATTGCATTATATATAGCTAGAAGCGAGAGGTCTTACAAACTAAGAAAAACATGGTATTTTGAAACTGATAGACTGGCTGCAGAACAAGTAACTATTTCGAATTTTGTGGAAAGAGATACACCTCAACTCAGAAATAAACTTCAGGTTTTCGCAGAAAAAAGTCAACAGATTTCTATTCCTTTGGCGTCCGTTTCAAGTGAACTTCCAGAAGGAAAAATGCTCTATTTAATTATTGGTTTTATTCCAGCATTTCTTGGAATAATTATGAATGCAATTCCCGCCTTTTATGCAAAAAGAGTCACATCAAAAATTGTTAAAGATGCGCAGTTTACCAATTCTATTTTGTTGGGAACCGGTTTGTTTTTCACTTTGATATGGAGTTTGATTTTGGCAATATTATTGGCAATTTTAATTCATCCTTTGTTTATTTTACTGCTGATAATCATTCCTTTGTCTGCCAAATTTTCGCTCATTTGGCTGGATGCACTGGCTTTACAAAGAATCAGATTTATTAAATTGAGTTTAAAGAAAAGGAATAAATCTAATCCTTAACTTTTCCTAATTTCAATGTATTCAACATCCAAGTTGGAAGCGGTTTTGCCGGATTTCTTTTTCTTAAATCTAAGTACCAGCCAATTTTTTTAATCAAGGGAATTCTATGCGTTTGTACAAATTCTATCAAAGTTCCATCGGGATCTTCCGTGTAGGAGAAATGACCTGCAGCCTCACCCATATCGAAGCTATTGGCACTATTAACTGTAAATGGAAATCCTTTTTCATCACATTTACTTTCTAGTTGATGCATATCATTTACATCGAAACAAATGTGAATAAAACCCAAATCTCCCCAGAATCGGTCTGCATAAATTTTCCGTGGTGTACCGTCTAAAAGCTGCACCAATTCTATTTCTGCAGGTCCTAACAACCTGCTAAATGCTCCACCAAAAGGCACTTTAGGTCTTATTGTTACGCGACGGAATTTATTTGAATCAGAAAACTCTGAAAATATGCCAGTATTATCCGAAACAACCTGGTCGAAACCTAATACTTGCTGATAAAAAACGAGTGCTTTTTCCATATTGCTCACTCCTATTTGCACGCCAGCGCTTCCTCCGTGCGGATGTTTTCCTTTACCAAACCATTCTTCACCACTTATGAAAGTAAATCGATTTCCATAAGGGTCAATAACTACAAATCTTTTCCCTAATTTTTCATCTGAATAAATGGCTGAAACAGGGGTATTTCTTTCTAACATTTCGCGGTGTGCTTTTTCTACATCGCGGCATTTCATCATTACACCAAATATTCCCAAATCTCCTGGCAATGCTGAAAATTCTGCTGCCTGAGGAGTTCTATTGGTAAATTGCCATATTTCGAAACCTCCACCGCCTTGCATATTCATGGCGAGAATTGCATAGCGAGAAAAAGCTTTTCCACCAGTATATCTTGTCATGAGCTGAGCCGTAGAAGCATCTTTAAAAACGGGAACATCCATTCCAAAGTGTTTTCGATACCAGGTAAATGCTTGTTCTGCATCACTTACTCCAATTCCAACTTGCTGTATTCCGCTTAGTAATGATAAATTGCTCATGCTATTAAGTTGCTTTTACCCTTTTAATCAAAAAATAAAAAAGTGGTGGACAAAAACGCCGCAAAAATACCGGTATCAATTCGAGTTTCCCAATCAAAACTTCATATTCTTTGTTTTTAATTGCCTTTTCAATCTTTTGGGCGCATTTGGCTGCACTAACTCCATTTCTTTGTCCATCATCTAACTTCGCATGCGCTGTACCATTGCCTTGCACTGCATTGAACGAAATATTTGTTAGCACTCTTCCAGGACAAATGATCGTAACATAGACTGGAACATCTTTTAATTCTAATCTTAAGGCTTCAAAATAACCTTGCAAAGCATGTTTTGAGGCGGCATAAGTGCTTCTTAGTGTAAAGCCAAACTTTCCGGCAATGCTGCTCACCACTGCAATATGACCACTTTTTTGTTCCACAAAATATGGAAGCAAAGCTTTTGTGAGTGAAATTGGTGCAAAGTAATTTACCTCCATTAAACTTCTTTCAACAGCTGTTGTGGTTTCCATTGCAAATGCACGTTGGCTTACGCCTGCATTATTGATTAGCACATCTATTTTACCGAAAATATTCCAAGCATCTTTTGCAATTTGATGGTGGTTTTCAATAGCAACCATATCAAAAACTAATATTTCGGCCTTTGCTGTTTTGTTGCACATTTCACGAACACGCAGTAAGGCTTCTTTATTTCTTCCACTTAAAATCAACTTATTGCCATTTTGTGCAAGTTGTAAAGCCAGCGCTTCACCAATTCCAGATGAAGCGCCTGTTATCCAAATTATCTGTTGTTTCAACCCATTCATAAGTTTACTTTTTCTCAATATCTTATTTCACACCTCAAATGAAGCAGTTTTTTGTAAGATAATTCATCATTTTAAAAAAAAAGAAATGAAAGTTTAGGTACTTTTGACGAAAACAGAAAAATCTGATGATTGCTAAAAACTTACGCGCTTCAATATTCCTATTGTTTTCACTTATTTTAAATTTACTTTCCACAGCACAAACTGATACTGATTTTTGGTTTGTTGCTCCAGAGGTAACTTCAAATCACGGAGACAGTCCAATTTTATTGAGAATTAGCGCCCTAACAGTTGCTTCACAAGTTACGGTAACTCAACCTGCAAATGCTTCTTTTGTGCCGATTGTAGTAACAATTTCTCCAAATTCTACAAGCACAATAGATTTAAGTTTATTTCAAAATTTAATTGAAAACCAACCTGCTGATCAAGTACTTAACAAAGGAATTCGCATCTCAGCTTCCGCTCCCGTTACAGCATATTATGAGGTAAATACCTTTAATAATCCTGAAATATTCGCATTAAAAGGTAGTAATGCCAAAGGACTTAGTTTTTTCACTCCGTTTCCTTCAGATTTTGATAATGGAAATTACTCACCAGCTGCAAATTCATCATTTGATATAGTAGCTATCGAAGACAATACTGTAATAACAATCACACCTACAGCAAATATAATTGGACATGTTGCTGGAACTCCGTTTACAATTACCTTAAATAGAGGACAAACTTATTCTGGTGTTGCATCAAGTACACTTGCCATTGAACGCCCCATCGGAACTCAAATTGCATCAACAAAACCAATATGTGTTACAGTTAAAGATGATTCTGCTATCAGTAACAATTGTAGAGATTTAATGGGCGATCAATTAGTTCCTACCAATGTTATTGGAGCGGAATATATCATCATGCAAGGATTTTTAAACAGCACTGAAAAAGCATATATTTTAGCCACACAAGAAAATACAGAGATATTTGTTGGAGGAAATGCCACGCCAATTGCAACAATCAATACTGGTCAACAATTTACTTTAGATATTACCCAAGCATCCACTTATTTAACTACTTCAAAACCAGTTTATGTATTGCATGCTGCAGGTTTTGGCTGTGAACTTGGAAGTGCCATTTTACCATCAATTGAATGCACTGGTTCCAATGGAGTTTATTTCACTAGGTCAACATCTGAACTTTTTGGTCTTAATATAATGACAAAAACAGGCGCAGAAGGATTTTTTACACTAAACGGAAGCAGTACTTTAGTTCCAGCAAGTGCTTTTGTTACAGTTCCTGGATCTGGAGGAGCTTGGGTTGCAGCTCAAATCAGTTTTAATGATATAGATATTCCTGTAGGAGGCACAAGTTCTTTGTTTAATAATTCGCCCGACCAAACCTTGTTTCATCTTGGTATTATCCATGGTGGCGCTTCATCAGGTTGCAGGTATGGCTATTTTTCAGACTTTTCGGGTATTAGTTTAGGAGGTGATAAGATAATATGTATCAATGATTCTATTACATTGGATGCCGGCCCAAATAAAGATTCATATTTATGGAACACAGGCGATACTGTTCAAACCATTACTATTTCAGAGCCTGGTCAATATTGGATTGTGACTACTAAAAATGAATGTACCTCAACCGATACCATTAACGTATATGAAGAAAACCCAGTAATATCATTAGGCCCAGATACCATTGTTTGTGGAAATCCTCCATTTTTGATTACGCCGGGAACCGGATATGCAAGTTATTTGTGGCAAGACAATAGCAATTTCCCTTTTTTCCAAGCGCAACAAAATGGAACATTTGCGGTAGAAATTTCAACATTTGCGGGTTGCATTGCCAGAGATACTGTTGAGGTTGAATTCAGAGCCATTCCACAGGCTTTAACTGTTGAAGGAAATACACCTATTTGTGAAGGTGATACGCTTATCATTACAGCATCTCCGGGAACAGATGTTGAATGGATTGGACCGAATTTCTTTAGTTCTACCGATCAAACAATAACTTTTAATCCGTCTACATTTCTAAATAACGGTACTTATTTCGTTACACAAACTGTAAATGGTTGCAGTAGTTTTGCTACAAGTTACAATGCAATTGTGAACCCTACGCCTAATCCTGAGATTACTGGAGATACACTTATTTGCGATACTATTCAAGTAAATTTGTTTGCTTCGCCTGGAGGATTTAACTCTTATTTATGGAATACAGGAAGTGATGATGCAAGTATTTTTGTTTCAGAAGGAATTTATTGGGTTGATGTTACAACAGCCGCCGGTTGTTTCGGCAGCGATACGGCAACAGTTTATTTAGTTGAACCAACTGCTAACTATGTATCAGATCCTTCGACAACAGCGCTTGTAAATACAAATGTACAATTTACAGACTCGTCTTTGGTTTCACCTTTGAGTCCATTGACCAATGTGTTTTGGGACTTTGGTGACGGAACAACTTCAACAGATTTAAATCCAAATCATGTTTACGCCGATACAGGAACCTACACAGTTACTTATGCTATTATTAATGAAGAAGGTTGCACAGATACAATAACAAAAACAATAAAGATTATTGATAAGGTAATCATCCCAAATGCCTTTTCTCCAAATGGAGACAACGTAAATGATTTGTTTTTCATTGAAAATTTAGAAGCATTTAAGGACGTAACTTTAAAAATATTTAATAGGTGGGGTAGATTATTGTATGAAAGTGATAATTATCAAAACACTTGGGACGGTGGTAATGCCCCAGATGGAACATACTTCTATGTTTTGTTTATCCCTACTGCAACCATTAAAGATTATAAAGGCACAATTTCAATTTATAGCAAATAATTCAAATTTCAATTAGTTTGTTAAAAATAAAAAACGATTCATTTTATTTTAACATATAGTTGTAATTTGCCTCCTTGTTTTTTTTACTGAACTACATTTATGGTTAAACCTTTAGTCTTTTCTAGGACGATATTCTTTCTTAGTTATCTTTTTATATTCCTTTTTACAAGTAAGCTAAACGCACAAAACTTAACTGGAAAAATTGCTGATGCAAAATCAGGAGAAACATTAATTGGAGCAACTGTTACTTTGAAAGGAACCTCTAAAGGTGCAGCAGCAGATGTTAATGGCAATTTTACAATTATTAATCCTGGAACACCGCCATTTACAGTAGTAGTTTCATTTATTGGATATACCAATAAAGAAATAGTAGTTACAGATTTAACTCAAAAATTGAATGTTAAATTAAGCAGTAACGAAGCTATTTTAAAAGAGGTAGAAATTATTGATAATAGACTAACTGAGAAACAAAGAGAATCAGCATTAACTGTTGAAGCGCTAGATTTACTTGCCATCAAAGAAACTCCTGCTGCTAATTTTTATGATGGTTTAGGCGCTTTAAAAGGCGTGGATTTAACAGCTGCGAGTTTAGGTTTTAAAATCATTAATACAAGAGGATTTAATAGTACATCACCTGTGCGTTCGCTTCAACTCATTGATGGTGTGGATAATCAAGCGCCTGGTTTAAACTTTTCGCTTGGCAATTTCCTTGGAGCTTCCGAATTAGATGTCCAAAAAGTGGATATAATAGTTGGAGCAAGCTCTGCTTTTTATGGTCCAAATGCCTTTAATGGTGTAATTAGTATGACAACTAAAAACCCTTTCGATTATACTGGACTTACAGTTCAATCGAAAGTTGGAGAAAGGGGTTTGTTTGAAACAGCCTTCAGATATGCTCAAAAATTTAAAAATAAGGAAGGTGACGATAAATTTGCATACAAATTAAATGTCTCATTTTTACGCGCTTATGATTGGGAAGCTGAAAACTACGCCCCCGTTGATGACTCACCTATTGGTGCAGATAATCCTGGAGGGTATGATGCTGTAAACATTTATGGAGATGAAGATTTGGCTGGAGGAAACGATTCCAGAGACGATGTTAAAACTTATCCTGGACTGGGAATTTTTTATAGAAATGGATATCAAGAAAAAGATTTAGTGGACTATAACACACGTAATTTAAAGCTTGGAGCCTCCTTTCACTATCGCTTTAAACCTGATTTAGAATTGATTTACACCTCTAACTTTGGAACAGGAACTACAGTTTATCAAGGTGAAAACAGGTTTAGTTTGAAGAATATCTTGTTCTTTCAGAATAAGTTAGAATTGAATAAAAAAGATAAATTTTTCATTCGATTTTATGCTACCAATGAAGACGCAGGAGACTCTTATGATGCAGTATTGACTGCATTTAAAATGTTAAACACTTACAAAACATTAGAAAGATGGAATACTGATTACTTAAATAATTACGCTAATATTGTAAATACAAGAATTGAAAACGATCCTAATTATCCTACTTTCGTTTTTGGTCAAACACCTAGTGAGTATTTTGGGGCTTTAGAAGAATACTTGGCAAATAATTATGATTCTTTGGTTGTTTGGCACGAATTAGTCAGGAACCAAACAAACAATAACCTTTCTGTAACTGGTCAAATGCCCTTTGCGCAGCCGGGAACTTCTGCATTTGATTCGACATTTAACTTGATTAGGACAACAAGATTTAACGATAAATCGACATTAGCCAATGGTGGCTCTCTGTTTTTTGACAGATCTGCGCTATATCATGGAACGGGTGAATATAAATTTAAACCTAAATGGGCAACAATTGTAATTGGTGGTAGTACAAGATTATACAGACCTAACTCCCAAGGAACAATATTTAGAGATACCGGTGGTGTGAGGTTGACAAATTTTGAATATGGAATTTACTCAGGAATTGAAAAAAAATTCTTTACGGATAAACTAAAAGCTAGCATCACTTTCAGAACAGATAAAAATCAAAATTTTAAAAGGATTTATTCGCCTGCAGCATCGTTGGTTTATTCACCAAATGAAATTAATACAATTAGATTATCCTTTTCTTCTGCTGTAAGAAATCCAACATTGGCCGACCAATTTTTGTTTTATGATGTAGGAAGAGCTGTTTTATTAGGTAATACAACAGGCTATGATTCTCTTATCACAATTCCGTCATTTTTGGAGTACCGCGATGGGAAAGACCTTGATATTTCAAAGTTATCTTATTTTAATGTAGATAAAATTCGCCCTGAGCAAGTCAAAACCTTTGAAATTGGTTATAGAACTACTTTATTTAAAAGACTATTTGTTGACGCTAGTTACTATTATAGCTTGTACAAAGATTTCATTGGTTTTAAAATTGGAATAAAATCTGATTTTGACGCTCAAAATTTCCCTACAAATTTGAAAATTTACAGGGTTTCAGCTAATACATCTGATTTGGTATCCACACAAGGATTCTCTATTGGCATGAATTACTATTTCAAAGAAAAATATGCTTTGAATTTCAATACTTCTTGGAATGAACTCGATAGACGTGGGTCTGTAGATCCTATTGTACCTGCTTTTAATACGCCACGATTAAAGTTTAATTTAGGAATATCTTCAAGAGAAATAAAACTGAAACCTTCTCATGTCAATTTTTTTGGCTTTAATACCAACTATAAATGGGTAGAAGGATTTTTATTCGAAGGATCTCCTCAATTTACTGGAAAAATTCCGTCTTATGATATGTTTGATGCGCAGATTAACTATACAGTAAAAAAATGGAAAACAGTTTTCAAACTTGGGGCTTCTAATTTATTTGGAATCCTTCCTTTTGTTAATAACAAAGAACTTTCAACAGGTGAGCGAATCAAATCAATGTTCAAAAACCAACAATACCAAGTGTTTGGAGGTCCTCGGATTGGAAGGATGGCTTATTTCTCTGTGTTAGTAGATATTCCATAAATACCCTATTGGAGGTAGATTATTGGTATCTTTGAACTTTAAAACTATCTAATATGCAAAAAATAATACGCAGTCTTTTTTTACTAGGCGCTACCCTTTCGTTAAGCGGAGCTATAGCGCAAACTGGGAGATATTATGAAGAAGTATTTACGGATGTTACTAAACAAGCAAACATTCAATACGGAACTAATTTCTACTTTGTCCCACCCATTACTACTGACCCAGGTAATCCTCAACAAGGACCGTTGTTGCTAGACTTATACACGCCTACTGGCGATGTAGCTACTAACAGGCCTTTGGTAATTTATTTGCACACGGGTAATTTCTTACCGAAGTACTTTAACGGAGGTACAGGAGGTTCTAAAGAAGACAGTACAGCAGTTGAAGTTTGCCGTCGTTATGCAAAACGTGGTTTCGTTGCAGCTTCTGTTCAGTATCGTTTAGGTTGGAACCCAATTAGTTCAGACCCAGATGTTCGCAGAGGAACTTTGTTAAATGCGGTATACCGCGCCATTCATGATGCTCAAACTGCTGTTCGTTTCTTCAAAAAATCAGTAGATACAGGAGGAAACGTTTATGGGGTTGACACAACTAAAATAGCTTTGATTGGTCAGGGTTCTGGAGGTTATGTATCTTTAGCTTATGTTACTTTAGATAGAATTGAAGAGCTTCAAATCTTAAAATTTGTTGATGCCAATCTTCAAAGCTATGTAAATACTGCAATAGTTGGAAACATAGACGGAACAGGTGGAGCTGTGAATACATACAACCACCCTGGATATACTAATGAAGTATCAATGGCGGTAAATTTAGGTGGTGCAATTGGAGACAGCAGCTGGTTAGAAAACACAAGTAAGCCTATTGTGTCTTTTCATTGCCCTCTTGATGGATTTGCTCCATTTGATCAAGGTATTGTAATTGTTCCAACAACACAAGAAACCGTTGTTCCAGTTTCAGGTTCTAAGTGGATTATTAAAAGATCTAATGAGTTTGGAAATAATGATATTTTTGCTGATGCGACTTTTAATGATGCATTTTCAATTGCTGCAGATGCAAGATTGGCTAGCGATTTCCCTAATTTAAGCTTAGATCCAGCTCTTTATAAAGGATTATACCCGTTCATTCGTCCAATCATTCCAATATCTCCTTTCCAAGAAAGCTCTCCATGGGAATTTTGGGATTCAGCAACAGTAGTAAATACTGTTAACGCAATAAACCAAGCAACAGGTTCTACTTTGGATGGACTTGGAATTCACCTTCAGAACTTAGGAACTAATCCTGATATGTCTCGTGCAAAAGCATTTGCTTATATCGATACTATTGTTGGTTTTGCTACACCAAGAATGATTTACGCAATGGGAATTGATGGAGTAGGAATTAATGATATTAATGCAAAAGTTAGCAACATTAAGGTATATCCAAACCCTTCTGCTGCCGATTTTACTGTTCAATCTACTGATGGTAACAAAATAGAAAATATCAGATTATTTGATGTTACAGGAAGAGTTGTTATGGTTAGAAACTATAATGCAAGCAATATGGTTACACTTGAAAGAGGTAACTTGAAAAATGGTGTTTACATGCTTGAAGTATCTACTAAAGCAGGTAAAGCTACCCAACAAATTATTTTGCAATAATTTAACATTTCAATTTAAAAAAGTCCTTCTTTTACAAGAGGGACTTTTTTTTTGCTCCTAATGAAAGAACGGATTCTAAATAGGTTTTTAATAGTAATTATTCTTGCAATAGTTGTTTCTAAATTTATTCATATTGAAGCAGATCCTTGGTCAGTTAAATCTACAGCAGACATACATGATGAGGCATGGTGGGCAGAAAATGCAAAACTGAAAATACAAGAAGATAATTGGATAAAAGATGACATTGCGGGAGGTTTAGCTGTTTCTCCTGTCATCAATCTTATATATTACTGTAGTTTCAAACTTTTCGGAATCAACTTCTTTAGCCTTAGAATTTTTTCTGTGCTAGCTTCCATTCTGAATATTCTACTTTACTATTTGCTCTCCAAAAGGTATTTGTTGACTTACCGAGAAGCACTCATAAGTACTTTACTATTTGCAAGCTTACCTATTTATTTTATTATCGGCAGAACAGGTTTACTTGAAACAGGTCTTATTTCTATTTTACTGATTTCAATTTTATTAGTAATACAAAATAATTATTGGCTAGTTTTCTTTGCTGGAGTTTCGGCAGCAGTTGGATTGCAGCTGAAAGGAAGTTTTCTGTTTTTAATACCGATTATTATTTTCCTTATTTATGTGAAAAATAAAAATACAATTAAAAAGGACCTTGTCTTTTTTTGTTTAGGTGCAATAATAGTATCACTTTCGTTATATCTTTTCTATTATTTTCCAAGAATATCGCTGTTTCAAGCATATTACAGTGCATTTTCAAATGAATTCTATACACTCAAAGAGCTATTAAATCCTGCCGGAATAGTTATAAGACTTGGATACTTATTTAGCAAAGAAACATTGGCAGATCCTTTTATATTTTCATTGATTCTGCTCTTAATTTATCGCATTGTTTACTTTAAATCTAACAATGAAATGAATAAATTAATGTTAGGTTTTTTCATTGGATTTGTATGCACATTATTCTCAGATTTCAATGATAAAAGAATTTTAATTATCTGTATTGGCATACCAATATTTGTTTCAAAAAGTATTTCCGAAAAGGGCAGTTTGAACATAAATACACTCAGAAAAGTATCAATATTCTGCTCATTTTCATTCTTTTCTAATATGCCAAACATACATTTTTTTAATTGGCAAGAATCATATTTGGTGGGCATTTCAATAGATTCTGTTTTGGTGTTTACAGTTTCAATGGTCTTAATTTTTGCTGCTTTTTTAGAATTAGAAAAAATGAAAAGGTATAATAAAGTAGTTGAATTTATTTACCAATTAATTATCATAATATTCTTATCAAAAATTCTAGCATTAATATTTTCAAATCAACTTGATTTAAAAATTGAATCTCTTTATTTAATTGCAATTTCTTCAATAATTATATGTTTAATTTATCATCTCTTATTAAATAGAAGAATGAGTTTAAATCATTTAATTCCAATAATAATTGGTTTTCAAATTTCATATATTTCTTTTCAATTGTATTCTGATACTTTTGAAATTAGAAACCTGAATTTAGCTTTTGCAAATATGGGAAAGCAAAATGAAAGAATAATTGGACCAAACTCAATTTTTGAAATTTCATTCCTTAGTAAAACACACCCAATTTATTTCAGTAATAAAGGCAATTTAAGTAAAGGAATTTTAAGAAATGATGTAAAATGGTATGGGGCAATTACTAATATTGAATATTCAGAACAAAATTTGAATGCCGATTTAAAGTTAGCTGAAAGGAATTTAAAAATGCGTTTTGAACCTTATTATTCTCAAAATATATACAAAAACAAATACAAGGCTTTGATATTCAAAAGATTAAACTAAAGCAAGAAGCACTTGCAGCAGTTAAAGATTTAAGAGATATTTGCAAATCAAATGTTAATGTAATGAAAATGAAACTATATAATATTATTCTAATTCTGTCAGTTTTTACAATTATAGCTTCTTGTAAAAAAGACAGTGTAAAAGGATGTTTGGACAATTTGGCTAGTAATTACGATTCGAATGCAGTTGAAGACAATGGGACCTGTATTTACGAAAGAGACAAATTTTTAGGAAATTGGTCTGGACTACTCACCAACACAAATAATCCTGGGACGCCCGACACAATTTTCAATTTTCCAATTTCGATTGTAGTTAATCCAAATAGTAAAAACGAAGTTATTATAAATGATTTTCCTGTATCAGGAGCACCTACATCGGCATCAGTAAACTCCTCAAACAGATTCGCACTTGTTTTACCTAAACAAAATATTACATCAGGTTTAGATTCATTTGGCGTTTCAGGAATAGGTCAGGTTAGTGATGATCAAATTGTATTTATTTTATTAAAGGAACTTCCTGGTATACTAGATACGATTTCACTTTCTGCAGTTAAACAATAACTTTTTTTATAAAACTTTCTTGAAAATATTTCGTAAATCTAGCAGTTAAAGAATGTTATTTATAGTTAGCAATCTATTATATTTGCAATACCAAGTAAAACATGATTAAAATTACACACATCATACTTACATTTTTCTTTGCTTCTTTAGTAATTTCAAGCTCTTGCAATAAAAAAGAAGGGTGTACTAATCCGAAAGCAGAAAATTTCGATCCTTCTGCTGAATTGGAAGATGGATCATGCATAGGGCAAAGGGCGAAATTTTTAGGTCTTTATGAAGTTATTGAAACATGCGGAGGCACTGGCATTACACCTTCTTATCTAATTGAAATTAAAGCTTCAAATTTAAATTTAGATGATATCTTAATTTTTAATTTATCTAAAGATTTAGGGGAAATAGATGCTGTGCTTGGAAATTTTAATTATGAAAATCCAATAGTTGCAACAATTATAAATTCAAAATTCACCTTTGATCGACAAATGCCCGATGGTGATGGATGGTATGTTCAAGATGGAAAAGGAACAATAACAGGAAATGAAATTGCTCTTTCATTTAGAATAAAACTTGGAAATGGTACACAGCCCTTTACACTATGTACTTCCTTATTAAAGAAATAACTTCTTTTTTAATTCTTAATCTTTAATAGATAATACTTACTTAATGCTTTTGTTCTTGATTCTGGAATTAAAAATTCCAAAGTAATCAATGTGGCAGCATGATTTGGTTTTTCGGTAATAATGCTTATGCTGTAACCTTGGGCTTTAAAATCTAAAACACCTTGGTAATCCGTAACAATATACATAGTTTCACCAGCACTTATCTTCTCCATAAAAAAGGGCAATGACTTTTCGATAATTACAGAATGGGTAATTACATCTAGCGATCTTGCACTTAACCTGTAAATAAAAATCTCTTTAGGATCAATACCTTTTTTCAAAATTTCCTTGGCTACAGCTCCACCTGCTTGATACTTCAAAATAGAAGGGTAAAACTGACAGGCAATTAATACATTAGCACTTAGCACTGTTATTAGACTTACACTAATGAAATATTTTAGTTGATTTTTCCTTTCATTTAAAACTAAATAGACATATCCAATTACCCCAAAAATTCCAACAATAATAAGCAACCAATTTTCTAAGGGAAAAAACCAAATAAATATTAATCCAGCTAAAACCCAAACAAAAGCCAAAACTATTGATTGAATTAAATTAATAATTCTAAGTTTATTAGTAAATTCAGGTAATTGAAGCCTAATAAGGAAACTAGCAGTTAAAATTGCTGCAAAAGGAAAAACCACATAAATATAATGAGGAAGCTTATAATGAGATTGTGAAAGCGCAATAAATGGAATTATCAGTCCCAATAAACTTATCCATTCTATTTTATTCTTTAAATACCCCTGACGTTTTATTAAATCAAAGAATTCTTGAAACACGGCGCAAAAAAGTGGTAACGACCAAGGCATAAATGACCATGCAATATTGGGAACAAAGAAAAAAGGACCAGTATCATTTTTCCAAACATTCTCGCCAGTAATTCGCCCAAAACTTTGTTCCCAAAAGAAAAAACGTAATCCTGAAACGCCTGTTTTTTCATTCACTATTTTTTCAGGATGTAAATCGAATTGCTCATAAAGTCCAATTAACATGGGCGATAAAACAATTAAAATAACAAAAATTCCAATTAGCCACTCCCATTTAAAAATTGATTTCCATTCTCTGCGAATGAGTAGATCTCCTCCAATTGCAATTACCGGAATAATTAAACCTAAAGGGCCTTTTGAGAGCATTGCAATCCCTATCATTGCAAAACCTGAAAGCATGTATAACCATTTGTTATTTCGCAAGTATTCACAAATTAACCAAACGGCTGTAATAACTGAATTTGTTAAATAAGTATCTGTCCTAACATCATTATTGAAATGAAAATATCCTTGAGTCGTTGCTAAAATCAATGCCGCTATTACAGCCGTTTCTTTTGAATAATAGATTCGGGCAAGTTTGTAAGTTGCAAAAATTCCTAAACAGGAAAAAAGTATTGATGGGAATTTAAATGCAAAAGTTCCCATTCCAAAAAGATGATAAAATGCCGCCGTTATCCAGAAAATAAATGGTGGTTTATCTAAGTATTCTGAACCTCTATCGAAAACATGTAAATAATCATTTCTCAAAATCATTTCCTGCGCAATAGTTGCATATTGCGCGGAATCTATCTCCATTATATCTACTGGAATAGCAAGACAATAAATTAAAATAATAATGACAAATAAAAGGAGTGGCTTTAAAACCAATTTTTCCATTTATTTCGAAAATAAGTTGTAATACAAGATGCACCAAATGGCTCTAAATCCATCTTTCCAATTAATTTTCTTTCCTTCAGCATAGGTTCTTCCGTAATAAGAAATACCTACTTCATAAATTCTGATTTTAGGTATACGGGCTATTTTTGAGGTTACTTCAGGTTCAAATCCGAACCTATTCTCCTTTAAATGAATAGATTGAATTAGTTCTCTTCTAAACAATTTATAACATGTTTCCATATCAGTTAAATTGAGATTGGTAAACATATTTGATAAAAAGGTAAGAAATTTATTTCCTATTGTATGCCAGAAAAAGAGTATTCTATGTGGATTGCCTCCAATAAACCTAGAACCGTAAACAACATCTGCAAATCCATCCAAAATCGGCTTAAGAAGCAATAAATATTCTTGCGGATCATATTCTAAATCAGCATCCTGAATTATCACATAATCGCCAGTTGCGAGTTTTATTCCTGTATGTAATGCAGCTCCTTTTCCAGCGTTTACAGTATGTTTATGATAAACAATTCCTGTTTCAGGATATTGTTGCATATATTGCTGTATAGCTTCTTCGGTATTGTCTTTTGAACAATCGTTGACTATAATAACTTGTTTTTGCATGTTATCCGGAAGAACAACTTTTCTTATTTTATCTAAAATAAAATGTATAGTTGCTCCTTCGTTATAAGCTGGAATTACAATAGATAATGTTTGAGGCATCTTAAAAATAAAAAATGGGTAAGTTACTTGCGTCGCACCGCTCAACCACCTACCCTTGCTTCCTTCCAGACCTGGGGGGGTTCAGCAGGAGCTGGTCGCACAAGACTTACCCGACGCAAAAATAGAAAATTCCTTTGATTTTGCTCGAATTCTTTCTGTTTTTTTAATTGAAACTATAACATCTTAATTATTAATAATTTATAGAAATTAGTAAATCAATTTATTCTCATAAAAGGAAATGGTTTATTTTATCTTTGCCGAAAATTTAAAGATGTCAACAGAAAAAAACGGTCCAACTACCTTACAATCTGCAAGCACCTATGGTTTATTTATGGGGCTTGGATTGGTATTAATCCAAACCATACAATATCTTTCTGATCAGATGGTTTCTCCTTTATTTTCAATAATTACAGTAGTTTTATCTATTGTAGCTATCGTATTTATTATTAAACACCACAAAGAAGAACATTTAAATGGATGGTTAGAATATGGTGAAGGAGTAAAAGTAGGAACACTTTCATCCATTTTCGCGGGAATATTACTTGGAGCATTCATGCTTATTTTAGTTCAGTTTTTTGATAAAGATTATATTGAAAAGTTTCTTTTTGACTTAGAAGAAAAATACGCTCAAATGGGTCTTGAAGGAGAAAAGTTAGAAGAAATAATGGATGAGCAACGCAAGAATATTAACATTTGGTCGTTCGGATATGGACCAATTATTCAATATGCAATTGGAGGCTTATTGGTAAGTTTGGTAGCAGCAATCTTTTTACGTAATTCAAGTGATAATTCTTTTGAAAAAGACACCATCTAATGATTGATATTTCCATAGTAGTACCTCTATACAATGAAGAAGAATCTTTGCCCGAATTGTGCAAATGGATTGATAAGGTTATAATAGATTTTAACAAAACCTACGAAATTTTATTAATTGATGATGGAAGTTCAGATAAATCGTGGGATGTAATTTCTAATTTAAACAAACAAAATTCATCGATTAGAGGTATACGTTTTAGAAGAAACTACGGAAAATCGGCTGCTCTGAATGTTGGATTTGAGGCTGCTATCGGCAATGTTGTAATAACTATGGATGCTGACCTTCAAGATAGCCCTGATGAAATTCCAGAACTATACAGACTAATTACTGAAGAAGGATTTGACTTGATTTCAGGTTGGAAACAAAAACGATTTGACCCAATAACCAAAACAGTTCCTACTCGTTTGTTTAACTGGGCTGCTCGCAAAATGAGTGGTATCTATTTGCACGATTTTAATTGTGGATTGAAAGCATATAAAAGTGAAGTAGTAAAGAACGTTGAAGTATATGGTGAAATGCACAGATACATTCCTGTTTTGGCAAAATGGGCCGGATTTAAAAAAATTGGAGAAAAGGTAGTGCAACACCAAGCTAGAAAATACGGAACCACCAAGTTCGGATGGGAAAGATTTGTAAATGGATTTCTAGATTTACTCAGCATTACTTTTGTATCTAAATTTGGAAAAAGACCCATGCATTTGTTTGGTTTGTTGGGTACGATTAGCTTTTTCTTAGGATTCATAATTGCCGCTTATTTGGCCTTTGCAAAATTTGCAATGCAAGCCTATAAAATGACAGATAGGCCTTTATTTTTCTTTGGATTATTCTTTATGGTTCTAGGAACACAGCTATTTCTAGCTGGATTTTTAGGAGAATTAATTTCTCGTGGAAGTGCAGATAGGAATAATTATCATGTGAAAGAAAGGATTTAAGTTAAAGAAGAATTTTAATGATATAAATTATTTGGATAAATCTATAAAAAACTAAAAGCAGCAATTAGTTTTAAAATGTTTAAACTGAATTAACTAATAGAATTAAATTGTAACAGTTAATTTTTAATTCCAATAATTTTATAGATTGCGCAAATGAAACCACTGCGCCATTTTGACCAATTAGACACGCTTCGATTTATCGCTTTTTTCTCAGTATTTTGCCTACATATTACAAGTTTTGGCTTGTATTATAACGGTGAAGGCTGGTACCAGTGGATTGAAAAATCTTTAGCATTGAATGGCGATTTAGGGGTAAATTTCTTTTTTACACTTAGCGGTTTCTTAATAACCAATATATTGCTGCAAGAAAGAGAAGACACTAATAAAATTAGTATTAAGAGTTTCTACGCCCGTCGTTTCTTGCGAATTTGGCCTTTATACTTTGTAATAATAATTGTTGGTTTTTTGGTAATTCCAGCTGTATTACATTTCGTTCCTAACGGAAATCCACTTGTTCCAGAATATTCATATATCCCTTACGACAGGTTGAAATACTACTTTACTTTTCTTGTCAACTTCGATATTACTTGGAATTCATACCCAATACCAGTTTTGGCGGTGCTTTGGTCGATATCGGTAGAAGAACAGTTCTATATCTTTTGGCCACTGATTATTTCATTTGTACCAAGAAAATATCTTATTTATTCTTTGTTTGCTGTTCTTATTGGTGCAGCTTTGTTTAGATTCATGCAATGGAACCAGATTGCATATTTATTTAATACATATGATTTGGGTAATCCAGATGTTCCCCATCCTGGTGAGGTAGTTAAAGAATTTAATCTTTTGCGCAGAAGTGCAACAGCAGTGACTCGCTTTCATACATTTAGTATTCTATCAGATATTGCAATGGGCGCCTTGCTGGCCTATGGCTTATTTTATTCACAAAAAATTCGAGATTATTTCAAAACCTTACCAAGAAAATCAATCGTATTACCTTATATCGCTGCAATTGTTTTGGTTGTGATTAGAGAAAAAACATACAGTCTTCAATTTTATCCAATCATTCAATGGGTGCATGCAGTAGAACCTGCTTTGTTTAGTTTCATTTTCGCATTTATTATTGGTGAGCAACACTACTCTGATGAATCTTTCTTCAAATTTGGAAGATTAAAATTACTTTCAGCTTGGGGTAAACTTTCTTACGGCTTATACTTATGGCATTTGGTTGTTATTTGGTTTGTATTTTTCATTTTCAAAGTATTTCACTTACAACCAGAAGTAGACAATCCTTGGGTTTTCTTGTTTCAAATTCTACTCTGTTTCTTTGGTACTGTTGGACTTTCAGTTTTAAGTTATAGATTTATAGAAGGCCCTTTTTTAAAGTTGAGAGATAAATTTAGAAGTAAACAAAACTTGTCTCTTTGATAAGTGTTGTTTTAACTTCGAATTAATTTATGTCTTCAACATCTGAGTATTTCCAACATTTATTAATGCTGCATCATCTTGAAAAAGAGGAAGATAAGCGTTTGTTTGAACTGGTGGCGAAAACAAATTCTGTACAGCAAAAAGTACAATTAGGTGTTTGTTGGCAGCCCTTAAGAGTAGTTGAAACCGGTTATGGTTTTGGTGAATATCCATTTGCGCTTGTAGAACGTACAAGGCAACAAGGACAAGCACATCAGTTCGGTTCAGGAAAACCTGTTCAGGTGTTTTCTGCCGACCCACAATGTGATGATACCGCCAAAGGTTCTATCGTTTTTGTGAATGCTGACCAAATGAAAATTGTATTTTTAAGTGACGAGCTGCCAGACGTATTTGATTATGGAAAACTTGGCGTACAGTTATTGTTTGATGAAGGTGCATACCAGGAAACTGAAAAAGCTATGCAGTTAATAGCAGGTGCAAAAAATTGCAGGTTGGCTGAATTGCGTGATATTTTAATAAAAAACAAACCTGCGACACTTTATGAGGAGGACGAAATAGACCATGCTGCTATATCGTCTTTATTAAATGATTCTCAAAAAGATGCAGTGGAACTGATGCTAAGAAATAAAGATTTTAGCATTTTACACGGGCCTCCAGGAACTGGCAAAACTACAACTTTGGTTGAGGTGGCGCGTTTATTATGTTTTGATGGAGAACAGGTTATGATGTGTGCACCCAGTAATGCAGCAGCAGATTGGTTGAGTCATAAAGCCATTGCTGCCGGATTGAAGGTAATAAGAATTGGAAACCCAGCAAAAATAGATGCCGAACTTGAGTCACATACACCTGAAGGATTTTTACAGCATCATCCACAATATTCAGACATCAAAGGCATGCGCAAACGAAGTGATGAACTGCGCAGAATGGCTAGTAAATACAAGCGAAACTTCGGGCATGCTGAAAGAGAACAACGAAAATTAATTCTTCAAGAAGCCAGGCTAGTTGGAGCTGAAGCAAGGAGATTGGAGCAGCATATTATTGGCTTAGCAATAGAACAAGCAGATGTAATTACTTGTACTTTGGTTGGTTCCACTAATAATGTGCTTGAAAAAAGGACTTTTTCTACTGTTTTTATTGATGAGGCAGCACAAGCTCCTGAACCAGCCTGCTGGATTCCAATAATTAGGGCTGAAAGAGTTATTTTGGCAGGAGATCCATTTCAATTGCCACCAACTATTAAATCGCAGGAAGCTGCTGCAAAAGGACTAAGCACCACCTTAATTGAAAAACTCATAGCTGGCGATAATGTTGCTTTGTTGACCAAACAATATCGCATGCATAACGCTATAATGGAATTTAGCAACGAATGGTTTTATGGTGGTAAACTGGAATCGGCAGAGAAAGTAGCCAATTGGCAAATAGAAAATGAACAGGTACTAACTTTTATTGATACGGCTGGCTTAGGTTGGAGCGAAATAGAAAATCCTGAAACAAGAAGTTTGTATAACCCTGAAGAAGCGGATTTTCTTTGGAAAAGACTGATGCTACTTGCTGAGCAGTTAGCACCATTGTCGCAAATTACTGCAGGCATAATTTCTCCATACCGGGAACAAGTGGCATATTTAGAGAATCAATGGAAGGAAATGAAAGCTGATTTTAATGCCGATGTACTGGTTGAAGTACAAACCATAGATTCTTTTCAGGGGCAGGAAAGAGATGTAATAATGGTTTCGCTGGTGAGAAGTAATGAGCGTTCTGAAATTGGTTTTTTGCAAGATTACCGAAGAATGAATGTAGCAATGACGCGTGCCAAGAAGAAATTAGTATTAATTGGCGATAGTGCCACACTCGGAAAAGACCCATTTTACAAGGCATTGATTGAACATGCTGAAAAACGCAATGCCTATGTTTCTGCCTGGGAATTGTTAGATTAGTAAAAACTAGATACCATGTGAAGTTGCCTTAGCGATTGGAGCAAATTACCCCTTTTGTGTCCAGGCATTTGAGGGCGGGAAAAAGGAGTAATGCGGAAAGCGCGACCCTTGCCACATTTCCAGTAAGATTAATGTTGCCTAGAAGTGGCAAGGGGAAGGCCCAAAATATTGTGAAGTAGCTGATTTATAAACAAAAGGATTCCTTAATTTGGTTAGCAATAATTATTGGTAGTGATGTGCTTTTTGTTTTTCTTTGCGTGTACTCCAACTATACTATGTATTTACGACTGATTGCCGCGCTGTTTTTGATTCCTTGCTCACTATTTGGGCAACGATATGCAAATAAGGAAACCGAAAAATTTGATTATTTACTATATTTTTTAAATAACAACTATGTTGATTCTGTAAATACGCACCAGCTAGTAGAAGACGGTATGCGTGCGATGCTGAAAAATCTGGATCCGCATTCAGTTTACATGACCAAAGAAGAACTAAAAGAAATGGATGAGCCATTGGTTGGGAATTTTGATGGTGTAGGAATTCAGTTCAACATTCTAGAAGATACCATCGTGGTGGTAAACACGATTGTGGGCGGTCCATCTGAAAAAGTGGGCATTCTGGCTGGCGATAAACTGGTTAAAATTGAAGGCGAATCGGTTGCTGGAATCAAGATAAAAAACAAGGATGTAATTGGGAAACTACGTGGCAACAGAGGTACTGTTGTAAATGTAAGTGTGCACAGAAGAGGGGTGAAAAACCTGATTGATTACAAAATTACAAGAGACAAAATTCCGTTGACAAGTATCGATGCGACGTATATGGCTGATTCAGAAACAGGATACGTAAAATTGAGTCGTTTTAGTGCTACATCGGGAACTGAATTCGTGGAAAGCCTTACCAAACTAAAGGAAAAAGGCATGAAAAACCTGATTATTGACCTAACCGGAAATGGCGGAGGATATTTACAAACGGCCATTGATATTGCTGACAATGTTCTTACTGAAAATAATTTAGTAGTTTACACAAAAGGTCGCACAGAAGGCTCAAAAGTGCCTTACAATTCTACTTCAAAAGGACTTTTTGAAAAAGGAAAATTGATTGTGTTAATTGACGAAGGTTCGGCATCGGCATCGGAAATTGTATCGGGCGCTGTTCAAGATTTAGATCGTGGACTCATCATTGGCCGACGTTCTTTTGGAAAAGGTTTGGTACAAAATTCATTTCCATTTCCTGATGGTTCTGCGATGCGCTTAACAACTGCACGTTATTACACACCAAGTGGACGTTGCATTCAAAAACCTTATGAAGAAGGAGTGGATGATTACTACGACGATTTGAACAAGCGTTTTAAGCATGGGGAATTTACAAACAGAGATAGCATTCAGTTTGCCGATTCATTGAAGTTTTACACAAGCGGTAAGCGTTTGGTGTATGGCGGTGGGGGAATTATGCCTGACATTTTTATAGGATTAGACACTACTGAGAATTCTAAGTACTTAACAGATGTTTATAGAAAAGGAATTTTTAACAAGTTTACCTTGAAATATGTTGACCAAAATAGAGCTGACATTAAAGCTAAATATCCAGATTTTAAATCATTTAAAGCCAACTTTGTAACGTCAGACGCAATATTCAACGAGTTTATTGCTGCGGCTGAAGCTGATGAGATAAAACGCGATGAAGAGGGCTTGGCAAAATCTGGCGTATTTATTCGCCGACAAATTCGTGCTTTGATTGCCAATAATATTTGGGGAACGAATGAATATTACGAATTGATAAATGAAATGAATCCAATTGTGAAAGAAGCTTTGGTTCAAATGAAAAGCGATAATTTTAAGAAATTGAAATTGAGGTACTAAGCAAATTTTCTTTTCAATAATAATTTAGACATTTTTTTAGTCAAAAACATGACGTAAATTGCGTCATGTTTTTAAATCCTGATGATTGTTCAGTAAGTGCGCCACAGGCTTTGAATCCTGACTGGGAAGTTTGGGCGCTACCCTATTTTGGAGCGGTTAGGGCTGGATTTCCAAGTCCGGCTGCTGATTACATAGACCAAAATATAGATTTAAACAAGGAATTGATTGCGCACCCGAGTGCTACATTTTTTGTGCGCATAAAAGGGCATTCTATGAAAGATGCCGGTATGGAAGATGGAGATGTGGTTTTGATTGACCGGGCTATAAAACCGAACGATGGCAAAATTGCATTGTGTTGTTGGAATGGGGAATTTACCATAAAGCGACTTTCGTACAAAGGGAAGACATTGTGGTTACTGCCTGCCAACGACCATTTCGCGCCGATAGAGGTTTCCATAGAGATGGAAATGGTAGTTTGGGGAATTGTTACCTACATAATAAAAAAAGCCAGGTGATGATAGCGCTGGTAGATTGTAATAACTTTTATGCTTCGTGTGAACGCTTGTTTCAACCGCAACTCATAGGTAAACCAGTGGTGGTGTTATCGAACAATGACGGTTGTGTTATTGCGCGCAGCAATGAAGCCAAGGCTTTGGGCATTCGCATGGGTGTTCCAGCTTTTGAGATTAAAGAATTGATTGCAAACGAGCATGTTTCCGTGTTTTCTTCAAACTACGCATTGTACGGAGATTTGAGTGCGCGGGTGATGCACTTATTACAAGCAGCAGCGCCTGAAGTAGAAATTTATAGCATAGATGAGGCATTTATGCATTTAGATGGGATTCCTGAAAAAGAACTTTTGCCTTTTTGCATGGATTTAAGGCAAAAGATAAGAAAGTGGACTGGAATTCCTGTGAGCATTGGCGTAGCTGCAACAAAAACGTTGGCAAAGGTGGCCAACAGATACGTAAAAAAACAAAGTGCTCAGAACGGTGTCTTTGTTTTAAATGATAGCAATCAAATAAAAACTACTTTGCAGGAGGTTGGCATTGGAGATATTTGGGGAATGGGTGGAGCAACAAGTAAAAAACTGAATGGAATTGGGGTGCACACAGCTGCAGATTTTGTGGCACTTCCCCTACCCTATGTGCGCAAACAGTTTACTGTTACAGGAGAACGCACCTGGAGAGAATTACAAGGAGAATCTTGCATAGAATTGGAAACATTGGTTCCGACAAAGAAAAACATTTGTACATCGAGGAGTTTCGGCACTATGCTCAACGATTACGAAACAATAGCAGAAGCTGTTTCTAACCATGCGGCGAGTTGCAGTGCTAAACTGAGGGCGCAAAAAACGGTGGCATCTGTAATTCAGGTATTTATTCACACCAATGGATTTAGGAAAGACTTACCACAATATGGTAGTAATATCTGCATGCAATTGCCACAACCAAGCAATGATGCGGGCTTAATAATTCATACTGCTTTGCTGGGATTAAAGAAGATATTTGTAAAAGGATATGCTTATAAGAAAGCTGGAATTATTGTAAGTGAATTAAGCGCCGCAAATGCAGTACAAGGTAATTTATTCGAAACATTGAACCCAAGAAAAAAAGAAGTTGGATTGGTGTTAGATGCCTTAAATGCGCGGTTTGGGAACCAAAAACTGCGGATTGCAGCTCAAGGTTTTGGCAAAACATGGCACCTGAAGCAGGAAAAACGCTCTCCTTGCTATACTACACGATGGGATAATTTACTAACTATCAGCTGAATGAAATTTTTATGATGGAAAATGAATTGTTTTTTTGGTAAATGTGCTGCAATGTTTACTTTTGCACCTCTCACACTGGCCTTGGTGGTGGAACTGGTAGACACGCAGGACTTAAAATCCTGTGACCATTGCGGTCGTACGGGTTCGATTCCCGTCTAGGGCACAAAAAAGCTGCACGTTCGCAGCTTTTCTTGTTTTATGCGGTTAGTTTTTTTCCTCCACCTCCTTTCCCAAAGCTGCATTGCGCAAACCGTTGCCAAAGTGTTGGTAGTCCCTTTGAAAGGTTCACACATTTATTTTGAACATAAAAGTGAAAAGGTATTGCAACGAAATCGGGTTAGCGAAGATTCTGCAAGAAAGATTATCACTAACCATGCATTAAGTAGGTTGAATAGTAACTTAACTGGTTGTGAAATTTTATGGAGTAATCAGTTTCCAGAACTTAATTTCTTATTAGATAGCGTTGCGGTAATGGAAACTTTTGTTTCGTTTTACTACACTGGAGAAACAAGCAGCGATGGATTTCAAAAGTTAATAACAGCTGTAGACAAGGACATAAGAAAATTGTATTACGGTCGAGTACTGACTAACAAGGAAGTGAATGCCATTAAAAAAGTAATAGTTGCTGAAAAACTAGATTACGTAATTCTCATTAACCGATTTGACATTAATTCACCGGGTTTTTACCCACATCAGATTTGCTACCATGTGGAAGTTTACGATAAGGAAATGCGTCTAATTTTCGGCGGAAAAAGCGGAACTGCTTATGATTTTTCGAAGAAAATATATTTTGGTGTGCTGAATTATTATTATAAAAATGCCGCCGATGATGTTTTTGAGCAGGTGAAGAATTTACTAAAGCAATAAGCGGTTAAAACTACATTTTATCGGGTGCAATTGGCGCTGGCACCAAATTGTTTACAGCTGGAATGCTTTTTAAATACATAAACATCGCATGTAAATCATCGTCTTTTAGATTTACGTAATTCATCCAAGGCATAGGTGGCAAAAGTGTTCTTGCGCCATCAATTCCTTTGTACTTTCCTTGTGTAAGGGCTTTTTTGAATTGTTCTTCGGTCCAATTTCCAATACCAGTTTCGTGTGGAGTTAAATTGCCTGCAAATGAAACGCCCCAAGGACCAGCTGCAGCAGTAAGGTCGGGATAGAACATAGAAAAACCTGCACTCAGCATTTTACTGTCGAATTTTACAATTTCGCTTTTTGCGGGATATCCAGATAACATTAACTCAGGAATAATTTCTGGTCCGTTTGGCCCCATTTTTTTAGGAGAATGGCAATCGTTGCAGCCCATGATACCAACTAGGTATTTTCCTTTTTCAACTATCTCTTCGGGTTTGGGTGTTTCCTTTTTGTTTTCAGTTTCTGCAACATTATTGTTGCAAGAACTGGTGTTTAGCATGATTTGAACGGCGACAACTGCGATGACAATAAGTGATATTTTCTTCATTTTATTTTGATTTATAAAAACAGGAGTTAGCGATTATGAAGGCCATAAAAATGAGTGCTATTTTTAAAGTTTCTTTTTAACAAACATAAATAAAAAATAATGTGAATTCATAATGTTCAAGAATTGAAAGCTTTTTTATGCTTTAAGTGCGCATAGATTTTCTGAGAATAAACGAGTGTAAATTTTGCAAACGCGCGGCTTTATGGCCAATGTAAATTGCACTGCTGAGGGTTTGAATAACGAAAAGAAATCCAGGCAAATCGCTGAAAAATAGCTGTTGCCAGGCTGGTAAAACAACAAGTCCGAGGTTAATTAACGAAACTAGCAAATACTGTAAGCGAGGCAGGCATAGCTTTCCTTGGAATCTTAATAAATCGTTAATAATACCCTTACTTTTTCTTTTTAAAGTGCCATTTTTATCATTTCGATATCCAATTTTTTCTACAAAAAAAGTGAATAAAAAAGTAATGAATATTAAGCCTCCAAAATAAGGAATACTGATTCTGTAATTAGGCAAATTACCTGTACTTCCAAAAATTGTAAAAGTGGTTCCCAAAAGGAAGAAAATCCATAAAAACAAAATACATCTTGAAAGGCTAAAGGGTGTTAACTCTGAAATTGCAAATCCATATGCTTTTCGGAATAATGGTGAAGTATATCCTGCTAAGACAAAAAATACAAATAATATAACGCATAAGATAGCTGAGAACCTCAGTTTTTGCTGCACTACCAATGGCAACTCGTTATTTCTGACACCTTCATTTCCAATTGAAAAACCAGATTTTTCTACCTTGTTAACAGCAATGGTGTCGGTAATTATCGGATCTGTCTTTTCGAAACTAAAAGAAGCGGAATAAGAATCTCTCATTAACTCGATAAGGCTCGGAGCTGACGATGAACCATAAACTGTATCTTTGTTTAAGGCTCCCAATGCAATTAGATCGATTACATAATTTCCGGAACTTAGGAGTTTCTGACATTTTACACTTTTTTTCTGTTTGCTGTCATTAGCAGAAGCCGTTTGTAAGGCCGCGAAACAAAATGTAGCAGAAAATAAAATTGAGCATAGTGTTTTCATTTTTTTGTTTTTTAATTGTTTTACCGAAGCCAAGGAAATGCTTCAATCTTGAATACAAATGTGAAACTATGAGAAGACCTGTAACAGGCTATTTTGCTCAGTTATTTGGCAAGAAAATGTGCAATCGTTTGGAGGGGGTTTTACACGTATTGACAGACCTATTTTCCAAAAAAAAAAGGATTCATTAAATAACATAATGAATCCTTAGAAAAAAAGTATTGAAAGTTTTACAACAGCTCTAGCAGATTGTTTCTGACAAGAAAAAGCACCAAACCCGTTTTAGATTTAATTTCGAATTTATCGAAAACCGATTCCCTGTATCCATCAACGGTTCGCCGATGCACGCCCATCATGGCAGCAATTTGCTCGTAAGTATATTCTTCTTCGTGACAAACCAATTTTAGAAATTCTTTTTCACGTTCGCTGAGCTTTTCCAAAATAACTGTGCGCGGGTCTTTATCTTGTTTTTTATAAACAGATGTAAGTGCATCGGCCAAAAGATCGTTGTGGTAATAACCACGACTGAAAATATCAGCAAGTGCTTCCCGAAGAATAAGCGCAGAAGAATTTTTTTGAATATAGCCACGCGCACCCAAACGGAATAGTTTAACATGCTTCCCAGGTTCGCTATTCACTGTTAGAATCAAAACGGGAGTTTCTACACCGCGTTTATTCATTTCTTCCAGCACATCATCACCATTCATTCCTGGCATTGAGAGGTCCATTACAATTAAGTCGGCGGTTACTTTTTTTTCTAAGGCTTCTAATAAATCTATTCCACTATCGTATTCGCTGGTAACTTTATAATTACCTAATTTATCGATAAGCTCTCTGAGACCGTTGCGCACTACCACATGATCGTCGACTAAAATGATAGATTGTTTTTCTTTCATGGTGATTGGTTTTTAGGTGTTTTGCACTTTTAAAGTAATGGAAGTTCCTTTTTGTGGTGCTGTAATAATTTGTAAATCGAGCTTTGCAAGGGTCGCCCTTTTTTGCATATTATTTAGCCCTGAAGCTTTGCCCGTAGCGATGGTTTGTTGCAAATCGAATCCTTTGCCCTCGTCGCTCACTTGGAGTAAATAGTCGGAATGGTTGCTCCTGATTAATAATTTCTTAGCTCCTGAATGTTTGATTGCGTTATTGAGAATTTCCTGAAATATTCTAAAGCTCATCAGTAATTGGTCCTTATTAACTGTTGGATATATATGTGTTCCAGGTCGGTAATCGATTTCCATTTTAGAAATACCTTGCAAGCGGATTGTTTCTTGCTGAATGGCATCTTGAAAAGTAAGCCCATTGAGGTAATCAGAATTCATAGAGCGACTCAGCATACGCAATTGCAATGCGGCCTCATCGAGCAGAATTTCTACAGGTTTGAACAAGTTTTCGACTTCGGGGTAATCAATTTTTTTATTTTCGATGGTTAGGCGCATGTTGGTGAGCGTATGGCCAACGTGATCGTGCAATTCTCGAGATACTTGCGCCATAAGTTGTTCTTTTACTTCCAATTCTGTTTGACGTAATTCTTTTTCATAGGTCAATTCCATCTGAGAAAGCTTAATGTCTTGCTGTAAGCGCTGTCGGCTGGCAATAAACACTGATATTACAATGCTTGCAATTAACAAGAGTATAACCAGTGTAGTAACAATGATACCGATGAAAAGCGCTTGTTGGTTCATGATACTTGAAGGGCAATGTTTTTCCTCAGCACAATAAAAAAGGCGAATGCACAAAAGGAATATCTTACTATCATTAATGTCATATTGATGTAACTGAATAAAGTATATTCCATTTCAGGACTATCCGTAATTATCATTTGGCGTGCTACGAAATAAGGAGTTACACCTAAAAAATATATTACATGAGAGATGGCAAAAATTAAAAATGGATTTTTTAAAATTGATTTTTCAGTTGAGGGGTTGATGATGTAAAATAGATTTGAAAAAGCAATGATGATAAAACCAGTAATTAATAACTCGTAATTTATTTGGAGGAAAGAAGATTTACTGAATATCAAAAGCACAGAAAACAGATAAGTAATTAAAGCTATTCCAAGTATTTTCTTCACATTATTTGAATGAATGGAATAAAATATAGCACTGGTTAACAGAGCAGTTTCGATGATTAGATAAATGTTATAGACAATTTCATTTGATGCATGAAAATTTAAATATTGAAGGGCGAAAAAATCAGTAAAAACGCTGAATAAGATTTGGAAAAGTATAAGGCAATACGGTAAAGTTAATCGCCTTATACTTATTAATCCTAATATTATTGTGAGTATTTGAGGACCAAAATTTAAAAGGTAGAATTTCATTGGGTTAAATTTTGGGGTTCTTCAAATAAACTGTTTGTTCCTAATTTTAATCTTTTATAATCTTAAAAGTACAAGAGTTTTCTGGAATTCTATTAGCTTTAATACCTTTGCATTTACTAGGACATAATTGACCTAAATTTCCAGCCATACCAACAAATGCTCTTATTTCTTCTTCCGTTAATTCTTTATTACTAGAATCAACTGGAGGATGAATTGTTCCGAAATTAATTGTGTGCCGATATGTTGAACTAAAAGGTTTTAAACCAGATGCAACATAAAGCTTGTTTGAACTTGAATTAGCTAAACGAATAGCTTCAAATTCTTCTTGAGGAAAAAACACTGAAGTTGCATCATCGTTTATATCGAATTGTCTATCTGCCCCAAATGGTCCACGTTTATCAAATATTATTTGACTTTTATAGTTGTTCCAATTTAACCTAGCTAAAGTCAACTTATTCTGATCATCTGAAATATCGACTAATGTTCCGTTAACAGCTTCGTAAATTGAAACTCTCTTCTGAATACAATCTAAAACATTATCATATCTATTTCCAAAAACAAATCCATATACTCCTTTTCCTAAATCATCTACCCCTTCTGTATTGTCAGGCGTATAGTATAATTTAATTTTTTTATCAATTATATCTAAAGTAAAAAACACCCTTAATCCAATAATTCCGCTTTTATAATCAATACTACTAGCATACCTATTTAATAAATCAGTTATTGCATTTGAATTGAGTGTATCTAATTGAGGTGTTAAAAAACTAGCTTCACTTTCAATCTCTGTATCGTTATAAGTTATTTTTTTTTGAAAAGCTTCAGATTGATCAAAAAATTCTGAAATTTGAATTGCGTGACCAGAAACATCAACATCAACAATATTGCATTTAGGATGCCCTCCCTTTTCACCACAACCTGCCAGCACAATAAAAAACACCAATTGACTTGCAATCAAAATGGTGGTAAGTAGTTTAAATTTGATTTTCATAATTTTTAGGGTTAAAGTGTTTCACAAAGATGAAACAAAAAGTGTACAGCTAAAAAGTATATTTTGCACGTTGGGCCGTCCCGTGAAAAACACCCCCTTTTAAAGCTTTAATGTTATTTCCCCTATATTTAATAGGCAATTCCGACATTCTTGCCTTTGAAACACTGTCGACATAAGTGCTGTCTACTCGGTTTTTTTTGAAGTTTCCTTCGCTACCTCCACATGCAAACAAGAGTGTAATAGCAAAAAATAAGCAGGAATAATGTATAAGATTTACTTTCATGACTTTCATTTTATAAACCAACAAAAATGAACGAAGCCGATTTGAATAAAAAGTATATTTTTCACATAGATGTACGTGAAAAACACCCTCTTTTTGAAGGATATTACTTGAAAGTTAAAAGAATCCTGTTAACGCGAAGCCGCGCAAAGGGTTGAAGCAGCCACCATGTGGCGCGAAAAACCTGGTGCCGACCGTAGGAAGGCATGCGCCCCAATAAAAAAATTAGAATAGCTTCCTAAGTTGCTGCGGGAACGTGCCCCCAGTTTTCGCCTCGTTTTATTCTGAGCAGTTGCGTTTCGGTAACTTTGAATGTTTTGGATAGTTGACGCAAAGAAATGCCTTGGTTTATTTTCTTTTTAATGAGCATTACTTTAGTAGATGTGAGCTTATATACCTTGGTATTTTCGTTGCGCTCTTTAAACTTTCTTTGCTCTTTTTCGTGGATTACGTTTGGACTTTTCTTTTGATGAATGGCACTTTCTTCGCGGGTCAACCAGATCAAATTAGAAACATGATTATTTCTTTTATCATGGTCTTTGTGTGATACAAGGTTATGCAACTCTGATGCAGGTTCTACGAAACTTAAAGCAACCATACGGTGAACGAGCCCTCCATAATTATAGGTCCTTTTAAGTTCATCAGCGCGGTATTCTTTTTTGTAGCTTTTTTCCATACTTTGCCTTAGACTATCGGCTTCGGTATATTGTTTTTTTAACTCATAATATTCCTGGTTGCGCTGCGGGAGTGCTGCTAACTGCTTTTTCATTCTATTGATGGAAGCCACCAGGGTTGTAATTTGATTGCGCAGGTACTTGAACTTCTTGGTTAGTTCGGGATCTCTTTCTTTAAAAAATTTCAACCTAACTACAGGGTAACCACCAACTAAGGAACCATTTACAATTCCGCCTTCGGGGCAAAATTTGGTATATGTTTTTACTCTTCCAAAATTGGAAACTTCAACTTTAATTTTGTTGATATGCTCGAAAGGAAAGTTCAGCTCTTTCCAGATTTCTTCGCTGTAATCGATGTGTTGCATTTAACTTTGAGTTCTACTATTTATCGAAAATTGAATGTAATAAACTACTTGTCTTGAAAATTGTATATTTTTTAACAAACTGTACAATCAACAAAACTAGCTGCACATCAAATATAACAATGTTTTCAGAAGATTCATATTTTTTTTATAAACTAATTAAAGTTGAAGAAAAAATTATGGGAACAAAAAAAGCAGCCCTTTGGAGACTGCTTCATTTATGAGCGAAAGACGAGATTCGAACTCGCGACCCCGACCTTGGCAAGGTCGTGCTCTACCAACTGAGCTACTTTCGCATTGTTTTAAGAGGGCAGCAAAAGTAACATAAATTTTTAGTCATCAAAATATTTTTGAAAAAAAATTATTTTCCAAGGAGTCTTTTAATTTCATTGAGTTTGATAAGTGCTTCAACAGGTGTTAAATTGTTAACATCTGTTTGTTCTAACTGAAGCTTTATCTGCGAAAGTGTTGGATCATCGAGCTGGAAAAAGCTTAACTGCACATTTTTCTGAACAGATTCGGGAACAGCATAAGAATTTGCGCCTTCCTGACGATGTAAAACTTCAAGTTCTTTGAGAATTTCTGTTGCTCTGTCGACAATTCTTTTAGGCATTCCTGCCATTTTAGCTACGTGAATTCCAAAACTGTGGTTAGAACCTCCTTCTTTAAGTTTTCTTAGGAAAATTACTTTTTGGTTGATTTCTTTGACAGATACGTTGAAATTGCGAATGTGTGGAAACTTTGCAGACATATCGTTGAGCTCATGATAATGCGTTGCAAATAGCGTTTTGGCTTTATTTACGGGCTGTTCGTGTAAAAATTCAGCGATTGCCCATGCAATGGAAATGCCGTCGTAGGTGCTGGTGCCACGACCAATTTCGTCGAGCAGAATAAGGCTTCGGTTGCTAAGATTATTCATGATAGAAGAGGTCTCATTCATTTCTACCATGAATGTAGATTCTCCACTGCTAATATTGTCGGAAGCGCCAACACGTGTAAATATCTTATCAACCACCCCAATTTCTGCCGATTGGGCTGGAACAAAAGAGCCAATTTGAGCCATAATTGTGATGAGCGCGGTTTGACGGAGCAAAGCCGATTTTCCAGACATATTTGGTCCGGTAATCATCATAATTTGAGTTTCGTCGGGGTCTAGTAGCACATCGTTGCTCACATATTCCTCGCCGTTTTTGAGTTGTTTTTCAATAACAGGATGACGACCACCTTTGATATTGATAATAAACCCTTCGTTTACAGATGGCTGACAATAATTATTTTGTTGAGCAACTGCTGAAAAGCCCAACAAACAATCGAGTTGGGCAAGTAAAGCTGCATTTAGCTGAATGGCAACAATATAATCGTTAAGTCCAGCAACCAGTTCAGAATACAGTCTGAATTCAATGGATGCAATTTTGTCTTCCGCTCCTAGAATTTTCTCTTCAAAAACTTTTATTTCAGGCGTAATGTATCTTTCAGCGTTAACCAGCGTTTGTTTTCGAATCCATTCTTGGGGAACCTTATCTTTATGGGCATTGGTTACTTCTAGGTAATATCCAAATACGTTATTGAAACCAACTTTCAGGGAAGATATTCCTGTAATTTCTGTTTCTCTTTGTTGAATGCTGATTAGATATTCTTTCCCAACATTTTTAATATCTCGAAGTTCGTCTAATTCAGCGTCTACACCTCGTGCTATAACATCACCTTTTTGCAATTGATTTGGAGGATCAGCACTCAGTTCTTTTTCAATTCGGCTGCTAATTAGATTACAAGGATTGAGTTGTTCTCCAATGGTTTGCATCATTCTGTTAGAAGAAGCAAGGCACATTTCTTTGACCGGTGCAATGGCAAAAAGGGCACGTTTTAATTGGAATAATTCACGCGGATTGATGCGTTGAACTGCAACTTTGGCTATCAACCTTTCTAAATCGCCAATAATTTTGAGTTGTTCTGAAAGCGCTGCTGAAAGTTCTGGTGTTTCTTTTAATAGTGCAACCAGATGAATGCGTTCTTGAATAGTTCTTAAATCTTTGAGCGGTAATGCTAGCCAACGTTTTAATGTTCTTGCGCCCATTGGAGTGAGCGTTTTGTTGAGCACATCAAATAAGGTGATTCCTTGTTCTCCTGTATTTTGAAACAGCTCTAAATTGCGCACACTAAAACCATCGAGCCACATAAAGCGATCTTCTTCAATTCGAGAAATGGCAGTAATATGAGCGGTTTTATTGTGGTTGGTTTCGTTTAAATAATGCAAACATGCGCCTGCAGCAATAATTGCATGGTTTAGTTTTTCAATTCCAAAACCTTTTAATGAACGGGTATCAAATTGTTTGTTGAGGAGATCTTCAGCAAAATCATTCTGGAAAATCCATTCATCTAAAGCATAGGTAAAAAAACGTTCGCCTAATTTTTCGTTGAATTCTTTTAACTGACTTTTAGCTATTAAGATTTCTCCGGGTTGAAAGTTTTGAATGAGTTTTTCAGCATAATTTAAACTTCCTTGTGCCACTAAAAATTCGCCAGTTGAATGGTCTAAAAAAGCTATTCCAGCTTGGTCTTGCTGAATATGCAAAGCAGCCAGAAAGTTATTGCTTTTGTGGTCCAGCAGTTTATCGGTAGAAGAAAGACCTGGAGTAACTAACTCTGTGACACCACGTTTTACAATTGTTTTGGTTAATTTAGGATCTTCTAATTGGTCGCAAATGGCAACTCTGTAGCCAGCTCTTACTAGTTTTGGTAAATAATTATCGAGTGAGTGATGAGGGAAACCTGCGAGTTCTATATAAGCTGCTGCACCATTAGCTCTGCGGGTAAGGACAATTCCTAAAATGCCTGCCGCTTTGATGGCGTCTTCACCAAAGGTTTCATAAAAATCTCCGACACGAAACAAGAGTAAAGCATCCGGATACTTTGCCTTAATGGTGTTATACTGTTTCATTAATGGTGTTTCCACCACATTATTTACTATTGGTTTTGCTGCTTTCAATACAATTTTAGATTATTTTGGCTCAAATTTTACCATGCGAAAGTTACACATTACAGAATTAAACCGAAAGCACATCGAAGAATTTAAATCGAGTAAAAAATGGCCTGTCCGTATTTTATTAGATAATGTGCGCAGCTTACACAACATAGGTTCGGTTTTTAGAACAGCTGATGCCTTTTTAGTGGAAGAAATCTGTTTATGTGGTATTTCGGCACAACCTCCTCATCCTGAAATCCATAAAACAGCATTAGGAGCCACAGAAACTGTTAGCTGGAAATATTTTGCAAAAGTTGAAGAGGCTATAAAAGCTTCGATTTCTGAAGGATATAAAATTGTGATTATAGAGCAAACTAGCAATAGTATTCCTTTGAACCAGTTTATATATCCCGATGAGCCAATCGTTTTAGTTTTTGGAAATGAAGTTAAAGGGGTGAGCGAAGAAGTTTTACCTTATAGCAATGTTGCTTTAGAAATACCGCAATTTGGAACCAAGCATTCGTTTAATATTTCTGTATGTGCTGGTATTGTGATGTATGCTTTAAATCAGCAATACATTAACGCACCAGAGTAGCAGTTCCATTAAATTTATGGTAATCGCCTCTGAAGTCTTTTATGCGCATCTTGTAAACATAAACATTTCCTGACTGCTCAGATTCACCGTAAGCATTTTCAATTGTTCCGTCCCAACCTTTAGAATAGATATCTGTTTCGAACAGCAGTTTTCCCCAACGGTCATAAATCTGCATGAGATAATCGGAAGGGTCGATTCCCACACCGTTTGGTTGAAATGTATCATTTAATCCGTCTCCATTCGGTGTAAATGCATTTGGAATATACACTGCAAAATCTGCAAGTACATCAACAAATCTTGAAATTGTTGCACTACAGCCAAATTCATTTGTACCAGTTAAAGTAACTTCATAAGAACCTACTTCTACGTACTGGTGATTTGGATATTGAAGTGTTGATTCATCTCCAGAAACATCTGGATCTAAATCCCACAAATAAGTTGAAGCTCCAATTGAATTATTATCAAATTTTATAAACGCATCTAACAAAGGAACTGTTCTTTTGTCTGGCTCAAAATCAACAATTGGATTAGGGTTTACTTGAATGTAACCTGGTAGCAAGAGACTGTTAAAACAACTATTGATATCTGTTACCTCTATATAAATATCATAATTACCTACGGTATTGCTGCAAAATTCAGCTGTTTGACCGATAATACTTCCATTATTTAAGAACTCCCATGAAAATTGACCTCCAGATACATCTGCAGCTCTTAAGTTGATACATTGACCTGCGCACAATGAAGTGTCTTGAGAAACAATTTCAACTATTGGCAATTCAAAAATACGGTACTGTCTGCTACTTGTATCTATGCATCCGTTGGCATCTGTAGTAATAACCATCGCAAAACCAGAACTATCTGGAGTAATAATCGTGTTTGAATTAACATCACCGTTTTCCCATAAGTAAGAATATGGATATGTTCCTCCTTCGCCAGAAACTAAAAGTTGAATAGAATTACCTTTACAAGCTGCAACATCGCCAGAAACAAGTCCATTAAGTGGTAAAGGTTGGGTCACTTCAACAGCTTGGCTTATAGTACATCCATTTGAATCTGATGCCACTATATTGTAGTTTCCAGCAAGCAAATTGTCAATATATGGATTTACATTTCCATTGTTCCAGCTCAAAATATAAGGTGGAATACCTCCTGAAACTACTGCATTAGCTGTTCCTGAAGCTTGCCCATAACAGATTGCAGGACTTGTTGTTAAATCTAATTGTAAAACAGGCGGCTGGTTTACAATTGCAGTATCAATTGTGTAACAACCATTGGCATCTGTTACAGATACGGTGTACAATCCAGCGATAATCTGGGTTAAAAATGATTGTTGATTTTGATTTTGATTCCAATAATATGTGTATGGTGCGGTTCCACCGAAGGCTTCCACATTTGCTTGTCCTGTTGCACTTCCAAAGCAATTAGACATTGCAGTTGAAGTTATTGTTTCTAGTTTAGAAGGTTCAGTTAATTCAATGCTCAAAGTATCTCTGCAGCCTATCTGGTCTTGCGCAATTACTGTATAAACACCAGCAATCTGATTGATTAAAATGCTTGAATTTACTCCATTATTCCAAGTAAAGGATTTATTACCAATTCCACCAGTAGCTAAAACTTGTACAGATCCAGTTGAATTCCCAAAGCAATCAACATTCTGAATACTAAGGGTATCGATTAATGGAGGTCCCGGATCTACTATTGTATCACTTAAAGAAACCAAACAATTATTTACATCTGATATTTCAACTGAATAATTTCCTGCAAGCAAATTGTTTATTTGGTTAAACTGAATTCCGTTGCTCCAAACGAATTGATATGGAGCAATTCCTCCATTTACAAACACTTGCATTACTCCATTTGACAATCCACAAGTTGCATTGGTCTTATTAATAGATGCTTGCAATAATGTTGGTTGCTGAATAGCAAAAGAATCTGTTCTACTGCATCCAAAAGCATCTAAAACAGTAATTGTGTAATTTCCTGTTTGTATAAAATTTAATGTATCGTTGCCAGGTATTTGGTTCCAAGTGTAATAATAAGGAGCTGTTCCTCCAGAAACATTAGCAATAGCAGAACCTGAGTTCTCACCAAAACAACGAACATCAGTAGTTTGAATTGTATTTTGTAAGGCTAACGGTTGTGTGATTATAAATGATTGCGTATCGTTACAACCTGCTTCATCAGAAATGCTAACAGAGTAATTTCCAGCCATTAAGCTGTCGTTTATGGCTAAATTTTCTGCACCATTGCTCCAATTCCATTGAACATTTCCTGTATTACCTGAAACAATTGTTGTTGCAATTCCATTTGCTTCACCAAAGCAATTTGAAGGTGTAACCTGAACAGAATCAATATTTAACGGAAACACTTGAGGGATTGAAGTTGTAGCATTTAAAGTACATCCGTTGGCATCTGTTATCAATACTGATTGATTTCCAGGTAAAAGACTGTTATTTACCAATCCAGATATACCATTGTTCCAAACAGAAGTATATGGAGATGTTCCTCCAGAAATGGTTAGAATTGAAGACCCATTGCTGAGTAAACAAACAGCAGCTGAATTTGTGAATGATGTCGAAATTGCAGCAGGTTCGTTTAGAACTATGTATAAAGTATCGATACAAGCATTTGCATCTGTTAATCTCACATTGTAATTTCCTGAACTCAGGTTATTGTTAACCAATCCTGTTGTTCCATTGGACCATAATGCGGAAAGCGTATTGTTTCCAATTACCGAAACAATTCCATTTGAGCCCTGAAAACATGATATGGCTTGGTCTATATTTAAACTTGCTGAAATTCCAGTACTAGCATTTATATTTTCTGTGAAATTTGTGCTACATCCATTTATATCAGAAACTACGCAAGTTACTTGGCCAGGTGCTAGAGAAAATAATGTATTTGTAGCATTTCCATTTTGCCAGTTGTAAAAATAAGGTGCGGTTCCACCTGAAACATTGATTGTAGTAGCGCCATTGTTAAGATTACAGCTTGTATGTTGTGTATTAAAAGTAGCTGATATAGCTTGAGGTTCTGAAATTGAAATAGATGAAGTTGTTGAACATCCATTTGCATCTGTAATTGTACATGAAATGTTTCCAGCAGAAATACTTGTGGCGATGTTAGAATTTTGCCCATTAGACCAAGAATAACTATAAGGAGGAACTCCTCCATTCCCTGTAGCTGATATTTCTGCATCATTAAATCCAAAACAACTTATTTGTTGCGTTTGGTTTAGTACAACACTTAATCCGCCAATATCAAAAATTGTTGTTTGTTCATTTTTGGTGCAACCATTTGCATCTGTAATTGCAACAGAATAATTTCCAGCAGCGAGATTTATTGCGTTTGGCAATGTTTGTCCGTTACTCCAAACCACAGAATAAGGTGATGTAGCTCCATTTAACAGCAATAATGCAGAACCATTGTTGTTTCCGCAAGTGGATGCCTGAGGAATGATGAAATTTGACCAAGGTGATGGTGCATTCAATTGAACTGCATCATTTGCAATACAACCATTATTATCAGTTACAGACACTGAATAATTACCCTGATTTAAATTTAATATAACTGTATTAGAATTTCCATTTGACCAATTATAAATAAAGGGTGCTTCTCCTTGAATAACTGTTGCACTCAATGAACCATTACTTCCACCCGGACAACTAATATTATTGTCTATTGAAATGTTTACGCTTGGTGGAACCAAAGCAGAAATTGTGAAATTTTCATTTATAGAGCAACCATTGGCATCTGAAATCACTAATTGTTGATTTCCTGCAGCCAAATTAGAAACTGATGAACTACCAATTCCTGTATTATTCCAATTATACATATATGGAATAACGCCACCCGTAATTTGTGCATTGGCAGTACCATTGTTATTTCCACAAGTAGTTGGTGTAGTTGAAACTGCAGCTTGTAATGCTATTGGTTCACTTAAAATGATAGATAAACTAGTACTACAACCAATGGCATCAGTTAGTGTAGCTGTATATGTTCCAGCAATTAGAGATGAAATGCTTGTTGAATTTTGTCCTGAGTTCCAAGATAAAGACAATGGAGCTTGACCTCCCGAAACACTTACCTCAATTGCGCCATCATTTCCTCCAAAACAACTTACATTATTATTGGAAACTAATGTTAACTGAGGGCCTGAAAGGTTATTCACTTGTGCATTTACATTCAAAGTGCACGCATTTGCATCTGTAATTTGAGCAGTGTATAATCCTGCTTGAACATTTGTTAAACTTATTCCATTTTGAATTGGCAAACTGTTCCAAGAAATAGCATAAGGGGCTGTGCCACCATTGATTATCAAATCAGCTCTTCCTGTTGCAGTTCCGCATGCAGCATCAGTAATGTTAACTTGTGTTGTAATCTGATTAGGTTCAGCAATAACAGCTAAATCGTTTGCTGAACAACCTGTCGCATCTGTAACTGTAGCAGAATAATTTCCTGCAGTTAAATTGCTAACTGCTAATCCTGTTGCAGCATTGCTCCATGTTACTGTAAATGGTGCTGTGCCCGCTCCTATTGTGGCTGATGCGGTGCCATTGTTGCCTCCAAAACAAGTAACATCTGTTTTTGAAATGGTAATGGTTGGATTAGATGTACCTGTAACTGTTGCCGTTGCTGTTTCTGAACAACCGTTGGCATCTGTTGCTGTAACTGTATAATTTCCAGCAATAATATTATTGGCAGTTGCTGTATTTTGAACTGGTGTAGTGTTCCAGGAATAAGTATAAGTTGGTGCACCGCCGCTGGCCAATGCTGTTGCCGAACCATTTGCCAGTCCACAACTTGCAGTGGTAATAGATGTTTGAATTTGAATGGCTGCCGGTGAAGTAATTACCACTGGAACTGAAGTGGAACAACCATTATTATCTGTAACCGTTGCTGTATGGTTTCCAGCTGGAAGGTTATTGACTGTTGCTGTGGTTTGTCCAGTGCTCCAACTGTATGTGTATGGTGTTGCACCTGCACTTGCTACAACGGTAGCTGTTCCATTTGTTCCTCCATTACAAGTTACACTTGTTGAAGCTGTTAGGTTTAATGTTGGTCCACTGCTATTGCTCACAGCAACTGTTGTATTTGCAGTACAGCTATTATTATCAGAAACAGTTAATATGTATGTACCTGCTGGAATGTTGTTGATAGAAAGACCGCTGCTTACTGGTGATGTATTCCATTGTGTTGAAAATGGGCCTGTTCCTCCACTAATTACAACTGTAGCACTTCCATTACTACTTCCACAAGTTGCAGCCGTGCTTGAAGTTGCTAAACTTATTGCTGTTGGTTGGGTAATGGTAAAATTGGCTGTTGCTGAACACCCAGCCACATCTGTAACTGTAGCAGAATAATTTCCTGCAATTAAATTGCTAACTGTTAATCCTGTTGCAGCATTGCTCCATGTAACTGAATATGGTGCTGTTCCCGCTCCTATTGTGGCAGTTGCGGTTCCATTGTTGCCTCCAAAACAAGTAACATCTGTTTTTGAAATGGTAATGGTTGGATTGGATGTACCTGTAACTATTGCGGTTGCAGTTGAAGAACAACCGTTAGCATCTGTTGCAGTGACTGTATAATTTCCAGCAATAATATTATTGGCAGTTGCTGTATTTTGAACTGGTGTCGTGTTCCAGGAATAAGTATAAGTTGGTGCACCGCCGCTGGCCAATGCCGTTGCCGAACCATTTGCCAATCCACAACTTGCAGTGGTAATAGATGTTTGAATTTGAATGGCTGCTGGTGAAGTAATTACTACCGGTACTGAAGTGGAACATCCATTATTATCTGTAACCGTTGCGGTATGGTTTCCAGCTGGAAGGTTATTTACTGCAGAAGTTGTTTGTCCAGTGCTCCAACTGTACGTGTATGGTGTTGCGCCTGCACTTGCTACAACGGTAGCTGTTCCATTTGTTCCTCCGTTACAAGTTACATTTGTTGAAGCTGTTAGGTTTAATGTTGGACCGCTACTTGAATTTATGGTAAATGCTTGTGTTTGAATGCATCCATTTGCATCTGTTACTGTTGCAATAAAATTACCGGCAGGAAGTGCATTTGCAGTTAGTCCGGTTTGAGCTGGAGTAGAATTCCAAGTAACAACATATGGTGCAGTTCCACCTGAAGGAGAGGCAGTTGCGGTTCCTGTAGGAACTCCACAACCTGTATTAGTTTTGTTAACTGTTAAGGTTAACGCAGTTGGTTGCGTAATTGTAGCATTTGCTGTTCTGGTGCAATTGGCTGCATTTCTGACCGTAACCTGATAAGTTCCGGCTGCCACATTTATAAGCGCTGCATTATTGGTAACTGGAGTGGTGTTCCATGAATAATTAAATGGGCCTCCTGCACCAGTAGCAAGAGCTGTTACATCTCCATCTGTGCCTCCGAAACAATTTACATGATCGTATGTAAATGTTGGAACAGGAACAGAAGAAACCGTAACAGTGGCTGTATCTCTATCGATAAGACCCGTTGCATCAGTAACTGTAACTATATAGTTTGTTGTAGCCAAAGGGCAAACAGAAAACGGACCTGGTCCACTTCCAATATTAGGCGACCAAGAATAGGTATAACCAGGAGTTCCACCTATAACTGATGAATTTATTGTCCCACAAGTTCCAGAACAAATTGCAGTATCATTTAGTGTAACTTGAGGACCACAATTCACATTTAAAACTTCATACAAAGTGTCTTTTTTGCAGGAGTAATTCAATATGAGTCTTACAGTGTAAGTTCCAGGATTAGCGTAGGTATGGGATGGATTATTACTTGTAGAAGTATTAGCTGCGCCTGATGAAGGCTCACCAAAATTCCAAAGTGTTTGAACTACTGGGTCATTACAAGTTGCTTCATCAATAATTATTTGAGAAGAAAAAGTTGCATTTAAGCAATTCTGAGTATATGTAAAATCTTCTTCAACCTCGAACAAGCTTTGATTAAAGTTCGGCAAACCAGCTCTGCAGGTAGTTCCTGGACTCAGAGCAACTCCATTTACATTAAAACCGCAGCCAATTCCTGGAGTATTCGGCGAAGGAATCACTCCTATCCAACTTTGACCAAACCTTGTGAAATATAATTTGCCGTCTGGCCCTAATTGCAGAGAGCGTATAAAGCCTGCACTTGAGGCGCCAATAATTTGTGCTGAAGCTGCCATATTTGCTTGAGTGGTTTCACAAACATCCATTTGATAAACTTTAATATCAGATGCGCTGGTATTAGCTGAAGCGGTGTAATACAATAATTCACTATTGGGAGAAAACTCAATACCGTAACAATCGTCTCCGTAGTTAAATCTGCGTGGGTTTGAAACTACTCCTGTGTTATTATTAAAATCAAAAACTTCAATATATTGTGTTCCTCCAACTTCATAAACTGCAAGAGCCAATCTTTTGCCATCAGGTGATACTTTTAAACATCCAATTACCGATGTACCATGGTCAGAGCCTGAAACACTATTTACAGGAACAGCATTCACACCTGCAGGCGTAACTAGCCAAGCGTGGAAAGTTGAATTGTTATAACCATGCCCGATGACCCAAACATCTCTTCCATTACAATGCTTTACAGCCGAGAGCTTTTCGGTACTTGGACTTATTAATGGGGTATTTTTGGTGGCGTTAACAATGTCACCAAAACCACCATTTAACGTCATGTTAACTGTTGAATAACAAATGCCTTCTGCTAATGCAGCTTGAGCAACTGTAAATACATAATAAATGGTATTACTTCCTGGTCTTCTAATTATTACTGCAGATTGACTTGAGGAATTTCCACCAAACAAGCCATTTCCATTGGGCATAATGTTATCGTTTCTATCATATACAGTTGTTCCATCAGTATAAATCAATAGATTTCCGGCAGCATTAGAAATAGACGATACACCTTCCCCAGAAATCAATGCACCATTAGGCAAACTCACCGGTGCTCCTCCGCTAAAAGTAACACCTGCATTTCCTCCAAAAAACCAATTATTTGTTTCTCCCTGAGCTAGTGCTATGGATGAGTTTATTAAACAAATAAACACCAAAAGAGAAACTTTACTCTTTTGCAAAATTATATTAAATAAAAAATTGTAAAAACTTTTCAAATTCTGACAGATGTCCGTTTTAACATGTAATTCATATCATTTCCAAAAGAAAAAGCATATCGAAAAACTTTTGTGTGTAAACGGTAATTGATTAGGTTAGGTTACATTCAATATTTCTAGCGGTTTTTTGTATAATTTCCTTCAGAATTATTGAACCCAAATGTAAGTCAATACATATTTTCACTTGCAACTAATAAAGGCCCTTTTCTTACATGAATAAGGCATATAAACGCAAAAAGGCGCATGTAACTTACATGCGCCTTTCTAAAAATATTAAAAAATGATTAGTTCAAAATTGAACCAAGTTCAGTAGTAAACTTTCTAAATTCTAAATCAGTTTTTGCTTTTTCTTTCCATTTCTTATCAGCAGAAATAGCTTTTGTTAAATTTGAAACTACACCTTCTTTATCAGAATTTCTTGCTGCAATTACTGCTTTCAAATAAGAAGCTGCAGCTGTTTCTTTTTCTGTACTGCAATCTAAAGTTTGATTTGCACCTGATGGATTACCTGCTAATAATTTTGCAAGTGCAGCATTGAATGAACAAGTACTTCCATATGCAGCGCTTGCTTCACTATATTTTCCATTGGCAACAGCCAAATTACCTTTGTTGTAAGAAACTTCAGGTGCAGCACCCGCATTGTTAAATAAAGTAGCAGCACCTTTTTTATCACCTTTCATTGCAGCAACTGCTCCAAGATTATTCTGAATAACTGGGTTGTTAGCGCTAATTCTGTTTGCTTTTTCAAATTCAGCTTGCGCCTCGTTTACTTTACCTTGCAATACGTATATATAACCCATGTTATTGAATCCTCTGTAATCTTCAGGGAAACGACGAGCAAAAGCGTTGTAAATTGCCATTTTTTGATTCAATTCTGTAGTTAAACCTGCAGCATACATTAACTCTTCGTAACCCAATGAATCTGGTGCAGAAGCAGCTAAAGCGCTAATCTGAGCATCAGTTCTTGTTTTCAGTTTAGCCACCAAGTTAATTTCGGCACGGCGTAATTTTGGAAAATATGCCTCATAAATAGGATCGAAACTCGCCATTTTTCTAAACTCAGCTTCTCTTGCTTCTGGATCCCCAATAGTGTTAATAATATTGATAGCCTGATCTTTTCCTTCAACAGAAGAAGATTGCAACATGCCCTTTAAGCCATCCCAATCTTCAAAATTGGTTGTAGTCTTTTTATAGAAACCTTCGCGTTTCGCTAAATCTTTCATCTTCGCTTTGTTGAAACGATTTTGCATCACTTTAAATGCTTCATCAGCACGATTCTCAGAAAGCTTTGAATTTCTAGTTAACTCACCTTCTGGTGATGCGAATCCATAAATATCAAGACTTGTAAACTCTGAACTATCTTTTGCACCTTTATCAATAAATCGATATAAGTTGCTCATTTCATCGCTGTTCAATTCAATGTTTCTAACTTCCCATGAATCAACCAAGAAATAGATATTGGACTTCTGAGTTACAGTAGGATTTTTGTCAAATTTATCTCCAACTGCAATCGCCTTGTAGTCTGGCTGCAGCAATAATGGAGTTACAATTGTTCCATCAGCAATTTTCAATTCTGGCAATTCTGTGTTTTTACCTTTATATATGATAGTAGCACGAAGAATAATATCAGATTTCTCCATTCCGGCTTGATACAAAAACTGGTCTTTTACCGTGAATTTTCCGCCCGCAGTGTAAGAAATACTTTGCCCACTGCCTTCAATTTTATCACCTTTTAAAGTAATGTTCTTTAACAGTTTTTCTCCACCATTAAACTTCACCACAGGAGTAACCAAAACTGTTGCTTTTTTATGAAAATATTTCTCAGGGAAATTTCCATTCACAGTAATCTTCACGCTATCGCCATGTAATTCTAATGGATTGGGCGTTGTTTCGTAAGAAATATCTTTTGCATTTTTTACCATCTTTTTAATACCACAACTTTCAGTAATCAAAAATGTAAAAGCCAAAACAGCAGCAATTCCCAATTTTGTATTCATTATCATAATTCTATTATTAGGTTTCTTTTTAGTGGCGCAAAAATACCAATTCAAGTTACATTCCTAACAATTTGTAAATTTAATATTAACACTGATTATCAACATTTTAAACTCAAATCTATGCTCATAAACTATGTGATGTAAGAAATGAATGTCAAATTAATCAATAACATTTAATCAATTTAGATGCTTTAAAATATCAATAATATTACTTTTTAGAATTGGGTGCTCCCAATTTGGAGCTATTTCTGAAAGTGGTTCTAACACAAACCTCCTCAAATGCATTCTTGGGTGTGGAATAATCGCTATTTCCGTTTCAATTACCTCATTCCCAAATAATAAAACATCCAAATCAATAACCCTATCTTCATAAACATCTGTATTTCTTGTTCTACCGAGCTGAATTTCAATACTCAAAATCAATTTTACTAGACCGTCTGCATCTAAATTTGTTTGCGCAATTGCTGCAGCATTGGTAAACAAATTTTCGGATAAAAATCCTTCGGGTATGGTTTTGTAAAAGCTTGAAATAGCTAGAATTTCAATGCCATTCTGATTCAATAATTCAATGGATTTTAATATATTTTCTTCCCCATTTCCCAAATTACTACCTAAAGAAATTGCCACTTGAATCATTTTTCAAAATTAATCATTTAATTGCTCGAAATAAGTAATTTTGCAACCTAATTCTATAACATGAAATCATTTTTCAAGATAATGTTCGCCTCCATGATGGGCTTCATTTTATCGTTTGTGCTACTTTTCTTATTCATCATTGTTGGTGTTGCTACTAGCAGCAGTAAAAAAGTGGTGAAACTAGAAGAAAATACAATCCTTCATTTAACCTTAGATCAACCAATTTCAGATAGAACCAATGAAAATCCATTTGCTGGTATTTCCGGTGGTAGCTTTGGAGAACAAACTCCTGGATTGAATGATATTTTACACAATATTCGAAAAGCTGCAAAAAACGAGAACATCATCGGTATTTTCTTAGATATCTCAGCGATTCCATCTGGTATTGCGAGTATAGAAGAAATTAGAAATGAGTTAATTGAATTTAAAAAATCAAAAAAATTCATCTACGCATACAGTGAAAATTATGCGCAACCAGCATATTATCTAGCAACTGTGGCCGATAAAATTTACCTTCACCCTACTGGTATGTCTGAATTGAAAGGCTTACGTTCTGAAATTCTTTTCTTTAAAGGTGTGCTAGATAAAATTGGTGTAGAACCACAAGTTTTTAGACATGGTAAATTTAAAAGTGCTGTAGAACCTTTTATTCAAGATAAATTGAGCGATGCCAACCGTGAACAAATCAGAACTTTTATTTTCTCAATTTGGAATCATATGGTTGAAGGCATAGCCAAAGAAAGAAAACTTACTCCTGCGCAAATTTTAAGTATTGCTGATAATGCTTTGGTTACAAGTTCTGTTTCAGCCAAAGAACAAAAACTGGTAGATGATCTTTTGTACCGCGATGAAGTTTTAGAAATCCTGAAAGCAAAAGCAAAAGCTGAGGCAATTGATAAAATTGAATTCACCAGCATCACTGAGCTCATTGATGTGAAAGAAGACAAAGAAAAATCGAAAGATAAAATTGCGATTATTTTTGCTGAAGGTGATATAGTAGACGGTGAAGGAAAAGAAGGAGAAGTTGGTTCTGTAGAATTTTCAAAAGCCTTGAGAAAAGCAAGATTAGATGATAAAGTAAAAGCTGTAGTATTGCGTGTTAACTCTCCTGGAGGTTCTGCTTTAGCTTCTGAAACTATTTACAGAGAAGTAGTGTTAACCAAAAAAGTAAAACCTGTTATAGTTTCTATGGGTAATTTGGCTGCTTCTGGTGGTTATTACATTGCAGCTCCTGCCGATACAATTGTTGCAAGTCCAAATACAATTACAGGTTCTATTGGTGTGTTTGGTTTGTTTTTCAACGGACAAAAATTGGTAAACAACCTTGGTGTGACTGTTGACACAGTTAAAACCAACAAATTTGCCGACATAGGAACTGGTTCAAGAGCAGTAACTGCGCAAGAAAGAGAAATTATTCAACGCGAAATTGAGCGCATTTACGACAACTTCATTACCCGTGTGGCCGAAGGTCGTAAAATGAGTAAGGCAGATGTAGATTCTATTGCACAAGGTCGCGTTTGGACAGGTGCAGATGCAAAAAGATTAGGTTTAGTGGATGTTTTTGGAGGATTAGAAACAGCAGTAGCCATTGCTGCCAAAAAAGCGAAATTGGATAATTATGTAATTCTACCTTTGCCATTTCAAGAAAATCCTATTGAGAAATTCTTTAAGAAAATGAGCGGAGAAACAGAGACTAAAGTGTTAGAAAAAGCATTGGGAGATTCTTACAAATACTACAACCAAATGAATCACTTGATGCGCATGAAGTCTTACCAAACGCGCATGCCGTACCAAATTGAAGTGTATTAAAGCGTAAATGACCAATAAGGAAATATCGCGCGCGCTGAAATTAACAGCGGCATTGGGTGAATTGCACGATGAAAATCCGTTCAAGCTAAAATCGCTCACCAATGCTGCATTTCAAATTGACCGTTCAGATGTTGTTTTAGAAGGCAAATCATTAGAAGAACTCCTTCAAATTCCTGGAATTGGAAAAGGCATAGCCCTTAAAATTCTGGAATTGGAACAAACGGGAACTACTGAAGAATTAACACATTACGTTTCTATTACTCCGCAAGGAATCATAGAATTGCTGAATATAAAAGGAATTGGTCCGAAAAAAGTCGCGCAATTGTGGCGAGAACTGGATATTGAAACACCCGGTGAATTACTCTACGCCTGCAACGAAAACCGATTGGTAGAACTAAAAGGCTTTGGGGCGAAAACCCAGGCTTCTATTCTTCAAGCTTTAGAATACCGTTTGGCAAACCAAGGCAAATTGCATTTTGCAGAAGCAGAAATGGTGGCGCATGAAGCCATTAAAGTAATTCAAAAAGCTGGATTTGAACTGCAAATAGAAGCCACTGGTTCCATTCGCCGGAAAATGGAAACAGTGGATGATATTGAGATTTTAGTGCAAAACGACGAAGACCAATTTTTTGCCTTATTGCCAACATTACCGCAGTTTTCTGAAGTTACAGATAATGAAACCTTCTTTGCAGCGAAGTACTTAGAGAAATACAACATCCATTTTATTCCTTCCTACGATTTCGAAAAAGACCTTTTATTTACCACTGGTCCTGCCGAACACTTACTGCAGCTCGATTTTGATTTGGAAGAACCAATCAATAGCGAAGCTAATTTTTACGAAGAACGCGGTTTTCCGTTTATAATTCCAGAATTGCGCGATTCAGACATTGACCAAGCAAGCAAAATAGATATTGAGCAACTGGTCACTTGGGAAGATATTAAAGGCAGTTTGCATAACCACAGCACATGGAGCGATGGCGCCAACACTTTAGAAGAAATGGCCTTGGCCTGCAAGGAATTGAAACTCGATTATTTGGGCATTTGCGACCACAGTAAATCTGCCGGTTATGCAGGCGGATTAAGCATTGAGCGCGTATTACAGCAACACCAGGAAATTGCCCAACTCAACGCAAAAATTACAGATTTCACCATTTTCAAAGGCATTGAATCAGATATTTTGGTAGATGGCTCACTCGATTACCCCGAAGAAATCCTCAAAACCTTCGATTTTATTGTTGCTTCCGTGCATTCCGTGTTAAAAATGGATGAAGAGCGCGCCACGCAACGCCTCATCAAAGCCATCGAAAATCCATACACGCGTATTTTGGGTCACCCAACCGGCAGGCTTTTGCTTTCCCGCAAAGGTTACCCCATCGACCATCATAAGGTGATTGATGCTTGCGCAGCCAACAATGTTGTAATTGAGTTGAACGCACATCCATATCGTTTGGACATTGACTGGCGTTTTATTCCATATTGCATGAAAAAAAATGTACTCATTTCCATCAATCCCGATGCACACAAAAAATCAGGTTTTCTCGACATGCATTACGGCATAAACGTAGCCCGCAAAGGTGGACTCACCAAAGATTTCATGTTAAATGGCAAAACAACTGAAGAATTTAAAATTTGGTTGAGTAGTAAATAGTTTTTTGGGCGCCTTTTCCTGCTATCGCCCATACTGCCTTCGTTCCTCAGGCGGTATTTGGCTCTATCAGGGGCGTGGCATTATGCTTTGCCCGCGCTAAGGGCTGAGGCAAATAGCTTGCAGGGGCAATAAATTGTAAAATTGCCCCTGCAACTATAGCCGAAGACCTGACCCGCACCTAAAAAATGGCTATGAAAACAAATGCAAACGCGGGTAGCGCCTAAATTAAAACACCTTACTATACGTAAAACTTAATTTTCAACTTTTATAATTTCACCACTTCGTGGTTTTTATTTGTTGATATTACGACTTATGCTGCTTTTCAATTTTCCCTTTTCCCTTTCACCTTTCAACTTTTAACTTTATACTTTTAACTTTATACTTTCAACTTTATACTTTCAACTTACTTTTCACTAAGTTTGTCCCATGTCAATCATCAACTCTATTCTTTCCTGGGTAATGAAAAAACGGATTCATCAAATTGAACTGTTTATGAAATACCCCGATGAAGTACAGCAAGAATGGCTTAAAAAGTTGATTACACAAGCCCAAAACACAGAGTTTGGCGAGAAATACGATTTCAAAAGTATTAACAACTACCAAACGTACAAAAATAGAGTTCCTGCTCACGATTACGAAGCCCTTAAGCCAAACATAGAACGCATGATGCTGGGAGAACAAAACATTCTCTGGCCATCTGAAGTTATCTGGTTTGCCAAATCATCTGGAACTACCAACGACAAAAGCAAATTCATTCCCCTCAGTCAGGAAGCCATGGAAGATTGTCACTTTAAAGGTGGTAAAGACATGCTTTCAATTTATTGCAACAACTATCCTGAAACACGCCTATTTTCTGGTAAAGGACTTACGCTTGGTGGATCGCATCAGTTGAATCAAAAATCAGGAAGCACATATTCTGGCGACCTCAGCGCCATTATTATGGAAAATCTACCAGTTTGGGTGGAATACATCCGCACGCCCGATTTGAATATCGCATTGATGAGCGAATGGGAAAGCAAACTCGAAAGAATCATACACGCAACCGTAGACGAAGACGTTACCAATCTTGCTGGGGTACCAAGTTGGATGTTAATATTATTACAGCGTGTTATTGAACTAAAAGGCGCTAAAAACATTCTCGAAGTTTGGCCAAATTTAGAATTGTTTATGCACGGCGGTGTGAGTTTTATTCCTTACCGCGAGCAGTATAAAAAAATGATTCCGAGTGGAGCTATGAATTACCTCGAAATCTATAATGCTTCCGAAGGCTTTTTTGGCATTCAAGACCAAACAAACTCCGACGAAATGCTGCTCATGCTCGATTATGGTATTTTCTATGAGTTTATTCCCATTGAAGAAACCAATCAAGATAATCCAAATGTGTTATGGCTCAGCGATGTAGAGCTCAATAAAAGCTACGAAATGCTCATCACAACAAACGGTGGTTTGTGGCGCTACAAAATTGGCGATGTAGTGCAGTTTACTTCCATACGACCTTATAGATTCAAAATTTCTGGACGCACCAAACATTACATCAATACATTTGGCGAAGAGCTGGTAATTGAAAATGCCGAAAAAGCATTGGCAATAGCCTGCGAAAAATCGGGAGCCATTATTTCAGAATACACTGCAGGTCCTGTTTTTATGGAATTCGACACCAACGGCGCGCACGAATGGCTCATAGAATTTCAACAAAAACCCGAAAGCTTGGGTTACTTTACTGAGGTGCTCGACAATGCGCTTAAATCTTTAAACTCTGATTATGAGGCTAAAAGATACAAAAACATTACTTTGCGCATGCCATTGATACGCGCAGTAGCAAAAGGAACGTTCTACAATTGGTTAAAAGCAAAAGGCAAACTTGGCGGACAAAATAAAATACCACGATTGGCCAACAACCGTAAATACCTCGACGAAATTCTCTCTCTAGCGCCAGCACACGCCCAATGATGCCTTTTAAAAAATCATATGCGCTTTTTTGCGGCCTGTTAATAGCATTCGCAAGCTTCTATTCGTTTACACCAAATTTGCAAGACATAAAATGGGAAAAAATCTGGAGCATTCCCATCAAAGGCAATAAGCTCTTTACCGACAATTTGGGCAATAGTTTTCTGCTCAACAAAGACCAGCTCACCAAATACCGTGAAAACGGAACACTCTTTAGAACCTACAGCAACAAAGGATTGGGCACAATTACGAGCATCGATGCCCTAAATCCACTCAAAATTGTGGTTTTTTACCAGGATTTTTCAAAAGTAGTTTTTCTCGACAATACCGTTACCGAAAACGGATTTCCCATACAATTGCAGGACCGTGAATGGGAGCAAACATCACTCGTTTGTGCCTCTTACGACAATGGCATTTGGCTTTTCGACCAAGTGCAGTTCAACCTCATTCGCCTCAACCAGCAGTTGCAGGTAACCACACAAATCAAAAACCTCAACCAAATACTCAACCTCGCGCTGCAACCAGTTTTTATGATGGAGCATGAAAACTACCTTTACATGAGCATTCCCGAAATAGGCATTTTTCAGTTCGATATTTTTGGCACATACATCAAAACCATTCCCATAAAAGGACTTACCAAATTTCAGGTATTCAACAACATTTTATATTACAGCAACACACCAGGAGTACTCAACGCTTACAGCATCAAAACATTACAAGAAAGCACCATCAATTTACCCATCAGCAATTACAGCGATTTACGCATAGAGAAATCAAGACTTTACCTGCTTCACAACGATAGTTTATCGGTATACCAGTTCCCCGAAAATTAAACAAACAAATATTTCAAAATTCGCTTTTTGGGCGTGCCCTTTCAGGTCGTGTGCTTGGCCGTAGGCCGCAATGCGTTGCTTTGAAACGCGATGCATTACAATGGACTTTTAACGCCGCAAAGCATTGCGGCGCTACTTGCCTCGCCCACTCACGCGGGCATTTAGGTAACATTGATGCGTGTAATTCATATTAATCCATAGGTTAAAACCCATGGCTTTGTATACCAACAATTGAATGATTCCAATAAAAAACCAAAAAACAAATGCCCAACAAAATTCCAATTATTCATTATTCATTGTTAATTATTCATTAACACAGCCCAATTATTCATTATTCATTTTTAATTATTCATTAAAACAGCCCAATTATCAATTGTCCATTATCAACAGTCAATTTCTCAATTCACCTTCACAATCCTTTCACTCACCACCGGAATTCCCTGAACATTAATTCTGCAATAATACACGCCAGCTGAGAGTTGAGAAATGGGAACCAGCGTGCTTTCCATAAATGTAAATTTACCAATGAGTTGTCCAACAGAGTTGTAAAGTTCAGCAGTAAGTGTTGGTTTAAAATCTCCAGTGTATTGTATGTTGAAATAATCTGAACTTAAGTTATTTAACACTTTTACATTTACTGGAATTAGCGGCTCCGGCAAAACTTCTATGGTGATTGTATCCCAACTGGTGTAGCGGCATTGCAGTGATTTTATATAATAAGTAGTTGTTTGCTGGGGTTGCACCAATATGCTATCTGTTTTACCAATTGATGTTAAAGTGTCATTGGCAAACCATTCTAGAGCATCGGTTTTATTGTTTGTATTGAGCCAGACACTTTGCTTGGGGTAAATTTGAGTTTGGACGGTGCTGATGGAAATGTCGGTAATTTCGTAGAGTGAAACGTCTTCTAAGAAATAATAAGATGTTGTAATCTCGAAAGTTGGATCCGTATTAATATCTGGATAATTAGAGAAAATATTATAAATACTCGCACTACGTGGTGTAAACTTGCCTATGCTAAGGTATTGATAGGCCGAATCGGCAACAAAAGATTGCTCTAGCTTAATCCAATTTATTGTATCTGCAATATATTCATTAGAATCTTCCATGGTTAAGGTTAATGTTGGATTTGGGACAGGTAACATTAAATCAGATTCTGTGCTAAAGGAAGGTTTTTGAGTCGAAAAAAAAACGCCCAACTCTTTTGTTGCTGTATAAATGTAATAATAATTTAATGAATCGTAAGTAAAAAAACCTGAAGGGGTATTAACAAAACTTGAAAAACAATATCTTCTATTTTTAACTAAACTTTCAAAATTAGAAGATAAAAACTCACGCAACAAATCACCTTGAAAGGGTCTTTTTGTACTTCTATAAAAATAATCACACAAAAAACCTGCATAATTTTGTCCTGTTCGAGCAAATTGAAAACCGCCAGCACTATTTGGTGCATAACTTGTTAAACATGATGGATCATCTTGGTAAATAGTATCTAATGGAAAATTACAAGGTGAGAAATTATCAGGTGTGCCAAAGTAATCTGGGGTAAACCAATAATGTGCTTGAATTGGATCGCCATTTACAATACCATTACATTCATTTAAGCAATAATCAAGCTCTTCAAAGCTAGGATTTTGAATTAGATTTGATTGTGCATTTGTGATGTTTGAAAACACAATGAAAAACAATACTAGTTTATATTTCATAAACGAACATAGTTTTTTAACATAGCTTGCTATTACTTCTGCTACATTCACAAAATAAAGTCCTTTAGCATGTTGCATCGCAATAAAGTAAATGGCAAGTTTTGAATATTTTGCTCACTTATTTTCAAATCAATGTTTGTGTAAAACATTACTATCATTTATTTTCTGTAAAATTAATCAAAATATTGAAAGAGGCTAAAATTTGGGTTAAAACCCAATGGGAATTTGTCAAATTTTTAAATCCATGGGTTAAAACCCATGGCAAATCATGCCACCAATTAAATAATTCAATAAAATATCATCAAAAAACAAATGCCCACCCAATACCAAAGCCCAATTATTAATTATTCATTTTTAATTATTCATTAATACAGCGCCAATCATTAATTATTCATTTTTAATTATTAATTATTAAGCGTTAATAAATAATTCTACACAGATTCTATTTGCTATAATTTGGGTGTAGTTTTACCGTTTACGTGCATCTATAACACAATGAAACTTAAAATCGGAATTATTTTTGGCGGTCGCTCTAAAGAACGTGAAATCTCTTTTGCAGGAGGCCGCACCGTATACGATAATCTTAATAAAAGCCTCTTCGAAGCTGTACCTATTTTTGTAGATAGCTTCAACAACTTTGTACTCCTCGATTGGCAATATATTTACAAAGGTAGTATTCGCGACTTCTATCCTGCAGCGCAAGACATTCCCGCTTCGCCCAACGATTTCCAAATTTATGCAGAATCTTTAGGTGCATTCGAAAAATCTCACCAGCAATCTTTGCTTCAAACCATTGGGAAAATCATTCCAGCCGAAGAACTTAAAAAACAAATTGACCTCGCTTTTTTATGCCTTCACGGTCCGTTTGGTGAAGACGGAAGAATTCAAGGTTTGTTTGAACACCTCGATATACCATATACCGGCTCTGGAATTCTCGCCAGCGGCATAGGCATCAACAAAATTGTTCAGAAAAAATTAATGAAGCTGCATGGTTTTCCTAGTCCAGATTTCTTTACCATCAGCAGACAACAATGGATTGCACAGCAAAATGTAAATGAAATTGAACAACAAATTGCGCAACACATCCACTATCCTTGCGTGGTAAAATCTCCTACTCAAGGTTCTTCCATTGGTGTGAGTGTAATAAAAGAAGCCAATTCAGCAACCTTAAAACAAGCCATCGACCGTAGTTTCTTTATCAAACGCATCAACCAACAAGATTGGGAAAAACTAAGTGCTACACAAAAAATTGAATGGGTGCGCAATTGCTGCGATATCAGAGAAGGAATTGGTATTCCATTGCGGATTCATCATGTGGTGTATTACCATCCTGACGCTGTTTTGGAGCGCGTTACGCAACATTTTGCCCATCCGCATGCTTTGGAATTGTGTTTAGAATCGCTGGATGCAGAAAGTGAAATTTTAATTGAAGGATTCATTGAAGGAAAAGAATTCTCATCCATCGTTATTGAAGGCCTAAATGGTGAACCAATTTGTCTTCCTCCCACAGAAATTAGAAAAGGAAAAGAAATCTTTGATTATCGTTCTAAGTACTTACCAGGTCTGTCGAGAAAAATTACGCCCATACAATTGCCCGACCAGCAAATTGAAGCCATTCGCGAAGCCTGCAAAAACCTTTATACAGCTTTAGATTTTGGCGTGTATGCGCGTATCGATGGTTTTATAAACGATGCTGGAACAGTTTTCTTGAACGACCCAAACACCACTTCGGGCATGATGCCTTCTTCGTTCTTTTTCCACCAGGCAGCAGAAATTGGTTTCAATCCTTCTCAATTTATAACCTATATCATCTACACTTCTTTGCGCAAGCGCATTGCAGAATTTAAGTACAATGGAACGCCGGAGCATTTGTTAGAACTATTAGAAAAAAAGCTGAATGAAACAGGAGGAAACGTAATTGCAAAGAAAAAAATCGCAGTGATTTTTGGCGGCTATTCCTCAGAAAGACATATCTCTGTAGAAAGTGGTCGCAATGTATACGAAAAACTAAGTTCCTCAGCCGTATTCGAGCCTATACCAGTCTTTTTGAGTGGAAACGATGAGCAACATGAACTCTATTCTATTCCAATCAATTTGATGTTGAAAGACAATGCAGATGATATCTATGAAAAAATTAAGCATTTTTCAGTGCATCCAATCATTCACAAAATAATTGAAGAGTGCAAGGCATTAACGGTGAAATTTGGAAATACTAAAAATTTACAAGCGCCTAAACAGCTCAGCTACGAGCAATTGGCCATTGAAGTAGAAGAAGTATTTATTGCCTTGCATGGCCGTCCGGGTGAAGATGGCGCACTTCAACGCATTTTAAATCGCATTCACCTGCCTCACAATGGTTCTGATGCAGATTCTTCTAGCATTACAATCGATAAATTCCGTACCAACGAATTGCTCAAAGAAAATGGATTGCTGGTTGCGGAGCATTTTGTAGTGAAAGAAGAAGAATGGCAGCTCAACGAAGACCAAATTATAGCACATGCTAACCGCGTAGGCTATCCGCTTATAGCAAAACCAGTTGACGATGGTTGCAGCTCTGCAGTAAAAAAACTGCACAACGATGCTGACTTAAAAGCATTTGCCAAATTAATTTTCAGGAAAGAAGAAACTTTCGATAGTGCTGCATCTGCCCAGCTAAAAATAAAGCCGAAAGAGGAGTTTCCTATGAAGCGACAATTTTTGGTGGAGGCCTTAATAACTGCAAATGGAGCCCCTACTTTTTTAGAAATTACTGGTGGAATGCTTACCCATCTAGAAGAAAACGGAAATATCAGGTACGAGGTTTTTGAAGCTTCTGAAGCTTTGTCGGAAGGTGAAGTTTTGTCTTTAGAAGAAAAATTCTTAGCTGGACAAGGCCAAAATATTACACCGGCCCGTTATTCAAAAGATGCGAAGAGAAGAAATGAAGTTTCTCAAATTGTGAAAAATCAATTAGAAAAAGCTGCTCGAATTCTCAATGTTCGCGGGTATTGCAGAATTGATGCATTTGTAAGAATATTCAACGATAACAAGGTGGAAGTAATATTTATTGAAGTAAATTCGCTACCCGGAATGACACCTGCAACTTGTATTTTCCATCAAAGTGCAATCAATGGGTATAAACCTTACGATTTTATAGAAAAAATAATGACTTTTGCCGAAGCAAATATGTCGTCCGAAAAAATGGCTTTTTGAAACAATGAATTTGAAGGAATTTCTGAAATCTAAATTATTCTGGCGCCATTTTTTAGTGGCAACAACCTCTGTATTGCTATTTCTTTGGGGCTGTGCATTTTTTCTCGATATGTATACATTGCATAACGAACATGTAGAAGTGCCAAATTTCCAAGGTATTTACGCAAAAGACTTAGATAAATTTGTTGAAGGTCACGATTTGCAATATGAAGTAGTAGATTCTATTTACAACCTAAAACTAACCAAAGGAACGGTGATTGATCAAGATCCTTTACCAGGCGCTACTGTTAAACATGGACGAACCGTTTACTTAACCGTGAATGCAATTTTATCTCAAAAAGTCGCCATGCCGAACCTGGTAGATTTATCTTTACGTCAATCTACATCTTTATTAGAAACGTATGGACTAAAAGTGGGAATGTTGCGTTATGTAGAAGGTTTGCCGCCAGTGATAGAACAATTATACAAAGGGCAAAAAATTGTTCCAGGTACAATGATAGATAAAGGTTCAGAAATAGACTTGGTAGTTGGAAGAGGCGGCGGAAGAGGATTAATACCTGTGCCCGATTTATTTGGTTTAACCATTACTGAAGCTAGGAAAATACTATCCAGTAGTAACTTAATTCTAGGTTCATTTTTACCCGATGCAACTGGCCAAGACACAACAATAGCTAAAATTTACAAACAAACGCCTGGAATAAACGAAGAAGGCTTGTACTCAGGTGCCAGTATCGACGTATTAATTACCGGTTCTGAAGAAGTACTTGAAAATGAAAAAACTGCAGCAGATACATTGGATTAAATTCTTTTTGTTGATTTCCCTGATGTATTCAGGAATAAATTTAACGTTTGCTCAACTAATTGTTCAGCCACTTGGTTCTAATACCAAAGAACAAGCAGCTACCTCGCAAAATATTTCAACCAGCGCTTCCAGAGATTTTCCAGATACATTAGAGTTACCATTTTTTGAAGACTTTTCTTCTATGTGGATAAAACCAGATCCAGCAAAATGGTTGAATAATTCTGTTTTTATAAATACCGATTACCCTGTAAAACCGCCTAGTTGGGGTGTTGCTACTTTTGATGGATTAAACAGAGACGGTTTTCCTTACAGGGCAACAATTTCGCATGGTTCTGCAGATACACTTACTTCTTTGCCTATAAATTTAGATTACCCGCCATCAGATTCTATTTACCTGAGCTTTTATTATCAGCCTAAGGGATTAGGAAATTATCCAGAGTATGTTGATACATTTCAAGTTGAATTTAAAAATCCCAATGATAGTGTTTGGACATACGCATGGAGCGTGCCTGGTGAAGATTTCCCCCAAACAAACATTGACTTTAAAAGAGCAATGATTCCAATTACTGATACTGCATTTTTGAAAAATGGCTTTCAATTTAGATTTAGGAACTATGCACAGTTAAATGGAAGTTGGGACCATTGGCACTTAGATTATGTTAGGCTCGACAGGTTAAGAAACAGAAATGATACTGCTTATCAAGATGTTGCTTATATGTACAGAGGTGGTAGTTTGTTAAAAGAATACACATCAGTTCCATTAAGTCATTTTTTGATAAACGCAGATGATAACATGGGTCTTAATTATACGCTCTCTTTAACCAACAACGCCACAGGAAGCACTAATAAACTGTATAAATATTATTTTGAAAATGATTTAGGTGAAATTAGAGATTCAATTAGTTCGGCACCTCAAGGTCCAATTGTGTATAGACAAGAATTTACTTTTTCATCAGTTATCAAATATACTTTTGAAGACCAGGGAAACGATTGTGCTATTTATCAATTGAAACATTTTCTTTTAGATAATTCCGATAATATTGTCACAAACGACACAGCTTATTACGAACAGATTCTATGCAACTATTACGCACTTGATGACGGAACTGCTGAAGAAAGAATTGGTTTAGAAAACCAGGGTGGGGGTTTTGTAGCCCAAAGATTTGAAACCTTAAAATCAGACACCTTAAAAGCTGTGCAGTTCTATTTTAACAAAGTTGATTCAGTTTCTCAAGGGCCTTTCTTTTTAATGATATGGTCGGCAGGTAGCAATGTTCCCGGACAGAATATTTACACACAGGGCTTACTATATCCTCAATATGACGGAGTAAATAAATTTTACACGTACGAATTAGATGAGCCTCAATTTTTAAATGCCGGTACATACTACTTTGGCTGGGCGCAAACAGGAAATTTTAATCTGAACCTCGGTTTTGATAGAAACCTCAACAATAACGACAGGATTTTTTATAATCAATCAGGTGCATGGAATAACTATACTGCACAAGCTGGAACATTGATGATTAGACCAATGTTTGGAACATCAGAAACATTGTACACTGCAATTGAAAAAACAGAAAACTCAGAAACAAATGAAGCATCGATTTACCCAAATCCTGCTGACCAGTATTTTACCATTAACAATCTTCAAACTGAATATACAACGGTTGAATATTATGATTTAACGGGTAAATTTATTCTTAAAAACGATTTGAACAAAGGAATTAATGTAGTGAATACTAGTAATTTAAGCAACGGAATTTATTTGTTGAAATTGAATAATGATAAGTTGAATAAACAAGAATTTAAGCGATTACTGATTCAACATTAAAAATGGAAGAAAACGAAGTTTGGGAAGAGGAGGATGCATTTTCGGCACCAATAGAAGAAGATGCTGATGAAGATCAAGATCAAGAACTATTTGAACATTTTAAATTTGCTGCTGATAAAAAACAAATACTTTTAAGGGTAGATAAATTTCTTCAAAATCGAATTGAAAATATATCCAGAAGTAAGATTCAAGCTGCCGCAGACTCTGGAAATATTCATGTTAATGGAAAACCTGTAAAGTCAAATTACAGGGTAAAACCAGGAGATGTTATTGCGGTGGTTTTTTCTTTTCCTCCGAGAGATAAAGAGCTTAAGGCAGAGAATATTCCAATTAACATTGTTTATGAGGATGAGGATATTTGTATTGTAAACAAAAATCCAGGAATGGTTGTACATCCAGGATTTGGAAACTATAAAGGGACTTTGGTAAATGCACTTTTGTATCATTTTCAACATCTTTCATTGTTTCAACAAAACACGCCTCGCCCGGGATTAGTGCACCGAATTGATAAAAACACTTCCGGGATAATGGTAATAGCTAAAACGGAATTTTCACTTTCACACCTAGCCCGTCAGTTTTTCGAACGTACATCCAAACGCACCTATATAGCTTTGGTTTGGGGTGATGTTAAGTTAGATGAAGGAACTGTTACTGGCCATATTGGGCGCGATTTAAAAGAAAGAAAGTTGTTTACTGTGTTTCCTAATGGAGATAACGGGCGTCATGCTGTAACGCATTACAAAGTTTTGGAGAGATTTGGATATGTTACGCTAATTCAATGTAAACTAGAAACAGGCAGAACGCATCAAATTCGCGTGCACATGAAATACATTGGGCATACATTGTTTAACGATGATACTTATGGAGGAAACAAGGTGCTGAAAGGCACGACTTTTAATTCCTACAGACAATTTATTGAAAACTGCTTTAAAATTATACCAAGGCACGCGTTACACGCCAAATCACTTGGTTTTTTGCACCCAGTAAAGAATGTAGATATGATGTTCGATTCAGATTTACCTACCGACTTTGTGGAAGTATTGAAAAAATGGAAAACGTATTACAGCGCAAGGCTTGAAGGCAATGAACTCACTGACTAAAACGTGATGCGTCAGTGTTGTATAAACTAATTAACTGATAATTTAGATTCTTTGACTTCTTTGGTCGGAATAATGAATTTAATCCAAATCACCCAAAGAACAAATACTAGAATGTAAATGATGTTGTTAAAGAAATCATGCTGGTCATTAAACGTTTCTTTTGGCGAATAATAGGCATTTAATGTTAGGAATATAACTCTTCCTATATTAAACAAAAAAACCAAAAAAACAGAAAGCGGTACAAACCATAATTTCTTTTTTATTGGAGCAGGATATGAAGTAAACAAAGCAAAACATCCATACATTAATCCAAAACCAGCACAATAATTTCCTATTGTAACACCAAAGGAACCAACAACAGCAATAGATCTGTAGTTATGAACTACATCGTAACCAACTAAATCGAGAAAAAAAACGGATAAATGATTGGCTGAAACAATCAAAATGTGGTAGAAAAAGGTCCAAACTTTATTGTAGAATATAAAGTTATGACTCAGATATTCATCACTTATAAACCAGAATAAATAAAATCCAAATACTTTTAATAAAAATATATTAATGGATTTAAACCCCTCCAAAACTAAATTTTATCTTACTTAGATGGAGTATTTGTATCTTTTCTAGAATCGTAAATCTTTTTAACGCCGTAACCAACGCATGCAGCTACTAGCAAAGAAACACCACCGTCAATCGGAATTAAAGAAGGGTCTGGAGGAAGTGGAGTTGCTAAAAGTGCGCTAAAAGCTGATGAAACTAATATTACTCCGAGTGTTAAAAATGTACTTTTGTTCATGTGTTGAGATTTAGGGGCTTGTTCACTTTGTCTTCGCAAATATATAACATACAAATGAAAATACAAATCTTTCTGAGTTATTTTTTCAAAATGTTATAAAAAACATATTTTACTTACATGCAATCTTACATAGTATAAACAACTACTAAACATCAACACTATACTCTACAACACTTGCATGACTTTTGTCTAAATTATTTTTCAGTTCGGCTCTCAGTTCTGTTGAAGTTTTTCGACTACCATCATGACTCCAACCAGGAGGACCAAATAGATATTTGAAAGCATATTTTCTTTTTTCAGTATCCTTCAAATCTGAAATAATTTGCTTCCATTCAAAAAAAACTACCTTAATTGGATGATAACTTTTCACATTGGTAGTAAGTCCAAACTTCACCGGCTCCTCTTTCAATTCCTCCTGAAATGTTCCAAATATTCTATCCCAGATAATTAATGCCATCCCCATATTCTTGTCCAAATATATTGCATTTGAACCATGATGAACTCTGTGGTGAGAAGGAGTTACAAAAATGTATTCAAACCAAGCTGGCATTTTACCGATAGTTTCTGTATGTACCCAAAAACCATATACCTGGCAAGCAGCGTACATAAAAACAATATCTAATGCCTCAAAACCCAACAAAGCAAGTGGCAAATAAAATATGAACCTGTAATAAGGTTGAAACACTGAAGACCTTATAGCAACCGTAAGATTGAATTTCTCGCTTGAATGATGTGTTACATGAGAGGCCCAAAATATTCGAATATAATGGTCAGCACAATGCAAAACATAATAAGCAATATCTTCAGCTAGAAACAACAATACCCAATAAATGATGCCTTTTTCTCCAAAGTGGACTATTGAAAAAGTTCCAGCACATGTCAAAATAAATAATGTTACAACCCTGAATAACAAATCATTCAGAAAGTTCCAAGAAGTACATATCAGGTTTATAATTGTATCTCCTGTTGCATATAATTCCTTTTTGGCATAATGGCTATATAGCAATTCAAAAACTATAAGTATCACCATTAATGGTGTTGACAATGCGAGTAAAATCGTTTCCAAGCCGCAAAAATAACAATTTTAAACTCTCATTTAAAATTTACTGATTTATCTAGTTCTTTTAATAATGAATAGTGCTTTTCTCGTAATTCTGAATGCGTTTTATTCAGATTAACATGAAAAGAATCTTGAAACCTTTCAATTTTTTCAATTAAACCCTCATATTCGAAATACAAAGCGCCAGTTCTCCTTATCCAAAAATCTGCAGGAAAAATTACCATTTCATTTTCTTCGCAATATTTAATTTCTGCAAGCTGCAATACAGAATCTTTATTCTCTGTTTGGGGCCATAGCTCATAAGCAAGGGCAATAATCTTTTCTGTGTTTTTTCCATATTTCAAAACTAGCTTCCTTATTAACTGAAAAGTCCCTCCAACTTGTTTTGATTCTCCTGTTTGCTGTTCAATGAAGTTTGCCACTTCTGCTATTCCTTGAAAATCTCCACCGCTTAATACAATGTTCTCTGTTTTACAATTTCCAAAATCTTTCTTGAATTCTTTCTTAAAACGTTTTACAACAAAGTCTACTGACTTTTCCGCCATTTTTCGATAACCAGTAAGTTTACCCCCTGCAATTGAAATCAATCCCGATTCTGAAATAAACAACTCATCTTTCCTGGATAATTCAGATGGAGATTTTCCTTCCTGGTGAATAAGAGGTCTCAATCCTGCCCATGATGATTTTATATCTGAAATTTGTAGTTTCAACAAAGGAAACATCAAATTCGTTCCATTCAACAAATATTGAGCTTCTTCATTTGTAACTTCCAACACTTCTTTATCTTCTTTATAATTCGTGTCGGTGGTTCCAATATATACTGAATTCTCCCTTGGAATTGCAAAAATCATTCTTCCATCAGGATGATCAAAATATACAGCTTGTTTCAAAGGAAATCTGCTTCGTTGAAATACTAAATGAATGCCTTTTGTGAGGTGCAAAAACTTTCCTTTTCTACTATTATCAACTTCTCTTAATTCATCTACCCAAGGACCTGCAGCATTTATAACATAAGTAGCATAGAAATTAAACATATCGTTATTTAACCCATCAGAAACAGACACTCCAATTACCTTCTCATTTTCTTTTAATATCTCATTAACCTTCAAATAATTTAGGCAAATAGCTCCATAAGATACTGCAGTCTTGCAGATTTCTATGGTCAATCTGGCATCGTCTGTCCTGTATTCGGTATATAATGCGGCTCCTTTTAAAATCTCATCATTTAATAGTGGTTCTAATAACAATGTTGCTTCTTTACTCAACATTTTTCTTTTTTCTGAAGATTTAACCCCTGCTAAAGTTTCGTATAACCACAAAGCAATAGCAGTACTCGTTTTCCCTAAACTTCCACCCTTTATTACAGGTAATAACATAGGTTCGGGATAAACCAAGTGTGGGGCATTTCTATGCACAATGGCACGCTCCTGCCCTACTTCTCTCACCAATTTAAAATCTAGTTGTTTTAAATACCGCAAGCCTCCATGAATCAATTTGGTAGATTTACTGCTTGTTCCAGAGGCAAAATCATCTTTCTCAATTAGAATAACTTTCATACCCCTACTTGCTGCATCTAATGCAATTCCGGCCCCTGTAATTCCTCCTCCAATAACAATTAAATCGAACTTCTCATTTCTAGCGAATGATAATAACTGATTTCTGCTTTTGCTTGAAAATGAATTCATATTATAAATTTAACATAGCACATCGATTTCTGTTTACCCAATAATATTATTTATCCTAGTTTTGTACCCTAATCTGAAATTTATGAAAACATTCTACGCTACGATATTATTTTTTCTTTTTAGTACTTTAACTTTTGCCCAGAAAGGCTTTGAGTTTGGCCCTGATTTCCAGTATCAAAGTTCTTGGTTAATCAACTCGGAAGATATGGACAAAGGTGCAGATTTAGATTACAAAAACACAATGCAAATTGCTTACGGCTTTACCACTAGTTACGGATTTGCACCTCGACATGGCATAAGAACAGGAATTTATTTTTCTCAACAAGGTCAAAAATATATAACTTCTGAGGAATTTTTGGAACTCCCAAAAGCGCAGTATCAAACTTTAACTGAATACATTCAAGTTCCTTTATTATACAGGTATAACGGAGATTTAAGTATTGCAAATTCTGCTTTCCTATTAACTGTTGGACCTCAATTTGGATTTTTGCAATCTGCAAATGGAACATTTTTACAACGAAAAGATACTTCTGCAACTCCTAAAATTTTAAAAGAATCTATAGAGCCAATTAAAGATGCAAAATCACTTTACAATTCTATGGATGTTTCAGCGCACCTTGGTTTAGGTTTAACAGCACGTTTTAGCAAAAAATGGCACATGAATGCCCTATTGAATTTCAATTATTCTTTGCAAGACGTAGAAAAAGTAAAATCGCCTTTAACAAGAAAACCAACCAGAAACGCTGTAGTTGGTATTGGTGTTAGTTTTTATTACCTCATTGGCGGACCTGAAATGGCTGGTCCCCCAAAAATGCGTTAATAACTGTGTGTAAATCGGTGAATTGTTCGTTTGGTTACAAGTAAATCGACCGATTCTAGTACGTATCTTTCGCCCAATAAATTGCTTTATGGCGAAAAAACATAAAAAAAACTCCAAGGTCCTTGCGAAGTTATTGCTAGAGGATGTCCTAAAATATTTTCAAGCAGCTCCAAGTGCCGTTCATCACTATAAAGATGTGTGCGATGCATTAGGATTTTCAGATCCTATAGAAAGAATTCAAGTGATGGAAGTGCTGGAAAGCTTGGTTGCAAACGGGCAATTGAACGAACCTGAAACTGGAAAATTTCGATATACCAGTCTTGGAAGCAGCTATGTAGATGGATTAGTAGATTTAACTTCTAATGGTTCAGGATATGTAATTCCAGAAGATGGTACATCTGACATTCTAGTAAGAGAAGATTATTTAATGAATGCCTTGAATGGTGATAAAGTGCGCGTACATTTATTCGCAAGAAGAAAAGGTAAAAAACTAGAGGGCGAGGTAGTTGAAATTTTAAAAAGGGCAAAAACAGAATTTGTAGGCATCGTGCAAATGAGTCCTAAGTTTGCTTTTGTAGTGCCCGATAGTAATAAAATGCCGATTGATATTTTTGTGGCCCTGCATGAATTAAAAGGTGCCAAAGACGGAGATAAAGTCGTTGTAAAAATGCTCGACTGGCCCCAAGGAGCGAAGAATCCATTTGGAAGTGTAGTAAAAGTTTTAGGTAAACCCGGAGACAACAATGTGGAAATGAACGCCATTATGATTGACTTTAATTTACCCATGGAATTTCCTGATACAGTGGAAGCTGCGGCCCAGGCCATTCCTATGGAAATTCCAGAAGCGGAGATTAAAAAAAGGCGCGATTTCAGAGGTATTACTACATTTACAATCGACCCGGTTGATGCAAAAGACTTTGATGATGCACTTTCCATTCAAAAATTAGAAAATGGAAATTGGGAAATAGGTGTGCACATTGCTGATGTTTCACATTATGTTACACCAGGTTCTATTTTAGAAGAAGAAGCTTATAAGCGTGCTACTTCTGTTTATTTGGTAGATAGAGTTGTTCCGATGTTGCCCGAACATTTAAGCAATGGCGTTTGTTCTCTAAGGCCAGATGAAGATAAACTCACCTACTCTGCAGTTTTTGAAATGAATGAGGATGCGGAAGTTTTGAACCAATGGTTTGGCAGAACAGTGATTCGTTCTATTAGAAGATTTGCTTATGAAGATGCGCAAAAAGTAATTGAAACGAAAGAAGGAGAATTGAAGGATGAAATCCTTACCATGCATACGCTTGCTCAAAAATTAAGAGAAAAACGTTTCAAAAATGGTTCTATCGCTTTTGATAAGGTGGAAGTAAAATTCAATTTAGATAAAAACGGAAAACCGCTGGGTGTATTTTTTAAAGTGCAAAAAGAGGCCAATCAGTTGATTGAAGATTTCATGCTGCTGGCAAATAAAAGTGTAGCAGAATTTGTTTCCAACATGGGTAAAAATCCAGGTGCGAAAAGAGACCAGTATGCAAATGCACCAAGAAAACCAATGGTTTACAGAATTCACGATAGACCCGACCCTGATAAATTAACTGAATTTTCAAAATTCGTTGCTCAATTTGGTTACCGAACAAATTTTCAAAACGAAAATACTATCAGTTTACAGCTCAATCAATTAATGAGTGAAATAAAAGGCAAAGGAGAAGAAAATGTAATTGAAACATTGGCCATTAGAACCATGGCTAAAGCTATTTATTCGACCAAGAATATTGGACATTATGGTTTGGCATTTAAATTTTATACGCATTTTACTTCACCAATTAGAAGATATCCGGACGTTATGGTGCATAGGCTGATTGAAGCCTATATGAATGGTAAATCTTGGGAAACCGAAAGCGAATTAGAATTAAGGTGCAAATATTCATCAGATTTAGAGAAACGTGCAGCAGATGCAGAAAGACAATCAGTTAAATATAAACAAGTAGAATTTTTAAAAGATAAAATTGGAGAAACATTTAACGGTGTAATTTCTGGAGTTACAGAATGGGGAATGTTTGTTGAAATACTGGAAAACAAATGTGAAGGCTTGATTAGATTGCGCGATATTCCAGGTGATTTTTATATTTTCGATGAGGAAAGCTACAGCGTTGTAGGCAAAGCAAGTAAACGCAGATTTCGCTTAGGTGATGAAATTATTATTACAGTTAAAAAAGCTGATTTGGTTAAAAAACAATTGGACTTTGCCGTATTCGAAGAGGTTAATTTTGAAGCCCGCCCTAAAAGAAATTTTGATGTAAATAAGGAACGGGAAAAAAGAAATAAAAACGAAAGAAGGCCATTTGATAAAGGAAAAGGGAAAAAGAGAAGGTAATTATGATTTACTCAGAAATTCGAAACTAACCCATAAACCACTTTATCCATTTTAACTTGTTTTTAAAAGGTTGATACCTGATAAATACATCTGGAAAAAATGGTGTTTTCATCATAGATTTTCTATGTGTAAAAGTATCGAAACCATATTTTCCATGGTAACTTCCCATTCCACTATAGCCAACACCTCCAAAAGGTAAGTCGGGATTGGCTAGATATCCAAGCGCGATGTTGATTCCTCCACCACCAAATTGCAGGTTTTGTAAAAAGAATTTTTCTGTTTTCTTGTTCTTCGTATATAAATAAAATGAAAGTGGAAATGGGTGTTTCTTAATAAATGCAAGCGCTTCCTCATTTGTTTTATATCGAAATATTGGAAGTATTGGTCCAAATATTTCTTCCTGCATTACAGCTGCTGATTTTTTTAAGTTATCAATTAATGTAGGTGCTAAATATCGCGTTGATTTATTGCTTTCTCCACCACTAATGATTTTCCCTTCATTTAAATAAGAAAGCAATTTTTCAAACCTTTTATCATTTATAACCCTTCCATAACTCTCGCTATTTTCTGGATTTTCGCCAAACAAAACTTTTATTTCTTTGATTAATTCAACAATAAAATTGTCTGCAATACTTTCATTTAACAGCAGGTAATCTGGTCCGACGCAAGTTTGTCCGGCGTTCCAGAATTTACTCCACACTACACGTTTGGCTGCAATTTTTAAAGGAATATGCTCATCGATTACGCAAGGACTTTTCCCGCCCAATTCTAGGGTTACAGGAACCAATTCGTCAGCTGCCAAGTGCATTATTTGCTTACCAACTTCAACGCTTCCAGTGAAAAAGATGTGATCGAATCTAAATTTTTGAATCAACTCAGGACCAACAAGTGCACCAGAGCCTTGCACCACACTAACAAGCTCTTCCGGAAATATCGAACGAATTAGTTTTTCTGTTACTTCTGCAGTATTGGGAGCTTGGTTTGAAGGTTTTATGCAAGCGCAATTTCCAGCAGCTAATGCGCTGATTAATGGACCTATTAAAAGCATAAATGGATAATTCCACGGACCAATAATTAGCACCACACCTAAAGGATCTTTTTGAATAAAACTGCTGGAAGGCCAGTGAAATATTGGAGTGGGAACATATTCAGTTTCCATCCATTCGGCCAGGTTTTTTAAAGTATGTTTAATTTCTAGTTTCAATAAACCTATTTCACTCGCATACGCCTCCATCTCGTGTTTATTTAAATCGGCTTTCAATGCAGCTAAAATTTCTTTCTCAAAATCATGCAGCGCTTTTAGCAATTTCTTAAGCTGTTCAATTCTAAATGCGTAAGACTTGGTTGCACCTGAATCAAAAAATACTTTTTGTTTGATTAAGGTTTCGAGGGCGTTAGAAATTTTCATGAACAAAATGAATAATAAAAATAATTTTACTTATAAAAGTTTGCGCGTTTTTTCTCTTGAATAAAATAAGCCCAATAAATTAAAACAAATTGAAGTGGTAATCTAATATATGCCAATAATTTACTACCAATTGCAGGATTTTCTTTAAACACATCAATTATATGCAATGGCAAAAGAATAATCATCAATATTAAAATTGCTTTTATCGCATACGTTCTCCAACTTTTAATAAAAACGCCCACACCAATAGCAACTTCAAGCACTCCCGATGCATAAATAATCATAGCTCTTGGAAAAGCTTCAGGGAAAAAAGGGAAGTACATTTCTGGAGTAATGAAATGAATAATTCCACCTAAAATCATAAATATTCCGAAAAATTGAGTGAGCGTGTTTTTTAATTTATTGGTTGTCATTTATAAGTTAATGAAATTTAACTGTTTGAATTTCAAAGACTTTAATCAATTATAATTATTCTTGACAATTCGCTTAGTTCTCAACAAACTTAGTTATTTTTTATCAAGTGCATTTTCCAAAATAATTAAACTACAGAAATACTAATAACTATTTAAAAATACTTTTTAATACAGGTGGAAAATCAATTAAATTTTGATTTCCTCCGATTCCGCCTTCAACAACTCCAGCCATTTCAGCATACCTTTTTCAAGATTAATGTTAAAAGATTTTCTAAGCAATTTTGCTAAAAACCCTTCCATGCTTTCATTAACTGTTACGATGGTTAGATTGTCTTATTGAGCTATTGTCCAGTTGTGAACAGCTAACATTCCGAATGTTTTTCCTGTCCATCCGAATTGATTTAAATAATTAACTGTATGTATAGTTGAATTAATTTTCGCACCACCTGTTTTCCATTTAAAAGTTGAATTAGGAGTTAAATTACCAGTTAATTTAGGATTGCTAATATCCGTTTGCCAGGAAGACCAATTATTGATATCTGTTAATATTCTCCAAACTTTTTCTGGTTGGGCATTAATAGATATTGATTTACTGCATTTTACTGGGGCATTTTCATTAATTGTTTTCATAGTTGAGTTGTTTTGAGCATTAAAATTTGTAAATAATACAAGTTGAAATACTGTGGTTAAAATTGATTTAGTGTGCATTTTTATTTTGTTAATTTAATAACACAAAAGTTGCACCAATCAAAAACCGTCCTCTTGATAAATATCAAGAAATGAAAACATGGAAATTAAAATATTACTGAACTGATTTTTTCCGCAATCTGCTTAAAGTTTCAGGCGTCATTCCCAACATTGATGCTAAATATTGTAAAGGAACAAATTGAAATAACTCTTTGTTAAAAGCTAAAAGGTGCAGATATCTTTCTTCAGCAGTCATGGCTAAATGCGTAAGAACCCTATCTTCTAAAACAGTAAAACACTTAGCAATAAATAACTTTTCCAATTCAGCCCAGCGTGGAATTGTTTTCCCTATTTCCTTGTAATTATCAATATTAATAACAAACAATTCGCAATCTGTAAGCGCTTGAATATTCCACCGTGCTGTTTGTTTGAAAATAAAGCTCGACAAGTCTACAACGAAATAGCCCTTTGTGGAAATCCACTTCGTTACTTCTTTGTCGTTTATAATTACAAACTCTCTGATAACTCCAGCTTGAACAAAACCTAATCTTTCAGAATAACGTCCTGTTTTTAAAAAAAACTCTCCTTTTTCTAAGTTTACTTTTTGAAACATAGAACTAATAGCAGAAACTTCTTCTTTTGAAACTCCAAAATAAGATTGAATGTAATTTTCAAGTTCTGACATTTGCTAGATTTATCATAAAAATTATTCAATAACACTTTTAGTTAATAGAATTGTAAAATATTAAATTGAAAATTTAGAAATCAAGTTACTAAGTTTAAAATAAATATTGAAAATTTTGTTTAGATAATTCCATATTTAACTATATTCGCGCAAATTAATCTAAAAATTAACATGAAAAAAGTATTACTAGCTGTTGCAGTTGTGGCTTTCTTAGCTTCTTGCAAAAAAGATTACACTTGTACTTGTGTTGACACTTCAGGTGTTGAACCATTATTACCAACAACTACTGCAAATTACAGTGGTTTATCTAATACAGAAGCTGATGTTCAAGAAACTGCTTGTACACTAGGTAATGGAGGTTTTAGTGATTACACTTGCACTTGGGCTCAAGATTAATACCTAATTAGATTTCTTTTTTATTTTGTTAAAGAAGAAACAATTTTAAAAGCTCCGTTTGGTTAACAATCGGAGCTTTTTCTTTTATATCACATGTATTTCATTGTTACTTCTACCTTAGGTACCTTGTTAGCTAAAACTTCAAATTCGAACACTTTTAGCTTTGGTTTTGTAAGTCCCGTATGGTAATAATTTGAAAACCCAAAACCTTCTTTTGGAATTCCAATAAAATTGTAATCCATTTTCCCATTAAAATTCTCATCATCCATTAAAGAAATACCATATTTACCTGGCTCAAGTTTCACTTCTACTTGAAGCACTCCATTTGAAATTTTAGTTTTAAACGCCTGTACTTTTTTGTAGGGGATTTCTTTGTCAAATGATACATCATCTTTATAAATGCCCATTAAAATTTGACCTTTGGGAGTTTTGATGTCCTTGATGGTTACGGAAATTGAAACTGGGATAGATGTATTTTTGGAATTGTTACTGGTGAATAAACATACAAAAGCAAAAAGGCAGGTATTTAAAAAATAAAAGGGCAGATTCATTTAACAAATTTAAAAAAGTAAACTCTAATTAGCAGGTTTTGTTCAACATCATTTTATTTAAACGAATTAGAATCTATTTTTAATAAAATAATAATTTACCTTAATGTATAATTAAAAAGCTCTTATTAAAATTTAAGTTGCCCTCTTTAATTATAATATTATATTTCCCATTTTCAAATTTAATAGTTTCTATTCTAATTAACCCTTTCACTTTTAAATTAAAGTTACTAAACACTTTTTCATTTGCATAATTATAAATTTCAATACTTATTAAATGCGTTATTTCATCGCTAAATTTAACAGCTATTTTTTCATTGGATGGATTTGGGAATAATATAATGTCTGGCTTTAATCCACTCATTGACAGTCCCGTTGACTGCTGCTCATTGTCGCTTACACAAATTAATGGATGCTTATTAGTTTTATCATCATAAGTTGTAATTCCAAATTGTGTATTCAAATACCAGGCTTTACTTGTTTGGTTTGGAAGGGAGGAAGAAGACCAATATTTATTAGCAGAATTAACAGAAAACGAAACTGTGTTGATGGATGGATTTATTAAACTTTCATCATTTATGGATTGCAGTTCCTTAATGTTAGGCAATCGCCAATTATTAATTCCAGCAAATGTTAAAGTATCCGAATAAGATAATGCCTCTTCCCAAGTTAAAGAATCTGAAGTTGGAGATTTCTGCCAAACCAAATTTGTAAGATTATCTATAGTTGTTCCATTGTTATTATCGGAGAAATGATTCGGAATAACTTCGGGTAAATTAACATCTCTAACTGCCCTCACATGGAATTTCTTGTTACCACCAGCACTAATTGTTTCTGATTTAGGATGATTACCAATTCCTCCACCTGCATTTGTTGCCCACACTTTTGAATTATCATTGGCTTGCCTATTAGATGTCCACCAATACTCGGCTAAACTATTTGTAAATACAGCAGTATTCAATGCTGGATTGGCATTTTGCAAATTCAAAATACTAAATGCTTCGTGGGCAGTTGGTAATCTCCAATTATCAAAACCTGCTAAATTAAAACTGTCGCAATAAGTAATTGCATTTTCAATGGTCATTTCCCCTCCATCCGTTTGTTGCCACATTAATCCTGTAATTGTATCTGTTACAGTACCATTTCCATTTATAGTAAAATAGGGAGCATTAATTACATAATCGCTATCTTCTCCAAAAGTGTTTGTAAAACTACCATTTTGTCCTGTGTCTGGTAACCTTTGCATCGTTTTAATGATGCTTTGACATTTAGTTATTGAAAGAGAAATTGAAAAACTTATTAAAAGAAGAAACCTCATTTTTTTTATTGAATAATTATTTTTCTTAAAAATTCATTCGAATCACTCTTAACTTTAATGAAATAAACGCCTTTAGAAAATGATTGTAAGTCAATAATTGAATGATATTTATTCAATTTAATCAACTGCTTTCCAAAAATATCATACACAATCAAATACTGAATTGATTTTTTAATTCCTTCGTCTTTTACATTAAGAAAGAAAATACCATTACTTGGATTTGGAAAAATTGAAAATTGAGCTTCATAAGCAGTTAAGCTGCTTAGAGATGTAGGTACATTGCACTGAATAAATCCATTATAATTTTGAGAAGAACTAGTTCCGTTACCCAGTGTGTAAAAATTGAATGTGTAATTACCAGAAGGAGTCCAATTATATACGATGGAATCTGTTTGCCCACTTAATGTATAGGATAATGTGTAACCATTATTTGTAGCATTCGGAATACAATTAGTTATTAAAGCACCATTGAGAGGAGTTAAACTTGGTCTCACTGGTTGAGCGCTTGCTTGAGGAATAAGTTGATGTGTCGCGTCTTCTGTTACTTCACCTACCATGCTACCAATCATGTAAGGTGCAGAAGCAGTTCCATGATAATGGTAAGTTCCATTAAAAAGATGTCCATGGTAAGAATCAAGCACTAACATTGGTGTTCCATCTGGTTCTGTATTTCCATAAACTGCAAAACCATCTAAGCCAAATGCAATTGGTTGATTGGCGGTTGTAAAATCATATAAATGCAAGGGTGCAATATGGTAGTGATAATCATCAGCACGACCACAGTGACCTCCAAAATTATCTAATTGCCCATCGAGATATGAATCTACTCCGGTATTTGTGTGGTAATTAAAAATAGGAACACCATTTACTGCAAGTGCAATGGCTCCTCTTGTAAAATGTGTTTCGTCGACAGGTATTGGATTGCTAGAAATTACTGGGTTCAATGGAATTGGCCAAGCATTCGTTCCGATGTAACATTGAGGAATAGGCACTTGTTGTTGCCAGCCATGATTAGAAATCCCTACCATCATTGGGTGAGTAACGGGAATACCTTTTGATTCAACATAAAAGTAGGTGTCGTTCCAATAAGTATTTATTTGAGGTCTGAAAGGGGCAAAAGCTGTATCAATAAATTCAGGGGAAGTTGTAGTTTGAATTGATTTTATAGAGTTTTGAGAAACACTAAAAACGGTAAAACTTATTCCAATAAACAAAATTGGCAGACAATACTTTAGATAATTTTTCCCTTTTGTAAACAAGATCAAACATCCCAAAGAAATAAAAAACCAGATTAGCACCAATAAATTATTTGTTTCTAATTTATTTGATTTCATAATTGTTTTTTCATGTGAAAGAACTTTTTGATTTAAATAATGAAGTTGATTTATTTTTTTTCTTACAAATAGTTGGTCTTGTTTGGAAAACTCACTTATTGGGAAACTGAAAATTTCATGTTTACTATTCTCTAAATATACATTTCCATCTTTATATAAATAAAAAGAGCCTTTTACTATTTTATTTTCGGGAATAATTTTCCAATTTCTTTCCAAGCTCTTTTCATAATGCGCATCATGCGCTAAAGCTTGTGCACTGATGAGCAATAGAAAAATGTAAAGTAGTTTTTTCATGTTATTCAAATTATTTATTTAGCAGTATAATTCCAGTTCTATTACCTGAAATAGAACCTGATATCTTATAATAGTATTTCCCACTATTAAGCTTCGTATTGTGAGAAGAAGTGCCATCCCAAAAAATATGAAAGTTCCCTTTCGGGACAATATTTCCGTTTACCAAATTTCTTACAATTTTACCGTTTTCGTCGCGGATGTCTATCCATAATCTTTCCTGCAATTTCAATGAAAACTCTATTTTAATTTGCTCACTAAAAGGATTTGGGAAAGCAATTTCATTAGAATAATTAGCATTCCATAAAGTTGGAACACCAGTATTTAGAGAATCATAACAATTTACAAGATTGATAAAAAATGTTGCAGAAACATCTTTATTTTGTCGTGTAGGTGACTCATCCTCTGCTTTATACGCCCGAACATATTCAACTTTTATATTCTCACCATTTACATTAACCCGAATATGTCCTGAATTTGGTAAAAACTGTCCATTTAAGTAGCCATAGTCAGTTGCAAGATTGGTATTTGAAAAATTTGGGTGACTTGGCTGTGGCGTTTCTTGATAAATCATGCAGTCTTTTTCTTGTTTACCAAAGAAATGATCGTGGCCATGAAAAAAAATATTGACTCTATTTTCGGTCAATAAATCTTTTATGGGTTTGTACCAGCCTGGCCGATTTTCAGAAAAACCTTCACTTCCGTCTAAGTTTTTTCCTCCCCATTCATAAAAGTCTGCAAACTCTACTCCTCCTCTTCCATCAGGGTCGCCACCTACTAATTGGTGAGCGAACACAAATTTATACTTAGCATTGCTATTTTCTAACGTACTTTTTAGCCAATTATATTGAACTAAACCAAGTGTCCATCGCCAGCCATGCAATGAATCTGGTTTAGTTTCTGTAAACCAATATGGATCCAGCACTATAAATTGCGCATCGCCCCAATTCCATGAATAGTAACTAGCCCTTTGACCCACGTATTGGTATGATGTTGTATCTCCTGAATAAAAGTCGTTTGGAAATGGATTTAGAAAAAATTCTTTTCTATCTAATGTTCCCCAAACAGCAATATTATTTGCTGTATTGCTTAAGTTCCAGCCTGCTTCTCCTTCATGGTTTCCTAGCGCAATAAATAATGGCACAGAGTGGCCAATTTTTTCATAGTATTCTCTTAACAAATTGCATCTATAAGTAATTGTATCTCGCGGAATTATATTAGAGGCATTTTTTAACTTATCTGTCATTAAAAAATCACCTAAATCAATCATAAAATCGGGATTATCTTCTAATTGATTTTGTAAACATCGGTTATAAATCGCAGTATCAGATTGTATATCTAAGTGCGGATCTGCTTGCACTACAAAAGTAAATGAACTGTTTTCTGCTCTTGCAGTTTGGAATGAGTATTCTGGTCTTATGTTTACTAATGTAGCATTAGGGTTTTTCCAAGATAATCGGTAAAAGTATTTTGTATTAGAAAGTAAATTGGGAATTAAAACTTCTGCTGATTCATTTCCAGCGAATAATTGCCAGTTTGTTTGGTTATCATAAACTCCGGAAGAAATTCCATATTGAATACTTATAGCAACAGAATCTGAGAAAATTGTTTGAACTGTAATGCTATTATTGGTGGGTCTTCCAAGTAATTCTTTGCGCAACATTTCTTGCGCTTTTATACATGATAATGCTAAGAAAAACGTGAGAAATAAAATGTATCTTTTTATCATATGTCAATGATTAATAATTAACTTACTAATAGTCGTTTCTGAATCAGTTTCTATTTTAATGATATATATGCCATTTGAAAATTGAGTAACATCCATAATTTGCGAACTTGATATATACATTACTTCCCCCAAAGCATTTAATAATGTAATTTTCGGAGTTACATCATTTTTTTCAGCATAAACTTGGATAAAATCCTTCGCTGGATTTGGAAATACTTTCCAGTTATTTTGCTCCAATGTTTTGTTTATACCAGAAGTCTCACAATTACCTATTGTATAAGAAAATGCAATTTCCCGGTTATGATTAATTCCTCCAAGCGTATCAGCTGGTAAAAATGCCTTTATATAATCTACCTGAACACAACTTGCAGACACAGTAACTTTTATATGACCCGTTCCATCTACAGTATCAGAAACATATGCATCAGCATTTGCAAGCATTCCTATTTCATACGTTGAATCCGCTGCCATTGGTACTGCTTGATAAGTAACACTATCTAAAATTTCGTGTGCAAATACATGATCATGCCCTTGGAAAAAGATGTTCACACCATTGTCTACAAACAACTGATGGATTGGTTTTTCCATATTAGGTCTGTTTGCAGTAAAGGTGTAATTGGTGCCATTTTGTTCATACCCGCCCCATTCGAAAAGTCTAGCGTTGGTTATTCCTCCTCTTCCCTGCCCTCGAACATGATGTGCAAAAACGAACTTAAAATTAGAAGTACTGTTTTCAAGGGTGTTTTTTAGCCAATTGTATTGCGGAAGGCCAAGAGACCAATCCCAGTTTTTAGGTTTTGCTGTTGTGTCATTTTGATCTCTGTAAACGTCTAAAACCACAAATAAGGCATCACCCCAAGTCCAAGAGTAGTAGTTTTCAGGATTTCCAATACCGAAAGGTTCATTATCTGTATTACCAGAATAAAAATCGTTAGGAAATGGATTAGGATAATAGAATTTTCTCCAGTTAGTTGCCCAAACACATAAATTGTTGGGAGGATTTTGCGCTAAATAAAAATCATTTTCGCCTTCATGATTTCCAAGACAGACATAAAAAGGAATTGAATGACAAACATTTGCTAAATGTGGAATATAATCTTTATGCAGAGAATCTACAGCTCCTGAAGTAATTTCGAAAGGATTATGGTCATCGCCAAAAATATCACCCAGCGATAGCATAAAGTCAGGATGATCTTCAGCTTGGTTTGCTAGGGTGACATTATATAAACTTTTCACGCCCTTCTTATCATATAAATGTTCATCTGATTCTATGGTAAACGTAAATGTGCTTCCTGCAACTCTTTGGGTTTGAAACGTATATTCTGGAGTAAATGAATAAGCATTTGCTGCTAAAGTTTTAAAATGCATTCTATAGAAATACTGAGCGTTAGGAAGTAAGTTACTAAGCTCTATTTCATCTGGTGTATTTGCGCTATTTGAAAATATGCCAGTTTGATTGGGATAAACACCAGATTGCAATCCATATTCAAAATAGAATTGCATGTTTTGATCAAACAAAACACTTGCTGTGATTGAATTGTTAGTAGGTCGCCCTAGAATGATAGATTTTGTTTGCGCATTTAATTTTAAAGCAAAAACTAAAATATAAATGAATAAGCAGTGTTTAATCATAGGAAAATAGATTGCATTGGTCACAACAAAAAGCAAAAGACCAACACTTTAAAATAAAGTTTAATTTCAATCAAATTTTTTTTTATGTTGATGAAATGTCCGTTATTTTATCCAATAATTAACACTTAAAATAAAGTTAAAACTATGCTTCATTTCATAGAGTCTCTCAAACAAAAAAACGAAACCCTTTTTTACTTCGGCTTGATTTGCTTTGCATTTGCCATGTTATGTCTTTTGCTTTCAAAACTAACTTCAACTGAAGTTTTTGGAGTAAGCGCATGGATTAAACCATTTAAATTTTCTTTTTCTACATTTTTGTATTGCTGGGCAATGGCATGGTATTGCGCGTATTTGCCAAATTTTAATATTCAATTATTCAATTGGTCTACCATTATTCTGCTGGGCTTTGAGATTGTTTACATTGCTTTTCAGGCAAGTAAAGGACAATTGTCGCATTTCAATTTAAGCACACCCATGTATTCGGTTTTGTATTCTTTAATGGCATTGGCAGCGACTTTGGTAACAATTTATACAGCTTATGTTGGAATCCTTTTTTTCAGCAATAGCTTTCCCGATTTACCTGATTATTATGTTTGGAGCATTCGTTTAGGCATCCTCATCTTTGTAATTTTCTCCTTTGAAGGTTTTGTGATGGGCTCAAAACTGACGCATACCATTGGTGGTCCTGATGGAGGCCCAGGAATTCCGCTTTTACATTGGAGCACTAAATTCGGTGATCCGAGGGTTGCTCATTTTATTGGCATGCACGCTTTGCAGGTTTTGCCTTTGGTTTCATATTATTTATTCAAAAATACTAAGGCAGTTTTTATCGTTGCAGTCATTTATTTTTTGCTTTCACTTTTAACTTTAATGCAGGCTTTAAAAGGAAGACCTTTTGTAAAGTCAAAACAAATAGAAGAAAGTGTTAAAATTTGAATAATAAAGTTCTGATTTGTTAGGTTTTACAAAGTCGTTTTTTATTAAATTCGCCTTAAATAAAACCATCATGAAAAAAATTACTTTACTATTTACAATTGCCATAGCCTGCCTTTCGGGAAATGCAGAAAATGGAAACT
>JAIXYK010000063.1 GCA_027490225.1 Bacteroidota bacterium | reverse complement strand
ATTCATTATTCATTATTCATTATTCATTATTCATTTCCAATAAATTTATACCCAACGCCTCTTATTGAATGAAAATGAACGGGAGATTTTGAGTTTTCTTCAAAGTATTTCCGAAACATTAATATAAAATTGTCAATAGTTCGTGTAGAAGGATAAACATCATATCCCCAGACTAATTCTAAAATCTGTTTACGCGATACAACCTCCCCTTTTTTATCAATTAATAATTTTAATAATTGAATTTCCTTTTTAGATAAAGTATGTTTTTCATTTTGAAATGTCTCAATTTCAAAAGTTAAGAAATTAATACTGTTTTTCCCAAAACGGAAAATTTCATTTATTGCTGAACCTGTTTTAATTTGTGACCTTTCTACACCTCTTTTTAACAAAGATTGGGCACGCAAGAGGAATTCTTCTAAATTAAAAGGTTTTGAAAGGTAATCATCCCCACCAATTTTAAGACCTGTAACCCTGTCTTGACTTGTATTTTTTGCAGTTAAAAATAAAATGGGAACAATATTATTTTCTAATCTTATTCTTTCACAAATATCGAAACCACTAATTTCGGGTAACATCACATCGAGTATAATAAGATCCCATCTTTCATTCAACGCTTTATACAGCCCATCTTTTCCATTATTAACTGCCACTGCAAAATAACCTTCTAATTCAAGATTCAATGTGATTAATTCCTGCAAACTAGGCTCATCTTCTACAACTAAAATCCGGGCATTTTCCATTTAAAATTTACGCGCTGTAATTAAGTTTACCACTTTAATTTTTATAAATTTGTTCACCATTAAAACAAAAGCAAAGATATCTCGTATTATTAGCTTTTTTAACTCACTAGATGAAGATTTTTATTTTTACAATTCTTTTACTTAGTCAATTTCATTTAACTGCTCAAAGATTTTGCGGTACTGCAGATTATTTGAATGAACTTAAGAAAAATAATAACTCAATTTCAGCGAATCAAGATTTGCTGGAATCACGCATTCAACAGTTTATATCAGAAAACTCAAATAGTGGACAAAGAGTAGTTTATCGAATTCCAGTTGTGGTGCATGTAGTGTACAATACTGACGCGGAAAATATTTCAGATGCGCAGGTACAAAGTCAAATTGATGTATTAAATGAAGACTACAGAAAACAAAATGCTGATGTTAATCTAACGCCAAGTATTTACTCATCATTGGCAGCAGATTGTGAAATTGAATTTTGTCTTGCAACCAGAACCATCGATAATTTGCCTACAAATGGCATTACAAGAACGCTCACAACTGCAGGAAATTTTGGAATGGGCAATGCTGTTAAGCAAGCTGCAACAGGAGGAAAGGATGCATGGAATTCTACTCGCTATTTGAATATTTGGGTGTGCGATCTTTCTGACCCTGTTTTAGGTTTTGCAACACTCCCCGGAACAACTTCTGCACCTTTTGATGGTGTTGTCATAGACTACAGAGCATTTGGAAGAATAGGAAACTTATCTGCTTCTTATAACAAAGGTAGAACCTGCACACACGAGGTTGGACATTGGTTTAATCTCATTCATAATTGGGGAGATGATGAAAATTCTGCAGATGATTGCGCAGGAACCGATAATGTAAATGATACCCCAAATCAAGCAGGACCAAGGTTTGGCTGCCCTACATTTCCTCAAGCTTCTTGCGGCAATAGTGGTGATATGAGTATGAATTTCATGGATTATACCAATGATGCTTGTATGTACATGTTCACAACAGGGCAAAAAAACAGAATGATAGCAGCCATTAATAGCTCCCGAAGTACGTTGCTGGTTTCTAACGGATGTGAACCGCTCCCTGCACCTTTAGTTTGCGATACTTTAGATAATGTTATTGGTGGAGATGGATTAACGGAATATCTTTCAAATGAATTTGATTCATTAGCTAATGGATATTTAACAGGTACGAATTCGTATAACGATATTTCTTTTGCAGAAAAATTTTCAACAAACTCGGGGAAACAAATAAATGGGTTATTATTTGACTTTTCCACAGCAAGTACTTCTGGTGCAGGAATTGTCTTAGTCAGAGTATGGGATGCATCGGGTCCAAATGGCTCTCCAGGGGTTGTAATTTCTCAAAAATCAGTCTCTTTGCAGTTGATTGCAAATCAAATTTCCAACTTTGAATTGACTCAGGTTGATTTTGATTCTCCTCCTTATATTAATGGAGGGTTTTACGCTGGTTTTACAATGTTAAATCCTGAAGAAGATACAATTGCTATTTTTTCGAACCAAGATGATGAAGTAAATACAAACACAGCATGGTTGCAAAATGCGGATAGCCAATGGCTCCCTTTTCAGGATACATTGGCTTATGAAATAAAAATTTCGTTAGCCATTAAAGCTATAGTTTGCAATCCAGTTGGGATAGATGAGGATTTAGAAACAGCTACTTCAATTGCTTTTCCTAATCCATCTAGCGGAATTGTTAATTTTGATTTGAAAAATGAAAATCGAAATTCAACATGGATAGCTTACAGCATAGATGGCCGCATTTGTGGAAAAGGAGTTTTTAATGAGACACTTTCATCTTTAAATATTTCTGAATGGAATGCAGGGATCTACCTTTTTCAAATACAGCAAAACGACAAATTCAGCAACCACAAAATCCAATTAATTAAATAGCTGTTTTACAACTAAACAAAAGTTGATTTGTTGTAATCTTGCATCAAATTAGAATCACTTTTGGACGCTATTATATTTCAAACAAAACACGCTGACTTGCAAGAGATTGCAAAAAAAGTACTCCATAATCAACGCATCACTTCTGAGGAAGCTATTTTACTTTATGAAAAAGGAGAATTAGGTTTTTTGGGAAGTTTGGCCAATGCGATTCGGGAATCGCGACATGGCTCAATTACCTATTTTAATAGAAACTTCCACATTGAACCTACGAATATTTGCGTATTCGATTGTAAATTTTGCTCTTATTCCCGTTTACTAAAGCAAAAGAATGAAGGTTGGGAACTTACAGAAGAACAGATACTTGAAAAAGTGAGGTCTTACAATGGAAAACCGGTTACCGAAGTACATATTGTTGGAGGCGTTCATCCAAAAATGGGATTAATGTACTTTGCTGAGCTGATAAAGAAAATAAAGGAGATAAGACCAGAAATTCATGTGAAGGCATTTACAGCAGTTGAATTAGAATACATGTGCAGAAAGGCACACGTGAGTTTTGAAGAAGGCTTAAGTATTTTAAAAGCACATGGTCAAGATTCTTTACCTGGTGGAGGAGCTGAAATTTTTGATGAAGAATTAAGGTCAGAAATTGCTGGCGATAAGTGCACAGCTGCTGAATGGCTAGAAATTCATGAAACAGCCCATAAACTTGGTATGCCGAGTAATGCAACTATGCTTTACGGCCATAAAGAAACTTATGCACATAGGGTTGACCACATGAACAGATTAAGGGAATTACAAGACAAAACTGGAGGTTTCAATACATTTATCCCATTAAAGTTTAGGAATAAAGGCAATCAGATGAGTCATATTCCGGAGGTTTCTGTGATAGAAGATTTAAGAAATTACGCTGTTGCAAGAATTTTTATGGATAATTTTCCTCACATAAAAGCCTATTGGCCAATGATTGGTCGTTCTACAGCTCAACTATCATTATCTTTTGGAGTGAATGACATTGATGGAACCATAGATGATTCAACTAAAATTTATTCAATGGCAGGATCTGAGGAACAAACTCCAGTTTTAACAACTCGCCAATTAGTAGATATGATAAATCAAGCTGGAAAGGAACCTGTTGAGAGAGATACAGTTTACAGTACTATTCGTAATTATAAAACTCATCCTATATTAGCAGACGAAATTTAAAATTCGAAAAGATGTTTCAATCTCAAATTGGTGAAGAAAAATATACGATAACTTTTGGTAAAGATGGTCAAGAAGGTACTATTAACGGTGCTGATTTTAGTTGGGATTTGTTGTCAATTACTCAAGATAGATTTCATATTCTTCATAACAATGTTTCTTTTTTAGTTACAGTTGAAAAACGTGATACAGAAGCAAAAACTGTAACCTTAAAAATAAACGGGAAACGTGTTTTAGTGAATACAAAGAATAAAATGGATTTGTTGCTTGAATCTATGGGCTTAGATCAAGTAAAAAACAAGAAAATTAATGAGATTAAGGCGCCAATGCCAGGATTGGTATTGCGTTCAATAGTTGCTGTTGGAGATTCAGTTGTGAAAGGTGATAGCTTATTGGTATTAGAAGCTATGAAAATGGAGAATGTAATTAAATCTCCAGGAGAAGGCACAATAGCTAAAATACTCGTTGAAAAGGGACAAGCTGTTGAAAAAAATCAGGTTTTATTGGTTTTTCAATAATTACCACGCCGATTTAAACTGCTGAATAAATCTCAAATCATTTTGAGAAAACAATCTCAAATCTTTAACCTGATATTTTAAAATTGCAATCCTTTCGATACCCATTCCGAAAGCGAATCCGGTATAAACTTCTGGATCTATACTACAATTGGTCAATACATTAGGATGCACCATTCCACAACCTAGAATTTCTACCCAACCAGAATATTTGCAAATATTGCAGCCTTTTCCTTTGCAGACTGTACAAGAAATATCGACCTCTGCAGAAGGTTCGGTAAATGGGAAATAAGAAGGTCTTAAGCGGATTTTTGTATCCTCTCCAAACATTTCGCGGGCAAAGTGCAGTAAAGTTTGTTTTAAATCTGCAAATGATACGTTCTTATCTACATACAATCCTTCCACTTGATGAAAGAAGCAATGCGCTCTCGCTGATATGGCCTCATTTCGATAAACCCTGCCCGGCATAAGCATTCTTAATGGAGGTTTATTATTTTCCATCATTCTTACTTGTACAGATGAGGTATGCGTTCTAAGTGCAATTTCAGGTTCTGCAGAAATGAAAAACGTGTCTTGCATATCTCTTGCAGGATGTTCTTTGGGGAAATTAAGTGCAGAGAAATTATGCCAATCGTCTTCTATTTCAGGCCCTTCGGCAACTGTAAAACCTATTTTAGAGAATATTTCTTGTATTTCGTTGGCAATAATAGAAAGCGGGTGACGACTTCCAACAGGGAAATTCCAAGCAGGAGCAGAAGCATCAAATTGTTTTGCAGTTTTTTCTTTTGGTTGGTTAGCAACATTTTCTTGCGCTTCTTTCCATTTTTGTTCTGCAGCCTGCTTTAATTCATTTAAGGGCTTACCTAATTCTTTTCTCAATGCAGGTTCTACGAGCTTAAAATCATCAAACAACTGAGATATTTTACCCTTTTTACTGAGAAAATCTAACCTAAATTGTTCTGTTTTTTCAGAATTATCTAAAATTACTTGCTCAATTTCTGACTTTATTTGCTCAATTAATGCTAAGCTAAGGCTCATTCTTTGTTGAAATTACTAAAATTATGCGCGAAGATAATCATAATAGTTCCGAATGAAACAAGAAGTAATGTTTTACGTTAATAGATTAAGGGTTATTTACAATAAAAAATACTATTTTTGCTCCAAACACTTTAAAACCTATGCATTCAGCAATTCGTTTTTCAATCATCACTTTCGGCACATTGTTATTAGTAAACACTAATTATTCTTGCAAGAAAAAAGACACAACCTGCACCGCAGTAATTAAAGTTGTGAGACAAAATGGTGCCATTGTTTCAGGGGCAAAAGTTAAATTAACTTCGAACTACGCATTGGGCACAAGTAAGCCTATAGCTGAAGATTACCTGCCAGCAACAGATTTAACAGATGCAACAGGATTCGCTACATTTGAATTTAAGCTTCCTGCTATACTTGATGTAGAAGTTACGCATGTAGCTTATGGAACTGGCGCAGATTTGATTAAATTAGAAGAAGGAGAAACAATAGAAAAGACTATTGTAATTACTCAATAAGCCCGTTATTGTTGAAATAATCAATAATAGCTTCTTTCATTACTGCCATTTGATGTCCTGGTTTTAGTGCTGGTAATTCTTCGATTAATTCCCAATGTGGAAACCCATCTTCATCATTACCTATAAACTTGTAATAACCAATTGGTTCTAAAAGGGTGCAAATAGCAATATGCATTACCTCTAGCTTTTGATCTTTGTTAAATTTTCGGTAACCTATTCCTAATTCTTGTACACCAATCAAGAACAATATTGCCTGTAAATCGAGTTCTTCTCCAAATTGAGAAGCAACCCTATTTACGACAATGTTCCATTTCGATTCTAGTTCTTTGAGGTAGGAATCTGATCTTTCCTGAATTTTCATTTATTCAATAGTTTCTAATTATTCATTAACCCAAAGTTTTCTATAGCTTGAGTTATTGGTTGACAAAGAAACGATATAAGAACCTTTCATTAACGCTGAGTTTGAAATTTCGCTCAACTGGATTTTTCCATCTAGATTTTTTGATGCTATTTTTTTAGTTCCAATTAATCTTCCTGAAATGTCGTGAATTGAAATTGAAACATCCATTGGTTGTAAAAGTTGGTAAGCAAATGTAGCATCACCATTACCTGGATTTGGAAAAATAGTTGTTTGTTCTTCATCAATTTCACCACTTGATATTGATAGCGGGGCAGAAACAATATTGATATCTTCTAAATATAAATTATTGCCATCACCTTCTGTAACACTGAATTTAATCAAACCATGACTTTGAGCTGCTAATTGAGAAACATTTACAGTTATTAATTCCCATTGTGCGTCAGTAGGAACGAATGTACTGTTTACAAATGAAGCAGTAGTAGCAAGTGCATCGCCAATTCTTGAGAATCTTTTAATCCATGTTTTACCACAATCGCGTGAAATGAAAACTTCTAATTTAGTGGTGTTATCTGTTGCACGTTGAGCATAAGCTAGTTTAAAAGTTAAATTAGCGGGTGAGGTAACATTAGCAAATGAGATTGAAGGAGAAATTACTGAGCTTTCAATACCTAAATCGGCAACAGCTCTTGTGTACCTCAAAGATGCATTACCTGTTACTTTTGCAGCAGTATTTCTAACAAATAAATTTGAATATGATGTTTCGAATTGCCAGTTAGTAGTGATATCTGAGCCATTGTTGGGGAAACTAGCATTTTCAAAACTTTCAAAAACTGGAGAAACTAAAATTGGGTTCACAGTATTGATTGTAATATAAGATTGTTTCGACTTTGAGGAATTACCTGCACTGTTAGTAACAACTAAACTAACATTATAAATTCCTGGTTGGCTGTAGGTTACAGAAGGGTTTCTTAGGGTAGATGTAGCTGGATTTCCTCCTTCGAATGTCCAAGCGAATGTCCAAGTGTTATCAAATTCAGCGTTATAACTTAAATCTGAAAAATCTATGGTTGAATTTGCACATACTCCAGTATTGTCAGCTGTAAAATCGGCTATCGGTGAACAAGTTATATTTTCCAGTAAAACTCCCGTTGCTGTTAGATTTGCTGGCTGCCATAAATTTCTTCTTGTAGTTTGGGTTGAATTTAAACTTGCTTGCATTCTATTGCTTTGCCCTGTAGTAAACATTCTTGGGCAAGAAGAGTAATCCATATAGTTTTCTACATTATCTCCCAGAGGAGTGCCACATGTATTTGAACTTCTGTTGCAAGAGCTGTTATCTACTCCAATAGTATTGGGTGTATCGGTAACGCCATCGTCTACATCACAATTTGTTGCTACTCCTGGTGTGTTGGTTCCTCCCCAAGTATGTCTTAAGTTAAAAAAGTGACCAACTTCATGGGTGAGCGTTCTTACAGAAAGATTTCCTCCATTTGATGTTCCCGTAGTTCCTAATTGTGAATTTATTACAACAATACCATCATTTACTAGCGAGGGACTTGGAGCATTTCCAGGAAGATAAGCATAACCTCCGGCACTAAATGAGATATTTTCTACAACCCAAACATTCAAATATTTGTTTGTAGGCCAAGAAATAAGTTGTTTAACATTGTCGTCTGCAGAAAAAGTTAGTGGTGAAACTGTTCTTGTGATACCCTCAGTGCAATTGCCTTGTGGGTCTAATTTTGCTAAGCGAAATTCTAAACCAACATTCGCAATTAGCCCTTGGAAATCAGGATCTACTAAAGTTTGATCTTCGTTTAGTAATTGATAATCTTTATTCAGAACATCCATTGCGCTCAATATCTGTTCTTTTGAAATATTTTCTGAGCCATAATTATGAATCACATGAAAAACTACTGGTATAATTTTATTCACTGATCTGTCATTTTCGCTGGCTACGTAAGTTCTAGAGTAAGCATCTAACTGGTCAATTACTTGCTTTAACTCGGGTTGCATTTGAATTGCTTTTTCGTTCATTTCGGAACTGTAGCATTTTTTTATAGTTTTTTGAGCGTTTGAAGAAAGAAAGAACAAAGAAACAATTGCGGTAATCGTAAAATTTAATCTCATTTTAAAAGTTTGTGAATGACAAATGTAACAATAATATGAATAAATTGTTAAATCATTTAGAAATTGCCCTTAAGAGCATTCTCTTAGCAATGGGAAAATAGGTGGATTCAAATGGAATTTCTATTTCAGTTGTAAAAAAGAAAGTTGCAGGATTTGGCAAAGCTTGGTTCTCTTTAATGAGTTCAATTTTAATGGTCTCAGGTGTTGTAAAAAAACCGCGTGTAAAAGATTTAAAGTACTTCGTATAAATGCCCCTTGAAAGCGTTTGAGCATTTTCAATAACACTTAACTCATAAGTGTAAACTTGTGTTTCTCGGGTTTTAAAATATTCAATTAAAATGTAGCCTGCATTTTTATTTAAGGGTGTAAGTCCAATTTCTTCCATTTTTAAATGGTGTTCAGTGTATTCATAAATTTCTTTTCCATTTTTTAGATGTTTTTCAAATTGGGGCAAAGAAAAATCTATGATTTGTTCAATTTCCAACATGATAGAATCGTTGCTAACTACTTTCTGATAAAGCACTCTAAAATTTTCTAAATCAAAAGCGGTTATCTCTCCCTTGAATGAATTGTAAAGTTGTTGTGCATTACTCTTAAAAGCTTTAAGATTTCTATAATGTTCTATCAAATCTGATAGCACAGGATACAACCTTTTATGATTGAATTCTTGATGCACTTCGTCTAGATATGCAAGTAAAATAAACTGCTTGTATTCTAAATCTACAAGATGTTCAGTAAGCCAGTTAACACTTAAATTTTTCATAACCTGTGTGTAAAATGAAATGTTATGAAATTATAACGAAAACAATTTTTGAAAGTTGCTTTATTTTGAAACCATACTTGTTTGAATAGCTTAAAATACTAGCGCAATTCTTAACGATGGAATGTTTATTTCTTGTGATTTGTTTTGAATTCAGACCGTTTATTTGACTTAGGTTTGTTGCTTATTTTATAACATGAATCGTTTTTCTAAATTAATTTTACCCGTTATTCTGCTTTCTATCTATTTTGAGGGGTGTATTCCTGCGCGTCAGTTCGATGATATGAAATCTGCAAGAATGCGCTGTGATTCTTCTTTAACGGAATTGAAGGCCCGTTACGAGACATTTACAGCTAAAGAAAAAGAACTGAACATTAAAATTGATGATTTAAATAAACAAGTAAAATCGTTAACAACCGATACCATGCAAATTGGTATTGCTTTAAGGAGACTTACCACAAATTATGATAAGTTGAATAGCACCTACGATTTACTTTTAGACAAAAATGCCGATTTACTGAAAGGTAAAGACGATGATAATAAAAAATTGATGGGGCAATATCAATTAACGCAAGAGGAATTGCAAAAGAAGGAAGATAAACTAAGAGTCTCACTGGAAGATTTAGAAAAACGCAAAACCGAAATGGATATTTTGGCTTCAGAATTAAAGGCAAATGAGGAGGCTCTTGCGAAAAAAGAAGCACGCGTTGCTGAATTGGAATCTGTATTGGCAAAAAAAGATTCTGTAGTAAAGGCTTTGAAAGACAAGGTGTCTAATGCATTGCTTGGTTTTCAGGGGAATGGTTTAAATGTTACACAGAAAAATGGGAAAGTGTATGTTTCCTTAGAAGAACGTTTGTTGTTTGAATCTGGAAGTATTACCGTTGATGCACGTGGCGCTGAAGCGATTAAAAACTTATCAAAATTGCTGGAAAAAGAACCAGATATTAATATTTTGGTTGAAGGTCACACTGATAATGTTCCGATTAAAAGTGCTGCGGTAAAAGATAACTGGGATTTGAGTGTTTTGCGCGCTACTTCTATTGTTCGTATCATTATTCAAAGTTCGAAAGTGAATGAAACCCGATTGACAGCAGCTGGAAGAGGCGAATTTTTCCCAATTGATAAAGCGAATACTGCCGAAGCGCGCAAGAAAAACAGAAGAACTGAAATAATCCTCACGCCTAAATTGGATGAGTTGTTTCAGATTTTAGAAGGGAATTAGTTTTAGAAAACTAAAGAAACTATTTTTGAAACATTGCCTGGCTTAAGGACTGAGCCAAATACCGCCCGACTTTAGGAGGGTAGTATGGGCGAAGGCCTGACCGCAGCGGCGAAAAATATTTTCACATTTTGCAGACTGTTTAATGGCCGCTGGGGGAAGCCCCCAATCATTTAATTTTATGTTTCAATAATCTGTTTGCTGGAAACCAAGCGGCAAATGCACCAATAGCAAGTACTGTGGCAGAAATATATACTAAATCCAATGTTTTTAAAACTACAGGATAAGGGTCAACATCGTTGATGAGTACAAATTGAAAGATATCTTGTGCTTGAACAATAATTACCCCTGCGAACAAACCGATGATTAAACCCAGCATTGAAATTAATAATCCTTCTAGAAAAAATATTTGTTTGATGGTTTTGGTATTGGCACCAAGTGCTTTGAGCGTTGCGATATCTGATGATTTGTCGACAATGAGCATGGTTAAAGAACCGGTGATGTTGAAAATGGCTATAAAAAGAATAAAACTTAAAATGAGGTAAACGGCCCATTTCTCGGAATTGATGATTTTATAGAGTAGCTCGTGCTGCTGGAAACGGTTTTTGACAACATAGTTACTACCTACGAGGCTTTGAATGGTTTGCTGTAGGTTTTCTTTATTTTTTGTGGATGGCTTAAATTGCAACTCTACACTATTGAAATTACCGGGAAGATTGAAGAGTTCTTGCGCAAAATCAATCGGAACGATGATGTATTTGGTGTCGAATTCAGGCTGGATTTCAAAAATACCATTGATGTTGATGCTGCCAGTTTTGAAAGCTTCGGCCGGATTGGTAGAAAAATCGGCATTGGACTGAGGTACATACAAATCGACCTTGGTATTCATATTTTTAAGGTTGAAAGAAAGCGCGTAAGCAATGCCTCGTCCAAGTAAAGCTGCTGGTTGATTATTATCGTTTAAAGAAAAATTCCCTGAGCTGAGCATGGAATCTATGCCGCTCATTCTTACAAATTGAGGCGCTACACCTTTAATGGTGCAAATAAATTGTGCTTCGTTGTATGTAAGCATTCCATTTTCTTCTAGTACTGGCAGCACATACGCAACTTCTTGGAGACTTTTTAGTTTATCGAAAGGGAATTCTTGTGTGGTAAATCTTTTGTGGTCTACGCGTTCAATTTTTATGTCGGGGTCAAAAGAATTGTACAGTTTTACGACCCAACTTTCGAGACCATTAAATGCCGAAAGTAATATTACCAAAGCCGCAGTGCCAACCAACACTCCAATAACCGAAATGCCAGAAATGACATTGATTACGTTGGTCGATTTCTTTGAAAACAGGTACCTTCGGGCAATGAAAAAAGAAAAATTCACGCTTTATTTATGTGGTTTTGAGCAAGCGGTCGATGTTCTCATAATAATCGAGTGAATCGTCGATGTAAAAATCGAAATCGGGAACAATGCGCAGTTGTTTTCCAACTTTATCGCCCAAGCGACCTCTGATTTCGCGTTTAATTGAAGTGATATGCTCGAGTAATTTTTGAGGTTTTTCGGCTTTAAAGAAACTTAAATATACTTTTGCATGACTTAAATCGGGACTTATTCTTACGGTGGTTACTGTTATGAAAGCCCCTTCGAATAAGGATTTGCTTTGCAAAAGAAATATTTCGGCAAGCTCTTTTTGAATTAAACGGGCTACTTTTTTCTGACGTGTACTATCCATAAGCACAAAGGTAGTAAAGACCATTGTTTTAGATGTACATTTGCGGCATAAACATGAAAATCATTCCATCGACCTTCAAATATGTGAAGCCTTACTGGAAATATGTAAGCCTGAACATAGTATTTAATTTATTCGGGATAATTTTTGGATTATTCTCTATAACCCTTGCCATTCCTTTTCTTGGGCTACTTTTTGGTACCGAAAAACCTGTTGCTGAATTGGCTCCTTTTGCTTTGAGTGCGGGTTGGATTCAGCAATATTTTAATTATTTGATTTCTTCCATTATTGCGGTTTCGGGAAGAGAAACAGCCTTAATGTGGATGTGTTTCACCATTTTAACCATGTTCTTTTTTAAGAATTTGTGCAGGTATTTGGCGATGTACTTTTTAGCACCTGTTCGTAATGGAATTATTATGGACATCAGAAATGCGCTTTACAGCAAGATTTTGGTTTTACCGCTTTCTTATTACTCTTCGCAGCGCAAAGGCGATATTATGACCCGTATGACAAGTGATGTGCAGGAAATAGAATGGTCGGTAATGGGCGCCATTGAAATGATATTTCGCGACCCACCAACAATCATTGTTTATCTGATTACCTTGTTTGTAATGAGTCCCCAATTAACGCTGATTTCCTTGCTATTACTTCCATTGTCAGCACTGTTAATTGGAAGAATTGGAAAAAGTTTAAAGCGTACATCTTCTAAAGGAATGCAGAAAACTGGTGATTTACTTTCCATAATCGAAGAAACTTTGGGTGGCTTGCGCATTATTAAAGCATTTAATGCTGAAAAAACGAGTACCAATAGATTCGAGGCCAACAACAATGATTTAAAACGTTTGATGAATCGCATTTACAGAAAGAAAGATTTGGCTTCTCCAATAAGTGAGGTGCTGGGTTCTGCTGTTATTGTTACTATAATGTGGTTGGGCGGAAAAGCTGTTTTAAATGGAACAGGCGATTTGTCGCCAGAGATTTTTATGACATACATTTTAGTGTTTTCACAGATTTTACCACCTGCAAAGATGATTTCTCAGGCTTGGTATAATATTCAAAAAGGAAAAGCCTCCTCGGCAAGGGTAAATGAAATATTAGATGCACCGGTGAGCATTGTAGAACATGAGAACGCAATTGATATTGGAGAATTTAAGAACGAAGTTGTATTTAACAATGTACAGTTTACTTATGGAAATGGGCCAACATTGATTGATATCAGTTTCACATTAAAGAAGGGAAAAAGCATAGCTTTGGTTGGGCAGTCTGGTTCGGGAAAGTCAACTTTGGTGGATTTGTTACCAAGGTTTTATGATGTTACTGGCGGTGAAATATTAATAGATGGATTGAATTTAAATCAAGCCACTTTAAAAAGCTTGAGAACGCAATTTGGAATTGTAAGTCAGGAGAATATTTTGTTTAACGATACGGTGTTTAACAACATTGCTCAAGCAAAGCCAAGCGCAACGGAAGAAGAAGTGATGCGAGCTGCAAAAATAGCCAATGCGCACGATTTTATTTTGCAAATGGAAAATGGTTACACAACAATGATTGGTGACCGTGGTCATAAATTATCGGGTGGACAAAGACAGAGAATAAGTATTGCCCGAGCGGTACTGAAAAATCCACCGATTTTGATTTTAGATGAAGCAACATCCGCATTAGACACAGAAAGTGAGCGTTTGGTGCAGGATGCTTTGAATAAGCTGATGCAAGAGCGCACATCATTAATTATTGCGCACAGGTTGTCGACTATACAACATGTAGATGAGATTTTGGTGATGTTTGAAGGCCGAATTGTGGAGCGTGGGACACATAAAGAATTGTTGGAGCGCGATGGACAGTATAGAAAACTCTATAATTTGCAGGCGTTTAAATAATTTATAGTACTGAATATCAGCGCAATCTTAAATAAATTACGATTTTACGATTTTATTCTTGCGGATAAATTACAAAACAAGTAATATTGCACCCGCTAAAAACGATTCCTTGGTAGCTCAGCCGGTTAGAGCATCTGACTGTTAATCAGAGGGTCGCTGGTTCGAGCCCAGCCCGAGGAGCAAAATACAGCCATCAGTCCGATGGCTTTTTTTATGCGGTAAAGTTTTTTAACTTTCCAACAAATTCCTAAAAACCATAGCAAAACCAGTCTAAAAAAAACTAATTTTGCGCCTTTAAAAATTAAGAATTATTATGGCGCAGTTTGAGTTAATTATGCCGAAAATGGGCGAGAGCGTGGCAGAAGCTACTATCATTAAATGGCTTAAAAAACCAGGCGATAGCATAGAGTTGGATGAGCCGGTTCTAGAAATTGCTACAGATAAGGTTGATTCTGAAATACCTTCACCCGTTGCGGGAATCTTAGAAAAAATACTTTTCCAAGAAGGTGAAACTATTTTAGTGAACGCAACCATTGCAATAATTAACAGTTCCAATGGAAGTGCTGCTGCTCCAGTTGCAGAAAAAACAGAAGCTTTGGCTGCTGCTGTGCCTTTACCAGCTGCAATTGTAGAACATGAAACAAGTGCAAGTCAAGCAGCACCAGCAGATTTCTCTTCAAGCGAGCGTTTTTATTCACCATTGGTTAGAAACATAGCCAAAGAAGAAAACATCAGCCTGGCTGAATTGGAGCAAATTACCGGTACTGGCAAAGATGGTAGACTAACAAAAAACGATTTACTCGATTATTTACCTAAACGAAACCAAAAGCAAGCTGCACCAGCTCCACCGAAAACTTCAGATACACCAGCACGAACTATTCCTCAGGCACCAGCTGTTTCTATTGGAGGTGGCGACGAAATTATAGAAATGGACCGCATGCGTAGGCTCATTGCCGACCACATGGTAATGTCGAAGGCAGTAAGTCCGCACGTAACTTCATTTATTGAAGTAGATGTAACCAATATGGTGCAGTGGAGAGAAAAAGTGAAAAGCGATTTCGAAAAACGCGAAGGAACAAAAATTACTTTTACTCCAATAATTATTGAAGCTATAGCGCGTGCTATTAAAGATTTCCCAATGATAAATGTGTCGGTGGATGGCACCAAAATCATCAAAAGAAAAAATATTAATATTGGAATGGCCACCGCATTGCCTTCTGGAAATTTAATTGTTCCAGTAATTAAAAATGCAGACACCATGAATTTAGTTGGTGTAACTAAGGCTGTAAACGATTTGGCAAATAGGGCAAGAAATAACAAATTAACTCCTGATGAAATTTTAGGCGGTACGTTTACCATGACCAATGTTGGTTCTTTTGGAAATGTAATGGGAACGCCTATTATCAATCAACCACAAGTGGCAATTATGGCTGTTGGTGTAATTAAAAAGAAGCCAGCAGTATTAGAAACTCCACAAGGAGATGTAATTGCTATCAGACATTTAATGTTCTGTTCATTATCATACGATCACCGCGTGGTTGACGGTTCTTTGGGAGGTTCTTTCCTAAGAAGAGTAGCTGATTATTTAGAACAATTTGACCCCAACCGCAGCTATTAAATGGAATTAAACCTTAAAAAACCTATTGTATTTTTTGATATTGAATCAACAGGTACTAACGTTGCTGCAGATAGAATCTGTGAAATCTGTTTCTTAAAGATTTCCCCAGATGGAAAGCAGGAAATGAAAACACGTCGCATCAATCCTACCATTCCAATTCCAGCAGAAGTATCGCTGATTCATGGAATTTATGATGAAGACGTAAAAGAAGAACCAACCTTTAAAGCTTTAGCAAAAGGTATAATGGAATTTATTGGAGAAGCTGATCTTGCTGGTTACAATAGTAATAAGTTTGATGTGCCCATGTTGATTGAAGAATTTTACCGCGCAGGAATTGAATTCCCTATGGAAAATCGTAATTTGATTGACATCCAGAATATTTTTCACCAAATGGAACAACGCACGCTTTCGGCAGCAGTGAAGTTTTATTTAGGTCGTGAACATATTGGTGCGCATGGTGCAGAAGCAGATGTTATTGGAACGTACGAAGTACTTTGCGCACAGATTGAGAAATATAAAGACGTAGCTTTTACTGACAAGCAAGGCAATCAATCTATGCCAATTGTAAACGATATGGATTTACTCGCTAAATTCACTACAAGTAAAGATTGGGTTGATTTTGCTGGACGAATGGTGTATGATAAAGAAGGAAAAGAAGTATTTAACTTTGGTAAACACAAAGGGCGCAGGGTAGAAGAAGTATTTGCAAAAGAGCCAAGTTATTACGATTGGATGATGAATGGAGATTTTGCATTGTCGACCAAACGTGCGCTCGAAAAAATTAAAATGCGCGGTTTACTCAATAAGTTTAAAGGATGAAAATAATTTGTATTGGGCGCAATTATTCTGAACATGCAAAGGAATTGAACAATCCTGTTCCGGCTGAGCCTGTTTTCTTTATGAAACCAGATACAGCATTGCTGAAAGATAATGAGCCTTTTTATTTACCTGATTTTTCAAATGATATTCACCACGAAATTGAATTGGTAGTGAAGATTAGCAAGGCGGGAAAGCACATTTCACAAGAATTTGCAAAGAACTATTATGAGCAAGTTACAGTAGGTATTGACTTTACTGCGCGCGACTTACAACAGCAATGCAAAGAAAAAGGATTACCATGGGAAAAAGCAAAAGCATTTGATGGCAGCGCGCCCGTTGGAACTTTTATCACTATTAATCATTCTGAAATAAATACCCTTCCTTTTCATTTGGAGATTAATGGTGAAACAAAACAAGTTGGGAATACAACAGATATGCTTTTCTCTGTTGATGCGATTATTGCTTACGTTTCTAAATTTGTGACATTAAAAACAGGAGATTTAATATTTACGGGAACACCAGCAGGAGTTGGAGCCGTAAAAATTGGCGATAAATTGAAAGGCTACTTAAACAATCAGTTAATGATTGATTTTGAAATTAAGTAATCCAGTCATTGTGATTCATCGTATTTTTAATATTATTGTTAAAATTATTTTTTAGTGAATACAGATTACGACATATTTTTTGAGGCGCAATCACAAATTGTTTTTAAACAATTAGCAGAAAAGTTACCTAAACATTTGCATTACCATAGTTTGGAACATACAAAAGATGTATTACATGAAGCCATACGAATTGGAAATGCAGAAGGGCTAAATGACCATGAATTGTTATTGCTAAAGATTGCAGCTTTATACCATGATAATGGATTTATACTTAGTCCGCTTGATCATGAAAGCGTGAGCTGTGAAATTGCCAAGGAGCAATTAAAAAAAACAATTCTTTCCAAAAAAGATATTGAAGAAGTTTGCGCTGCAATTATGGCCACTAAGATTAAGCAGTCGCCGATGGATAAAATTTCAGAAATTTTATGTGATGCAGATTTAGATTACCTGGGAAGAAATGATTTTAAAGAAATTGGAAGTAAATTGTTTGAGGAAATTAAATTCAACAATCCTAATCTTACTGAATTAGGATGGAATAAAATTCAAATAGGATTTTTAGAAAGTCATAATTTCTTCACAAAAACAAATATTGCCTTGCGAACAGAAACAAAGATTAAGCACTTAAATGAGCTAAAAAATTGGCTTTCTTTGCATGATTCACCAGCATTTTAAAAAATATAAATAGAAATTACTTCTTAACCATTACATCATTTGCAAAACACCACATCTTTCGTACTTTTGAAACCTTTCAATACCTATAAAACAGAATGGAAAACTTATCAATAAAGCCTGTTGCATCTAATAACATTTTAGTTCCAGTTGATTTTACACCTGTGGCTGATACAGCAATAAACCATGCTACTTTGCTAGCAAAATTGCTAAAAAAAGAAATTACTTTATTTCATGTGATAGAATCAGGTCTTTTAACTTCAGGCAAAGCTTTAGAACAAAAAGAAGAAGAGGCAAAACAAAAGTTAGCTGTTTTATCTGAAAAGATTCAAAAAGAAAGTGGTATAGAATCTCACATTGTTACTCGCAGAGGAAATATTTTTGAAACTATTGGTGAGGTTGCTGACGAGTTAAATACTGCTTTTGTTGTAATGGGAACTCATGGAGTGAAAGGTATGCAGCATGTTGTTGGTAGTCGTGCGTTGAAAGTTATTAATAGCGCTAATAGGGCATTCGTAGTGGTTCAAAACAAACCTATCAGAGCTTTTGGCTATAAAAACATTGTTTTACCTATAGATTTCTCCAGAGAAACAAAGCAAAAATTAGTTTGGGCAGCGGAGTTATCCAAAATATTCGATTCAACTTTTCACATTTTTGCAGATTATGAAAGTGATGAGTATGCAGCAAATGCTGTGAGAAACAATATTGCATATGCAGAAAATTACCTTTCTACAAGAAATTGCAAATTCACTGTGAATAAGCGTTCAAAAGACGATAACTTCACCAAAGCTACCATTCAGTTTTCTGCAAGCATTGAAGCTGATTTAATCATCATCATGACAAGTCAGGAAAAGGATTTTGGAGACTATATTGTTGGACCTTATGAGCAAAATGTTATTGCGAATGATGCTCAAATTCCAGTAATGACATTAAATCCTGTTGATAATATGCAAATTTTGGGTGGTATTGTATTTCAATAGTTAATCAATACAACTCAATTATAATTTTAGCATTCTTATCTTCATTTGTTTTTACAAACACTTGCTGAATTTTATTGCCACTCTTGATTTCTAACGTTCCAGTATTTGGAGGAATAGTCCCCAAGTTTTCAGCGATAAATATCAATTCGATGCGTGGATTATTTTTATCTATCGTGTAATTTATTATTTGCGCTTCTTTAGAAAGTGGCACTTTCATTAAAGCAATTTCCCCGTTCACAATCAACGAAATAGAATCTCCATCAACCAGTTTATCATCATACACAGAAATGGTAAAAGGCCCTTCTTTTATCTTAACTGTTTCCAGGATGGGGTTTTCTCTTTTGTAAATCAAATTGGTAATTTCTTTCTTTTTGGCTTCTTCTGATTTTAATGCAGCTTCTTCTGTTTCCTTCTTTTTATTAGCTTCTAGCAGTTCTTTTGCAGCTTTAAGATCTTGAATTAACTTCTCCAAATCGGCTTTTTGTTCTGCAATTATTCTAGCATTTTCATCTTGTTGTTTCTTTAATTCAAGTTGTTGCTCTTTAATGGCAGTCAATTTTGCTTCTTCTTCTAGCACAGCTTTCTTTAGTTCTTCTTCTTTTTTAACCAAATTAGGATTTACTGTTTCCACCTTTTTAGGAACAACTTTTTCTTCCACCACTTCTTTACAAATCTTTAGCACAAAGTCGTCCAAGGCGAAATCGTTCCCGCAACCACCAGGAACCCTATTTTCCATTCTAATAAATATTCCTGTGCTCGAAGCTGGAAGAGTAAAATAAACTTTAAAAGGAACCCAAACAGGGCTGCTCGTTTGGGGAATGCTTCCCGAGTTAAAAGTAGTGAGCACTTTTCCGTCGGCACTTTCAATCTTTATTTCAATAACAGGTTGCTCAGGTGAGCATCCTTTGGGCGAGCTGAGCACATTGTTTACCCAAAAACTAAATTCATAATCTTTATCTGAAGTTAAATTATTTACAGGAAAAATTATCAATCGTTTAGGATTATCAGCTGCATTCACCAATAAAAAATTACCTCCTTTTCCTGAGTGATCCACGTATATTTTATGCCAGCTATCATCAAAGCAAGAATACGTTTGAGGAACAATGGCATAATTTCCATCTTGTGGACATTTATCGTTTACCTTATTATAACCACCAGCCTTCATTATGTAGTCGCCTTCTGGTTTCGAAGGTGAACCAAAATTTAACTTAAATACAGTTTCTGCAGGAATACAAGATTGTGAGTGGACTTGTAAAACACTTCCACAAAAACTGAGAATTAAAAATAAAGTAACTCTTACCATAATATTTCTATTAAAAAATAAAAAAAAACAGCCTTATAAGCCGGGTCCTGTAATGCAACTTGCGCTGCAATCTTTGTCATTTATCTAGACTTGCAGTTGCCTGCAAGCTCAAGCGACCTACCCACAAAGGGCGTATCTTTCGATACATACAACGAGCAGCTGCATCCTTTGCCTATTTGGTCTTTCAACTCCTGAGGTTTACCATCAACATTGTCGCCAATGCAGTCGTGGGCTCTTACCCCGCGTTTTCACCCTTACCCGGTCCTGATACATCAGGTCTGGGCGGTATTTTTTCTGTGGCACTCGCTGTTGCCCAACAATTTCTCGTTAAGCACCTTCCTGTTAGGAAGCAGAACGCTCTGTGTTGCCCGGACTTTCCTCGTTAAAAAATCTTGCGATTTCCTACCGCGACAAAGCAGACTGTTTTTTTGTAAAAATAAATAAAATTAACTGGTATGAAACTACCTCCGCAATTATCTCAATCGAATCTCAGTTGCGCCGTAACCATAACGCTGATATGATGCATCAAAATGCTCTATTTTTTCTTGTTTCAGTAGGAATTGTATTTCACTTTTTAGCTTGCCTTTTCCTATGCCATGAATCACCACAAATTTCTTGATTCTACGCTGCCTTGCTTCATCCATGCACTTTTCAAAATGCCGCAATTGGTAAGTTATTATTTCTCCATTGCTCATTCCCAAGGTATCATCTATCAATTCTTCTATGTGCAAATCTACCTCGTATAATCCATCCGAATTATCGGTCAACAGCCAGTTTTCTTTCTCGCTGTTTCTTACAATTTGCATTTTATCTTTTCCTGAGAAATGCTGAGGTTCTACTTTTTTGGGCGGATACACTTCTAACAACAAAGCCCTTTGTGCTAAATCTGCTTGTTGCGGCCATGCGGAAGGATCTACTAAAGCTGGAACCTGGTGTTTTACAAAGCCCGACCACGTTGCTGGAATTATGCGTGTGTCTTTTGGTAACAAAGTAATTTGAACAAAGAATCGGTCTTTTTTTAATAAGCTCGTTAGCGGTTCCGATAAAATCATTACAGCAGCCGCACTTCCCACTTCTACATTCTTCTCCAATGTAAAGACTTGATTCGTTTCACTGTAAATGGTAAAATTGATTTTCTCTGACAGCCTGTTTAAAATTCTTAATGCGACTATGCTATTGTCTTTTTCAACACGTTCCACCGCAAAAGCCATGTAAACAATGCTTTGTAAACTGCTTGCCTGCCCAATATTTCTGATGTTGCTCATTTGCTCAACAGCAGGGCTGCTAATTACCACCAATTCTTTTTCAAGGAATGGAATTTCAAAACCATCTTCCATCAATACCAAGGCATTTCCTTGTCTGTCGTGACCGCTCACGGTTCCTTCACCCACAGCATTCAGCAATCGCACTTTGGCTCCAATAGCAATCATAGTAATAGTTTTAGCGTTAACTGGGCAATTAATTGGTCCACTTACGGAAGTAAGGCTGCAATATTTTAATCAACTTGTCGGCATCGTTTGTAGAAAGTTGTCTCCCAAAAAGCAAGAGTTTTCCTTTGCTATAAAAACCAATGGTTTCTCCACCAACCACCCAAAATGAGGAGAAATAAGTCTTTGTGAAAAATCCTTTTTCTGACTCAAAATTTTTCAAGTTGCGTAAATCTTTTGTAATCAATGACTTTTTTGTTCCCCCGTTCCCCACTTCAAAATTTAGTTCGGCAGTTTCGGGATTCATTCTAAAAACTTCCTTACCATATTTTCTCCACAGCCATGCTTTCCCGATTTTGTATTCAAAATACGCCCAAAATGCTAACCAAATGCCCATAAAGCCTCTTGTTGCTTCGTCCATTGGTGTAAATATTTGAGAAATTACAAAACCACCTGCAAAAGTCCATAGAACAATCCATGTAGTAAGTATGGTCATTTGTGTCGGAGGAATAGTTCCCGCGATAGTAATTTCAAGAGATTGATTTTCCTCTTTTACAGAAATTCTATCAGATTCAAACTGGTAACGCGCCATAAGGAGAATTGCTTTCGTTTTGTAATTATTCGAAAGCCAATAACAAGATTAACCCAAATAGGTTTTCAAGATTTTACTTCTTGATGTTTGTTTTAATCGGCGAATGGCTTTTTCCTTAATCTGGCGCACACGTTCGCGTGTTAAGTCGAATTTCTCACCAATTTCTTCCAAAGTCATGGCATGTTCGCCATTTAAACCGAAATAATATTTAATCACATCCGCTTCACGAGAAGTTAATGTAGACAATGCACGGTCAATTTCCTTGCGCAAAGAATCGTTAATCAAACCAGCTTCAGGGCTTGGACTATCGTTACTACGCAATACATCGTACATATTGCTTTCTTCACCTTGCACCAATGGAGCGTCCATAGAAATATGACGACCAGAGTTTTTCATGCTCTCTTTTACGTCATTTTCTGTAAGCTCCAATAATTCTGCAATTTCTTCTGCACTTGGCTCGCGCTCATATTCTTGTTCTAATTTCGAGAACGCTTTATTAATCTTGTTAATAGAACCAATTTTATTCAATGGCAAACGCACAATACGCGATTGTTCTGCCAAAGCTTGTAAAATAGATTGACGAATCCACCAAACAGCATAAGAAATAAACTTGAAACCACGTGTTTCATCAAAACGTTGTGCAGCTTTTATCAAACCTAAATTTCCTTCATTAATTAAATCGGGAAGGCTCAAACCTTGGTTTTGGTATTGTTTAGAAACTGAAACTACGAAACGTAAATTCGCTTTCGTTAATTTCTCCAAAGCAGCTTGGTCACCTTGTCTAATACGACGCGCCAGTTCAACTTCTTCTTCAGCCGTAATTAGTTCTACCTTTCCTATTTCTTGCAAATACTTGTCTAAAGAGGCCGTTTCGCGGTTAGTAACCTGTTTGGTAATCTTTAGTTGTCTCATGTATTTAAGGTTTTAGTAAGGTGAAATTTTGAATCCGCGAAAGTAGTAAATTTTTGAATAGAAAAATGCTTCAAAAAAAAATCGCACACAATCTATAACAGCCCATAAGGCAATGTGTTTAGAATCAAGAAGAAAACAAGCTTTCTTTTTTGGCTGAGCGCCCGCGTTTAGGCTTTTCTGCAACATTTTATATTTTACCCGGGGCGCCGCGCTTTCGCCTGCACAAGGTGCTTGGCTCAATCGCTCTCAGAGGCATGAATCTTAAGTATCAAATCGAATAATAAAAAACATTTTGATGATATTTAAAATGTGACTTATTCCATTTTCTTTATACATGATTCTCTTAACTCCCAAATTTTGTCAAAATCCATTTTTATATGGTTTTCCTTTATCCATTTAAGTAAATATTCTTTGTGGAAGTCCACTTTAAAAGTATTTACTTGTTCTGGCGTAATTTCAATTTCCTCAATAATATCGCTCATTAGATTTTCTATATCAGCATTGCTAGTTGTAATGTCAATTCGTTGGTTATTCAATTTTAAATAACAATGCGCTTCGGGTATGTATTCTAAACCACTCTCTAAAATTGTATTTCCAATTTTGGGTGTATTTAAGTTGTTCATTCTATACATTCCTAAAATTAGCTGCACGTTTTCAAAATTATTCTCTTCAGCCACCTTTTTTAGAAATGAATGTTTAGAGCTACAAGTTCCTTTGTTTTCTTTCAATACTAGTGAAAAATCTTCTCGGTTTGAGTTTCTTCCATAAGGTAAGTTTCTAGTAAAATCAATCAATTCGCTCCAATTATTAATACCCTTCATTTTGATTAAAGAGGTTAAATTTTGTGTAGAATTGAAAGTAAGTTGATTGATAGAAAATACAATTTTAAAATTGTCGGGGTCAGAAATCATGATTCCGTTTTCTTTCCAATACGGATTTTTGGGAACCTCGAGAGGTATATTTTTTTGGTTTAACTTTTTTTTAACCCTGGCTAATTCAATTTCTGAGTTTACATAAAAAACGAGTATATCGTCTTCGTCAAATTTACTTTTAGGCTGTTCCGAAGAAGTTGTAAATTCTAAATGCCAATTTGAATTTTTATGCCCTAAAAAAAGACCATTATAGTTGTTATGATTTTCAAAACCACCTAAATTTTCAAGACCAACTATTTCAGTGTAGAACCTCTCTATTCTTTGTAAATCGCTTGTATGCCTTGCGTATCTAAATGTCATTATTTTTGGTTTAATTCAAAAAGGACAAACCGAATTATTTTTCCAATAGCTTAAGTATTTCAGGTTGATTATACTTCGTTGCAAGTTCTTTGAGATTTTTTATAACTACATTTCTCTGCTCATTTCGAGTTGCAATGCTAATATTATTATGATTGTCAGTATTTTCCTGCATGTTGTTTGCAAGTGCCTTTGCAATTTTATTCGCTTTTTCAAACTCTTCAAGTTTGTAATAACTTTCAATTATTGGTATCATAAAGAAGTCGTAATAAACGATTTCATTCGGCATAATTTCAATACACTTATCAAGAACTAATCTGGCAGAGTCAGGTTTATTCTCCTTTATTAAAGCTTCTGCCAAATTGTAAAAATTGCTTCTATAATTATCACAAACTAATTTTTCGTGAGTAGCTATTTTATTTATACCACTCCAGTCAAATTTTGTCATCAGGTTCGAAAACAATACAAAAGAATTTACAGAACCTAACTGGTCGTCAGTTGAATCTTTTTTAGTTGAATTAAGGCTATAAGCAGACCCTTCTAATTTCAAGTAATCATCTAAACCAACATAGCATTCTGAGTATAATGTGATTGCAAAATAAACAGGCCTTTCCCATTTGTTTGTAGCCAGTAAATCAAGAATAATTAATTGATTGCGAAGAAAATAACGCTTATCAACCTTCCATTCTAAGAAATTTTCACCTTGTTTTAGTCGGAATTTATTGGATGGTACATATGAATAATATTTAGAACCATTTAATTTTTTATAATCGTCATTCCTAACAAACTCCATTAATTCGTTTAACTCTAATGTGTTTTCGACATCATTTTCAATTAAAATCACTTCTCTTTTTTCACCACTTATCTCTTCAGGTGTAAGTGAAATGGGCAACCCTGGAGCAGTAAGAATTTGTTCCCTTAAACTGTTAATGTATCTGTCGGTTTGCAGCAAACTAGCGTTGACCACTAAAACATCTGTTCTGAATCCAAATTTTGATTGAACATAAAGTAAAGGATATGTATCATTGTCTCCATTTGTTATTAAAATTGCATTCGGAGGGCATGAATTTAAATAATTCTTTGCAGCAGCTATGTAAAAGTCCGAGTATAAACCCTCAATTATTTCTTTGTTAGCTTCTTGCTCATTTTGATAAATTCTCATATCAAGAAATGAGGTTAAATATTCATTTGAAACCTTCATTCCTATGGCACCAACTATTGTTTCAAACTTTGGATTTAGTTCAGTTAGCTTTTTGTATTTTTCAATGGCCAGATGCCTGTAGTACCTATATTTTTCAAGTTGTTCACTTGTCATACAGTTTTTACCTTGTGGCAGATCGAATTGCAGTTTACTGTCTGCAAAACCGCTATTATTGTTCAGTAAGTTGCTTGAATAAGAGGAATATGCGCGACCCAAAGCATATAAAGTTGAATCAGGTAGATCCTTCACATCTTTAAAATCATTAATAACATCCCACTCCCAACCTATGTAGCCATAATACGGACAAATACTGTATTGTCCGTTTGACCAATCTTTTTTAGATTTTTCAATCTGATCTTCGTTTTCCCCACCTATTTTTATTTTTTCAAAGTCAATTTTTTGAAATTTTTTCTTTTCTCTATTCCAAAATAATTCATCCTTGATTTTTTTTGAGTCATCCAGATAATTTATTACAGTAACATGCCAACCAGTAGGTCGTTTTTCAAAATTTACTTCAGCAGAACCAAGGAATTTTATTATCGAGTATTTGTCAAAGAACTTGCTAACTACTTCGTCATATGTTGGATATTTTAAATAGTCAATTTGACCTTTGGCTGTCCAAGAAAAAAGAAGCCATGTAAGAAGGATTAATAGTCTTTTCATATTAAATGCGCTTGGACGGTTGGCTCGTTGCTGAGGTTTTGGGCCAGTGAGAATAATTTTTTAGACAGCTTGAATTCAACAAAAGTAAAGAATGTTTTAAATTAAGCACAATACACAAAATTGCGCAGCCTAGTAGATAGTTGTTGGGTTTCTATTTTTTCCAAAGTTTATCATTTTGATAATCTTGTTTGTGTTGCATTGCACAACTGCACCCAAATTTATATTCATTGTTTGGAAAAAACTTTTTGTAGAGTTCGAGACGTGTTTTTAAATCTACATTTAATGGGTCAATTCTATTATTTAACCACATTCCAATCACTATTATTGGTTCGTGTTTGGGTGGTCGCCATCCATCAAATTCGCAATAACGTGTATGGTAAATGAAATGCATTCCGAGAATTTTCTCTGTAAAAAAAGATTTGTCAAGTTCAGTATAATTACTTTCCTTGAACTTTTCTATGGCATGAATACCCTTCTTGTATTCTTGTCTAATAAAAATTACTGTTCCGATGCACATAAAGATTGATGTTATGAATAAGTATCTTGAGGTCTTATTTGGCGGTTTAATTAAATTTTTCCAAATCAGTTGGACAATAAAAAAGTGCGGAATGAAGGTTAGTAAACCAATGCCGGCAATAATCATTACTAATCCAAAAAAGGTTATTGGCGCTAAAAAAAATGCACAGTAAATAAATACAAAAAGTGATATGCCATTGATAAAACTAGTAAATGAAGTAAAACTTGTTTTGTCAAGAATGGGATAAAAAATTGTGTTTGTAAAGCAAATTGCAAGAACAATAATTGCCCAATTTGTGGGAATACAAAATGCTTGAAAATAGAAGTTAATTAAAACGATTAGTGTAATTAAGGAGCCATTCAGAACAGCCAAATGTGTTGGCTTAGAAAAGTGAATAAATAACTTTTTAATCATTATCAGTTTTAGTCTGATTAACCTTTTTACATCCTTTTTATTGTATTTGACCTGTTGTCTAACCTTGCTGCAATCTCATCTCTAATCCAACTCCGTAAGCCTCTAAAAAACCGAATAACATACCCAAAACCACACAACCCGCGCCACTGATTGAGCAAACTACCGCCCGACACAGGAGGGCAGTAGTGGCGAAAGCAGGGTTTACAAAACAATATTTTATTGCTTAACTTTTACAGATAGGCTAGTATTGTTTTGTAAAGGCGCCCAAAATAAATAGAAATTTTAATCAACTTTTACAATTAACTTTTGGAAACTATGCCCTAACAGCGTGGCAAAACCACCAATAATGCCACCGAAAATGCCTGTAATGCAAACCAGCAAAAACGAAGAAGCGGGTAGGGGAAATAGTTTTACCACTTTACTGGAAAGTAAATGTGCGTTTTGGCTGTCTAAATAAAATGCAAAACAAGCCCAAACCAAGAATAAAGCTGTAAAACCTGCAAGAAATGGAGAACGGTTAAGTGTGGTAAAATAACCAATTACTGCACAAACTAAAATTAGGCTCCACCAAGGCAAATACACTTGCGCTAGGCCGCTAATTGCTGCCAGCAAGAGCACTCTCGGAAGAAACCACTTTCTACTTTTTTGGCGTTCCTCTTTGAGTTGATAAAATCCTGGGGTGCTTTTCATTGGGTTGTAACAATAACAATTGATAATATTTTCCTTTTGCCCAATCGGCAATAAAGTTGGAATAAAAACGACTTCCCACGTTTCCGCTTTGTCCGCCGGGGTAAATTCCATACGCATCGCCCTTGCTTCCTGGACTTACCACCATGCGCCAACTGGGTCCTTTTTTAGAACTGGTAGCATTTACAATTCCTGAATTGCCTCCGTTTTGAACGCATGTAACGCTAAACGCCGCTTGCTGACTTAAATGCGTTACAGTGGTATTTTTAAAGTTGGCCCAGGTAAATTCCTGGTTGAGGTGATTGGCTTTGTATTGTTGCAATTCTTGGCTCATGCTAACAAAACTTTGTGTGGCCAAGGTTTTTAATGTTTCTGTAAGTGGTGTGCTGGCGTTATCTATGAGTTCTGAGGAGGGAAATCGTTTTAAAAACCGAATGGTATGAAATGCGCTGGGCGTTGCGAGAAGTCTGTTGTTTTCTGCAAATTCATCCCACAAAAGGTCTCTGAATTTTGTCCACCAGGTTTCGTAATATATGGGTGCTGCAAGTTCGGCATCGTTGTAAAATGTCCAGCCGCTGAGTTGTGCTAAAATTTCTTTTTGAGTTGTATTTAAGCCTTGAGTGTTGAGGTTTTTAATGAGCAAGGGAAGGCTTTCTTCTGCATATAAATTATAATTGTCGTTTTGCAGTTTCATCATGTCCTCGGCTTTAATATTGGTCATTTCTGTAAGCCTTTGGTTGATGCGGCGATTTCTGAAATACTCATAAATGCCGGTGTAGTAATAAGGGTAACTTTGGTCGGTTGGGTGTTGGTTGGCGCTGCTCACAAATCCTCGTTCGGGATTTAACACATGCGGATTTTGGTTTTGTGGAATGTAGCCTTTCCATAATGTGCTGGAATCTGTTCCGTCTTGTACAAAGCGGCCTTGCTGTGTATTGCGGTCTACAAATTTGCCTTGCTGCCAAATGGCAATGTCGTTATTGGCTGCTGCAAAAACGAAATTTTGACCTGGGCAAACATAATGCTGAATAGCATCTACATAATCGGTATAATTTTGCCCAACATTTAGCTTGTATAGGGTGAGCAGTTCGTTGCTAGGCCCGTGTGCCGTCCATTTTAAGGCGCGATTTTCTGTTTCTACACCATTGTTGTATTTTTTATCATAAGCCACTGGCCCGTGCAAGGTGTGCACAATGGTATCATAAACGGTTTCTTTGCCTCGTACTTTAAAGCGTTCTATTACTTTTTTACTGGGCATCCATTTACCATTGAACTCGTATTCAGCCCTCGATTTATCTCTGAATTTTATATTGTACCAATCTTTTACATCCATGGCGGCATTGGTAATTCCCCAGGCAATAGAATCGTTAAAACCACTAATAACACAAGGCGAACCGGGAATGGTAGCTCCGTAAACATTAATTCCAGGTGCGTTCAATTGCACTTCGAACCAAATACTGGGTAAGTTCAGCCCAAGATGCGGATCGTTGCACAAGATGGGTTTTCCGTTGGCGGTTTTACTTCCGTTTACAGCCCAATTGTTACTTCCATAATCTGCTTCGGGACGCTCGAAAGGGTAGGAGAGGGCTGCAACTTGAGGAATGAATTTATTGCCAACAGAATCTAAACTTCCAACTCTTTCGGGAAACAAAGTACCAATTGGAACAATCGGTTCGAGCAATGAATCTGGAAAATCGGGAAACAGCTCATTGAATACATTGTAAGAAAGGAGTTTTACAGCATTGGTATTTTCAAAATCTGTTTCGTAACCTGTAAGCATATTGGCCATGTATTTCAACAGCAGCATGGCTTTAGCAGGCGACCAAAGCTCTGGTTCGAAATCTAACAACTTATACTCCATTGGGAAAGTTGCAGGCGTAAGTGAATTAATCCATGCATTTACACCAGCTGTGTAGCTCTCTAAAATTTTCTTGGTTTTTGGGTTGAGGTTGGTGAAAGCCAAGGAGCGTTCGGCACCTAATTTTAAACCGATGCGGCGGGCTTCCATATCTCGGTTAAGCACTTTTTCTCCAATAATTTCTGAAAGTCTACCCGCAGCCACACGCGTTTGCATGTCCATTTGCCACAAGCGATGTTGCGCTGTAACATAGCCTTGGGTAAAGAAAAGATCTTCTTCGTTTTGCGCAAAAATATGCGGCACCAAACGGTCGTCGTAAACCACTTCTACTTTATCTTTTAGAAACTGGGAAGTAAATGCCGTATTTGGAAGTAAATTTTCTGCTTCCGCATTCTGCCAAAAACCTATAAATGGACTAAAGAATTTTCCAATAGGTGGTAAATCGCTTAATTTAAATTGATATACCACAAACAAAGCAATGGTAATAATTAAACTAAGAGTAAAGCGCAGAAATTTCATTCTTTTAATTCATGCAATGAGCGAGCAAGTTAAAAAAATGAATGAGAATAGAATGGTTTATTTGTTTTTATTTCCAACACCGTAATTTCTTAATGTGTAAGAAAATGAAATTAAAAAATAGCGATTTAAAACCCTGGTTCTATTATCCTCGATATATGTTTCAGTAACTGTTCTGCTAATATTTGTATTTTGATTTAATAAATCGAATGCAGAAATTCTAAATTCAGCAGCATTATTTTTTAAGAATTTATAGCCAATTGCAGCATTCCATAACCAGTACCGTTGGTTAAAAGCAGCGCCAAGTCCATCGTATCTGTAATGTGTAATTTCAGAATTTAAAACAAAACCTTTCCACGGCAACCAATTTCCTTTGAAACCTACAGTTTGAATTACATAATTATTATTTAATTGAGGTTGCAAAGTATTACTTACTTCATTTAATCCTCCATTATAAGAAAGGGTAAAATCTATTTTCTCGCTGATATTACTGGCCAATACAAGTCCTCCGGAATAAGCATAATTTTGGGTATTATTATTTATTCCATTAATATTTCCTGGTGTTTTTGAATAATTAACTCCCGTTTGAATATTTAATGTGCTTTTTATTATTTTAACAGGAAAGCTGTAAGTAATTAATGAATTTAAATTAACATATCCATTTAAATTAGTTGGTTGGGTAATTTGACTGCCATTTCTCAAGAAAATATTATTAAAAACAACTGTATCTTTACTTGCAATAGTTGTTGAATTTCCAATGTAATTATTTATTAAAGAGCCTCCAGCGTTAATAAACAAAGCACGACTCGTTTTAGTGTTGGCAGTTCCAAATCTGAAATTAAGTGATTGAGAAAATTCTTGTTTTAAATCTGCATTTCCAATTGATAATTGAAGTGGATTGTTATTATTAGGTACATTTTGCAATTGTGTTAAACTCGGAATGTTTGTATTACTTCTATAAAATATCCTTATATTAGTTGATGAACTAAATTTATAATTCATCATGGCGAATGGTAAAATATTCACAAAATTTCTATTCACTGCAAAATCTAATGGAAACGTTTGAGCGCTTTTTAAGTCTAATGATTGCACATTGGCATTCAAAACAAGCATTGTTCTCGGCGTTCTAATTCTAATACCTGCTCCACCTCTTTGCACCGATTGGATATTATCAAATTTATTAGATAAAGTAGAATCTAGTCTGGTGTATTCTGAAGTAATTGGATTTTGTTGATTGGCAATTTTTTCAGAAAAATTCATCGTATAACTTGGTGCATAGGTTAAGAACAATTGACCAATTTTACCTAAAGGTTCCGTATACATAACATTGGCAGAATATACCTTGCTATTGCTGTAGGAATTGGTTAATTGCGCTATTTTTTTAGATGTATCAGGGTTAAAAATAAAATTGGTTGACTGTAAATTTATTTCTCCATATTTTTCACTTAAATCGGTATTTAATGTTACCGAAATTGTACGAGCCGCTTTTTTAAATTTATGCCTAATTAATAAATTATGCCCATTAGAATAACCTGTATTATTATTTAAATTATCTGTATTGGTTTGATTTATTTTATTGATTATATTTCTAAATGTTTCACCATTTAATAAGGAGCCATTTAAATTTCCCTGCCAGTTAATTCTGGGCGAATAAATAATTGAATTAGAAGTATCAAAATTAATTTCAACCCTCAAATTTAATCGGTGATTTAAATTATTGGCCCAACTATTATTATCTTCTATATAATTTTGCGTGGTAGTATCATTTAAAAACTGATTTCTATCAATACTTTTATCTGTCTTATTCGCAGAATTATTAAAGAAATAACTTCCACCTATTTTTATTTTTTTGCCAATTGAATCTTGGTAATTTATTCCAAAAGAATGTGTGGTATTAATTCCATTTTGTTGACCAACCATAAAATTAGATGGGTCGTTGCTTCCCGGAACCATGTTCATCATTCGGCCCATTCCGCCTCCACCTCCACCGCCTCTTCCACCTGGTGGGCCGCCCGTTGCGCCACCTGCAGTAAGTCCTAATAAGTCCTGACTTGAGAAATTCTGAACATTAATATTGTTGCTTTGTCCAAGCAATGTAAGTCTTCTAGCACCTTTAAATAAGTTGAGGTTCACACCTGTATTGTATCTTTCTTCTGTGCCACCTCCAGCGTAAAACTTACCAAATTGTGCATTTCTCAGCCCAGCTCGTGTAACAATATTCATTGTCTTTCTTGAATTTCCATCGTCAAAACCAGTAAATTGAGCTTGGTCACTCAGTTTATCAAAAACCTGAATTTTATCAACTACTTCAGCAGGAAGATTTTTCAAAGCAGCGCTGGCATCGTCCCCAAAATATTCTTGTCCGTCAATTAAAACTTTCTGCACCGTTTCACCTCCAGCTTTTACGCCATTTGCATCAATTGTAACTCCAGGAAGTTTTTTGGCTAAATCTTCGGCTGTTGCATCAGGATTAACTTTAAAAGCTTTTGCATTAAATTCAGTTGTATCGCCTTTTTGCTGTGACCTAATCTGTACACCATCAATTTCGGCTGTTTTCAATTGATTGATAGATGTTGAGATTTTGATTTCACCCATATCAATATCATTTCCTTGGGCAATTATTCGCTCAAATTTTGTGGTAAATCCAATAGAAGAAATTTTTACGATAAACGGGCCATTTCTTTTGGTTTCTATGAGAAATTTGCCGTCTAAATCAGAAACAGCGCCTGATGAAATGCTCGAATCTCTTGGATTTAAAAGCGTAACAGCAACTCCAGGAATAGATTCTTGGTTGGTAGAGTTTTTTATATTTCCGCTAACTTTAACCTGTGCCTTAACAACATTTAAAACGAAAAGGTTAAAACTAATAATTAATACTAGTCTGTAGGTGATTTTATTTAATTGCATTAATAAATTTTAATATTTTGGAATTTCATTTTCTATTTTTTTCGAATAACAACTAAAAAATGCGAATACAATTTATTCAGTTGCTTATTATAAAACATTTTAAATTAAAAATAGTTTAATGCTTAAATTAATTTTAACTTATCATTTAATTCAATTATCTGGGGAATCAATAAATCATCAACATTATTATTTATAACCCAATTACATCTGTCTTTTAAATCTTTTTGATTCATCTGGTTATTCATTCTTGCTCTTATTTCTGCTTCAGTAAGCTTTGATCTACTCATGATTCTTTTGATTCTAATTCCTTCATCTGCAATCACTCCAATTATTCCATCTAATTCTTTTTCCAGCCCATTTTCAAATATTATTGCCGATTCTTTTAAAACATAAGTACCCTTTTGGTTTTTAATCCATTTTTCAAAATCTAATCTTACTTCTGGGTGTATTATGGCGTTTAATTTATTTAATTCTGTTTTGTTATTAAATACAATTTCAGCCAATTTATTTTTATCTAAAATATTATAAGTACTAAAAATATTTTCCCCAAAAGTTGTTTTTAATTTTGATTGAATAGTTGCATTATTTTCTGTTAGCCATTTTCCTCTTTCATCTGCATTATAAACCGCAACTCCAAGAATTTTGAAAATATTTCCTATTGTTGTTTTACCACTACCAATACCACCTGTTAAACCAAGAACCTTCATTTTTTGAGAATTAAATAATCAATATACTCGGGTTCTATTTTTATATTTTTAACAAATTCAGGAGATATTAAAATATTCAATTTTAATTTATTTATTTTTTTATTTTTTAAATCATCTGCATCTGCGTAAACTTTAAATAGTGAAGGATTTACTTTCGAAAAATTACTTAATGATACAAGAAATCTTAATTTAACATTCGATGGCATTATCTGCAAACTGTCTTTAGACAATAAATGATTAACATAAACGGGAACTTCAACTTCACTTTCTGTAAATTTCCCTATTTCTAGTTTTACCGAAGTCATAGATGGTACACAGCTTAACTCTCCACCCAATGACTTCAACTTAACAGAATAACTTCCAGAGCTCATAAGATTTTTAAGAACAAGCATTTCTGTTTCAACCTGGTTCACAGAGTCTAATGAAGCCTTAGAGCCACTTATTTGCACACTATCAGGCATTAAGCTTACCTCTTCTATTAAATTAAATTGTTTTTCAAAATCAAACAGTGCATTTAAATGAATAGGCACATTTTTAAAAGCTCTATCTGGGAAATTAAAAAATATTGTATCTGGTTTAAGCCTCAATAAAGTAATATCAATATGCTCCCGATTAAAAAAATCTATTCCAGAATAAGTTGTCAGAAATGCCCTGTTTTTAGAATTCAAAGGACCCATTCCAGCTTTCCTTAAATCTAGTTTTACATTTGCTTTTTCTGGCGTCAAATAATAAGAAAATAGCTGATATCCAGTTCCTGAAATTTCGGCCTCAATTTCTTTCGGCAATTTTTCTAGCAAATATGAATCATTGGGCATGTTTATATAGGTAACAGGTACTTTAATTAAAGTTGAGTACCTATTATTTAATGCCAATAAAAACCAAAATAAAGATGAAATTATAAGGCACCACGAAAATACGTATACCTTACTGCTAAAGAGCCAGGTACGTATTTTAGTGGTACGCTTTGCTCTTTTCATAAACAAATTATTTTCCTTGTTGTTCCGCCAATTGGTCAGTTACACTTGATGAAACTGCAGATTTTTCAAATCTTAATTTCACTCCACCTTCAGTTTCAATTAAAAATGTAGTTTCAGCGGTCTCTACAATTTTGCCATGCAAACCTCCAATTGTTATTATTTTGTCTCCTTTTTTTAGCGACTCTCTAAACTGTTTTGCTTGTTTAGTTTTCTTTAATTGTGGTCTCAAAATAAAGAAATAAAACACCACTCCAATTAAAATTAATGGAAGAAATTGTTTCCACAAAGGCTGTCCTGGCGCAGTAGCCATCAACAAAATTGCATTATTAAACTCTGAAATATTATTCATCTTTTTTTGTTCCTATTACGTTTCCTACTAAATAAACTACTGTTTGCGACGGTTCTGTATTCGACAAAATAGTTACCGATTTTATTGCTTTTCCACCCCTGTTTTCACTATTAAAAACTACGTCAATTGATGCTGAAGCTCCTGGTTTAACTGGTTCTTTAGGCCATTCTGGTACAGTGCAACCGCAACTTCCGTAAGCTTTTGATATTACTAAATTATTTTTGCCTGTATTTGTAAACTTATAGGAATGAGAAACTTTTTCACCTTCCATTACTTCACCAAAATTGAAAGTGTCTGACTCAAATTTTATTGATGCCAAAGGAATATCTTTTTTCCCTTCTGCACTTTCTGAATTTGATACGTCATCAGCACTAACTTTTCCACTCCCTTTCTCATCACAAGAAGCGAAGAAAAGCAAAGTGCCTACTATAATTAATGATTTTAATTGAAACATTTTTTAAAAATTTAATGTGCGAAATTAGTCAATTTATACTCCCGACTGTTTATTTTTATTATATTTTAACCATTATAAAATCAGGTAGTTATGTTTTATTCGGGCGCCATTTCCAGCTTTTCATTTCAAGTCCTCCCCCGAAAGCTTTCGGGGTGCGGGCTTTCCATTGCAATCTGGGGCGCAGCTTTATTGATATATTTGTGCATTTACGGTTAATAAGAAAAATCTCATAAATTACGATTATGAAATATTTTTGCAGATTTACATTCATTATGGTGATTATTTGCAATTCTCACCTTTACTCGCAAAATTCTTGCACTATATTTACGGAAATTCAGTATTCAGAATTAAGCATAGTACCTGCAATTCAATACGCTCCTGTTCAATTAGATTTTGCTGGGAATAATTTCCTCCCAACTGCAAGACTTGTTAAAGCTACTGAGAATACTTGCCCATCTTCTCCTTTACTAATCTTAGTGCATGGTGGTGGTTTTACTTCTGGCAATGCATTACTTATGGATAGCCTTTCTTTTAAGTTTGCAAAATTAGGGTATGTATGCGCTGCAATTAATTATCGGCTTGGTTGGCCCGGCGCAGATTGTCCAACAGATTCTGCGGAAGCTTTTCGCGCTTGGTTTCGTTCAGTGCAAGATATAAACAAAGCACTCACTTTCTTCAAAAGCAATTTTAATGAATATCAAATTGATACAAATAACATTTTTTTAACTGGTTGGAGTGCAGGAGGCTATGCCGCAATTGGAGCTGCATATACAGATCTGCCCGACGAAATTCCAAGCAATTGTATTGATTTAGGTCCAATCACAGGTGAACCTTCATTCCCAAGTATCAAAGCAGTTGCGACATTTTCAGCTGCATTTTTATTCCCGCAACATATCAACAATGGCCAAAAACCAGCAGTTATTATGTTTAATAATTCCGCCGATGCCTACCAGATTCCTTTAGAATGCGGAAAATGGTGGAATTATGGAAACTGCGAAAATAGCTTTCCACAAGCCTGCGGAATAACATCAGTTTTGCCAATTTTAGAACAAAACAATATTTCTTCAGGGCATATCATTTATAATTACCAAACTAGTAATCAGTTTAATTCTCACTGGCTGCACAATCCGGCATATTTTCCATTTTGGGAAGAAGAAACAGATAGCATGGCCGCCTTTTTTCAGCAGTTGATTTCGTTTGATATTACTGTTGGACAAGATAAAATTTCGTCAAAAGCAATTAATAGTATTGTAATTTCTTCTTTTACTGAGTATACAATTCCTGAAAAGATAAATGGGAAAATATTCTCTATTAATGGAAACTTTGTTGCAAATGTAAATCAAGGATTTATTAAAGGACTTTCCCCTGGAATTTATTTCCTTCAATCAAACAAAACAAACATTAAAATAATAGTAAATTAAAATATTATTTAATTTATTTTTCTACAACAATTTTATTCCAGTAATTTCCTGTTGAGTTTTTTATTGTTATAAAATAAATTCCATTTTCCAGCGAATTAATATTGATTAAATATTTCTCTGATAGAATTTTACCTTGCATAACTTTTTTACCTAATGCATCAAAAACTTCGTATTCTCCATCACTTGCATTCACATACAACTCGCTTTTTGCAGGATTTGGATAAATATTTAATATGTTTTTATTTGCGGAATTAATACCAGTAGAATTGGTAACAAAAACATTCATTAAATCTGGTTTACTCTGGCAACCATTTTCATCTTCTATAATTAATTGTACATTTAATTCTCCCTCTAGATTTTTCCAAAAAACAATTACACTATCTTTATCATTGGTATAAAGTGTATTATTAATTAACCCTGTATTTCCTCCAAAAATCCAGAAATAAGTATAACCAACTTCACCATTTACATTAAAAACAGCAGTGCTTCCAGGAATATGAATACTATCGCCTATGATGGTCGCAACTGGAGAGGCAAATACCGTAGCTTGAACAGTATCGCTTCTGTTGCTGCAATTATTTAATGTCATTTGTACAATGTATTCCCCCGAATTTTCTGGTGTACTATTTAAAATTTGTGTGTTTCGAGCATTTGCAGAAAACCCATTAGGGCCAATCCATGTAAATACGGCTCCAGGAACTTCCTGAGCCCCCAAAAATAATATTTCACCTTCACATACTTCTGTTCCAGCTTCAAAAATTACAGGCTTGGGAACAGACACAATTTCAACATCTACAGACCTTTCACCAACACAATTTTGACCTGTAATTAAAACAGTATAAGTGCCTGATGCTAATTGATCTACTCCTTCAATAGTTGGATTTTGAGCTGTCGAAGTAAACCCATTAGGACCAGTCCATTGATAAGTAGCATTTCCTGAAAAATTCGTTGTTAAAATCAAATCATCACCTTCGCATATTGGTCCATTTTGTGAGACAGTAGCAGTACAGGGTAAGCAACCAGCCGGAGCAGTAATTGCTTTTGTTGCTGAGCATTCACTAATTGCAGAATATTGAAAATTTATTGTAGTAGCTGCTCCATTACTAGGTAATCCTGTAAGTGTGTATGGAATAGGTGAAGGCAAAGTTGCATTATAAACAGCGTTTACTCCTAAACAGCTTACAGTTAAATTACCGCTAGTAGGTGAATTAAATGTGTAAATTAATCCAGAAACATTGTATTGATTAGTTAAAGAGTCACAAGTTCCAACATTCGCTGTAGTTAAAGATATTAAACATGTTCCAGTGAATTCACAGTTGAAATTTCCAGTGCCTGAAGTTTGAATGAAATTAACATTTGTTTCATCATTAGAAAAATTTGTAATTAAAAGCACATAAAAGTCTCCTGCATTTGTAGAGGTAAAAGAGGCGCTTTCTGTTGAACCACCGGCGTAACTGCAATCCACAGTATTTGCAGCAGTTAATTGATTGCAATATCCAGCTAAAGAGGAAAATGGTCCCCAAATTATAAAGTCTAAATCATTTAATCCTGTATTTGTAATATTGATAACATGTGAGCCTGGAGTATTTACCTGAAAATAAAACCACGCAGGGTTTGGTTCTGATCCTAAACAACCATAGTCTGGTCCTACTTCAGCTGCAGGACCGTTTGTAGTTGCAGGATAAGTAGCACCAATATCTGGACAAACTTGAATGGCACTCGCGCAGGTAGAATTACCTACTTGTGCAGATGCCGAATAATAATTTATTAAAAGAAGGACTAAAAAAAATAAACGTTTCATAGCGATGATTATGAACGCAATTTATAAAAAAATATGAGTTTTAGAAAACTAATAATTCCTCATATAATTCATGTAAAGGAAGGCCCATTACATTAAAATAGGACCCATTCATTTTTTCTACACCAATATAACCAATCCATTCTTGAGCTCCGTAAGCGCCTGCTTTATCCAATGGTTTAAATTGTTCTACATAAAAACTAATTTCCTCTTCTCTTAATGATTTAAACCAAACTTCTGAAACAACATAAAAGGAGGTTGTTTTATTAATGGAATTAATACTTACAGCAGTTATTACCTCGTGCATTTTACCCGATAATTTATTAAGCATTAATTTAGCATCATTTAAATCTTTTGGTTTATTTAAAACCATATTCCCAATCCAAACAACTGTATCTGCAGTAATAACAATTTCATTTTCTTTTAAAGAAGTTTTTGCAGCCTCTGCTTTAAGTTTAGAAAGAAACAAAGGAATAGATTCCCTCTTTAACTTGTCTGGATATTCTTCTTCAACTTCTATATCTAATAACTCAAATTCTAGCCCAAGTTCCTTTAATAAATAATGTCGCCTTGGAGATTTTGAGGCCAATAATATTTTTTTTCCTTTTAATTTCTCTTGTAACAACATATTATTTATTGAATAAAACTAAAAATAAACATAGAAATAACACCAGTTGTAATTATTATTTTACAAACTACAGAAGCTTTGCTGTATGAAAATTTATCGTAAGCATTCCATAAAATATATAGAATATAAAGCAATGGAGCCTGGACAGCAAATATTGTAAAATAAAAAAGGATAATTAAATCCCACTTCCAAATATATTGTTGTACTAATCCTAAGAAAATAGAAGTGCATATAATTAAACTCATTGCAATAAATTTAGAAGGCTCTTCACCTATTACAATTGGCAATGTTCTGCAACCATCAGCTATGTCTCCTTCAAGATCTTCTATATCCTTAATAATTTCTCTAAATAAATTGGAAAGAAATGCAAAAGCAGCATATCCAATTACAATAAAGGCTCCCTTTTTCAAAACATAACTTCCCATTTCTGGTGCAGAATTATTTAATATTTGCAGATTTGTAATTGCTCCCGAAGCAAATTCAAACATTCCAGTTGTTATTGGAACCAATGCTGCCAATAAAGCAATTAAAATATTTCCGGCTAATAACTGTTTTTTTAAATGAGTAGAGTAAAACCATAATGCGGTAATACTAAATAATTGTAATAATGCCAGTTTTATATTTCCAGCATTATATGCTAAATAAATAGCTATAAGTAAACCTACAAAACTTAATGAGATATGCAGAATAATTGCAGCTCTCCTTTGTATTATTTTACCAATCACAACTTTATTTGGCCTATTTATTCTGTCAGTTTTAGTGTCAAAATAATCATTTATTATATAGCCTGCAGCAGCAATTAAAACTGTACTGATAACTAACAAAGAAAAGTTAATACCTGACATGTGTAAGCCCATTCCCCGAACCAAAAAACCTCTTTCAAGCATATCTTTAATCACTGACCTCCATAATGGTTCTAATAAACCATACCGCACACCAATCATTGTTAAAGCAATGATTATTAAATTAGGAAATCTTATCAATTTGAAAAAGTGTAGCATATTAATTACTGTATTTATCAATAATAGATTTAGTAAATACCATATAAATATTCTGCAAGGCAGGGTAATTTTTTAATAATTCTAAATGTTGCTTTATTACTTCTTGGTCATTTCTTTTTGCTGGTCCTGTTTGATTTTTCCCTTCATCATCTTTATTTAAAGAAGAGATAGTACTCTTGAATAGTCCATTGAGAAGTGTTAAGTCTAATTCTTCGTTTTTAGTCCAGTTTTTTATTAATGTAAATAAATGATAAGTAAAATTATTAAGCATTACAGCTGTTAAATGCAGCTTCATTCTTTCTTCATTATTCAGTATAATATATTTCGCCTTTATTGAATTTATTAAATCAAATAAAATATTATGAGAGTAATCATTTGAAGAACCTATTACACATGTTATTTTTGATAAATTCACTTTTTTTGATTTGCTAAAACTTTCCAAGGGCCAGCAAACGGCTGCATTATTTAAATATTTTGTTAATATTTCTAAAGGAGTTGTGCCTGAAAAATGAACCAATAATTTACCGAATTTTGCATATTTTTTGGCGCATATTTCTATTTGAGAATCAGGTACAGCCAATAAAATAATTAAATCATTTTTATCTTCTAACGCATTAAAATTAACTGTTTTATTTTTCCTGCAGAATTCATTTGTCTTTTTAGAATTAGAGCCCTCTGAATACACATTATAGATTCCACATTTTACCAATGCAGTCGAAAAAGATAAAGCTAATCCTCCTGTACCAATAATTAGAATTTTATCAAGCTGAGGCTTTTGCATTTGAAGGCAATTTAACTCTCGACCATACTGCTAGGATTGTTCCAATTGCCATAAGAATGCTGCCAATCCATAAAATATTAATTCCTGGAAATATAATAGCTTTCATAATAATAAAATCTCCTGCATTGCTCGCCTTTTCTCTTATTCTAACATGGAAAGCTTCTTTTTCCGGATCTATTTTCCACAAGCTAAATTGCAAGCCTTTTGCCTCAAGCGTAGTATCTATTGCGAAACTTGTTAAACCTCTAATAACAAATATTGGTTCCACAATATCTTTCTCGCTGCTCATACTTAACACATTTAATTGAGCGCCGATAGCAATGTCTGTTTCTTGTAATTTATTTTTTAATTTATCTACATTTCTATTTACGCCACTTAATATGACCATCGCATTACTTGTAAATACAGTGTCTCCAATAGATAGCTCGTAATCTTGTGCTTCTTCCCATCCTCCATTCTTTTTTTCTTTTGGATCTTCCATTTTCGCATAAGTAATGTGTGTGAAAACATCCTTATTAAAATAATGCTTTGTTGCAGGTTCAGCCACATTCCCCATTCTTGGATTGGTTTGTATAAATGGGTTAAGCGTGAAAAGTTTTTTTATTTCCCCTTTTTCATTCTTTTGCAAATAATCAACGTTGTAATAAACGTTTATTCCTGAAGTTGAATCTCCCCTGTAACTTACCAGATAATCTCCCATTTCCACAGTATCTTTTCTCGCTAAAAGAATGTTTTCTTTATTCGGAAAATCTTTCCCTAAGTCGAATTTGCTATTATTCTGAGAGATAATTTCTTTTTTTCCAGCTGAAATTAATGAGCCAAGCAAAATCATTCCAAAACCTATGTGCGCAATAGAAGAACCAGCCTTTTTTAATTTACCCTTTAAAATTCTAAACAAGTAATCAATATTCGCAATTGTTGCAAATAAAGATGCAAATAGCAATAAAATAAGTAAAGTATTATCTATTTCTAAAGTCAATGAAAGGATTAGGGTTAATAAAATAGATGACACCACAGAAATCCAAGTGTTTTTAATTAATTCGGCAGTATTTGTTTTTTTATATTTTAAAAAATGTCCAATTCCAATTAATAAAGCAGTAATAATGGCAAAGGGTATTTGCCAAGCGTTATAATGGCCAATAACATCTTTTGGAGTTGCTAATTTTGCTTCTGACAACTTCTCAAAAAGAGCATTTGGCATTAATCCATTTAACCATCCAAAAAAATCAGCAACATTTCCACTTAGGAACTTATTAATAACAGGAGTAGAGGTGCTAAATGTTATTTGAAAAGCAGCAATTAACAAAACCAATGCACTAACAAACATCCAGAATTCTCTGGAGCTAAGATCTTCTTCCTCTTCTTTTGTTTTTGTAGCTTTAGAAATATTATAAAGCATTAATCCAAGCGAAGCTGCAATAAACAATACAGTTGTTAATTTGTAAAAACCAGTAAAAAGACTAAATATTAATAACGAAAAACTTAATGTTAAATAAATTATTTTAAAGGTTCCTTTAGGTATAGAAATAGCAGCTGGAAGCCAAATGAAAAACAACAAATAAACTAGCAGTTGTCCGCTCATTCCTAAATCAGTAAAAGCATGCACAGATGTGTCTCCAAGTATTCCACTTCTTGTTAGAAAAGTGGAATATAAAATCAAAATAAATGTTATAAAAATTAAGAAAAATGCAGTTGTAATTGATTGTCCTTTATTCTTATTTATGAGCATAACATGTCCGCCGGCAACAAATGTTATCCATGGAACCAATGAAGCATTTTCTACAGGGTCCCATGCCCAGAATCCACCAAAACTAAGAGATTCATAAGCCCAAGCACCTCCCATTAAAACTCCTGTGCCTAAAATACTAATTCCAAAAAATGTCCATTTCAACGCTGGATTAATCCATTCGCTGTATTTTTTTTGCCAGATACCGGCAACAGCATAAGCAAATGGAAATAGGGTAGATGCAAAACCCAGAAATAGGGTAGGAGGATGAATTGTCATCCAGTAGTTTTGCAACAATGGATTTAGCCCTCTTCCATCTAACTTCTCTAAATAAGTTGTGCTTTGAACAAATGGTAAGTTTACAAAATCCGGATGTTCTCTTAAAAGTAAAAATGGGTTGCTTCCTAAGTGAACATCTCCAATATAAATCCCCAAAAGCATAGAAGACAAGAAAACTTGAACCATGGCAACTATTGCCATTGTTGAGAATTCCCAATTCTTTGAAGTTCTAATCAAAACATTTCCTAATACCATGTTCCAAAAAGTCCAAAGTAAAAAACTACCTTCTTGTCCTTCCCAGAAACAAGAAAGTATATATTGCATTGGCATTGCAGTATTGCTATGTTGCCAAACATAGTGGTACTCAAATCTATGGTTAAATAAAAGGTAAAATAAAACTCCTATTATTCCTAAAACACCAATTGTATGAATATTAAATCCTATGCGAGCAAGTTTTTTCCAAGAGTTATCATTTTCTTTTTGAGCAAAATAATAACTGATTGCTGAAAAGAAAGCTCCTAGAAAGGCCGCAATTATAAACAGATTACCTAATAATCCCCAAATTAGTTCTTCCCCCACAAAAACTTTTTCCATTTTAATCTATTTATTATTCAAACTAATTTTTTTATCGGCTTCATGGCTTGTTTCTTCCATTTTGCCATCATTATATTTGCTGGGGCATTTCATTAAAATTTTATTAGCGTTAAATACCTCTCCGTTCATTTCTCCAACTATCACAACTTGTTCAGAACGTTCGAAATCTTGCGGTTTGGCCCCATTGAATAATACTTTCTTTTCTGTTCCTTCTCTGTCTGTTAAATAGAAGCTAAATAAATTAGCATCTTTTTCAGGCAAATAAACCATATCTTTTGATTTATTTAATTTCCCTACAACATGAAATTCTTCTTCGGGTTCTTTGATTGCCTCATTGAATGATGCGTAAGTGCTAGAATCCGAAAAAGTGCTTAAAATAGCTCCAATCGCCAATGCAATTAGTATTATTCCAATGATATGTGATTTTTTCATTCCGCTGTATTATTAATTTTTTTTTCAATTCTGCTTATCTTACCATCCAAACGGATGAGATAAATAATAATTCCAAGAAAAATAATGCTGATTACTCCTACTACAACGTAAATTTTTCCGTTACTACGCATAGTTTCAGCCATATCAATTGTGCCTTGGGCAATCCCAATGCGCTGAATTAGCATAAATATTATAAATAGAAGCCAGTTATAAGATTTCATCGTTTTTATCAATTTTGTTGTTTGTAGAAATAGTCATTTGTTTGTAAGCAACTGCTTCAGCTCTTGCAGATAAGCGTGAAATCCAAATTCCTATCATAATCCAACCTAATACTGCTGGGTAAAATACTACGCGCATATTCTTATCTAAATCGTATGAACTAAAGCCAGGATTTCCGCCATTTCCAGGATGTAAACTATCAACCTGATTTAAACGGGGGTAAACCATTACGAATACCAACATCAAGACAAATGCGAATATATTATATACGGCCGCAACTTTAGCCCGTTTTTGCTCTTCATCCATAGAATTACGCAAAACCACATAAGCAAAGTATATCAGAATTGATATTGCTGCACCATTTAATTTGGGATCATTTACCCACCAGGCACCCCAAGTAAATCTTGCCCAAAGCGAACCTGTAACTACACCCAATGAACCTAATAATATTCCAGTATTAGCAAATTTTTCAGCGTTAATATCATCTTTTATGTTACTTTTTGAAAGATACTTAATGCTATAATAAAGCGAGTAGCTAAATATGGCAAGCATGCTAAACCACATCGTAACATGGAAATATAGGTTTCTAACAGACTCATGCAAAATGGGTAAAACAGGGACTTCTCCTAATAATCCTGCAATTATAGAATACAATACTAAAATTGATCCGGTCGCTTTCCACCAATGCTTGCTAATCCATGAACGACTCTTTGTTTCTTGAAACATTTTCTTCGCTTAATTCTTGCGCGAAATTACCAATAAAACACGTTGATTCTTTATTATGTTTAAAAAATTGGAGAACATTTTAGAAGCAATATCAAAATCTTTTGTTTATGAGTGCTTAAATTACTTATTCTTGCAATATAAAAACAACTAACACTACACTAAAACACTTTAAATTATGGAAGAACAATTACTCGATCAAACTTCGATAGGAGCTTTTGAACCTGAATATGCCGGTTTTTGGATTAGGTTTGCCGCAGCTTTTATTGATGGTATTATTTTATCCATTCCTCAATTTGCGATTCAATTTGCAATGGCTGATTCAATAGCTGAAGGTGGAGCTGGTTTTGGCCTTTACTACATTATAGTTTTAGCTTTGAATTGGTTGTATTTTGCTGGAATGGAATCATCATCTAATCAAGCAACACTAGGGAAAATGGTTGTTGGAATTAAGGTTACCAATTTAGAAGGTGAACCAATAAATTTTATGAACGCCACTGGAAGATATTTTGCTAAATTAATTTCTGCTATCATTTTATTGATTGGATACATTATGGCAGCATTTACTCCCAAAAAACAAGCTCTGCACGATCAATTAGCTAAGACATTGGTAGTAAAAAAGTAATTTTGTAGCTTTGTAAAGAAGGAGGTTTTGTATTATCAAAAACTTCCTTCTTTTTTTGATTTTTTTTTGTAATTTGTGTTTCATTATCTACAAGAATGAAAAAAATATTTTTAGTTTTCACAGCTTTCCTTAGTTGTTTATCTCTTTCTGCGCAATGTCCTTTTAATCCAACTGTTGTAAATGGAAATGTTGCGCTTTGTCCTTCTCAATCTGATACATTAAGCACGCAAACTGCAGGCAGCTATCAATGGTATAAGAATGGAAATCCTATAATAGGAGCTAATCAACAAACTTTAACAATTAATCAGGTACAAGATGCAGGTGCAAGTTTTTTGGTTGTTTCTACAATAAATAACTGTACAGAGCCTTCGCCAGCTATTCAAGTAACAAGTATAACTGTACCTTCAATTTCTTTTCAAGTTGCAAATTCTCCGGATAATACAGCTTGTATTGGAAATGAAATTCAATTGGATGTTTTACCAATATTCGACACAAACCTTAAATGGTTTAGAAATGGTGTTCAAATTCCTGGTCAATTTTCTGATTCGCTTTTAGCCGTTTCTTCAGGTGCTTATGCTGTTTCTGGAGCTATTGCACAATGTCCTAATACACTCAGATTATCAGGCACTACAAATTTGAATTTTATTAATTCTGAAGTTCCTATTGTTTCTGAAAATACACAAACTTTAAGCTTATCTACATCAGTTATAGCTCCTCAATATCAATGGTATCTGAATGATGTTGTTTTGCAAAATGCAATTCAGAGTATTCTAGTACCTTCACAAAATGGAAGCTACAAAGTGGAGGCAATATATTCCCAAGGTTGTAGTAAACAATCTGAATCATACCTCTTTAACGGAATTTTTGTTGATTGTCCTTTTGACCCAGTAATCAATCCAAATAATATTATACTCTGTCCTGAAAAAGACGATACGCTCACAACAATTTCAGCTGAATTTTATCAATGGTTTAGAGATGGAAACCCAATTCAAGAAGCTACTCAACAGGAATTGATAGTTGATTATTTCAACAGTGCAGGTTCAAATTTTAGCGTGGATGTTACAATAGATGGATGCACCGAGCGTTCTGCAGAAGTTTTAGTTGATGGTTGGGTTTTCCTTCCTGTAACTGTTGCTACATTGTCTGATATTCCTTTAGCAGATTTGTGCGAAGGAGATTCTGTTTACTTACAATTAAATCCTCCTTATGAGAATGATATCATTTGGACGAAAAATAATATAGTAATTGAAAATGAAACAGATGATAGCTTGTTAATAACCAATTCAGGTGTTTATTCAGTAGTTGGTTTTACAGAAACCTGCCCTGATTTTGGAGGAGAAAGCGTACTGATTGATATGGTTTTTAAACCAGCTCCAGTTCCTCAAATATTTTTCGCCCCAAACTCAAATACAATAAGCACTACAGCAGAAAATGTATCAGTGTTCACTTGGTTCATTGATGGGATTATATACGAACAATTTACAAGCAGCAGCTTCGAAGTTCCAATAGATGGAAACTATAACTTGAATGTTCAATACAACAATGGTTGTGAAGCAATGTCAACTATACTTGAAGTAATTGTAATCGGAATAGCCGAAATGAAAAATACTTCATTACAGGTATTTCCAAATCCATTTTCTAATTCTTTACAGTTTATTAATGAAAGTAATAATATTATAAAGGCTGAATTATTCTCTAGTGATGGAAAACTGGTAACTGCAAAAAGTATCAATGGTAATGAAACGATTGATACCTCAAGCCTAGCATCAGGATTTTACCTTTTAAAAGTAACTCAGCAAAACAATAGTTTTACTTATAAGTTAGTAAAATAAGGAAGTATTAAACTGAAGCCGTTACTTTTATTTTAGGCTGGGCATTCAATATTTCTTGGGAAGCAAAATCTGCATATTGAGAGAAATTCTTAACAAATTTCTCAGCTAATTCCGCTGCTTTTATATCAAACATTTCTTTATTCGGCCATGCATTGCGAGGGAATAATAGTTCAGAAGGCACTCCTGGGCATGATACAGGCGTGTTTAAACCAAAGAATGGTGTCTGAATATATTCTACTTTGTTTAACTCTCCTTTTAATGCAGCAGAAATTAAAGCTCTTGTGTATGCTAACTTTATTCTTGAACCAACTCCGTAAGGCCCACCGCACCAACCAGTGTTTAAAAGCCAAACATTTACATTTGTTTCTTCTAATTTTTGTCCAAGTAGTTCAGCATATTTTGTAGGATGTAATGGCAAGAAAGCTTTACCAAAACAAGCTGAAAATGTAACTTGAGGTTCTGTTACGCCTACTTCAGTTCCAGCAACTTTAGCAGTGTACCCCGAAATAAAATGATACATTGCCTGAGCAGTTGTAAGCTTTGAAATTGGAGGCAATACACCAAATGCATCTGCTGTTAGAAAAAATATGTTTTTCGGAATTCCTCCAATTGAAGGCGACATGATATTGTCAATCAATTCAATTGGATATGCAACTCTGGTATTCTCAGCTTTCTTAATGTTGCTATAATCAACCTTTCTAGTTCCTTCAAAATAATTAGTGTTCTCGAGCAATGCACCAAATCTAATGGCATTAAAAATCTGAGGCTCTTTTTCAGCTGAAAGGTCAATACATTTTGCATAACATCCACCTTCAAAATTAAAAACTGAATTAGAAGACCAACCATGTTCGTCGTCGCCTATCAGCTTTCTTTCTGGATCTGCAGACAATGTTGTTTTACCTGTTCCGCTAAGACCAAAGAAAATTGCTGTATCTCCTTCAGCTCCAACGTTTGCGGAACAATGCATTGAAAGCACTTTCTTTTCTTGAGGAAGTATGTAGTTCAATACAGAAAAGATTCCTTTTTTAATCTCCCCAGTGTAACCTGAGCCACCAATTAAAATTACCTTTTTCGTAAAGTTTATTATCGTAAAATTATGTTGTCTCGTTTTATCAATTAAAGGTTCAGCGTGAAATCCTGGTGCATTAAGAATGGTCCATTCTGGAACAAAAGACGCTATTTCTGCTTCTGTAGGTCTTAAAAACAGATTATTTGCAAATAAGTTCGACCATGGTAATTCTGTTACTACTCTAATATTAAGACGATATTCAGGATCTGCACAAGCATAACTATCGCGCACATAAACTTCTGAACCACCTAAATAAGCACAAACGCGATTATATAACAAATCAAAATCATTTGAATCAAACTTTCCGTTTACATCACCCCACCAAACGGTGTCTTTTGTTTTTTCATCAAAAACTACAAATTTATCTTTGGGTGATCTTCCTGTAAATTCTCCTGTATCTATCGCCAAGGCGCCGGTATCTGTTAAAGTGCCTTCTCCTGTTAATATTGTTTCTTCAATTAATTCTGCTGGAGAAAGGTTCCAATGGGCAATCGCTACTTTTCCTAATCCAATTGATTCCAATGTAGCATTAACATTCTTTAATCCGAATTCTTGCATGTAGATTGTTTTTGTTTTCTAGGAGGCAAAATTAAAATAAAAATCAACTCCAAATCCCACCAATATTGGTTTTGCCGCATTTTTCTGAGTGTCAAAATGACGCTTTATCTTGGTCTTTTTTGCCTGCAACTTGCGTTTTCTTTGGTATGCACACGTTCTGTCTTCTTCAAAATTTCTTGTGATTTTTCCAGAAAAATTTCTTTTTCTTTTTTTGAAAAACTGTTTAATCTAATACAAAAGTCAGTTTCACCTTCTCTTCCCCAGCTTACTTTATCAAAATCTAATAATAGCCCTTCCGCAGTTGTATATGAATTTAGCATTTGATTATACTCTTTGGCAACATTGAAATCTATACCAGAACCTATACTGTAGAATGATACTACCAAACTATATATGGTAGAATCAATTTGTAGTTTAGGTGAAGCAGATGTTTTTTCCTCTTTGGCAGGTGTTGGTTCTATTGCAACTTCTGTTTTAACTGTATTAGGTTTTTCTGTAGAATTTGCGTTCACTTTCTGCTCAGAAGTGGCTGTGTTTTTTTCGGCTACTTCTTTATTCTTGCTTGATTTGCAGTTTGTTAAGAAAAGTATTGCTGCTACAGCAAATATGTTACGGATCATAAATTAAAGTTTAATTATTAATTTGTTGGAATTAAAGAGCGTAAATCTCAGTATATTTTTGTTTTGCATAATCTATGAAATATTGAGAATTCAAGCTTTCTCCGGTAGAAGACACACAAATTTCTTCAGATGTCTGCAATCTTCCTTTTTCATAGATATTTACTTTTAACCATTTAGATAATTCAGAAAAATCGCCATCAGAAATTTTTTGTTCAAGATTTTCTATATTCCTTTTTGCATGTTCATAAAACTGAGCCGCATACAAACTTCCTAAAGTGTATGTGGGAAAATATCCAAAACTACCATGGGCCCAATGAACGTCTTGCAAAATTCCTTTCTCATCATTTTCTGGTTTAATACCTAAATACTTAAAATATAACTCATCCCAAACTTCAGGTAAATCATCTATATTGAAATCATTAGAAAATAATAATTGTTCAATTTCAAAACGTATAATTATATGAAAGTGATATGTTAATTCGTCTGCATTAGTTCGAATCAATTCTTTAGAAACAGCATTTATAATTTTATAAAATTCATTTAACTCAATATCTTTTAAGTTTTCGGGAAATAAGTTTTGTAATTTCTTATATTTTAATTTCCAAAAAGATAGTCCTCTTCCAATATGATTTTCCCACAAGCGCGATTGCGATTCATGGACAGATAAAGAAGAGGCTTCTGATTCGGGGATTCCAAAAGTTTGGCTTTGAAGTCCTTGCTCATAAAGGGCATGCCCGCCTTCATGCAAGCAACTCCATATCATTTCATTTAAATTATTTTCTACAATTCTTGTTGTTACTCTAATGTCTTTTTCTCCAATATTAATTGTAAAAGGGTGCGTTGAAATATCCTGCTTTCCTGCATTAAAATTAAATCCAATTTCTTTTAAAATCTCAATTCCGAAATCCCATTGTTTATTATTTGGATATATTTTATTTGTAATTGAAATATCTATTTTTTCTTTTTTTTCAATTTGATTTAATAAACTAATTAATTGAGGTTTTAATTTTTCGAAAATAATTTTTATTTCTTTTGATTTAAGTCCAGCATCATATTCATCTAGGAAAACATCATATACTTCCTTGCTTTTATCTATTAATTCTGCTTCTTGCTTTTTTAATTTTATTAAGTTTTTTAAAAATGGAGAAAATAATTTAAAATCTTTCTTAGAACGAGCTTCTTCCCATGCTGAATATGAATTTGAAATAGCTGAGGAAAGTTCTTCAACAAATTCTTTTGAAAGACAAATTTTTCTTTGAAGATCCTTTTTCGATAGTTTAATATTTAATTTTTGTGTTTTATCTAAATCAACATTATTTTCGAGATAATTTAATAAATCACGGTAGTATTGACTTGTATATAATTCATGAATTATTCCAGAAATTCCAGCAATCTGTCTTGCTCGACCATCCATGCTTTCTTTTGGTAATCCAACTTCTTGGTCCCATTGAAGTAAAGACGAAATACCATTTAAATCCGAAATTTTTAAATTAAAATCTAAATAATCTTGATAACTATATTTGTTCATTTATTTTATTTGATTTATAAATAGAAATTGCAACAAGGCTCCATGAAATAATTAAAAGCACTCCACCAATCGGTGTTATGGGTCCAAATATTTTTAACAATTCTAAATTTAGAATTGTTTTAAGACTCAAAAGATAAATGGAACCAGAAAATGCCAATATTCCAGCAATCATAAAATTAAGTGCTCTTTTTAATGTAGAAATGTGAACCCTATTTGATAAATTTGAAAGTGCAAAAATTGAAATGCTATGAATTAATTGAATATTAGCCGCGGTCTTCACAGCATTTAATTGCACTTCTGTTAGTTTGTTTTGAAGATAGTGCGCTGCAAGAGCAAGAATCATTACACCAATTGCAGCTGAAATACCTGCAAACAAAAGTTGATTCTTTATTGAAATGGAATTAGTCATTCAAATAAGCGATAACTGAGATTTCAACATTTACACCTAACGGTAATCCTGCAACAGCAACAGTTTCTCGAGCAGGAAAATCTCCTTCGAAATAACTACCATACACTTCATTTACAATTTTGAAGAAAGACATATCTTTCAAGAAAATTGTTGCTTTAACAACATTTTTAAAACTTATACCAGCTTCGTTTAAAATCGCACTTAGATTTTTCATAACCATTGTAGTTTCCTCCACAAGATTATCTTGAATGAGATTTCCACTTTCAGGGTTTATTGCTATCTGACCACTTACATACAGCATGTTATTTACACTAATAGCCTGATTATAAGGGCCTATTGGGGCAGGTGCATTCTGAGTTTTTATTATTTTTTTCATTTATTTCAAAGCTTATTTAGCAAAAATACTGTAATAAGTTTGAATTTTCGATTTTTCACGCTTAGTTAAGCACTTTGATGTAATATTGCAATTATGCTCATTGCCGCTCAAATACCTCCTGTAATTTATGATGTAAGTATCATCTTTGGACTTGCAATTATTGTTTTATTGGTTTGTAATTATTTTAAAATCCCGACTGTTCTCGGGTTTTTAATTACGGGTGTGCTTGCAGGACCAGATGCACTTAACTTGGTTAAAGAGGCGGATGATTTATCGGTTTTTGCTGAAATTGGGATAATCTTTCTTTTGTTTAGTATTGGAATTGAATTTTCCTTAAAAGATTTAATTAGAATACGTAAGCAAGTATTTATAGGAGGAGCTATTCAGCTCTTCGTAACTACATTAGTAATAACTGTTTTGTGTTATTATTTTGATATAAAATTAAAGGAATCCATTTTTTTAGGTTTACTTTTCTCGTTAAGTTCCACTGCAATTGTTTTGAAAGTGTTGCAAGATATGGGGAGAATTCATACAGCTCAAGGAAAGAGTACAATGGCAATTTTAATATTTCAAGACATTGCTATTGTGCCATTAATGCTTCTAACACCATATTTATCAAAGACTTCAGGCGGATTCGATTTTAATTTTTTCTTAGTTATTCTAAAAGGTATTGTTACGGTTTTTATGGTACTTTTTGTAGCCCGGGTATTAATGCCCAAACTACTTTATGCTGTAGCTAAAAGCAGGTCTAGTGAATTGTTTTTGTTGACTGTTTTAGTAGTTTGTTTATCAGTTGCCTGGCTAACTGCTCAATTGGGTTTATCATTATCGCTTGGTGCATTTTTAGCAGGATTGGTTATTTCTGAATCAGAATATAGTCATGAAGTTTTTGGTACAATTCTGCCGTTTAGAGAAGTTTTTACAAGCTTTTTCTTTATTTCTATTGGATTGTTAGTCGATTTGGATGTTTTGTTTGAATTTTTTCCAACAATTTTTCTTGTTGCGATTTGCATATTGATTATTAAAACATTTCTTGCAGGAGCGGCCCTTTTTGCAACCGGAAGTAATTTACGGATAGCATTTTTATCAGGTTTATTTGTTAGTCAGGTTGGTGAATTTTCATTTATCTTGGCAGGAAATGGGAAAAGTATTGGTGTAATTGGAAACACGAATTTTCAATTGTTCCTTTCAGTATCATTGTTAACTATGGCAGCTACTCCTTATATTATTCAAAATTCAGATAAATTATCTGCATTTATAAATAGGAGTTTGATGAATGAAACGTTGAAAAAGAGATTTCCTTTATTAATAAAATCTTCGATAGAATTAAATCCTGTTCCACATAAATTAACTGATCATTTAGTTTTAATTGGCTATGGAGATGCAGGTAAAAATATCTCCAAGGTGATTAGCATGGCTAAAATACCTTTCGTAATTATAGATTCAGATCCTGAGGTAATTTTAACAACAAGAACGAAAAAAAGAATTAATTCCATATTTGGCAATGCCACCAATCAATCTGTATTAAATCACGCAAATATAAAAGAGGCGAGAGTTGTAGTGATTGCATTGTCAAGTCCTTCAGAAATTCGAAATATAGTTTTAGCAATTAAAAAGATTGATACAGGAGCCTTTATTATTACTACAACTCGCAGAATGAATGATTTATTGAAAATATTCGATGCTGGTGCAAATGATGTAATAAGCGAACAGTTCGAGACTTCAGTAGAAGTCATTACAAGGGTGCTTGTTAAATATATGGTTTCTCGAAATGAGATTGATGATTTTATTGTGAAATTAAGAGGGCTTAATTATGACATGATGCGGAGCATTAGATATGAACATCAAGGTTTGCAGGATTATAGATTGGAAATATCCGATACAGAAATCCTCACCATGAGAATCCAAAAGGAATCTACCTTAAACGGTAAAAAACTTTCTGAATTGAATTTGAGAGCAAATTGGGGTATTTCAATTCTTGCAATAAAGAGATCAGGAAATATTTTTGCAAATCCAGAACCTTCTATTACTCTTAATGAGAGTGATGTTTTAGTAATATTTGGAACCCATCAATCAGTGGATAAATTTTCTAGGATTTAGCTTTCTATTTTCCTGGAGGTTGGATACCTCTCTTTTTTGCCATTTCTTCTAATTTCTGCTGGAATCCAGATACTTTAGCTGCTTTTGGTTTTAGTTTATTCAATTGAATCTGGGCATGAATCTTTTTATCATCAACCAATTTTTGAAATGCAAACTGTTGTCCGAAAGTTATTATGTTAGCTAAGAAATAATAATAGTTTAATCCTGAAGCATAGCTATTTAAAACGAATAAGAAAATTACCGGCATTAAATACATCATCCATTTTAATTGAGGCATTTGTGCATTTGTACCAGAAAGTTGATTATTCATTCTAGTATATATAATCGTTGAAATGGTCATTAATAATGCAAATAAGCTTACATGGGTTCCGTAAAATGGAATTTCAAATGGAAGGGTTAAAACAGAATCGTACGTAGATAAATCGTCTGCCCAAAGAAATGATTGTTGCCTTAATTCGATTGCATTCGGAAAGAAATTGAAAAGAGCAAATAGAATTGGAATTTGAAACAGCAAAGGAACACAACCTCCTAAAGGATTCACACCGGCTTGTTTGTACAAACTCATAACGGCTTGTTGTTTTTTTACTGCATCTTCGTTTTCATATTGCTTATTTAACTCATCGAGTTCAGGTTTAAGAACTCTCATTTTTGCTTGAGACAAATAAGAACGATATTGGAAAGGAAATAATAATAGTTTGATAACAAGTGTCAACAAGAGAATTACAATTCCATAATTTAAATTGTAATCATCAAGAAATTTAAATACAGGAATAACAATAAATTTATTTACTGCTCCAAATATTCCCCATCCTAATGGAATTAGTTTTTGAAAATCATTTCCAACAGTTTTTAAGGTGCTAAAATCATTAGGGCCAAAATAAAAACTAAAATTAATTGATTTATCTTTTGCTTGATTAAATGGAATATCAAAATTTGCTGAAAGGTCTTTTGTATTTTTATCAGATGCACTTATTTTCGTTTCAATATTTGCATTATCATTAATATTATTTTCAGTGATTAATCCAGCACTAAAAAACTGTTGTTTAAAAGCAATCCATTTTGAAGTTCCTTCTATAACTAATTTTTCATTAGACAAGGGATTTATTTTATCTATATCAGTATCGCCATCGTTTGTATAATTGTAACAGATTGTTGTATTGTTTCTTTCATTTTCGATATTCTTCTCTTGTCTATTTGCAGAAATAGCCCAATTAAAATTAATTTTATCAGCAACTTTATTATAAATTAAATCAATACCATTTAATTCAATACTTGATTTAATTAAATATGAATTATTAGTTAGTTGGTACTTTACTTTAATTGATTTATTATCGTTTGTTTTAGCTTCCAGAACTAGTAAATTATTCGAGAAAGAATACTTTGAAAAATTAATTTCACTTGAATTAACATTTCCATTCGTAAGCGGTATGGCAAAATTTAAAACAGCAGTATCTGAATTAAATAATATAACAGGTTTTTTATCCCAGGTTTTATAATTTTTTAATTCTACGTAATTTATTGAGGCCCCTTTTAAATTTACTTTTGCTTTTAATAAGTCATTTTCAAGAATAATAACACTGTCTTTTAAAGATGATGTATTTGAGAAATCTTTTAAGTGTAAATATTTTGATATTTCAGACAAGGAATCATCATTGGTAATCGAACCACCTACTTTTGAGTCTGCACTCAAATTAGAAGCTGCTTTAATATTTTCTGATTTTGCTTTTTTTAATGAATCTGCAACAAATTCATTACGCATTTTTTCAAGCGTTTCTTTGTCAGGTTGGTTAAGGTATACTGCACCTATTAAAATTAGACCTATTAACAAAAGGCCGAGAAGAGAATTACGATCCATATTTTAAAAATGGCTGCAAATATAGATTTAATTCAAGTGTAAATGATGTTTTAGTCAAGTCATTCTTAACGAATGCGTCTTTAGTAAGAAATACCTTAATTTCTCACTTTTTACGACGTAATTTAGCTAGGATTAAGTTGAATAACTTTAAGAGTTACTATCTTTAAAACCGTAAATACCATAAAATCAATATGTAAGGTTGTTATATCTTTTTTCATTAAAGATTTTTTTGTGAGAAAGATTTCAATATTTTTGCTCAGATGACTAAGAATTTAGTCGCAGCAAAGATTTAACAAACCATTAAAAATTATGAAACACTTTACAAGCTTTCAACTTCAGTTTGCTTTTGCACTTTTACTGCTCCTACCAGTGGCGGTTTCAGCGCAAAACAATTCAAATGGGAATCTCAAACCTAACCCATATCCTGTCTTAAAATCTACTGGAAATCCAGTTTCAGATAAAATAGCGCATGAGCAAGCTGTTAAGGATTGGAATGAAAAAGAATTGAAACGCAATCAGATTCTTAAAGAAGTTCAAAACGCTCCATTAAGCGGAGATGTTAAAAATGACCCTTCTCGTTCTAAGAATTTGGAAAGAAAAGAATCAATGTCAAATACTACTGATGTTGAAAAAAGTAAGGTTTCAAACATAAGACAAACTACAATTATTGAGTTACCTGGATTCCCAAAATATGTTTCTACAGGTAATTTCGAGTTAGACGAAAAGAATTATTCTGCAAATAAGGCTAAATGGATAAATGAAAATCCTGAAGCATATCAAAATTATTTGAAGGAACTTCGAAAAGAGAATCCTTCAACACTTAAAAGAATTGACCATTCTAATTCTTCTAAATAATTCTACACATATATATGTATATCCAAATAAACAAAATGAAAAAGATTTACTCGCTTCTTACACTCATAACATTGTTTTTGGGCTCATTGAGTTCTCCACTGTTTAGTCAGTGTGCTAACAATAATACTTTGTTAACTTTTGCAAGTGTTCCAACTGTTGTTGGTGCCTCTTCTGGTGCCCAATTAGGTTGTATTTATCCAGGTGAATTTGTTAGATTCTCTGGTTTTCAAGCTGGCTCTACTTACCGTATTTCTGCATGTGGCAGTGATGCTGGGTTAGATACCAGATTAAGTATTTACCCTACAGCTGGGGGTGCATCAGTTGGTTTTAATGATGATTTCTGTGGTCTAGCTTCTAGAATAGATTTTACACCTACAACTACTGGTTCATATGATATTTTATTAGATGAAACAGGGCCTGGTAATACATGTATTTCAAATGTAAATCAATGCGGCCAAATTGTAATTACTCTTATTGGTACTGGAGCTGGTTTAGGATATTGCACTCCAACTTATACAGCAGGTACATCTGGTGGTGATTTTATTAATGGTGTTAGTCTTGGTGCTATCAATAATCAAAATTCAGGTTCAACTGGCGGAGCAGCTTATACTTTCTTTTCTAATTTAAGTACTTCACTTAACTTTAACACTAGTTATACAATTAGCATTAAGAACAATCCTACATTCCAAGAACGTGTTGCGGCTTGGATTGATTATAATGGAGATAACACATTTACAGAAGATGAACGACTAGGGCAAATAATTCTTTCGCCTAATCAGTTAGGAACAATTAATTTTACAACTCCAACAACTGGAGTTGCCGGAGCTACAAGACTTAGAGTACGTCAAGTGTTCACTATTCCTTCTGGCGCGTTTATCGATCCTTGCGGAAGTGCAACTCTTGGTGAAACTGAAGATTACGTTATTGTTTTACCATCTGACCCGCAAGGACCTCAAGTTGGAGATAGTTTCTCTACAGCCTGTGGTTTAGGAAATGTTATTCCTGATAATGCATGTCCTAATTCATCTCTTTCTTCGATTAATGTTTCTGGGCTAGCAAATTTGGGAACAACTAAAGAACTTAAATCTGTTGAGATAATTATCTCACACAATATGGCTGCTGATTTAGATTTATTTCTAGAGTCTCCTACTGGAGTTGTTGTTTTATTGTCTAGCGATAATGGAGGTTCAGGTGCAGATTATGGAGCTTATTCATTAGAAGACTGTTCACAAACAGCACTTTTTAGAATGAATGCTTCTACTGCAATTGCTGGTTCAACGGCTCCATTTATTGGATCATTTATTCCTGAAGGGAATTTAAATGATTTTAATACTAATATTGACCCAAATGGTGTTTGGAAGCTACGTGCTTGTGATGATTTTGCTGGTGATATTGGTACTGTTCAATTGTTTAAGTTAAATTTTGGTGATGTAGCTAGTGAAGTTCCTTCTTGCGCATCTAATTTTAATATTACTAATGGTGCTACTAACCAACCAACTAACGCGACTATTTCTTGGTCGGCAGGTTCGGGTTCACCTACATCTTATGATGTTTATTTTGGCACTGATGCGAATCCTTCATTAGTTTCAAATGATCAAGCTGGAACTACATTTGACCCAGGAACTTTAACTCCATCTGAAACCTATTTTTATTCAATTGTACCTTCAAATGCAACTGGAGAAGCAACTGGATGTGAGATTAGGTCTTTTACAGTGGTTTCACCAGCTGCCGGAATTCTTATGAGCAACGGAACTGTTTCTGCTTGTTCAGGTAATTTTTATGACAGCGGGGCAGATCTTTCAAATTATTCAAATGACGAATCTTTTGTTTTAACAATTAATCCTTCTACACCTGCTAGTGCTGTTCAAGTTGATTTTTCAACTTTTGTATTAGCTGATGGAGATCAATTAACTGTTTACGATGGTTCTGACATAAATGCTCCATCTTTAGGAGTTTTTACTTCATCTAACATTCCTAACATTTTAAATGCAACAAATATTGAAGGTGCTTTAACTTTCTCATTCGAATCAGATAATATTTTGAACGCAGCTGGTTGGGAATCTGTAATTTCTTGTGTACCGTTAAATTTAGTACCAGGATGTGTAACTAATTTATCTCCAGCTCTGAATGCTACTGATGTAGATATTAATTCGGATCTTTCATGGACTGCAGGTACTGGAACCCCAACTTCTTATGACGTGTTTTTTGGAACATCTGCTAATCCTGATTTAGCAGGCAGTGTTGCAGTTACTTCGTATGAACCAGGAGTTTTACTACCTTCAACTACATATTTTTACAGAATTTCGCCAGTAAATGGTAACGGTTCAAATCCAGATTGTAATACATTGTCCTTTACTACAGCTGCTGCTGTTTCAACATCAATAACAATTGCAGATGCTGACCAAACAGTTTGCTCTGGAGTTTTTACTGATACTGGAGATTTAAATGGTGATTATCAAAATGACGAAAATCAAACAATAACATTTACTCCTGATGCAGCTAATAACCTTATTTCAGTTACATTCAACGAATTTTCTGTTGAGGATGGAGTTGATTTTTTAACTGTTTATAATGGGAATTCAACCTCAGCTCCTGTATTGGCAATTTTAACTGGAGATTTAACTGCTCCTTTAACATTCTTATCAGACGCAATAAATGGTTCTTTAACTTTTCAATTTGTTTCTGATTTCTCTAATACAAATTCTGGTTGGAGCGCTACAATTAATTGTATTCCTAACACAACTGTACCACCATGTGCTACTAACCTTTCTCCTGCTAACCTTGCTACCAATCAAAATGTAAATGTTGGTTTTGCATGGGAATCTTCAGGTGGAGCCCCAACTGGGTATGATTTATTTATTGGAACTGCAGCTGATGCTTTGGTTCTTGCAGGTAATGATTTAACTTCAACTGAATTTCAGCCTGCAACAGCATTTTCTCCTAATACAACTTATTTCTGGCAAGTAGTGCCATCTAATCAAAATGGACCATCAGAAGGATGCTCTGTTAATAGCTTTACTACTGCAGCAAGTCAAAATAATGATGTGCTTATTACAAATGGTCAAGTGACCGTTTGTTCTGGAACATTTACTGATGCTGGTGGACAGTCTGGACAATATTCTGATAATGAAAGTTTTATATTTACATTATTCCCTGCAACATCTGGAAGTGTTGTACAATTAGACTTTACTCAATTTGATTTAGATCCAACTTCTGTTGATGGAATGATAATCATTGATGGTTCAGATCCATTTTTTGGAAATGTAATTGGTATCTTTTCTGGAACAACTGCTCCAACAACAGTTACTTCATCTGCACCTGATGGCGCTTTAACAGTAATATTTACTTCAGATGCATCACTTACAGCAAATGGATGGGCAGCAACTATTAGTTGTGTAGAAGCTAATGCAGCTCCATTATGTTTATTGGATTTAACACCAGCAACAGGATCAATTGATCAACCATTAAATACTGAGTTATCTTGGAATCCAAATACTCAAGGAGGAATACCAACAGCTTATGATGTTTATTTTGGAACTGATTTTCAAAGTTTAGATTTAGTTTCCGATAACCAGCCAGGAACAAGTTATTCTCCTTCTGGTCTTATTGCAGGAACACAATATTTCTGGCAAATAGTTCCATCAAATGCAAACGGAGAAGCGACTTTCTGCTCTATTAGTAACTTTACTACTAGCGAGCCAGTTGTCATTTTAGACGTTATTATGTCAAATGATACTGCCAATACTTGCGGAGGTAATTTCTATGATTCAGAAGGTGTAGATGGCGATTATTTAAATAATGAGGATTATACCCAAGTTATTTGTCCAAGTACACCAAATACGGCAATTCAAGTTACATTCAATAGTTTCGACGTCGAAGAAGCATTTGATCCAGCAGATCCTTATGATGCTTTGAGTATCTACAGCGGAATGAATGCTGGAGGAACAGCATTTATTAACCCTGCAAATGGAAATGAATTCTTTTATGGAGTAAATCAAGATATTGGGACATTCACTTCTTCATCTACTGATGGTTGTTTAACGTTTGTTTTCTTCTCAGATTTTAGCGGATTAGAAGCTGGATGGGATGCAACAATTTCGTGTGTTTCTGTTGGTGATCCTGCAAATTGTGCAACCTCATTCTCTCCTACAAATTTAGCTACTAATGTTTCTACAGCATCTAATTTATCTTGGTCAGCTGGAGCTGGAATAACTGCTGGTTATGATGTTTTCTTCGGAACAGATCCAGATGCATTGGTTGAAGTTGGAACAAACGTTACTACAAGTTCTTTTGATCTGCCTACACTAGATGTTAGTACAACTTATTTCTATCAGATTGTTCCATATAACAATGCTGGAAGTGCTAGTAATTGTGCGGTGAATTCATTCACAACTTCAACTTCTGTAGATATAATTATGGAAGATGGTATTTCAGTTACTACTTGTGATGCTAATTTCTATGATATGGGCGGAGCAAATGGTGATTATAGCAATAACGTTGATCAAACATTGACAATACTACCTGGTGCAGCAAATTCTGCTGTTCAAGTAGAATTTAATACTTTCTTTTTAGAGAACTTCTCAGATTTCTTAACAATTTATGATGGACCAGACAATACATTCCCAGAAGTAGCTGGTTCTCCTTTTACTAGTAATGATAATCCTGGTTTAATTACTTCTTCAGATCCTTCTGGTGCACTTACTTTTAACTTTACATCAGATGGTTCTGTTATCGAATTCGGTTGGGATGCTGACGTAAGATGCGTATTGGTAGGTGTTGCTGCAGATTGTGCTACAAATTTATCACCATCTGATTTATCGACCGATGTACCTACAACTTCGACTTTATCATGGTCTTCTGGAGCTGTTTTAACTACAAGCTATGACGTATATTTTGGCACTGATGCAAATAGCATGACATTGGTATCTAATAATCAAACAGGTACAACATATACTCCTGCTTCACTTTTGCCAAACACAACTTATTTTTGGACGATAATTTCATCTAACTCAGATGGATCTTCAGTTGGTTGCGATACTTTATCTTTTACAATTGCAAGTGAGGTTTCTTATTGCGTTGCTGCTCATGGTGGATTAGATGCTGTGTTAAATTGCGAAGGCACACTTCAAGAATTTATTTCAAATTCATCATTTGGAACTATTGACAATGCTTCTGACTGTGTTGTAGATCCTGCGTATTCAGATTATACTTCTATTAGTACTACAGTAACTCAAGGATCCCAAGTAGCTGCGAATTTTGAAATAACTAATTTCTTTACTACCGATAGAGTTATGGTATGGGCTGACTGGAATCAAGATGGTGACTTTGTTGATGCTGGAGAATTAAGCGGAACATTCTTAACACCTGGAGCAGGCATATTATCTGGAAACATCATTGTTCCTGCAGATGCAACATTAGGTGCTACTAGATTAAGAGCTAGATTGTTCTATGGAACTCCTGATTCTTTCGATCCTTGCGGAATTCCTTCAAATGAGTATGGAGAAACAGAAGACTATACTGTTATTGTTGAAGCATTAACTTCTGTTCCTGAATGTTCAACTAATTTATTCCCAGCAGACTTAGCAACGGAAATTAATTCTAATCAATTAACCTTATCATGGTTAGGTAGCTCAACAGCTGCTACTTATGATGTTTTATTTGGTTCTGATCCAGATGCTTTAGTTTTGGTTTCAGATAATCAGATAGGCACAACATTCAATGCCGGTGTTCTAGAATTAAATACAACTTACTACTGGCAAATTCTTCCTTCTAATTTAGTTGGAGAGAATTCGACATGTGCTGTGACAAGTTTTACAACTAGCGGTACAATCGACATTATCATGGAAGATGGAATAAGTGTTACCACATGTAATGCAAATTTCTATGATATGGGAGGTGTTGATGGTGAATATGATAATGATGTTAATCAAACTTTAACAATAACACCAAGTACGCCGAATTCAACCTTACAGGTTACATTTAATAGTTTTAATACAGAAGCAACTTGGGACGGACTTTATGTGTATGATGGACCAGATGTGACTTCACCATTAATTTCATCAGGAAATCCAGCTGGTAATGCATTTGGGCCTTTAACTCAACCTGGAGCTTTCTGGGGAACAGGCATACCAGGTCCTTTTGTTTCTTCTCATCCATCAGGGGCTTTAACTTTTGTATTTATATCTGATGGTTCAGGAATTCGTGTTGGTTGGGACGCTGATGTTATTTGTCAAACTACTGGAATTCCTGCCGAGTGTGCAGTTAATTTATCACCTGCAGATTTAGCTACTGGTGTATTAACAACAAGCAACTTATCGTGGTCACCTGGTGCTGGTATAACTAGCTCTTATGATGTTTATTATGGAACTGATGCAAACAGTATGACATTAGTTTCAGATAATCAAACAGGAACTTCCTTTACTCCTCCAACAATTGTTCCTGGAACGACTTATTTCTGGACAGTAGTTCCTTCAAATGCTTCTGGTCCTGCTGTAGGGTGTGACACTTTATCATTTACTGTTGCAAATGAACTATCATATTGTCCTGCTGAACATGGTGGTACAGTTACACTAACGTGCGGTACAGGTCAAGAATTTATTTCTAATGCAGCTTTTGGAACAATTAATAATCCATCTAGTTGTGTGAATGCTCCTGCTTACACTGACTTTACATCAATTAGCACTGTTGTTACTCAAGGAACTTTGGTCCCTGCGAACTTCTCAATAGGTAATTTCTTCACAACTGACCGAGTTATGGTTTGGGCAGATTGGAACCAAGATGGTGACTTTACTGATGTTGGAGAATTGAGTGGAACTTTCTTAACTCCAGGAGCTGGAACACTTTCAGGTGATATTGTTGTACCTGCTGGAGCATCTCTTGGATCTACAAGATTAAGAGCAAGATTATTCTTTGGAACTCCTACAGCGTTCGATCCTTGTGATATTCCTTCTAATGGTTGGGGTGAAACAGAAGATTATACAGTTATTGTTGAAGCTTTAGCAGAACCTCCTGCATGTGCAACAAATTTAGTTCCTGCAGATTTAGCTACAGATATTAATAGTGCTAATACAATTCTATCTTGGACTAATGGCGGGTCAGCAGCAACTTATGATGTGTTTTTCGGAACTGACCCTGATGCTTTAGTGCTTGTTTCAGATGATCAAGTTGGAACAACATTTAATCCTGGACCATTAGAGTTAAGTTCAACTTATTATTGGCAAGTTGTACCAACAAATTCAATTGGAACAAATAATAATTGCTTGGTTACTAGCTTTGTAACTAGCGGTTCTATTGATATCATAATGACTGATGGTTTAACAGTTACCACATGTGATGCTAATTTCTATGATATGGGAGGTTCTGCAGGTAACTATACAAGTAGTGTTAATCAAACTTTAACTATCTTACCAAGCACGCCGAACTCTTCTATTCAAGTAAGCTTTAATAGCTTTAATACTGAAGCAACTTGGGATGGAATTTATGTTTTTGACGGACCAGATATCAATTCGCCATTAATCGCATCAGCAAATCCTGCTGGTAATGCATTTGGTCCTTTAACCCAACCTGGAGCTTTCTGGGGAACAGTGATTCCAGGCCCATTCACATCTTCACATCCGTCAGGAGCGTTAACTTTTGTATTCTTATCTGATGGTTCAGTAGTTCGTGCTGGATGGGATGCAAATGTTATCTGTATCAGTGCTTTAGATGTTCCAAGTTGTGTAACTTATACATCTGGACCTATTGATGGTGCAACTGATGTTTGTGTTAACGAAACTGCATTCTCATGGGTAAGCGGCGCTGGTACACCAGCAACTTCTTATGATGTTTATTTTGATTTAGGTGGAGGACTTCAATTACTATCACCTGCTCAAACAACAACATCATTTGATCCAGGATTATTAGCACCAAACACTACTTATGCATATCAAGTAATAGCAAATAATGCAAACGGTTCATCTGTAGATTGTCCAGTAATTACATTTACAACAGGTACTTGTTTGAACTATTGTGATGCAACTACTACTACTTGCGACGAGTTTATAAGTAATGTTCAATTTGGTTCGATAAATAATCCAAGTGATTGTAGCGATACTGATAATGGTTATGCTGATTATACTAATCTATCTACTGACTTGTATATCGGTTCTGGCCAGCCAATCACAATCACTAATGGTCCTCCTGTTTATACACTTGACCAATGCGGTATTTGGATAGATTGGAACCAAGATGGTGACTTTGACGATGCAAATGAGACTATAACACCAATAGTAGGAAGTCCTGGAACAGGTCCTTATTCTGCAGTTATTGTTCCTCCTGCTGATGCATTGTTAGGTCCAACTCGTATGCGAACAAGAATTACTTTTACGGGCGCAGTTTCTCCTTGTGGAAACACACAATTTGGTGAAGTTGAAGATTACACAGTGATTGTTAATCCTGCTTTGGCTTGTCCATTTCCAAATAATATCACTTTAAGTGAAATTTCAACAACAAGCACAGTTGTTTCTTGGGATTCTCAGCCAGGTGCTCTCCAATACTTATTAAGATATAAATTGGTAAGTGAGCCAACTACTGTTCCAACTTGGACAGCTCCTCAACAAATTGACGCTCCTCTTGTATTTTCATTCTTACAAGGATTATTGCCTTGTGAAGATTACGTTTTACAAATAGCTAGTGTATGTGATGATGGAAGTGGTTTCCCTCCTCCTCCAGGTGGTGGTATTTCAGTTGATACAGTTTATTCTTCTGACATTTTATTTGGAACTCGTTGTATAGAATGCACACCAGACATGACTCTTGAAAATGAGACTTGTCCAGCTGATGCCAATGGAACTTGTTTAACTGCTCAACCAATATCATGTGGAGAAACGATTTGTGCTTCAACTTTTTGGAATGGAACAAATAGAGATTTAGATTGGTACAGCTTTACAGTACCTACTACTGGTCTATACAGTTTAAATGTAGTTTCTGATTTTATTGGTTTACTTCAAATTTTAAATGTTGATGATTGTGCAAATCCAGTAATTGTTAGTCAAGGAAATTATGAAGCTAGCAGCACGTTTACGCTTGCTTCAACATTAACTCCTGGTAATTATGCAGTGATTTTGACTCCTTCATTTGATCAGCCGAATATTGCTTGCGATGGATTTAACCAATACACTGTTACATTGTCTGGTTCTAATGCTGAAATTGCTCCTGTTGAACCTGTTTGCGAAACTACAGCACCATTCAACTTGTTTGCTATTCCTTCAGGAGGAACTTGGACAGGAACAGGTATTACAAGTGCTTCAAATGGAACATTCGATCCTTCAGTTGCAGGAATTGGTTCATTTGTAATTACTTACAATTCTACAGCTAATGGTTGCGCTAGTTCTGATACTGTAACAATTGAGGTTTCTGGTTCAACTAATACTGCACCAGCTCAACCAACAGGTTCTGATTCATTATGTATTGGTGCTGCTTCTACAGTTTATGATGTAACACCTGTTAATGGTGTTACTAATTATGTTTGGGTATTAACTCCAACAGAAGCAGGTTCAATTACAGGTACTTCAACCTCAGCTACTGTTACTTGGTCACCTACTTTTACGGGAACAGCTTCTGTTGTTGTTGCGGCTAGTAGTTCTTGTGGATTGAGCGATTTCTCAACTTCATTGAATGTAACAATAGCTCCAATAGCTTCAACCCCAGCAGAGATAATCGGTTCTCCTACTTCTTGTTCAAGTTCTGAAACTTATTCAGTTTCTGCTTCTGCAGGTATAACGGTTGATTGGACAATTACTCCTTCTTCTGCAGGTACTTTAGTTGCAAATGGAAATTCTGTAACAGTAACTTGGGCTGATGGATTTATTGGAAACGCTGATCTTTCTGCAGTAAACACTAACTTCTGTGGTTCTAGTGCTGCTCAAACGCTCGAAATTAATGTTTTAGGTTCTCCTTTTGCAGATTTTGTTGGTTTAGCTGCCTCTTATTGTACATCTGAAGAACCAACTGTTTTAACTGGTATTCCTTCTGGAGGTTATTTTGAAAGTAATCCAGCTGGAGCTGTTACAGGTAATGTTTTTGATCCTAATAATTTAACGGCTGGTACATATTCTATCAGTTATACTGTAGAAGTTGATGGTTGTTTAGGTACGAATACTCAGTTAGTAAATGTTGTTTCTGGTGCTGCAGCTACATTAAATATTGCTCCAGCTTCAGTTTGTAATAACAGTGCTGAAATTGTATTAGCTGGAACTGGTGCACCTGCTGGTGGAGTATTTGGTGGCCTTGGTGTTGTGAATGGTGTTTTCTTCCCTTCGCAAGTAACACCAGGTCCAATAACAATTACTTATACTATTCAAGGTGGTGCAGGAGAATGCCCTGGTTTTGCTTCTCAAGTTATTCAGGTTAATCCTTCTCCTGTTATTAATCTTGTAGGTCTAGCTTCTTCTTATTGTTTAAATTCTGAGGCAGTAGTTCTAGAAGGTTTCCCTGCTCTTGGTACATTCAATGGTCCTGGAGTCGCAGCTGGAATATTTACTCCTGCTGATGCTGGATTAGGTGCACATGTATTAACTTATTCATTTGATAATGGAACTTGTATTGGTCAAGATCAGGTTAATGTTGAAGTAACTCCAAATATTTCTGTGGCTTTTGCTGGTGTTCCAAGTACATTATGTTCTAATGCTAATGCTATTACTTTGTCAAGCAGTCCTTCTGGAGCTGTGTTTAGCGGTCCTGGTGTTAGCGGAAATAAATTTGATCCTAACGAAGCTGGAGTTGGTGCTCATACAATTACTGCAACTTTGACTCAAGGAACATGTGTTGCTACATCTACTACTGTTATTACAGTTGTTCCTTCACCAATTGCTAGTTTCAACTACAGTCAAAATGGAGCTACTGTTACTATGATTAATTCTTCAGTGAATGCCACTTCTTGGAATTGGGCTTTTGGTGATGGTGGAACAAGTACTTTAGAAAATCCATCTCATACTTATGTAACCAATGGGAATTTTGTAATCACTTTGATTGCAAGTGGAAGCAACGTAAATTGTAATCCTGACACATTAACAGTTCCAATTAGTTTATCAGTTGGTATTGGTTCTATTGATGGAATGGATATGGTTCAATTATATCCAAATCCAACAAATGGAGATGTTAATTTAAGTTTAAATTCTTTAAATGCTCAATCATTTGAAATTAGAATAACAGATGCAACTGGAAGATTGATAGCAAATGAAGCAACAACGAATTTCTTAGGTAAATTCAATAGAGTATATGACTTGAGTGATAAAGCTAAAGGAGTTTATTTCTTTACGATTACTTCAGAGAAAGGTGCAATGAATTTTAGAGTAGTTCGCAACTAGTTTCTAAATAACTAATTATACAAAAGCCGGTTTGGATTCGTTCAGACCGGCTTTTTTGTTTGATGCGCAAAGGATAGGAGCGAGCCACCTTGTGGCAGCGGATAGCCTGGTGGCGCCCTTTCTAAAATGTTTGGATTTTTGTCAATAAAAAAAGGGCGACATGCGCCCTTAAAAAATTCAATAGATTATTTTTATGATTATTTTAATTTTTCAATACTACTGCATAAATCATTAAAAATGGTATCTAACGAACCAATTCCGTTTACACCAGTATATTTACCTTGAGCACTATAATAATTCGCGAGGGGTGCTGTTTTGTTGTTATATTCTTTAATTCTGTTTGCGATGATTGATTCATCTTGGTCATCACTTCTTCCAGAATCCTTTCCTCTGTTAAGTAATCTTTTTATTAATTCCTCATCGTTTACTTCTAGTGCAAGCATAGAACTGATACTTGTATGAAGTTCTTTCAATAAGTTGTCTAAGGCTTCTGCTTGTGCTATTGTTCTGGGAAATCCATCGAAAATAAAACCATTAGCTTGAGGATTAGACGTAAGTTTGGAACGAATCATTCCAATAACAACTTCATCAGGCACTAAAATTCCTTTGTCCATTAACTGTTTTGCTTCAAGGCCTAGTGCAGAGCCAGCAGCAATTTCGCTTCTTAACAAATCACCTGTAGATAGATGAATTAGTTGAAAACGTTCTACAAGTTTTACAGACTGGGTTCCTTTTCCTGCGCCAGGAGGGCCAAATAATACAAGGTTTAACATGGTTTTCAAATCAATTGGTAAATATCAGAAAGGTTGCGACCATAGCCATCGAGATCTAGTCCATAACCGACAACAAATTTGTCGGGAATGCTGAATGCGATATGATCAATATGTATTTTTTCTTTGAGGCAATCAGGTTTAAGGAGTAATGTTGCTATTGTAATTGTTGCAGGATTTTTTGTTTTAAGTTGAGCAATTACAGCAGAAATAGTTAAACCCGTATCAACGATATCTTCTAAAATTATTACGTGTCTATTCGTAATGTCTTCTTTAAGTCCAACAAGTTCTTTAACAGCTCCAGAACTAGTGGTTCCTTCATATGAAGCGAGTTTTACAAAACTTAATTCACAAGGAATATCAACTTTTTTAAGTAAATCTGAAGTAAACATAAAAGCTCCATTTAAAACACTTATAAAGATTGGGTGACTATCTTGAAAGCGTTTATTAATGCGATCAGCAATTACTTTGATTGACTCATCAATCTCTTGGGCTGAAATAAACAGACCGAAGGTTTTATTTTGTATGGTAACTTGTTTCATTGTTGGATGCCAAAAATAAACAAATATCAACGACAGATGATATCTTTGCACAATGGGTTTAAATAAGAATTTTACTAATACTAAAATTGGGGTGCTTGGTGGCGGTCAATTAGGCAGGATGTTTATTCAGAATGCTTTGAATTACAACTTATTAGTTTCTGTTCTCGATCCAGATGAAAGGTGTCCTTGTTCAAATATTGCTCATTCTTTTTTTTTAGGTGACATAACAGATTACTCAACTGTTCTTGAATTTGGTAAATCTGTAGATTTGGTTACAATTGAGATTGAGAATGTAAATTGTGAAGCTCTTTTTGAATTGGAACGGCTTGGAAAGTCTGTATTTCCTCAAGCTAGCGTAATTCAGTTAATACAAGATAAAGGGCTACAAAAGCAGTTTTATGTGGACAATAACTTTCCCACATCAGATTTCAAATTTATTGAAACAATTTCAAATTTACTCGATTTGGATGACGAATGGTTCCCCTCCTTTCAAAAAACGCGAAAAGCAGGTTATGATGGAAAGGGTGTTATTCAGTTAAAGAGTAAAGCTCAATTAGAAGGGGCATTTGAAACACCCAGTATTTTAGAAAAGAAAGTTAAAGTAGATATTGAATTTGCAATTATTACTGCTTCTAATGGCAAGGAAATAAAAGCATTTCCAGCTGTTGATATGCTTTTTCATGAGGACGCTAATTTGGTAGAGTTTTTAACTGCTCCTTCTTCAATTGGAAATAAGATATTAATAGAAGCTGAAAAATTAGCTATTCAAATTACTCAGAAACTTGGGATAAAAGGTTTACTTGCAATAGAATTCTTTTTAGATTCAGAAGGTAACATTATGGTAAATGAAATGGCGCCTAGACCTCATAATAGCGGACATCATACCATAGAGGCCAATAAAACTAGTCAATTTGATCAATTTTTAAGGGCAATCTTGGGATTGCCTTTAGGCGATACTAGCGCTTTGATGGCTTCTGTAATGGTGAATTTGCTCGGAGAAGATGGTTTTTATGGAGAAGCAATGTATGAAGGAATGGAGAATGTTCTAAATTTAGAGGGAGTCAACATTCATTTGTATGGAAAAAAAATAACTAAGCCTTATAGAAAAATGGGACATGTTACAATTGTCGATGCAACATTAGACAAAGCGATAGAAAAAGGAAAAATTGTTAAAAATACACTGAAAGTTAAAAGTTAATTATGGAAAAAATACAACCAATGATTGGAATAATAATGGGAAGTAGCAGTGATTTGAAACACATGGAAGCAGCTGCTGAATTTCTTATTAAGATGGATATTCCTTTCGAAATGAATGTTGTTTCAGCACACAGGACACCTGATTTAATGTTTGAATATGCAAAAAATGCTGAAGCCAGAGGCTTAAAAGTGATTATTGCAGGAGCTGGAGGCGCTGCTCATTTGCCTGGAATGGTTGCATCTTTAACAATTCTACCTGTAATTGGAGTTCCAATAAAATCTAGTAATTCAATTGATGGATGGGATTCTGTTTTGTCTATATTACAAATGCCAGGTGGTGTACCTGTCGCCACGGTAGCATTAAACGGCTCTCTAAATGCTGGAATACTTGCTGCACAAATAATTGGTACAGCTCAAGAAACTGTTAAGATGAAATTGTATGAGTATAAACAGGAGCTACTTAGCAAGGTAATGGAAGCAAGAGAGGGCATGAAGTAAGACAATTAAATTTTGCTCTAAATTTTTGCTGAAAGATTAATGTAAAATTTATTTGTGTATATAGAAAATGGTTGTATTTTGGATTCGAATGAAACAACTATTTACCTACTGTTTATTATTAATAATTTTAGCTGTTAAAGCCGGAAATGATGACCTTCCTATTGGAGCAAGATCTGCAGGATTGGCAAATGCATCCGTTACTCTGTCTGATGTTTGGTCAGTTCATCTCAATCAAGCTGGTTTAGGATTTTTAGAAAAAGCTGGAGCTGGAGTTTATTATGAAAATAGATTCTTAATTCCAGAATTAGGTTTAAGTGCTGGTGTAGTAGCAGTTCCTGTGAAAAAAGGAGCTTTTGGTTTGAGTATTAGAAATTTTGGTTATCAGCTGTACAATGAAAGTAAGATTGGTTTAGGATATGGGCGTGCGTTTAGCGATAAACTAAGTATTGGTATGCAACTGAACTTTCTAAATGTAAGGTTTGCAGATGTGTATGGAGCCAGAAATGCATTCACAGCTGAAGTTGGGGCTATCTATAAATTAAATTCTAATTTAACAATTGCGGCACATATTAATAATCCAACTAGAACAAAGCTTACTGAGTTAGATGCTGATAGACTTCCAACAATCATAAGGTTTGGGTTAAGGTATCAATTTTCAAAGAAAGTATTTCTTGCAGGAGAAGCTCAAAAAGATACATACAATTCAGCGCAATTGAGATTTGGACTTGAGTACATGGCCAGCGATATTTTTTTCTTAAGAGCGGGAATTGCAACTAATCCAATAAACAGTTGTTTTGGTTTTGGGCTAAAATTGAAAAAATTGATGCTTGATTTTGCTGGATCATTTCATCAGGTTTTAGGTTTTACTCCTCAAATTTCGTTAACATATCAATTCAAAGATTAAGTGAAAAGTGCACTGATTCTTATATTATTCGCATTTTCATGTAAAATTGTTAATGGGCAAGTTACCGACCCTAAAAATGATAATTTCTTAGAAAAGAAAATCGAAAATATTGCAGAAAACTCAAGTGAAGATATTGACTACACTAATATTTTTGAAAACCTTACTTTTTTTCAGGAACATCCTTTAGATTTAAATTTTGCAAAGGCTGATGAATTGCAAGCTTTGATAATGATGAGTGATTTTCAAATTAATAGTTTGATTCAATATAGACAAAAATTCGGCAAACTGCTTTCTATTTATGAGTTACAGGCCGTTCCTGGATTTGATTTAGCACTTATTTATCAATTATTGCCTTATGTGAAGGTTGAGAGAGATTTGAACAGATTAAACATTTCATTCAAAGAAATGATCAAACGTTCTTCTCAAGAAATATTTTTTAGAGTTTCTCAAGTAATAGAAGAGCAAAAGGGGTTTTCTCCAATTTCAGCAGAAGATTTGCTGGATAATCCCAACGCCCGCTATTTGGGAAGTCCACAAAGACTGTTTACAAGATACAGACTTAGATATGGTAATTATTTAAGTGCAGGATTTACGGCCGAAAAGGATGCAGGTGAAGAGTTTTTTAAAGGTAGTCAGAAGCAAGGTTTCGATTTTATGACCGGGCATTTAGCTATTCAGAATATTGGAAAACTGAAGTCATTAAATATTGGTGATTATCAAGCTCAATTTGGACAAGGTCTCACATTCTGGTCTGGATTTGCTTTTGGAAAGACTGCAGATGCAATGAACATAAAGCGCACAGGACAAGGATTAAGACCATATACCTCTGTAAATGAAAATTTATTTCTGAGGGGAATTGCAACAAGTTGGACATTAGGAAAGTTTGAGTTAACGGGATTTTTCTCAAATAAAAAGGCAAATACTAATGCGGCAAGCGTTGATTCTCTGAGCCAAGATTTACAGGCTTTTTCTAACTTTAATTTTAGTGGATTTCACAGAACACCTGGAGAACTAACCGATAAAGGAAATATTAGAGAACAGGTATTTGGTGGTCATGTTGCATACAAATTAAGGACAATAAATATTGGTTTTACAGGTGTGAGATATGATTATAGCGCACCTTTAACACGCACTGAATCTTTATATAATAAGTATGAATTCCAAGGTAAATCAAACACAAACATCGGGGTTGATTATAATTGGATTTATAGAAATTTTAATTTCTTTGGTGAGCTATCTCGCAGTGCAAATGGTGGTTTAGCAACAACACATGGATTAATTGCGAGTCTAGACCCTAAATTGTCTCTCTCTGTTTTATACAGGAATTTTGCAAAAGATTATCAAACGATTTATTCTGCATCTATTGCCGAAGGTTCTAGAAGTATTAATGAAAAAGGAATATTGATAGGTCTAATTGCTAAGCCGGCTAAGTTCTTTTCTATTTCAGCATTTTTTGATCGGTGGAGTTATCCTTGGTTAAGGTATTTGGTAGATGCTCCTTCAGTTGGAAAAGACGCTTTGGCACAGATTAACTACACACCTTCAAAAACGGTTGATGCTTATTTAAGGTTCAGAGATAGGAACAGAGCGCGTAATGTTACTAATTTTGAGGATTTGGATATTGATTTCCCTATTGCACAGCGTCAGCGAAATATCCGTTTCGATATTGGTTATAAAATTTCACCTTCTTTTAAATTTAGAAATAGGATTGAATATGTGATTTTCGATCAACCAAATACGAGGCAAGAAGTTGGATTTCTAATTATGCAAGACATTACTTATAAGCCTTTAAGCAAGCCTGTTTCCTTTTCATTTAGGTATGCATTGTTTGATACAGATGGGTTTAATTCAAGGATATACGCATATGAGAGCGATGTTTTGTATTCATTTTCGATACCAGCGTATTTTTATAAAGGATCAAGAACTTATCTAACCTTAGAATACAACCTTACCAGAAAAATTGATATTTGGTTTAGATACGCTCAGTTTTATTACACTAATAGAACTGAAACAGGTTCTGGCCTTACAGAAACTCAAGGTCCATTGAGGTCTGATTTTAGAATTCAGGTGAGATTTAAATTGAGATAGATTTGGTTTTTTCAAGCAAGTTTTGATTGCTCTTCTGTGACGAATTTAACAAGTTCACTTACATTTTCGCTTGAAAAATCAAACTTAACACCCGCAATTTTATATAATTCGGGAAGTGTTTTTAAGTAACCTTCACTTAAAGAATTTTTATACTGATTAAGTGCCTTTTCTGGGTTTAACTTGTAGTTTCTCCAAACACCAATAGCTCCTAATTGTGCTATTCCATATTCAATGTAGTAAAAAGGGACTTCAAACAGGTGCAATTGTCTATGCCAACTATAAGCTTCAAATTCTGGGTATTCTGAGCGGTCTAAAACGTTTCCTGAGAATCTTCTGTGTGTTTTGAGCCATTCAATGCGTCTTTCTTCTCTCGTATGATTAGGATTTTCGTATATCCAATGCTGAAAAGCATCAATTGCAGCTATCCAGGGTAAAATGGAAAGTATCTTCTCTAATTGATATTTTTTTGCTCTTTTTAAATCTTCGGAATCTTCAAAAAACACATCCCAGTGTTCCATTGAAATCAATTCCATCGCCATACTTGCTACTTCAGCAATTTCAGAAGGAGTATTTTTGAACCCAGTTAATTCGAGGTCTTTGCTCAACCAGGAATGAATTGCATGTCCACCTTCGTGCATCATAGTAACCATGTCGCGAATATTACCAGCAGAATTCATAAAAATGAAAGGTAAACCTGAAAGATACAAAGGGTAATTGTAACCTCCCGGGGCTTTTCCTAATCTGGAATCTAAATCTAAATGCCCTTTTTGTTGCATTATTTCAATTACTTTTCCAAAACTAGGGTCAACATCATTAAAACAATCTATGGTTTTAATGATAAGATCTTCTCCAGTTTCATAAGGTTTTAATGCAGGTAAATTATCTGCATCAACATCCATGTCCCAAAGATAAAGGCGCTCATAACCTAATTTTTCTTTTCTTGTAGTTTCGTATTTTTCTACAATTGGGACAATTAGTTGTTCTACTGATTTATGAAAATCGAGGCATTGTTGAGATGTATAATCAAACCTTCCCAAAGCATCAAACATATAGTATCTAAAGTTAGCATAGCCAGCATTCTGTGCTACTTGATGACGTAATTTGATTAGTTTGTCAAATAAATCTTCAAGTCTTTCTTTTTCTGCAATTCTGCTATTATTAATTTTTAGATAAACCTCTTTTCTTTTTTCTCTATCGGGAAGTTTTAAATAATTTGCGGCTTGTTGAAATGTTAGCACTTTCCCATCTACTTCAACGGAAAGTCCACCCATAATTTGGCCATATTCATTGGCTAATGTTTGAATTTCAGTAAACAATGGAATGTTCTCTTCTCTGAAAATCTCTACTTCTTTTTTAATTCCCCTGATATAGACTCCATATTTGTCAATGGAAAGTTCATTTAAAAAAGGAGAATTTAGAAGTTTCTTATTAAAAAGATTGGTAAAGTTTGCGGTATGTGGCTCAATTTCCTGAATGAAGAAATGAAGTGAATTTCTCTTTTCTTCACTGTTGGTGTCGCATGTTTGTTTGATATATCTCCAACCTAAATCTTCTTGTAAAAAGGCTTCTAATTCACTTTTGTCAATAAGCCAATTTTGAAGAGCAGTAAGGTTTGTAATTTCCCTATTTTTTAATTCTTCAAAGTAAGGTAATAATTCAGCCCAAGTTGAATAACTAAAACCTTTTGGTAAGAAAGTGTTTATTTTAGGTGGAGATGAAATTTCTGACATGTTTTGTTTTCGATTATCCTCCGGTTTTGCGCACAGTTTGTGTTTTTGCCATTCCTTTAGAAGATGCTTTAGGCGCAGACTTAGGCGTATCTTTTACTTTAACAGATGTTGTTTTAGCCACAGGAACTTCAGCTTTTGTTGTATCTCCTTCCTGCTCAGTTTCTGGTGTATCATTTAAAAGATCTTTGGCTAACAATAAGTTATACCAAAAAAATACTTTTTTCATATCAGAAACATATACCCTGTCAGCATCATGCTGTGGCACTAATTCCGCGAAAGCTTTTTTAGCGCCATCACTATTTTCTTTATAATCTTCAGCTGGTTTGCTTTCAAGTTTGTCTTTGATGGTTTTTAAAATTTCTTTCAACGGGATGTCTTCAGAAGTCCCATAAATACTAATGTCATCTAAAGAGCTTACTTTGTGGCTATTATAAATTGGTTGTCTTTTACCGTCGATGAGCGATTCTACAAGCAAACCGTTTTTAGTTTGCGCTACAACTTTGTGCAAGCCGCTTAATCCTGAAACTGAAATAATTCCTCTTAAATCCATAATTTTAAATTGTTGCTACAAACCTAATTTAAAAACGCGTGTTAGCAAATTGATTTGTGAAAACGTTTAATGCTGAATACTAATTGTGTATGCTTTATTGTGTTCTTTTGACTCTATTTTTACTATGTACAAACCTGATTTTAAATCTAGAGTCGGTATTTTCAAGAGTTTGTTTTGACCTGAAAATGACTTTACAACTTTGCCCATAAGATCCAGCATGGTTACATTATATTCACCAAACGAATTATCTGCTGAGATGTTTACCAATTCATTTGCAGGGTTTGGAAAAATACCTATTTGTAAATCTTCTATTGGCAGTGAAAGCGGAATAACTGTTTGATTGTAGAATTGTTGAGCCGAGGCTCCTAATTGCCCAAGTTCGTTAAAGTTTGTGGCGCTAATTACTGCAAATGAAAGGACTTTATGCTCACCAGGATTTAAATTGAATGGTCCAGTAGAAACAACATTTACAATATCTCCAACGGGTTCTGTAACAAGTTGGTTGTTAGTTGAAAGTGCCAAATACTTTTCAAATGAAGAAATCCCATCGTTAATAAAAACACCTTCTATTGTAGCTCCTCCATTTCGCATTACATTGAACAAGGCTGGGCCATCATTCAAAACTTTTACAGCGCAGAATAGTGAATCACCTGAATTAACGTACCCGATTTTTTGAGAAGTAATAACACCGCTTTCATTTTCTGATGGATTTATTAAATCCCAATCAGTAAAAATGCCGGCAAACATTCCAAAATAAGTCTCGTTTGAGTAATTGGAAATGTCGTATTCAAGAACAAAGAAATTCTTTTTTTCTCCTGCGGAATCAGAGATAAGTCTTTGTTTAACAACTACACTTATTTCTTTAGATGAATAAAATTGACCATCATATTCAGATACTGATACAATACTATTTTTTAATCGCAAAGGAATATCTGTAAAAAAGTCTTCGTCAACTTCTCCTCTTACTTCACCTCTTATATTGTCTGCTACTCTGTATGTTTCAGCTCCAATCATCAAACCTCCTTCATACAATAAATCAGAATGGTTATTAAACTGATAGCCATTCCCTTTTAAAAATCCATCACCATATAAACCAATTTGGCTGTTATTTCCGATAGATGTTTTTATTGCAGTTGTATTTATGTTGATGAAATTCGCATTCACCTTGGCAAAGATGTATTCATCATTTATTTGCCCATCGGCGTTAATGCTTATTTTAATGATTCCTTGTTCATTAAAAGTCGCATTTTCATTCACTCTTAATAGTATTGCGCTTCCAACAACAGGAAGTGTGTCGAGCGTTCCAAAGTTTGAAAAGTTAAAACCGGGTGTTATTACTTCAAATGCTGGAGTTAATGAACTTACTGAAACAGTTACGTTATTTGCAAATGAAAGATAGTTGATCATTAAACCATTCAATTGCACCAGAGAGCCTGGTAGAAAAAGTTGAGATCCGTTATCGGTTAGTCTTTTATCGTTAAAAATTACTGATGGCTTTCCTGTTTCTGTTAGAGCTCTGAAGAGATTTACTCTTCCTTTTCCCATTTTTCCAGCATATTCTGCGTTTTGTGGAATTTGGTCTATCAAATCGCATGTTACTTTTAACTGTTCTGTAATTTGTTGACTTGACCAAGTAGGAAATGCACTTCTAAGAATTCCAGCACAACCTGCAGCTACAGGAGCTGCCATAGAAGTTCCACCGGTTCTTAAATATTCGCCATTTGCCCAAGTAGATAAAACTAAATCTCCGGGGGCAAACAAATCTAGTAGGTAACCATAAGTTGAAAAATCTGCTTTAAAATCTTGTTCATTAGTTGCTCCAACCGAAACAGCATATTCGTAAGATGCAGGATAAAACAGCCTTTCATCATTGTTGTTGCCTGCGCCGCAAAAAATTATACAATCTTTGTTGATAGCCGCATATCTGATCAGATCCTCATTCAATTCGCTGTATTCAAATCCACCCCAACTACAATTGATTACTTTGCAACCATGCTCGGCAGCGTATATTAAGCCATCATAAGCCCCTACCAAAGAACCGTTTTGATTAGCAATTTTTATAGGAAGCAGTTTGCAGAAATAGCCAGAACCTGCGATTCCCTCACTGTTATTTGGTGTTGCAGAAGATAGTCCTGAAACATGTTGACCATGAAAATTATTATCGGCAGTTGGGTCATTATCGTCGGCACCTGTATCCCAACCTCTGTAATTATCAATAAAGCCATCATTGTCATCATCTATCCCATTAATTGGGTCAGCGTAATTATATTTTATGTTTCCAATAATATCAGGATGAAAAGGGTCAATCCCAGTATCAGTTACACCAATAACCATATTCGTATCTCCTTTACTGACATCCCAACCTGCGAAAGCATTAATTTTAAACAAAGCATATTGCTTAGAAATGCTATCATCATTTGGAACATAACATAATCGAGGTACAAACTGAGGAACTACATATTCGCAAGTTTTGGACTTTAAAAGTTGCTCTTTAACAGCTAACATATCAGTATTTTCAGGGAATGTAAGTTTAAAGATTAATGAAAGGTCTGCTAATTTTTCACCTCTTACGTTTTTTGATTTTTCAGGAGGTTTAATATTGGGGAATGCTTTCTGAATTGAAATTAAATTGAAAGACGAAATAGCATTGTTAAAGATTGTTGAATTTATGTTGGTTATGGATGCAGTGTTTCTTAACTCTGATTTCAGTTTCACGAACAATACACCACCTACATAATCATCTTTAAATTCTTTTGAGGTAACAATTTTTTGAGCGCATGAATCTTTACTTAAGAGAAAGAAACAGCTTAAAATTATCGTAATTAATACTTTCATAATTTTTTAACAAAGATGTTTGAAGAAAGTTGAAATAAAAAATGCTTCAAAATTAATCGGCAGCTTGACATAATTTAAATCAAATTTATATATTTGACAAAAAATACGTCTTTATGATTGCTTCAAACCTTAAATTTCTTCGTAAAAATAGCACAAAATCTCAAGAAGAAGTGGCTTCTGACTTAGGAATAAAAAGAACAACTTTAAGTGGTTATGAAAATGGTTCTGCAGAACCTGGGAGCGAGAATCTTATAAGACTTTCTAACTATTATCAAGTTTCAATTGATGCATTAATAAAACTTGATTTGGCGCAACATTCAAAAGAGGAGTGGAGTGCTGTTCAATCTAAAAATGAGACTGATATTAGCGGAAATCATTTGAGAATCATTGCTACAACAGTGGATTCCCAAAACAATGAGAATGTTGAATTGGTTCCAATTAAAGCAAGAGCTGGTTATACTTCTGGGTATTCTGATCCCGATTACATAAAGGTTTTGCCAACTTTTCAAATGCCCTTTTTGTCGCCCAATAAGAAGTACCGTACTTTTCCAATAATTGGAGATTCTATGCCACCGGTTCCAGATGGATCTTGGGTAACAGGTGAATATCTCCAGAATTGGAGTTTTATTAGAAACGGAAATCCATATATAGTCATTACTAAAGATGATGGCATTGTGTTTAAGATGTTGTATAACCAGTTAGAAGAAAACGGAACCTTATTGTTGTGTTCTACCAATCCAGCGTATGAACCGTATGAAATTGCAGTAAAAGATATTTTAGAGATATGGAAATTTACTCATTATATCAGCTCTGAAATTCCTGAACCAAATTTAAGTCGTTCTGAACTTTCAAATACAGTTATGCAATTGCAAAGAGATGTAAATAGGTTAAAGAATACTTTTAAAGAAAAAGCATAAAAAAAGCAGCCAATCTTTAAACTGGCTGCTTTCAATTTACTTTATTATTTAAGTCTTATTCGGATATTATCAATCTCTGAACAGCAGAAGATTTTGTTCCATTTAATCTTAACATATACATTCCAACTGGTAAGTTGAATTGAATATCTTGAATATTAACTCCATTTGTAGCATTCACTTTTCTTGAATCTACCATTTTACCGCTAATATCGTATACATCCATAGTTAATTGGTCAGAAACACCTGCCCAAGAAACACGGATATTACCTTGAGATGGATTTGGATAAACATTTAAGTTCATGTTTTGGATGGTTTCAAAACCAGTTTCATCTAACCAGCAAGGAGTTGATGGTGTTGCAATCTTTGTAAGATTAGAAAAATCAATAAAACATGCATAATCAGGTTGATCAACAAATGGATTTCTGTTTCCTTGTAATGAATCTAAAAAGTCATTACGAGCAATGTCCCAACCTGTTGGAGGGTGTTCAAAATGCCATTGCTTCATCAAATACTGATTTTGAGGGTAATCAATCTGGAAATTCAAACATTGTTGACCATTGGGTCTATTAAAACTAAAAACATTTGCGCCTTCTGTATAGCAAACTGCCATGTACATTAATGAGCGTGCTGCGCGACCTTTATGCTCGTCTCTTGGTTCATATACACGATTTCCATTTGCATCTAAACCAATAAATCCTTGAGGATTAACTACCGGCCAGCCTGTTTCAACTGTTACAACTTCTCCGAACGGATAGTTGCAGCGTAAGTCGTTAACATTTACTTGTCTTGTTGGGTAAAGATTATGGTAATCATTGTATTCAGGTTTTTCTGGGTTATCAGCAGGGAAACTTGGCATCCAGCTATGCGGATAGGTATGTTCACGACTATATCCAGTTGCTGTCCAGTCGAATGGGTTATTATATAATTTAGCTTCGCCGCTATAAGAACAATTTATTACTTTATCAAAAGTTACACCCCCGGTTACAAACGTATCTCTTACAACAAATAGATTCATCATAATTGATGCATAGTTACTGTAGAAAATTGAAGTGTGAGGATTAATCAGGTTATGTAAGTCGGTTACAAATGTTGGATTAGAGGTAGAAATGCCAGCATATTCAGAAGGAGAAACCTCTGTATTTGGGGTTGTTAAAGCCACATTATTAATTTGATTGGTGTAATTAGTAAATGCTCCACTTCCACCATAAGAAAATACAGCAAAATTGTATGTTTTATTGGCTTGTACCCAATTAGTTCTTATTGCTGGTGAATCGTTATCTGGTCTACCTGCAAAAACAACTTTAGCGTTTCCTATAGACTGACCTCTAAGGTAAGTTGTTCCATCTGTTGGAGCCGTAGAAACTGGGCCATTTTCGCTTCTTAGCACTAAATAACCTCCTAATGGGTCTTCATTTAGGATTGTTCCTTCAAAATTATAAATTAAACGATACGTTTTTAAATCTTGTCCTGTCGCCGAACCGGCAGTTATTTCATTACTTGGTTGAGAAGCCAACAATCCATCGATACCATATATCGAGAAGTTATAAGCAGAATTAACTGCATCGTTACTTGCAATCGTAACGTCTGCAATATAAGAGCCTGCTCCATTATTTGCGGTAAAAGTTATTACCAACGGGACAGATGCACCTGGTGCAATACTAATTGGTAATGCGGGAGATGTAATTGCAAAAGCGTTTTGATTTGCACCTGATAAGGTAATTGCAGAAACATCCAGTGAGCCAATAGTTCCATCATTTAATATATTATATGTAACGCTTGTAGAATTGAACGGTGCTGCAACAGCGCCATCAAGAATGGTTGCATTCGCCGCATCAGTTAAACGAATTGTTGCCCCTTCAATAACTGGCGCTTCAATACTTATCTCATCTAGTTTTAGGTTATAACCTGAAATTTTTTCTTGAAACAAAAATCGAATATATCTTGAAGCTGAATTTGCAGGAGTATATGTTTCACTTAAACAACCATTGCTACTAGCTGGAATATCTCCATTTGCATATGTATGAATATTACTCCATGAAGCACCATCAACAGATTCTTCGAGGACCAAGGTTCCTTGCCAAGCAGTAGTTGCAGTGGTGCCTATTTGATAAGAAATAGCTCCCGGCTGTTGACCAAAAAAAATGGTTAATGCATCATCTGTTGCATCTAGTCTTAAACAAATAACTTCATCGCAGGAGGTTGGTCCGGAATAATTATTTGAAGCACCAAATGCATTATTATAAGACCAACCAGTGGGCAATGTTCCAATGTCTCCGCAATCCCATGATGCTGGAACAGGGCTTTGACCGTATGCAGCTAAGCTAGCAGCAAAGGTTACAATTGATAATAGAAATTTCTTCATGTTTTTGAGTTGTTGTTTTTCTTTATTGTTTGGTTGCGTTAATTATTCCATTTGAGCTATCAGCAAATGTCCTAAATCTTTTTAATTCAAAATTGTTATCGCTTTTGTTTTCAAAAATGTAGCGCTGCCTTAAAATTTTAGTAACAAATGTATTACCTGGAGCTGAATTTTTTACACTTGAAATAGAGATTTCATCACCCTTTAGTTCGAATTTGAATGTGTCGTTTAAATCTTTCTTCAGTGTATCTGCATAATCTAAGAAGTATATTCCTGTGCAAGATGCTGTATAAGCTTTGTCGCAGCTTAAAAATTCAATACTATGGATGTCATTTGTAACATCAATAGGATTGCCATTAGCCCACTTTAAAGAAGAAATTTGCCATTTTCCCGCTAATTTATCTGCAGTATTTTGTTCTTTGCTGCAAGCATAAAGAAGGCTTAGAAGAGAAAAAAATAAAATGATCTTTTTCATATAATTAAAATGTAGCTGTTAAAGAACCTAACCAACGGCGGCCCATTAAGAAATTAACACTTGAACTTGCTGCGTTAAATGCAGATGTAGTTCCAAATTGATTGCTTTGGGCGTCGGTAATCCCGAAAGCATCTAAAGCATTTATAACAGTAAGCCTTGCATCCAATTTAACTTTATTAAATACAAAACCATATCCTAAGTTTAAATCCAGCGTTCCGTAATCTGGCATTCTCCAAGATTGGCGACCTATGTTTGGTCCTAAATCGTTCTTCAAATCTGTAATTTGCAATCCATCAGGGGAGAAATTAGCAAAATTGTATGTAAACCAAGTAAATTGAGGTTTGAAATAGAATCTTTTAAAGGGCTCGTATCTAAAGCTTGTAGAATAGGTGCGTTGTGCAGCATCTCCTACTCTGACACCTCTTGGGTCAAATTTTACGGTATCAGAAACGTTACCAGCATCATCAATTGCAAAAGCAGTTGCTGTTGAATTCCATTTCCAGTCACCATAAGAAATGGCGCCTTCAAAACTTAATTTTTTATGAATTTTATAAATGAAATCTAACTCTAACCCTTTGTGCAAAGCTCCCATTCCTTGAGCATTACTACTTATTGGTTCTCCGTTTACTGTAAAAGACACAGATGTAGGTCTATTTTTCCAATTGGTGTAATATCCATTAAAGTTTACAGAAAAGTTTGCAGTGCGATAACCATAGCCTAACTCAACTGAGCGAATTACCTCATTTTTTACTCCTTGAAACTTTTTATTATCATTTCTAAGCACAAATTGCATCAACGGAGCCCTGTTTAAATTACCTATATTCATGAAAACATTCATTTTCTCCGTCAAGTTATAGTTTACACCAGCTTTAACTGTATATCCAATTAATGTTTGCCAATCACTTTGGTTAACTCTTAATTCAGGAGTATTTCTATCGTAGAATGTTCCGTTGTATGTAATTGTATCATTATAGCCAATTTGCAGAGTAGTATCTGCAAGCACTAATTCTTTTTTTGCAAAATGGTTGTATTGCTTGTAATAACTTGCGGAACTACTTACGTTCAAAAAGGCACTCCAGTTTCCTGCTTTGTATTCAGCAAGTGCAAAAGCTCCTGTCCATCGTACTTTTCTTTCAATAAACTGTCGCATTCTATCGCCTTCAAATACCGGACTATTAGTAGGTGCATTTTGATCTGCTGAAGAAACCCAGAGGTCTGCACCCATTAAATCATGCACGCGGCTAAATACCTGACCATTATAGGTTCTTAAATCAATACCTGCTGAGATATCCCAATGGGTATTTGGTTCATATTTAAATTGAGATAATGCACCATACCATTGGTGCTCATTGTAGTTTTTTCTTATAAAATTTGCAGCTCTTCTTTGACCTTTGTATAAGCTATCTGGACCAAAACCAGGGTAGATGTTAAATTCGCTTGTAGCGTTTGAAGTATAAATCGCTTGAAAATTTTGTCTTCCGGTGCTATCAATTGGAATTGTGTTATTCGGACCTGTTCCTCCGCCCATACCATAGGAAGCATATATAATGTTAGAAATATAAAATTTGCTGTTCACATTTACAAAATGCTTTAATGATAGCACAGGTTTATGAAACTGATTGATAGAAGAATTAAAAACTTCTCTTTCTGCATTTGGATTATCTCTGTTTCTTGTAACATAGTTCCAGCTTGGGTTGTAGCGTCTTCCGTATTCAGTTTTTCCAACCGTATCTACACCTAAAGAAGCTGCCATTCTTTTACTGTATGTATAAATTGGCTGGTCTACAGTAAAATCTCTTTGTCCAGTTGTTTGCGGACCACCAAAAGCTGAAAAGCTGAATAAGTGCTTACCAACATATTTTTCTACCTTGACATAATAGAAAAACATTCTTGAAGTAAGTTGGTCTACATACCCATCGTTTCTTCTAAAAGAACCTGCAGCACTAAAGCCCCAGCCTTTTTTAAGTTTACCTGAATTGTAGGTAATTCCTGTTCTGGCATTAAAGTTATTTCCAATTTCTTGACGAATGCTCAATTGTTTTTTTGAATCAATGCCTGCGGTTAGAATGTTCATTGTTCCTCCAATTGCGGGAATTGATAATTTTGATGCACCAAGTCCGCGTTGAACTTGTACACCAGACGTTAAATTATCGAGCCCAAACCAGTTACTCCAGAATACTCTACCATTGAACATATCATTCATAGGAATTCCATCAATCAAAACTTGAACGTTTTGTGAGTTAAATCCTCTTATACTTACCCTTGCATCACCATCACCACCACCTTGCTGGGTTGCATAAACTCCAGGTGTTGTGTTTAAGATCATCGGTAAATCCTGCGAACCTAATTGTTCTTGAATTTTCTTTGGGTCAATATTACTAAATGCTACAGGCGTTTCCCTTGCAATTGCAATATCTGAAACAACTTCTACTTCCCGTAATGTATTGGATGGAAGTGAAAATGACAATTCAACAGTATTGTTATTAAGTTTTACCTGTTTGCTAATGGTTTTAAAACCGGTAGCGGACACAGCAATTGTATATTCACCATTTGGCAATGGAAGTGTAAAATTTCCATCAATATCTGTTGTAGTTCCTTTGCCGGGAGCGTATATCACCGATGCTCCAATTATAGTTTCACCTGAAGTTTGGTCTACAACTTTACCTTTAATATTTCCTTGCGCGAAAATATCAAAAGTGCAAACCAATAAGAGTAGAGTAAGAATATGTTTCATAAGCATACAAAAACAAAAAAGCGCTGCAGTTCACAGCGCTTCTTATAGATTTTAGTATTTTTTAATGTTGAACAATTATTTTGCGTGATGCCTGACTTCCGTTTGTGTAAATCAATTTCACAGAATAAACTCCCTGAGGAATATTTTGTGTTTCGATGCGAATATTTTTAGTTAAAGAAGGATTCTTCATTTCTACAAGGGTTTGTCCAGTAACATTGAAGATAACAATTGAAGAAATAGCTAATTCCGATTGAATAGAAATCTTATCGTTAGCAGGATTTGGGTATACTGTTAATTTTTCTGATTCAGGTAAATCATTAAAGCCCACAATATTACATACACAAGTATGAAATCCTAATGAGTCAAACATATCTGTGGCCAAAGAATCCCATTGTACAGAAGCGTTAAATGAGGCTGGTTGAGGATTAACAGTAACTCCGTTATTCACACTTGATTTACGAATCAAAGTTTTGTCTTGTGTCCAATAACGGAAAAAATAAGGGCCATCAACTGCAGTTGTATAACCTTCTGGCATACTTGAAAATGGAGCCAAGTCTGTCCATCCTGCAGTAGGACTGGCAGTGCCTTGACTATTAGTCGGTTGTTCACCTATGCATGCAAAAATGTCCACTCTCGTCCAAGTACCGCCAACATTTTTCTCTAAAGAGAGTGCATCATCACCATTAAAGCAAAAAGTTCTAATGTTTCCCGGCTCAGTTCCACAACCATTTGAAAGCAAAGTGTCAGCTTTTTCTTGAAGTGCTAAAGCTATCGGAGCGGTTTGTCCGGTTCCGTTTGGGTCTGTTAGGTTCAAAGCAATTACAATAACGCCTTTGGAAGGTACAGTTAACGCAGCGGGAAGAGGCATCACTCCGTCATCAGGCGCAGTAATAGCTCCGTTTGCCCAACGGATAACTCTGTAATTTCCGAGATTGATTGCTGTATTTGTTGGATTATAGATTTCTAACGCTTTGTTATTTCCAGAACCCTCAACATATTCTGAGATAAATAGGTCAGAGCACTGACCAAATAATGAGATGTTTAATAATAAAACACCAAAAAAAGCAAGTAAAAATTTCTTCATAACGATTTTAGTTTCAGTTGGCAAAAATAGATAAATAAGTAAGTAAGCACCATACCTATTAACTTTAATATTACGTTAACGAATTCTTATCATTTGCAAAATGATATATAGTTTGAAATTGTTCTCATAGTTAAATAACATCTTATATTTGCCGCCCTAAAACGCAATAAATGAAAGGTCCAATTTCTCAATTTATAGAAAAGCATTATTTACATTTTAATTCAGCAGCGCTTGTAGATGCCGCAAAAGGTTACGAAAAACACCTTACTGAAGGTGGTAAAATGATGGTGACACTTGCTGGTGCGATGAGTACAGCAGAGTTAGGAAAGTCATTTGCAGAAATGATAAGACAAGGTAAGGTTGATATTATTTCTTGCACAGGTGCAAATTTGGAAGAAGATATTATGAACCTGGTTGCACATTCTCATTATAAAAGGGTTCCAAATTACAGAGATTTAAGTCCACAAGATGAATGGGATTTATTGGAAGAAGGATATAATAGAGTTACTGACACTTGTATACCTGAAGAAGAGGCGTTCAGAAGAATTCAAAAGCATATTGTTAAACAATGGAAGAATGCTGAAGAAGCAGGAGAAAGATATTTTCCACATGAATACATGTACAAAATGTTGCTTTCAGGTGAAATGGAGCAATATTATGAAATTGACCCAAAAGATAGTTGGATGATTGCCGCGGCAGAAAGAAATATTCCAATTGTAGTTCCAGGTTGGGAAGATTCAACAATGGGAAATATTTTTGCTTCGTATTGTATTAAAGGCGAGTTAAAAGCTTCTACCATGAAATCTGGCATAGAATATATGATGTGGTTAACCGATTGGTACAGAGCGAATTCTTCAGGCAAAGGAGTCGGCTTTTTTCAAATCGGTGGAGGTATAGCTGGTGATTTTCCAATTTGTGTTGTTCCAATGATGTATCAGGATTTAGAATGGCATGATGTACCATTTTGGGCATATTTCTGCCAAATTTCAGATTCAACGACAAGTTATGGTTCTTATTCTGGTGCTGTGCCTAACGAGAAAATTACTTGGGGCAAACTAGATAAAGAAACTCCAAAGTTTATCGTTGAATCAGATGCTACTATTGTTGCTCCATTGATGTTTGCTTGGATATTAGGTTGGTAAAATCAAAAACAAAAAGGCAATACATCTGTTAATTGTAATGTGCAAGCTTTAGCTCTGAATACTTTAAATTCTATAAAAATTGATAAATGGATTCCTGATGGGAACAAGCCATTCACGATTTTTGGGCCCTGCAGCGCTGAAAACGAAGAGCAAGTCTTGCTCACAGCAGCTGGAATTCATAAAAATTTTCCCAATAATGTTTTTCGTGCAGGCATTTGGAAACCTCGTTCAAGACCAGGAGCTTTTGAAGGTGCCGGAAATGAAGGATTGCATTGGCTCAAAAAGGTAAAAGAGCAATTTGGAATGCCTGTGGCAACAGAAGTAGCTACGCCTGAGCATTTAGAAGCTTGCCTAAAAGCAGGAATAGATATGGTTTGGATTGGCGCAAGAACTACTGTTAATCCATTTTCAATTCAAGAATTGGCAGATGCATTGAAAGGTGTAGACATTCCTGTTTTTATTAAAAATCCAATAAATCCAGATATTTCGCTTTGGTTAGGCGCTATCGAAAGAATTCAGCGCGCCGGCGTAAAAAGAATAGCTGCCATACATAGGGGTTTTCAATCATTTGAAAATTCAGTTTATAGATACACACCTAGATGGGAATTAGTGATAGATTTAAAATCACTTAGGCCAGATATTCCAATAATTTGTGATGCTAGTCATATAAGCGGAACTCCCGAATTAATTGAGGGTGTTGTTCAAAAGGCATTAGATCTAGACTTTCAGGGTATTATGGTTGAAACACATAACAATCCTTCAGTTGCTTTAAGTGATGCTAAACAGCAAGTTACACCATTTGAATTAAAATCTATGATGGATAAAATCATCATTAGAAAATCAGATGCTGTTGATATTGATTTTCATCAAAAACTGGTAGAACTGAGAGCAAGTGTAGATTCTATTGACGATTTAATTTTACAAGCATTAATTAGCCGCAATAATTTCATTGAGCAAATTGGAAATTATAAGTTTGAAAAGAATATGACCATTCTTCAAATGCAACGCTGGGAAGAAATTTTAAAAAGGCAGCTAGAAAATGGCATTGCAAGTGGCTTGAGTCCTGAATTTATAAAGAAAATTTACGAGCTAATTCATTCAGAAGCAATTAGTATTCAAACCGATTTGTTTCAGAAGAAAAATAAGATTTAAGCTACTTTATTGAAAAAAGTGAATTAAAATTCATTTTTATAGTTGCTTTAATAATTGAATCTCTATTTTAGTGCACTTCAATTATTAAAATTTATGAGTAAATCAAACTCTGTTTGGCGAAGAAAGCCAATATCAGCCTACGAAACAGACCTAAAGAAAGGTGAATTAAATCGTGTACTTACAAGATATGGACTAACATCTCTTGGCATTGGAGCAATTATAGGTGGTGGGATTTTTACATTAACTGGGATTGCAGCAAATCAATTTGCAGGACCTGCACTAGCAATTTCATTTATTATTGCAGGAGTTGGTTGTTTGTTCGCTTCACTTTGTTATGCTGAATTTGCATCAGTGTTACCAGTAGAGGGTTCTGCTTATGCTTATGCTTATGGAACTGTAGGTGAGTTGTTTGCATGGTTTATCGGTTGGAATTTGATTTTAGAATATATGATGGGTGCGACAACTGTGGCAGTAAGTTGGAGTGGTTATTTTATTAAACTGCTCGACTTGTTTGATTTACACATTCCCTTATGGCTAAGTATGGATTATTCATCCGCTCAAGCAGAAATAGCGAAAGCTACAGGAGTTACAGCTTTGCAAAATTATTTAGCTTCATTTGGTAGTATTGTTCCTGACTTAGCTGCAATGAAGGCTGCTTTGGCAAGCACTCCAGCTCATGATATGGTAAAAGATGCTAAATCTTTGGCTGATGTGAAAAGCATGGCTGGCGCAGCAAACTTAAAAGATTTGGCAAGCCATTATACTTCTATAGATTTACCTGGTTATGCATTTAATCTGCCTGCATTTTTGGTTACTTGGTTGGTTACTGGTATTTTATATAAAGGAATAAAAGAAGCAGCAAAAACAAATAATATTATAGTTGTTATTAAAATTGCAGTGGTCCTTTTTGTAATTGTTGCGGGTTTCTTTTACGTAGATCCTGCTAACTGGACTCCATTTATTCCAGACCAGATTTTTGATAGCAATGGAGAATCTCATTTTGGCTGGTCAGGTGTTGTTACAGCTGCGACAATTGTTTTCTTTGCTTATATTGGTTTCGATGCTGTTTCTACCCAAGCTGGAGAAGCTATTAATCCTAAAAAAGATGTTCCATTCGCAATCATTAGTTCCTTAGTTATTTGTACAGTTCTGTATATACTTGTATCATTTGTATTAACAGGAATGGTTAAATATACCCAACTAGACCTTAGGGCTCCTGTTGCCTCTGCTTTTTCTGGTGTTGGAATGACCTGGGCAGTTTACCTCATTACCATTGCCGCAACTGCTGGTCTGATATCGGTAATGTTGGTAATGATGTTAGGGCAAACCAGAATTTTCTTAGGAATGGCAAAAGATGGTTTATTGCCAAAAAGTTTGTTTGGTAAAATTCACCCAGTCTTCAAAACCCCTTACAGAAGTACCATTTTAGTAGGATTAATTGTTTCTATTGTTGCATCAGTTACACCTATTAATACAGTTTCTGAGATGTGTAGTATGGGAACTTTATTAGCATTTGCGATGGTATGTGCAGCAGTTTGGATTTTACGTGTTAAACAACCCCAATTGGAAAGGCCTTATAAAACGCCATTCTTACCAGTTATAGCATCACTTGGAATTGGATTTAATATTTTTCTAATGACCCAGGTTCGCATACATACTTGGTATGCTTTTATAATCTGGGGTACTTTAGGTGTATTAGTCTATTTCTTATACAGTAGAAAAAAATCGCATTTACATGTGCATTAGTTCTTAGCATTTTATTTTTAGCCATTCACTTAGAATGGCTTTTTTTTGCCAAATCTGACGTAAGGTATTTTCAAAAAAGTAAAAATCCGCATTTTTATGATTCGTTTTTAGGATGTTTTGCAAATGAAAAGCTAAGAAATATTCTTTAGAAATATTGTAAATATATGAAAATCAAGTATATATATAATTGCTTTATGTTTGCTTAAAATCATTTGTAAGATGTAAGAATAATGTAACTTTGTGCAAAAGATAGCGTAATAGCTATCAAATAATTTAATCTAACCTAAAATAAATTAAATGAACAAATTCAACAATTTTAAAACAGCAGCTTTTGCATTATTTGCTGCGCTTAGTTTTGGTCCAGTTCAAACTATCAGTGCTAAAGAATCTAACAGCATTGTTGCATCTGTAAACGACCTAACTCCAAATCAATTTTTACAACTTACTTCAATGTGTTCTAACGACCCTGCGACTGCACGTCGTTGGAGAGTTCGTAATCATACTACAAACCCAATTGCTTATACATATAGTGTATATGGTACATCAGTAGCTGGTGGTGGTGTAGCTTTACCTGGAGATAATTTTTTCGAAACACCAACTCAATTTAATTCTTCTACAGGATTACCAACACCAAATACAACTAAGATTTTCTGGTCTGTTGATGGGTCAAACTATCAAACAGTAAAAGCTTCAGGTGGCGCTTTATGTGAAAATGTTCCTGTTACATGTTATGCTGAAGAAGTAATTTCTTATGAATATACCAAAAGAAACGACGGAACAAGTCTGTTATCAACAAGAACTATTGGAACCAATGCTTTGTATGCTCCGCAAAACAGTGATGTAGCAACATCAGAAGCAAATTTGAATTTTGCTGCTTTAGGATTTGGTGGAAACATAGTTTTGAAATTCGGCAGCCCAATTAAAAACGGTGCAGGAAACGATTTCAAAGTGTTTGAAACTACATTTGGAGGTCCAGAATGTGCACGTTATCCAGAAAGAGTAAAAGCATTTGCATCTCAAGACGGTTGTCATTATGTATATCTTGGTGAACAATGTCAAGACGCTGAATTTGATTTAGGTTCTTTAGCTTGGGCACAATACATTAAATTAGTAGATGCTAGTCCAATTGATGCAAGCTATAACAATGCAATAGCTGATGGGTATGATGTAGATGGAATTATGTGCTTAAATGGTTTTGAGCCAAATCCAGTTCCTTCAACTTTATTGCAAGGTGCTGCTTCTGAAGCTTTCGATTATTTTCCAGGAACAAGAAAAAACGGAAGCGCAATAGCAACAAGTAGAACAAATGAAAATAACGCAGAGGGGTTTCCTCAAAATTCCAATACTATTAATTTCGTGGCTTTAGGATTTGGTGGAACTGTAACACTTCGTTTTGATTATGTGATTTTTGATAATCCTTTAGCAAGTGACCTTCTAGTTACAGAAACTTCTTTCGGAAATCCTTTATGTTCTTCTTATGGCGAAAGAGCAATGTTTGAAGGTTCTTTAGATGGTGAAAATTGGACATATTTAGATGAATTATGCTTAGATGGTCAGCTAGATATTAATGCTGCAGGAGTAATTCAGTATTTGAGAATTACGGATCGCTCTCCTATTGGTTCTTTTGGAGGTACTGCAGATGGTTATGATGTAGATGGCGTAACAGTTATAAACGATTGTTCTGCTCCTTCAGAATCAAAAATTTCTGATAATACATTAGTTGCAGATGAAGTATTCGGTGCTGAAGTATTCCCAAATCCATTCACTAATGAATTAAATATTCAGTTAGCAACTGGCGATCAAGATAGCAAAGTTACTATCAGTGTTAGCAATTACTTAGGACAAAACGTTCAAATGGAAACGGTAAATGTTGCTAAATCAAGTAACACTGTTCACCACTTAAATTTAAGCAACTTAAACAAAGGAATCTATTTCCTTACAATAGAATCAAATTCTTCAAAAGAAACTATTAAGGTTGTAAAAAACTAAAACACATATAGTTCAATATTAAAGGCGGCTTCCTAAAGAAGTCGCCTTTTTTGTTTTACACATTTTCAACTTTAATCTTACAATGCGTTATTGAATTGAAGTGAAACTAAAGAATAGGCGGTTCGTCTAAAAGGCAAACACTCCATAATGGAGATTAAACCTTTTATAATGAATAATAAACCTACTCTCAGAGTCAAAAATGCACTAAAAGCTTCCTTAAGAAGACGATTGCTCGTTGGTACCGCAGGAATGTTAGTAATTGCAGTAGTTGGAGGATTGATTTACTTTAATCTTTTTTCTTCCAAAAAATCTATCGCAAGTGAAAATGCGCAACAACCATTGCAGTTAATTGCGATGTGTTCACCTAATCCTTCTTTAGAAAAGCACTGGAAAATCGTTAATAGTAATACCGAAAGTATAGCTGTTTCTTGGGATGTTTATCCAAATTTTGTTACAGGACTTATTGTAGCAAATCCGGGAGAGACAACTTTCACAACACCTGTAATGCCTGGGCCAAACTCAGTAAGGATTCGCTGGCAAACTGATGAAGGTAATAATGAAACCGATGAAGGAGATTATGACGACGACGATGATGATGACGATGATGATGATGACGACGATGATGATGACAATGAAGGAAACGGTAATAACGGAAACAATGGAAATGGCAACAACGGAAACGGAAATGGTAATAACGGAAACAACGGAAATGGCAACAACGGAAACGGAAATGGCAACAACGGGAACCATAACGACCATGATGACGATGATGACGATGATGACGATGATGACGACGACGATGATGATGATGACGACGATAATGACGACGACGACGATAATGACGACGACGATAATGAAGGAAATGGTTCTAATTTAGTTTGGCATGAGGTAATTACAGTTGCATCAAACGAAACTTGTGCTCTTTCTGGTTGTTATATTACAGAAGTGGTTTCTTACACACCTACAAAAAGAAATGATGGCCAACCTGTAGCTGCTGAAAGAAGAGTTTCTTCAAGAGCTTTAGGAGCGCCTCAAAACGACAATACTTTGAACTTTGTAGCATTAGGTTTTGGAGGGGAGATAGTTTTAAAATTTGCTTCACCTATTGCAAACGGAGAAGGAGATGACATAAAGGTTACAGAAACAACTTTTGGTAATAGAACTTGCGCGAGATACCCTGAAAAAATCGAAGCTTACGCATCACAGGATGGTTGCAATTTCATTTATCTAGGAACAAGATGTCAAGATGCATTTTTCGATTTAGGTGTAATGAGCTGGGCTCAATATATTAAGTTAAGAGATGTTAGCGATGTTACTCATGCTTTTTATAATGAAGTAGCAGACGGTTATGATGTTGATGGTGTGGAATGTTTGAATGGAGCTGCAGCAAATCCTGTAAATGATGGATTAGTAGCAGGTTCTGCTCAAGATGTTATTGAATACAATCAAGGAACACGTAAAAATGGCACTCCTATTCATAATACGAGAATTAATGCTGAAAATGCTTTGGGAATTCCGCAAAACAATGACATTGGAGTAAACTTTGTTTCACTTGGTTTTACTGGTTCATTGGTGTTGAAATTTGATTTTGTGATTTTCAACAAACCAGGAAACGATTTAAAAGCAATTGAAACTTCTTTTGGAGCTCCTAGTTGTGAAGCCTATCCTGAAGCGGCAATGTTCGAAGGTTCACTAGATGGAGTTACTTATTTCCCTATGAGAGAAGTTTGTCAAGACGGTGAAATGGATATAGAAGATGGGGTTTATGCGATACAGTATTTAAGAATAACAGATCGTTCACCGGCAACTTCATTCCCGAATTCTGCCGATGGATATGATTTAGATGGAGTAATTGTTTTAAGCACCGAATGCGGACAGCAAACAAGAATTAGCGCTTACGACAATATTTCAACGCCAGATGAAGTAGCTTTGATGAGTGTTTCTCCGAATCCATTTAAAGATGTATTTGCTGTAAACTATGAATCAGGTTCGGTTGATGAGAAAGTTAACTTGAGCGTATTTAACTCTGTGGGTCAACAAGTTTTTAAAGACCAATTTACTGTTCCTCGGAATACAAAATACACACATGATGTAAGTGGAGTTGCATTTCCGAAAGGAGTTTACATTGTTACTGTAGAGTCTGCAGGACAGAAACAAAGCTTAAAAGTGATAAAGAATTGATAGTTAAATATTTAATTAGTAGCAAAGAGGCTGTCTTGAAAAGATAGCCTCTTTTTTTGTTGGTCACTCCAATGTTATTGGTTTTCAATAAATCTCAATTGTGCTAAAAACTTACATATATTTATAATTATCTGAATAATAAGTATTTGTATAATGAGAAATGTGAACATTTTTTTAAAAATTCTGAACATATAGGTATTAATACTATTTATTTAACCTAGAAGTGTTAATAACTTATATGTAAGAATAACATAAATTTTAGTTGACAATAAGTGTATTTTATAATATCTATAATACCATTATAGTATTGTATGTAATATATATATATTATTAATAATATTAACACTCGCTATGTGTTAATTTATGATTCAAATCATGTTGTAAGAATGTTTTGAGTTATATACATTTGGTTCAAATTTAAACCTTTTAACACATGAAAACCTTAACACAAATTAAAATGCCTGTTTTAACAGGAATTGCGATGTTTGGCTTAGGCTTGGTAAGTGCTTTTGCGCAGCCAGTATATCCTACATCAGGTACTTATACACCAGGAACTACAGCTGACGGCTTAGGTCAAGTTGATCTTGTTGTTCCGGGTAGAACAGATGATGCGAATGCAATTGGAATTCCTCAAGACAGTGATATTGATATGGGCGAAGTTGCTGGAAATTCATCAACTGTAAATTTTACATCATTAGGATTTGGTGGTAACATCATTTTAAATTTCTCACAGCCAATTGGTCAAGGTGAAGGTATTGATGTAGAAGTTTTTGAAACATCATACAATACACCAAATTGCGGAACTTGGCCAGAATATGCAGATGCATATATTTCTCAAGATGGCTGCAACTGGGTAAAAGTTGTTACAAATGCATGTCAAAATTTCGGTTTTGATTTGCCTGCTAACATGCCATGGGCATTGTATCTGCAAATCGTAGATGTTTCTCCAAATGGAAGTTTTGCTCCAAATGCTGATGGATTTGACGTTGACGGTGCACGTGCTAATTATGCAAGTACTATTGTTCCAAATGCTCCAGGTTCACCAATATTCGCAACTGGATTTGAAAACTTCATTCAAGGGACCATGAAAGGTAGTAATAACTTACCTGCTTTAAACAGACGTGATGCTAGTAAAGGTACTTTAATGCCTCAAATGTCTGATGTTGCTGCAACTCCTAATTTCGTTTCTTTAGGATTCGATAGAGCTAGCACAGCTAGTGTAGAAGAAGGTCAAATTACATTAAAATTCGATTACACAGTATTTGATGTAACTGGTCCAGATTTGTATGTTTATGAAACGACATTTAATGATAATGCTGGAAGATCTTGCGATAATTATCCTGAAATTGCTGAGTTTTATGGTTCTAATGATGGAGTTAATTTTACTTTATTATTAGCAGATCCATCATCTAACGAGCCGGCTTCATTGCCTGCAGGTCGTTTGTGCCGCGATGGTAGTTTAGATTTTGGAAATATGCCTTTATCTGGAGGTGTTCGCACAATCCGTTATTTAAAAATTATTGATAAATCTACACGCTCTAGCTCTCGTTTCCCAGGTGCAGCAGATGGTTATGATGTGGATGGTGTAATTGCTTATCCTTGTCAATCGATTACTAACGGTGGTAAATTTGCAGAAATGGGCCAAAACAATATTCCTGATGAAGATGGTTCTGCATTTTTCTTAGGAGTTTATCCAAATCCAGCTAATGAAACTGTAACATTAAATATTGAAACTGCAAGTGTTGATCAAAATTATGTAATAAACATTTTTGACATGACAGGTCGTAAAGTACAATCTGAAACTTTAAATGCAGCTTCTAACAGTGTTATCAATCACAATATGAACTTACAAGGTTTAAAAGCAGGAGTTTATACAATTTCAGTTGAAGCAAACGGCTTTAAAGCTGTTGAGCGTTTATTGAAAAACTAATAAGAAATAAATAATCTTTGTTAAGAGCCTTCTTCAATTATTTGAGGAAGGCTCTTTTATTTGGCTTAAATCGAACTATATTTTTTGAATTATTGGAAGCTATTACATCAATAGTTTTAGCACTTTTAACTTCCCGAAAACGAAATATTCTTCTTGCAATTTGTAATTGTATTCTGTAGTCGGTTTGATTTTGTGAAGTTTGCTTTTTGAAGCGGAACATCATTTAAAAAGATACCCAAATTTTTAAGTTCGATTAAAAGCGCAATTATTATACAGGTTGAATTGTTTGGGAAGTCTTGAATTCTTATCAAAATAAAAAAAGCCCACTACAACGTAATGAGCTTTCCATATAGAATTGTAGAAGAATTAATTTCTTCCTGGATAATTTTTTACTTTTAACTCACCAGAACTGTCTACTGTGTCATTGAAAATCTTTTTCAATAATCCTCTAACTTCTTCAAATGCGTTCTCATTTTTAATAATAAAATCATGAGCACCGTTTTTGAAAGCGCTAATTTGAGTATCCATGGCTGTAGAACCAGACAAAAATATAACATGAATATCTGGGTTAAATGCTTTAATTTTTTTCAAAACTTCTAGTCCTGAAATACCAGGTAATTTATGGTCTAAAATTACAACCCGCGGATTAAGCGCTAAGTTTTCAATTGCATCTTCTCCGTTGAAATATACATTTATACCATCGTAATAGTTTGCCTCTAAATCGTAGTTAATAAGATTAGCGAAGAAAGGCTCATCTTCAACGATAAATATTTTTGCGGTAACATCTTTTTTCATGCGATAATTATTTTATCAAAACAGCAAGTTATTCGAGCAAATCACATAAATGTTTCGGCTTTCCATAGAATTACTCAATAAAATTCAGGCTAGGAGTGTTAGGTTCTTTGCAAGAGTGTAAAATAGCTAAAGTTTTCTGATACAAACAAGCAAAAAACATAAGATATTATACATGTCAAAATGTTTATAAAAAGCTTAATTGATGAGCACTTTTAAAAATTTAAGATTCATTCCATTTTCTTTAAGATGCAATAAATATAGACCTTTAGGCAGGTTTTGTGTGTTTACATGACCTTTATTTTCAGTTATATTCCACTGCATTATTTTTACAAATTCACCATTACTTGTAAGTAATTCACCGGTTATGTTCCTCTTTTCAGAAACAGATTTATTGAGTTTTATAAAAATAGTTTCATTTGAAGGATTGGGGTAAATTACAAATTCAGGATTCTCAACTTTTTTATTTCCTAAAGCGGCGCACAATTCAGCATTATATAATTTCCCTCCTACATTTAAAGCTTCAACGTACTCATCAGAAAAATAAAGTTTACAAGAATCGCCCCAGCAAATACCTTCTTTTTGAGTAATATCTATGAAAGACCTTATAGTTGATGTATTACTTAAAAGTGTATTGCTTGTATTAGGCTGAAAAATCAAGACTTTTGTTGAAGTCAACAAAGCGAGTTTATTGGTAATTGAATCAAAATCTGCCCCAACTACACGTGATTCTACATCAGCACCTGCAATAAATAAAGTATCTGAGCGGTTTATTTGATAGTTTCCTGGAATTGCTGGGAGATAATATTGGTAACACTTTCCATCAAAAGGTTGCGTTCTATTTTTAGTAAAAATGAAAATAGAATCATTTTTATAAACCATAGCTTCTGCATCAAAATTTTTCTTGTTATTGTTTGGAGGAAAAGCAGTTTGCTCTGCATAGGAAAAATTAATAGTTGAAGCGTTTCTTAAGTTAAATCCTGGACTTAAGTTATTGATGTTTACAATCAAGATTTTTAAGTCTTCTCTGTCATTCCCATTATTTCCAAAGTCCCCAATAAACATTCTGCCATTAGAAGCAAGTGTAATGTCTTCCCAATCAATATTTTCGGCATTTGAGATTTTTAGGGTATGTAGCAATGTACCATCTTCAGAGAAATGATACAATTCTGGTTCTCCTCCTGAATCGTTGTGCGACCAAAAGTTTCCCTGTTCATCTCTTTCTAATCCAGACGATTCATTTAAAACAGCTGGTAAATTGCTTATAATACTTTCATTCAAACTTTGGGAAAACAAATTTTGAAAGTGGAATACTGCAAGTAGAATTAGGTATTTCATTGTGTTAATTTAAGCTCTTGTTCAAATAATCTATGAGCCTCAATGAAAATTGCAGCTTTTAAATGGTCTTGTTTAAAGTTAGTGGGGTAGGAGATATAAATGTACCAACCAAGTGTATCGCTTATTAGAGTTGATTTTACATTTTCCTTAAAAATAGAACGGGTTCTAATAAAGGTACTTAATATATTCAGCTTTTGTTCCAAGTCTTCAGGTATATGCTTAAGGGCAAATTTTATTTCCTCTCTAAATTTTCCTTCGCCTCGGTTAAAAATAGACTTTGTCATTATCTGGCTGTTGGGAATTTTAATAAATTCATCATTTGCTTGAAGATCTAATCTGAAAAAGAAAGTTCCAATTCTTGTTACCAATCCGCTTTCTTCGCCAATTTTAATGTAATCGCCCATTTGAAAGGGTTTTTTGTTTAGAATGATAAACCAAGCAAAAAATGAAAGTAGTAAATCACGAATTGCGAATGCAAATCCCGTAGCAATTAAACCTATAAAAAGTGTAAGATTTCCTAATGAAACTCCGGCCTTCCAAAATGTAATGAGAAGAGCTAAACTGTATAATGAAACAGAATATAATTTCGAGATAATTATTCTTTGTTCTAATTCCATCTCTTTCTCAAACATTGTCCATACCCTGTTACTGGTAAATCTAAGTATCACAGAAATAATCAATAATGAAATAATCAGTGTGAGAAATACTTCAACAAACTTTATAATTACAGGATCAATTGTAATGATCTCTTCTCTAAACCCTAAGTAAATAAGTTCGGAGACAATCAGAATAAGCGTTAAAAGAATTATGGTTTTATATTGTTTTTTTATTGCCATCGATTTTGGGAGATAAAAGACAAAGGTATTTATTCACTTAATTATTCATGATTAAAAAATTAAAACTTGATAGTTTACAAGCGGTTAATTTATAATTTAGCACCCGCATTAAGGCAGTAATAATAAATACATCACAATTCAAATATGAAAATAACAGTAATCGGAGCAGGTAATGTTGGAGCAACCTGTGCAAACGTAATTGCAGAAAAAGAACTTGCAAACGAAGTAGTTTTAATAGACATTAAAGAAGGTATCTCTGAAGGAAAGTCCTTAGATATGTGGCAAACTGCTCCAATAAATTTATACGATTCACGTGTAGTAGGATATACTAACGATTATTCTAAAACCACAGATTCTGAAGTAGTGGTTATTACTTCTGGGCTTCCACGTAAACCAGGAATGAGCCGTGATGATTTAATTGCAACCAATGCCGGAATTGTTAAATCTGTTACAGAGAATGTGATAAAATATTCTCCCAATGCAAAGATTGTAGTCGTTTCTAATCCTTTAGATGTAATGACTTATGTAGCATATTTGACAGCTAAGGTAGATCCTCGCCGTGTGTTTGGTATGGCTGGTATTTTAGATACTGCCAGATACCGTGCATTTTTAGCAGAGGCTTTAAATGTTTCTCCAAAAGATATTCAAGCAATGTTATTGGGAGGACATGGAGATACAATGGTTCCATTACCAAGATATACTACAGTTTCAGGAATTCCTGTTACAGAATTAATCGCCCAAGATAAATTAGACGCTATTATTGAGCGCACAAAGAAAGGTGGAGGAGAATTGGTAAACCTAATGGGAACTTCCGCTTGGTATGCTCCAGGAGCCGCTGCAGCGCAAATGGTTGAAGCAATTGTAAGAGACCAAAAAAGAATATTCCCATGTTGCGCATGGTTACAAGGTGAATATGGTTTGAAAGATATTTATCTCGGTGTACCAGTAAAACTTGGTAAAAACGGAATTGAAGAAATCATCGAATTGAAGTTAAATGAGGATGAAAAGAAATTATTGGCAGATAGCGCTGTTGCTGTAAAAGAAGTAATGGATGTTTATGATGGTATGGTAAATTCTTCAGCTGTTTAACTTAAAAGAAAGTAAAGGATAAGGGGCTTTATAGGCCCCTTTTTTTATACGTATTTTATTTATGGTTTCAATTTTACCGATTCAAATTACAGATATTCAAGGTGATGGATTTCATCTGATGGTTGAGGTAAAAGTAAAAAGAAAGAAATTGAGATTGCTTATAGATTCAGGTGCATCAAGAACTGTTTTTGATGAAACACAATTGAAGCATCATTTTAAAGATATTGAGTTATTCGCCTTGGATAGACTTTCAACAGGTTTGGGAACCAGCACGCTTCAAGGTAATTATACAGTTTTGAGTCCCATTACTTTGGGCAATCATAAAATTGGAAATTACAAAGCAGTAGTGCTAGACTTACAGCATGTGAATGAATCGTACCATCAAATTGAAGTGCAAAAAATTGATGGTGTACTTGGAAGTGATTTATTAAAACAATTAAATGCAGTAATTAATTACGGGAACGCAACATTAACTTTAACAACTTAGAAAACAAAATATGAAAATTGGAATAGTTTGCTATCCAACATTTGGTGGGAGCGGTGTGGTAGCAACAGAGTTAGGAATGGCACTTGCTTCCAAAGGACATCAGGTTCATTTTATTTCATATAGTCAACCGTTTAGATTAGATACTTTTTCAGGAAATCTTTTTTACCATGAGGTTCCTATTGCTAATTATCCATTATTTGAATTCTTGCCATATGAAATTTCATTGACTTCGAAACTTGTAGATGTTGCCATTCACCAGGATTTGGATTTATTGCATGTGCATTATGCCATTCCACACGCATCGGCTGCTTTTTTGGCAAGGCAAATTTTAAAGACGAAGGGAAAAAAAGTGCCATTTGTTACAACATTGCATGGCACAGACATCACCTTAATGGGAAGAGATCCTTCTTACCAGCCTGTAATTGAATTTGCGATAAATGAAAGCGATGCGGTTACAGCGGTTTCAGAAAGTTTAAAATTAGATACATTAAAGTATTTCAATATTAATAGAGAAGTAGAGGTTGTGCCTAATTTTATTGATGTTACCAATTATGCGAAAGCAGATGACTTATGTTTTAAAAATCTATATGCCCCTAACAATGAAAAAATTCTGATTCACATTTCTAATTTCAGACCCGTAAAACGGATTGAAGATGTTGTGAAGGTTTTTGACAAGGTTAGGCAAGAGGTGCCCAGTAAGTTATTGTTGGTTGGAGATGGTCCAGAAAGAGGAAATGTGGAAAATTTAGCAAGAAATTTAGGCGTAATAGATGATGTGATATTTTTAGGTAAAACAAAGGCCATTGAAAAATTACTCTGTATGTCTGACCTATTTTTACTTACGTCTGAATCTGAAAGCTTTGGATTATCGGCTCTGGAGGCTTTGGCTTCTCACGTACCTGTAATTTCTACCAATACAGGAGGAATTCCAGAGGTAAACAAACATGGTTACTCTGGTTTTTTAAGTGAAGTGGGCGATATAGAAGATATGGCAAAAAATGCTCTTTATTTATTGAAGGATAATTTGCTTCATAAAAAGTTCAAAGAACAAGCTGCTCAACAAGCTGCTCTATTCAATATTGATGCTATTTTGCCTATGTATGAAGCTATTTATGAGAGAATTGTAAGAAACTAGCCTCCAGCTTTTTTGGCTTTATATCCTTTTTCGAGCAAGTATTTCATTACTTTTTCACGTTGGTCGCCTTGAATAATAATTTCTCCATCTTTTGCGCTTCCACCAGAGCCACAAAGGTTCTTCAAAGATTTTCCTAAGGCCTCCAAATCGGAACTTGTGCCAATAAAACCAGTTATTAAAGTAACTTGCTTACCAGCTCTTGATTTTTTATCTAATTGAACGCGTAAATCTTGTTTTGCAGGCGGAAGCGTATCTAGCTCATTATCCGATTCAGTTTCATAGCTAAAATTTGGATTGGTTGAGTACACTACATTAACTCTGTCTTTTGCCTTTGCCATTGCGTATCTTTATAATTGGTGCGTGAAATTAAGTAAAATTAGAAATGGTTTGGCTTTGAAGCGTTATAAAACTTTACATTTGCAAAAAATCAAATTCAGCATGAAATTTTTTATAGACACAGCAAATTTAGCTCAAATACGTGACGCACAAGACCTTGGTGTTTTAGATGGGGTTACAACAAATCCAAGTTTAATGGCCAAAGAAGGCATTAAAGGAACAGATGCAATTTTAAGACACTACGTAGATATATGTGAAATAGTAGATGGAGATGTGAGTGCTGAGGTAATTTCGACTGATTATGAAAGCATTATAAAGGAAGGTGAAAACCTTGCGGCCCTTCACGATCAAATTGTGGTGAAGGTTCCAATGATTCGTGATGGTATTAAAGCGATAAAATATTTCTCACAAAAAGGGATCAGAACAAACTGTACACTTGTATTTTCAGCAGGTCAAGCATTATTAGCTGCAAAAGCTGGTGCAACATATGTATCTCCATTTATTGGTCGCTTAGACGATATCTCCACAAACGGAGTGGAACTGATAGAGCAAATTCGTTTGATTTATGATAATTACGGGTATGAGACGGAAATTCTCGCTGCATCTATTCGACATACCATGCATTTGATTCAGTGCGCAGAAGCAGGTGCAGATGTGGCTACTTGTCCGTTAAATGTAATTACCGATTTATTAAAGCATCCATTAACAGATAGTGGTTTAGAGAAATTTCTAGCCGACTACGCTAAAACAAACTCTTAAGATGTTAATTCGCATTCATTCTGAAACTCCTGACCCTAGGCAAGTAGCCAAAGTTGTTGAGGTGTTGAGAGATGGAGGTGTAATTATTTATCCAACTGATGGAGTATATGCTTTTGGATGCGACTGCACCAAGGCCAAGGCAGTAGAGCGCGTTGCCAAATTAAAGGGAATAAAACCCGAAAAGGCGAATTTTACTTTTGTTTTTGATGAAATGAGCAGGTTGAAAGATTATACAAGACCTGTTGATACTGTAGTTTTTAAGTTATTTAAAAGCTGCCTTCCGGGGCCTTATACTTTTATTCTGAATGCCAATAATAATGTTCCGAAGTTGTTTAAAAACACAAAAAAAACTTTAGGTATCCGTATTCCAGAGAATAAAATTTGCCGTGCTATTGTAACTGCCTTAGATGGTCCAATAATTTCGAGTTCTGTACACGATGATGATGAGTTTATGGAGTACACCACCGACCCTGAATTGATAAATGAGCGCTACAAAGACATTGTAGATTTAGTTGTAGATGGTGGTTACGGAGCACTGGTTCCTTCTACCATTATTGATTGCTCGGGAGCTCAACCAGTTTTAATTAGATTAGGAGCTGGGGCTGTTGATTTGGAGGATACTTCAGAGGAATGGTAAAGACTATTTTTAGTAATCATTAAGAAACCTCGATTATGAGCGAAAACAAAAATAAATTATCAGGAAATGGTATTGGCATTGGGGCGGCGCTTGGAGTTGCATTTGGCGTTGCATATGGTAATTCTTCAGGTAATTTATCATTAAGCATTGCGATGGGATTAGCTATTGGTGTAGCTGTTGGGGCTGTTTTCGAATTTTTAACAAGACGGAAATAATTTATTTTGTAATTCAGAAGATAAATCAAAGCTTCTTAAAAAGTTTAACGTCGATTTAGGAAAACTTTAAGAAATTTAATACTTTACGATAAAAAATCACTCCGTTTAAATTTTTATTTGGAAGTTAATTTTTGTTTTTGTAGGAACCCATCACCCCTTCCCATCGAAGCGAAATTACATTTTAAAGGAATACTTAAACGTTTTTTAAACGTGTATAAACGTTTGTCATCTTGTAGACGAAATATGTCAGAGGCATTTAATAATTATAAAAAAACTAATGCAACGAAAATAGTACTCCAAAAGAAAAGTCGAATCGCATTCTCTGCATTCAATTAACTATATAGACAGAATTGTTCAATAGTCCATAAATGCCTACATAACAAACGTTCTGCTAAAAAATTGAATTTTTATTTCTTTGAGTATTTCTCTTTATCAACAATCAAAGCTGCAGCTAATATTTCTTGAAGAATAGGAATTTTTTCTTCAATCATTTCAAGAGAAGAAAATGTTAGCGATTTTATCATTACACGTGTGTCAAAATCAAAGTAATGCGAAAATTGAGGTATTAACTTTCCCCAATAAAAGGCAATGTAGACGTTTGATTTTTGCTTGTTTAAATAGCAGAATGGCCCATTTGCGTAGTAAAATGGGAGTGCATATTTAAAATCTTCTCTGATTTTTGGTGAAGTATCTAAAATTATTTCACGCAGAAACTCCATCATTAACCTTTGATTTTCTGGTAAACCATGAATGTATAATTCAGTGGCATTCATTTTCAAACTATTAATTTAAAGCAGCTTCTTGCTTGTTTTTAGAAATACCTTCTTTTAAGAAACTTAAGTAGTTTTCTTTACTGGTATAGCCTACTGGGGCGTTCAATAATTTTCCTTCAGGAGAAATGGTAATGTATTGAGGTTGTGAGTTAGTTTGGAAATTCACAACTTGCATATTGCTCCATTTATTACCCACTGTTTTTACCCTTTTTCCTGTTAAACATGATACAAATTGTTCTTCTTTTGGCAATTCTGCTTTTTCATCAACATACAAAGAAACAAGCACATAGTCTTGACTCATTATTTTTTTTACTTCAGGATCCACCCAAACGCCTTCTTCCATTCTGCGGCAGTTTACACAGGCCCAACCAGTAAAGTCGATAAGAATAGGTTTGTTTTCTTTCTTCGCTTTTTCAATAGCAACTTTATAATCATGTTCACAAGGAATGCCTTGAGGGCAATGCTCATCTCCAGTTGAGTTTTCTTTCTTTGCTTCATTTTTAGCTGCGTAACTATAAAATGTTGGAGGAGGAAAACCACTGATCAGTTCTAATCCATTTCCAAATAATCCACTTGTAAAATAGACACCTGCCGTAAAAAATGTAGATGCCAAGATATATCTGATTGGGCTTTTTTTCTTGATAGGACTATCGTGAGGAAATTTTATAAACCCTAATAAATATGCAGCTAAAGCAAATGCAATTAGCGCCCAAATGATTAGAAATGGTTCTCTTTTTAAAAGTCCCCATTGTTCTACTAAATCAGCATTAGATAAAAACTTCAGGGCCATTCCTAATTCTAAGAAGCCTAAAACCACTTTTACAGAATTGAGCCAACCTCCACTTTTAGGTAAAGAGTTCAACCATGCAGGAAAAGCAGCAAATAATGCAAATGGCAATCCGAGAGCTGAGCCGAAACCTAGCATTACAAAAAGAATATTGTAAGGGTCTGGATTGGTGGCTAAAGTTCCTGCGAGAAATGAACCTAAAATTGGGCCGGTGCAGCTGAATGAAACCAAGGCTAGAGTGATGGCCATGAAGAAAACTCCAATGAATCCTCCAGTATTGGAAGCATTATCAGCTTTGTTAGCTAAAGATGATGGCAATGAAATTTCGTAATAACCAAAGAAGGAAATTGCGAATGCAACAAAAATTACGAAGAAGAAGATATTTAAAACGGCACTAGTTGCAATTTCATTGAGCGTGTCTGGTGGTACTTTGGCTACGATAAATGGAACGGCTAAAAGTGTGTAGATTCCTGCAATAGATAAACCGTAAGTTATCGCCATCAACAAACCTTTCTTTTTTGTACCGCTGCTTTTGGTAAAGAAGCTAACAGTAAGTGGAATCATTGGAAAAACACAAGGCGTTAGTAATGCCACCAAGCCTCCGCCAAATCCTAATAGAAAAATAAACCAGTAGCTTTCGGAAGATTCTTCTTTCTTTTCTTGTTTTAGTCCTTCAATAACTATGTCTTTGCAATTAGCATTTGTATTTTCTGGTGTAGCTTTAACTACATTGCTTGGTGTATCTATTTTGTTTGAAGCTACAGCAGCAACTGTATCAATAGATTTCACAGCAACTGCACTCGCTTTAGGATTTCCTTTTATGTCGAATGAAAAAGGCTCTTGGTCGAATGGAATGCAACCTTGGTCATCGCAAGTCATTCCGCTTATTTCTCCTGTTATTTTAAAGTCTTTAGATGAAAGTATTCTTACTTCTTGTTTAAATTCTACCCTTTGTAATTTGAATAACTGAACTGTAACACCAAACAAATCGTCATATTCACCTTCTGGTTTCGGTTCGGATGTTTTCCCAATGAGTTTAAAATCTTTTGTTTTTTTAAAGTCGAAAATTGTTGGCAAAGGACCGCCATCAGGTGTAAACTGAGAATAAAGGTGATGTTTACCAGATAAGGTAGCTGTAAAAATGAGTACTTCTGTTGAGTCGTTTTTTCTTTGTTGATTGAAAGACCATTTAATTGGAGTAACTATTTGGGCTTGAATAATAAATGTTAAAACAATTAGTAACAGTGTTGACAGTACTTTTTTCATAAGGAAGCTATGATTAAAACGCGTCTTGATTTTTAGGGGAACCATTTGCGGTGACTAATTTATTACTTTTAAGAATCTCAATTGCTTTTTTTACGCCTAAATCATATTTATTTAAAACTATGTAGAATCCTGCATTACCAAAAACAGCTCTGGCAATTAGCGCTTTTGTTTGTCTCTCTATGATTTGAGAAGAAATACGAAGTGCAGCATCATTTGGTTTTATTCCATTTTTTTGAATAAACAGATTGAATTCCTGTAGGAGGGAAGCTCCATTAAAATTAGAAGCAAACTGCTCCTCATTTTTGTATTGTTTTTTGATTGCATCTCTTTTTCCATCGGTATATTCAAACGCAAATCTATTCATCAAACCTTTTGATGCAATTTCAGCTAGAAGCGGAGTATAACCACTTGTATCAACAGGAATTATAATATCAGGAGTGATTCCGCCTCCACCATAAACTTTTCTGCCAGATGGTGTTTTATATGCCACACTTTTTGTTTCCTTACCTTTCAATTTTTGGGTAGAATCAGGTTTTTGGATCCTTTCGCTTAATTCATGGTAGTATGCATCATTTCCTTTGTCATACGGTTTTTGAATACTTCTTCCTGAAGGTGTGTAATACCTGGCAATGGTTAAGCGCATAGCTGAACCATCGTCAAATCGCACTTCTTCTTGCACCAAACCTTTTCCAAACGAGCGACGTCCAATAATCCAACCACGGTCATTGTCTTGAACAGCACCCGAAACAATTTCAGAAGCAGAAGCAGAACCTTCATCAATCAAAACCACCAAGCCACCATTTTCGAAACCGCCCTTTGCAGTAGCATCGAAATCTTCGCGTTTTCTGGCTTTTCCTTGGGTGTAAACTATTTTATTTCCTTTTGATAGAAACTCATCACAAATATCAACCGCCGCATTTAAGTACCCTCCCGGATTATCGCGAAGGTCGAGCACCAGTTTAGTCATGCCTTTTATTTTTAAATCATTGAAGGCTTTCATGTATTCATCATAAGTAGTAGCTCCAAATCTGCTTATTTTTATGTAACCAGTTGTTGCATCCAACATAATACTTGCATCAACGCTATAAATTGGAATTTTACCACGTGTTATTTCATATTGCGTAATTGACTTTACACCAGGTCTTATAATTCCTACTTTTACTTTTGACCCACTTTTTCCACGAAGCAATTTTATCACATCGTCGTTTTTAATTCCTGTTCCAGCAACATTTTTCTTTTCAACACGCACTATTCGGTCGCCACTTTGAATGCCTAAAGACTCACTTGGTCCTCCAGAGATGGCAGCTACCACCATGATTGTATCTTTTTGAATGTTGAACTCAACTCCAATGCCATCGAAGTTTCCTTCCAATTGTTCACTTACAGCCTGAAGTTCGGTAGCTGGTATATATGAAGAATGTGGGTCTAGTTGCTCTAAAAGTGAAACAACGGCATCATCTTCAAGGTTTTTAACATTAACAGTATCAACATATTCTTCGATTATGTAGCTTAATACATCATTCAATTTGTTGGTGGATGTATTTTTGATTCCACTTATTTTTTTTGCTCCACTATTTCCAGAGAAGAAATATCCGATTGCGACTCCAATGGCTAAAGCAAGTCCAATGAAAAGAGGAATAAAAACCGAGAATTTATTGTTACTCATTATAGAAGAAGTTAAACGTTAGTTTCAGGAATATATTGGCTTACTTGAATTCCGAATTTAGTAAGAAAGTCGACCCCTTCATCGCTTTCTATTCCTTTATATGCAGCATAGGATTTTAAGTAAAAAACCTTTTTTACACCAACAGAAAAAATGATTCTTGCACAAGGTAAACAGGGTGAAAGCGTTACATACAAAGTACTTCCATCCATATCAACTTTATTTTTTGCAGCATATAATATTGCATTTGCTTCCGCATGTAAAGCAAGTGAGCAACTTCCTTTTCTATCTCTTGCACAACCGTTTTCAGGCCATTCCTCATCGCAATTGTGAGTGCCAGCCGGAGGTCCATTATAACCAAGGGAAACAATTCTTGTATCTTTTGTTAAAACGGCGCCTACTTTTTGTTTCACACAATGTGATTTTTGAGCGAGACTTTCAGCAAGGTTCATATAAATATCGTCGAAACTTGGATTTCGTAATTTATTGTTATTGGAGGTTTCTACGAGCGGCATTTTAGTAGGAAGATTGGTTGTTGTCAGCTGAATATTTTAACCTCAAGATTACTTTTTGTAATTCTCTTTTAATTATCATATCAGCTATTACTTTAAGGTCGAGACCTGGAGAGTTCATTTGTTTAGCAAGTTGTGTCTCAGAAATATCAACTCGGTAAAGCAATTGAGATAATTGGGAAGATGTAACGGTTAAGTATTTTTGAATCAATAAATCACTCAATTCAGCAAATGAGTATTTTTTGTTGAGTAGAATTTTAACAGGGAAACCAGCAGACAGGTGGTCTTTTTTAATTTGTTCGATTAGTAACCTGAGAATAGATTTAGATTGGATAAAACCCTCGAAAATATCTATTTCGCTGGAAAGGCTTGGTAAATTTATAATTTCTTCGCTCATTGTGAATAGAAATTAACAAGAAACGAATCAAAAAGTTATTTCAAATTAAATTTATTGTTTCCAATTAATCTACCGTCTAAATAAACTTCGGCTATATAAATTCCTGCCTTCAATTCTTCAATAATATCCCAATCTAGATTTACTTCTAACCTTTCGTTACTAAAGTCAATGTTCTTTTTTGAAGTATATTCAGTAGATCTTCCATCTTCTTTGGTAAATGTACCTGAGCCGCTGTTAGGATCAGTAATTGGATAACCATCAGGTTTAATTAAGCGCATTACTACTTCACGGGGACCAGCTTTTGCGACTTTATTTTCAGCAACCACTAATGTAATAGCAATTTTGCTAACTCTTTTGGCTTTATCTGTTTCTTCTAGTTTTCCTTTTCCTTTGGACCTTTGCGCCTTAACAACAATATTTTCTGCTTTCAACACAGATGCAAGCTCTACTTTTTGAGATAAATCTTTAGTTGTTTTATTAAGATTATCAACCTCTTGTGTGAGGTTAACGTTTGCAAATTTTAATTCTTTATTTTCTTTTATTAATTGTTCAATTTGAATCCTGTACTGGTCTCTAATTGCTTTCATCTCCTCTAATTGCCTGCGAATTAGTGGAATATCTTTGTTTTCTTTGATTAACCTTGCAATTTTATTTCTTTGTTTTTCAATATCTCCATCCGCTTTTGCGAGCAAACTATCTAATTGAATATTCTTTCCTCTGAACTGGTCTAGTTCAAAAGTCATTGCTTGAAAATTACCGTCTAGCGTTTTCTTTAATTGATTTAGCGAGTCTACCTGTTCAGTTTTTACCACAACTTCTTTTTCTGCTGTGGTACTTCTATTTAATAAATAAACATTTCCTATAACTGATAAAAGAAGAAGGCCGCCTAAAAGATAGACTATCTGTTTATTCCCGCGTTTTTGTTCTGATTTCTCTTCCATTAATAAATTCGAAAAGTGAGTAGATTTTGGTCGTAAAAGTAAGTAAAAATATAAGGCGAAAAAGAGTTATTCGTTTACTCCATATTTTTTGCTGTATTTATGATAAAGTTGTTTTTGAGGATTGTCTAAATCTACTTCTAAACCATCAATCCAAGCATTTAAAACTTTGGATGTACGCATATCTAGTGCATCTCCTTCGGTTATGAAAAAAGTAGCTTTTTTGTTAGTTTCTAAACTACCAATTTCATCTTGAATTCCGGAAAGTAAAGCAGCATTTGAAGTGATGAGCTTCAACGCATCATCTTTATTTAATCCATAAGCAGCTGCAGTTCCCGCTAAATAACCTAAATTTCTACTACCCATTGCTCCCATTTCTCCTGTGTAGCCTAAAGCCACAGTAATTCCATTGTCTGTTAAAATAGCTGGGGTTTTAAATGGTAAATCAACTGGATCATCAGGATTTTCAGGTAATTTATGCAATCGAGACAAAATAACTCCTAATGAATATTTTTTGATATTTTCTTGCACCATTAAAGCTTCGGCTCCACCTGTAATTACACATTTTTTAATTCCATGTTGATGCGCAAAAACAAGGCTTTCAGAAATGTCTCTTGCCTTATTTGCTTCAATGTATAATATTTTAGAGCCATCAAATAGGCCAAGCATCGCTTCAAGTTTTATATTTTTTTCTGTTTTCGCATTTTTGAATGCATAGCTTTTAGCATCTGTGAAGATTTCCTCTAAAAGTGCTAGGTGTTTTTTTCTTTTTACATTTCCCTTTGAAGTATCATCTTTAGCTTTAATACCGTCAGATTCTGGCCAGTTGAGGTGTATTCCATCATCGATCTTCAAAACTGCGTCTTCCCAATTCCATCCTGTAAGTTTGAAGATAGAAGAACTTCCTGTTAACAGTGTTCCTTGTGGTTTTGCCTGAACTGTTAAAATTCCATTTGATCTTATTGTAGGAATGATGCGGGAATCTGTATTGTAGGCAGTTAAGGCTCGCACATGCGGATTGAGTAAACCAACTTCAGTTTCATCGCGTGTAGCACGTACTGCATCAATTTCTTTTAAACCTAATTCGCTTATCAAAGATATAAAACCGGGATAAATATGCTTCCCCTGAACGTTAATTATTGTATCGTATGCATCTTTAGAAAGCCTGATTTTATTGGCGTCAGCAGCTAAAGTTATTTTCCCATTTTTTATACCCAAAGCCCCATTTTCAATAGTTTTACCATTACCTAAGTGCAGTTGAGCGCCCATGAATAAGCAACTTTTTGATTGTGCATTTGCATTGCAAAAGGCGATTACTAGCATTAGCGTGAATAAGTGTTTTTGAATCATTTTCATTTTCTTAGCCATTAATATTGATAATCCATCCATTCGTTATTTTCTATTTCTAAATCGTCGCAATGGCGTTTTAAGTATTTCCTTTTGATTGGGTTTTTAAGATTTTCGGGATTCCCTTTTTCGCTCATCATTTTTTGAATGATTCGGTTGCGTTCGGCTTTATTTTCTGCCTGCAATATTTTATCTTTTTCTAAATCGAAGTACACCGCACCTTGCACAAATGTTTTTTCGGGTTTTGCATAAATTGATAAAGGATTATCGCTCCAGATGACAATATCGGCATCTTTTCCAGGTTTTAAACTTCCTGTTTGTTGCTCAATATGAAGCATTTTTGCCGGATTCAATGTTACAAACTTCCAGGCTTCTTCTTCAGAAACACCTCCGTAAAGCATAGCTTTTGCCGCTTCTTGGTTCAATCTTCTGCCCATTTCGGCATCGTCAGAATTAAAACCAACATTAACACCTACTTTATTTAGCAGTGCTCCGTTGTAGGGTATTGCATCATTTACTTCAAATTTATAAGCCCACCAATCAGAAAAGCTGGATGCATTTATTCCGCGAGCCTTCATTTTGTCGGCAACTTTATAACCTTCCAAAATATGTGTGAAGGTGTTTATTTTAAAACCCATACTATCGCCAACATGCATTAGCATATTGATTTCAGACTGCACGTAACTGTGACAAGTAATGAATCTTTTACCTTCTAAAATTTCAACAAGTGCTTCTAATTCAAGGTCTCGTTTAAAGTTGATAACGGAATTTTTTTCAGCGGCCAGATTTTTAGTTTTTTGGTAATTTTTAGCCCTTTCAAAAGCATCGAAATATACTTGTTCAACGCCCATTCTTGTTTGAGGAAACCTTGTTGTTTTGTTATCTCCCCAGTTGGATTGTTTAACGTTTTCGCCCAAGGCAAATTTTATATGACCCGGCGCATCTTTTAATTTCATGTTTTCTGGAGTTTCACCCCATTTCAACTTAATAATTGCAGATTGTCCACCAATAGGATTTGAGGAACCGTGCAACAATTGAGCGGTTGTAACCCCGCCAGCTAACTGATAATAAATGGCTGGGTCGTTACAATCTACTACATCGCCAATTCTTACTTCTGCAGTATTATTTTGTGTGCCTTCATTTACGCCGCTTTCAATAGCAATGTGAGAATGTTCATCAATAATTCCAGCTGTAACATGTTTGTTTGTTGCATCAATTTCAATTACTGAAATTCCTTTTGGTAAAATTGCTTTCACCTCTTCATTTTTTCCAACTGAAATTATTTTTCCATTAGAAACATACAAGCTACCATTTTCAATAATACCGGCTGTTTCGGAAGTCCAGATTGTGGCATTTTTTATTAAATAATTATCTGCTCGAGGTAAGGATTTGAATCCAAACGCAGCATTTGGATAGTTGATTTGAATAGAATCCATGTTAAATTTCTTTGAAATGGCAGTGTCTCCTATTAAAGTGTCATTGAAAGGACTTATGAGCACAGCAGAAAAGTTTTGCAAAATTCCTTCTGGAGTAGAAATAGCTCCAGTAATTGTTCTTGTTTCGCTCGTGTCAACTATTCCATTGATGTTATAAATGCCTAAATCTCCAGGTTTTTCAGTTTTAACCTGAATATTTAAAAGATTTCCTTTAGTTTTTATGGTGGCAGTAATTTTTCCCTTAATGGGCTCATATTTAGACGAGTTTAAGTCGAATTTTATCTCTGGTTTGTATTTTTTTCCTTTGATTTCAAATTTTCCGATTTCCTGGTTGTTTTCTGAAAGCATGTAAACTCCTCTAATATCCGTTTGCTGGGCTTGTTCTGTTTGGTATCTCTTGCCTTGTACCCAAGTTTCTAAAATGGTAGTTTCCTTGTGAAACAAAGTATCAGAACTGATGAAGAAATTGGCCAGTTTTCCTTGTTCTAAGGTGCCTAATTCTTTTTCAACATTCAATATTTTTGCTGGAATTTCTGTGAGTGCTTTTAGCGCTAATTTGGAATTTAGGCCAGCGTCAATGCACTTTTTTATTGCTACAAGGAAAGTACTGATGTCTTTTAAACCAGCTGAGGTAAATGCGAATGGAATTCCTTTTTGTGCTAACAAAGCAGCATTTGATGGCGCATTTTCCCAATGTTTTAGTGCAGACAATGGAACATAATCCATAGTGTATGCATCAGAAAAGTCCCAGCCAAGAGGAAAGTTAACAGGAACAATTAATGTAGCGTTTGTTTTTTTTATCTCATCTGTTCTTAAATATTCATCGCCAGCAGTTTTAATGATGTATTGTTGATTGAATTCATCGCCAATTTTATCGGCCCTCAAAACATTTTGCCAATTGTTGGTTTCTATTATTGCAGGTAAATTTTTATTGGTGTTAAATGCTTCAAGAGAATAATTGTGATATTGATCTTTTCCACCTTTTTGATACCAATCTGCGTCAAGGTAGTTTTGTCTTAATAAAGCGATGCTTCCCATTAACGATGAAGGATATTCTTGTAATGAGGAGCCTTTATTAAAAGAGAAATAAGAAGCCGCTTCTTGCTTAATGATAAGTTCATTTTCATATCCATCTGCAGTACTAACTAATGTTCCTGTGCCGCGTACTATGCCATCTGACCGATGAGTCGCAACTGCACCAAACCCATTTTTTCGCAAATTTTCTGCTTCTGATGGGGCTGATTTAAAAGTAGAATATGCCTCAAATTCTGGCTGAATGGCCATATTCCATGAATTGGCAGTTGCATCTGGTCGCTCTTCCAAATTTGCACCTCTTCTTTTTGTGGCTGCATTTTGTTCTACACCATAATTACTGTAAATATCAATAAATGCAGGGTAAATATGTTGACCGTAGACATTAATCTGTTGCCATTCTTTTTCTAATTTACTTCCAGCAGGAAGCACATTTTTAATTCTGCCTTTTTCGATTATTAATATTCCATTTGAAATGAATTTTGTGGAAGAAACATGAATATTCGCATTGTACAAAGCAACAATTGCTTCTCTTTTATCTTCAATTCCGTTTACAGGGTAAAGTCTTTGCCCGTTGCTTTGATTAAAGCATAATTGCAGCAATATGATGGAAATAATATACTTCATTTTAAGATTTATTTTGCTGGATTTAATAAAATCATAAACCCTTTTGCAGCAATTTCTAAGTTATTTGTTTCGTTTTTTGAGGATGCGAATTTCGAGTTTTTATCTATCAAAATTTGCTGTACACCATCATTTAATGGGACATTTATTTTTTTGTTTTGGAAAGCTGTATTAAATATCACAATAACTGATGTGTTTTCTACTGTGCTGGTTTTTTTATAAGCAAATATTGATGCATCGGAATTTGGAATCCGCTCAAAATTGCCAGTTCTAAGTGCAGCATATTTGTTTCTTGTTTGAATGAGCGTTTGAATAAACTGGTACTTTTCTTCGTCAAAAAACACCCCATCGCTTTGAGCAGCTTTAGTTTGATTAGGTAATATGTTTTCCGGGTCGTACGTTTTATCTTTCCAAATCATTGGTTTGCGGCAATCTGGGTCGTTGGCGCCCCACATACCAGCTTCGGTTCCATAATAAAGCATTGGTGCACCAACATAAGTCATTAGAAAAACGAGCATTTGATTTTGAATGATATCCTCTGCTTTGTTTGGTTTTCTTGTGTTATAGTTAGGATTGCTTGCTTGCGACCAGCCAAAGTATTTTCCCCAATCGCGGTATTGCACTTTGTTTTGATTTACGATGGCTGATGTCATGCGATTGGTATCATGACTATCGAATAAATTTTGTTGCGCATTTGGTTGAATTGAAGCAGGAAATGCAGTACGCAAAGCTGCAAGGTCAGCATCAAACTTATCGGCGGTGCAGGTGTTTTCTCCAATAAAAAAGTCGGCCATGTTAAATCCAACATTGTAATTCATTACCGCATCGAATTCGTCGCCTTGTAAATACGGTTTCAACTTATCAATTGGCTCAACCACTTCGGCAGTTAGGTAAGCTAATGGATTAATGGATTTTACATATTTCCGCCAATCTTTCCAGAACTGGTGCTTGATGCAGTAAGCTACGTCAAGTCTCCAACCGTCAATTCCGTTTTCAGTTCCTTTATTATATGGATTCATCCAGCGTTGGGTGCAAGCGAAAACATAATCGGCTACTGGTTTTACCAATCCATTTTCGTCTTCGTGCAACTCAGGCAAGGTTTTAACGCCAAACCAACCTTCATATTCGAGCTCTTTGCCGGTGGCTTTATCGGGCCATTGTTTGATGGTAAACCAATCTTTGTAAATTGAATTTTGTCCATTCTTAACTACATCCTGAAAAGCAAAGCTGTTGAGGCCCATGTGGTTGAATACGCCATCGAAAATTACTTTTATGTTGAGTTGATGTGCTTTTTGAATCATTTCGAGCGCCAATAAATCAGCTTTGGTCCACACCCAGGTTTCTGGTTTTGAGGGGTTTTCAAGCATTACCATTTTTTTATCACCTTCGGGGTCAGGACCAAAATGTGGATCGATATGGTGATAACATGCGGCATCGTATTTATGAGATGATGGAGCTGTAAAAAGTGGATTAAAATAAATGGCAGTAATTCCTAAATCTTTTAAATAGGGTAGTTTATTTATGATACCTTGAATATCTCCACCGTAACGCCGGCGTTGAATGTTGTACCAAATATCTTTTCCATTTTGTTTTTCATAATCCTGGAGTTCATACCATTGAGAAGTCCAAGGGTGAACTTGCCAACGTGAAATAGTATCATTTGGATAGGCATTTAGCAAGCTGCCAATTGTTGGGTCGTTTGTAGGGTCGCCATTGCAAAAACGTTCCGGGAAAATTTGATACCAAACTACATTGCTCCACCATTCAGTTTGGGCATTTACAGAAGTTGAAGTGATTATTAAAATGCAGAAAAACCGAAAGACCATAGTAGGGAAAATATTTTCAAATATGGTAAATTTATTGGTATTACGACAGCTGCGCCAACGATAGAGGCAAATACCGCCCCTTTATGAAATAAAAGGGGCAGTATAGCCGATAGCGTGTTTGGCGCCCAAAAAAGGAATAATAAATTTATTTCTACTATCTATTTGAGATATCAATTTTCAAAAAGCTTTTCATATATATTTGCCAATTGAATGTCAGATAATATGTATAGTAAATTTCTTAAACCAGTAATACTGGTTTTTTTATTAGTTAACTTAGCGAAAGCTCAGAACAAAACAGATTTTTTTGTAGAAAAACCTTTTCAAGTTCCATCATATTTGCTTAATAATGCTGAGAAATTGGCCAAGAATTTAGCAAAGGACCAAGATGTGTTAGATGAAAAGGAAGCGGAAGAAATGTATAAAAATTCTTTTTACATTTTAAAGGAAAGAGTAAATACAGGTGAGCTTTATTTTTCGAACGAGTTAACTGATTATTTAACTAAAATTGTTGATGATTTGCTGTTGAATGAAGGTTCTTTGAAAGGAAAAATAAGGGTCTTTTTAACAAGAAATCCGCAGGTAAATGCATTTTGCTTGCCCGATGGAACTATTTTGGTGAATGTGGGATTGCTAAATGTTTTGGAAAATGAAAGTCAGTTAGCTGGAATTTTATGTCATGAAATAACACATTATAAAAAGCAACATGCTTTAAACCAACGTAAAAAGAATAAGGATTTAAAGGACCAAAAATATAGCAATACCAGTTCTGAAGGAGTATTGTTTAAAATGTTGAGTTATTCGCGTGAAAACGAATTTGAATCAGATGCTGGTGCTGTGAATATTTTAAATGGGGGGAAGTACAATGCAGCTGAATATCCAAATGCGTTGAAATTTTTGATGGAAGAACAGAAAGATACTTTGAAAGGAAGTTTATCTGACTTTTTTAATACAGATGTTTTTACGGTTGATACGGCAATAGTATCTAAGAAAAATGTGAAAAAGGAGTTGAATAAGTCTGTCTCTAGAAGCAAATCTTTACTAAAGTTGGGAGATGTTGAGTACGAGACGCATCCAGATGGTGAAAAACGAATTTTGGCAGTTAAAGAAATTTTAACTTCTATTGAATATAAGGAGCCTGCGAAATTGGACAATACTGAGTTTGCTAATTTGAAAAGAAAAGCAGAATTCGAAACAGTAGAAAATGCATATCTAGAAGGTGAATATATAACAGCATTGCTTTTATCTCTGAAATTAAAAGAGAAAAATCCTACAAGTGAAACAGCGGAAGTAATGATTGTAAAAAACTTATTTTGGTTAAGTCGTTTAAAAGAAAATGGTGTGATGAACGATTTTTTGGGGAAAGTAGAAGTGAATAAATCTGCAGATATGGCAAGGCTAAAATTGTTTTTCGATAAAACAAAAGCGCCAGATTTAGGAAAATTCTTGTTTACTTATACAAAAAAACAATTAGAGCGTTTTCCTGAAAATGAAAGTATAGCTTTTTATGTGGCAGCAGCTGCCGAGTTGCATTTAGGAAAAGATGCTGCTTTGGTATTTTATAAAAAATACAACACAAAATTCCCAAGTGGAGATTACTCTGTATATATTAAAAATAAAATTGATTAAAAATGAGATTTACAACATTAATAGTAATTGCTATTTGGGTATTATTTGCAAGTGGTTGCGGAATTAATTCTATGCGCGTTTATACCATGCAAACAGAAGATTTTGGAGCAAATCAGAAATCTTTAAAAAAGGTAATTTGTATAGCTCCCAACTTTAAAAAATATACAGACAGAGACATGGATAATGAAGATTATTTAGCATCATGGAAATTGAAAGATAAGTTTGCAAAAGAAGCTGAAAGTTGGAGCAAGAAAAGTGGATTTAACTATGAAGTTTATTTTCCAAGTGAAGATGCTGAAAATCAACAAGCTATTTATACAAAGTTGTTGCCTTTGAGACGCTCATTGTTAATGGCAATTAGCAATCAAGCCAACTCTTTAAATGAAACTGATAACTCCATGTTTAGCGAGGAGAATAAAGGTGTTTTTGTTGTTAATACGGTTTTGCCGGCTGAGTGGGCTAAATTATCGGAAGAGTTTGAAACTCCTTACTTTTCTATGATTGAAATGTATGCGAATAACAATAAGAGCTTTTTTATACATATAATCGCTGATGTGGTGAAAGGCAGAATTGAATATCAGGAAATTAGGAAATACTCAGGTTTGGTAAAACCGCGCTATTTAGAACATGTATTGTTTGATTCATTTAGAACTTTGAAAAAGAATTTAAAAGGAGGTAAAAAGAAATGAAAAAGTCATTTTTGATTATAGTATTATTTATTGCTATTGGCGCTTCAAGTGAGGCTCAAGTTGGTTATTTAGGAAAAAGATTGGCTGTTAAAGTAAATGCATTATCAGGCAGAGAGAAATTGTTTTCAGGGTTTGAGGTGGAGTATGCTGTTAGAAGGAATCTTACTTTTTGTTTCGGATACAGTTCCAATAATTATGAATCTACTTTTAATTTCAGCGATTTTGAGAACATTAATACATGGATACAATTTCCTTATTCATATTACAGTTATTATGATAATGACAATATGTTTTTTGATAATTTAGCATCCTCTTCAACAAATGCCTCAGTTCCTGCACCGGGATTTAAAACTAAAGTTTCGGATGGGAGAATGGTAACCAATAGACGCGTATTTGATTTTAGTTTTCGTTTGTATTCAAATTCATATTTATCAGCCCCTTCGGGTTTCTATTCACAATATGGGTTGGGATTTGGTTCACAATCTTATAATGGAGGCATATATTACCCCAATGATATCATCCAGATTAATGATGGAAACAATTACAAAACAAATTTTTATTCTGAATCTTTAGAGAGATACAAAAAGAAAGATCCGCTTTTCAATATGTATATTGGGTTGGGTTATCAGCATATTTTTTCGAAATGGGTTACACTAGATTTTAATCTTAATGCAGGAGCTGGCTTTATTGCAAATAATGATGTAAAAAATGGTAATTCAGCTGGCGATAATAATTTTGGAATATTATTAAATGAACAAAAAGAACTTTTAAGAATTGGAAATTTAGTTGGGAGAGGTAAAAGTTCTCCTTCTTCATTAGGTATAAGTGGTCCTGTAAGTGCTTTTTATCTTTCTGGCTTTGTTAAATTAGGCATTTTGATATTTTAAAAAATTGCTTTTTTACTTATGAAAATTGCAACTTATAATGTAAACGGACTGCGCTCTGCCATTAGCAAGGGATTTTTAGATTGGCTTACTGCTGCTAATCCTGATGTTATTTGTTTACAGGAAATTAAAAGTGAAGCAAGCCAATTAAATTTAGACGATTTTAAAAGTAGAGGCTACGAACCTTATTTATTTTCAGCTCAAAAGAAAGGTTATAGCGGTGTTGCAATTCTTACGAAAATAAAAGCCGATTTTGTTTCAGTTGGGATGAATCATCCTGAGTATGATTGTGAAGGAAGAAACATCCGCGCAGATTTTGGAGACATTACAGTTTTAAGCACTTATTTTCCAAGTGGAACCACTGGTGATATTCGCCAGGATTTTAAAATGAAGTTTTTAGCAGATTTTCAGAAATATGCTGACGAATTAAGAAAAGAAAGGCCCAACTTAATTATTTGCGGAGATTACAACATTTGTCACCGCGCAATAGACATTCATAATCCAGTTTCTAATGCTAAAAGCAGCGGTTTTTTACCTGAAGAACGTGAATGGATGGAACAATTTTTAAATTCAGGTTACACCGATTCTTTTAGACATTTAAATAAAGAGCCAAAACATTACACATGGTGGAGTTTCAGGGCTGGCTCAAGGGAGAAGAATTTGGGCTGGCGCATTGATTATGTGTGTATTGCCAATGAATTGGAAGCTCGGTTGAAGCATGCCTTTATTTTGCCCGAAGCAAAACACAGCGATCATTGTCCAATGATGATTGAGTTGGCTTAATTAAATCTACTTTTGTTCTTTCATGGAACGCAGTACTTTATTTGTGGATGTAATTGTGCCTTTGGGCCTGCCACAACTTTTTACCTATCGTATTCCTTTGGTAATGAATGGAATGATAAAACCGCTTCAGCGTGTTGTTGTTCCTTTTGGTAAAAAGAAAAAGTACACTGCCATTGTTTATTCGGTGCATAAAGTTCCGCCGCAGGCTTACGAAGCCAAATACATAGATGCAATTATTGATGAAGACGCAAGTATCAATGTAATTCAACTTAAATTTTGGGAATGGATTGCCGAATATTACATGTGTAGTTTAGGTGAAGTAATGCAAGCGGCCCTTCCAGCAGGTTTAAAGCTATCGAGCGAAACGGTTTTAAGAAAATATGGAATTGCAGATGAAGAAGTGCTAAAATCTCTTACCGACAGAGAGTTTATGGTGATGGAAGCCTTAGAAAAGGCTGGGCAGTTGAGCGTGAAAGACGTGGAAAATATTGCAGGAATTAAAACTGTATTTCCCATCATAAAGAAGTTAATGGAATATAGACTTCTAAGTGCGGAAGAAGAGATGCGCGATACATTTAAACAGAAAACAGAAACCTGGCTTTCTCTTTCTTCCGATAATTTTGGAGAGGAAGGGTTAAACAGGCTGATAGATTCATTAAAACGGGCTCCAAAACAACAAGAAGTAATTTTAGCATTTCTTTCTCTTGGGAATATGGAAGTGAATGCACCAAGTGCAGTAAAAAAAACAGAGCTAATAAAGAAATTAGGCGGAAATGCAGCAAGTTTGAACGCTGTATTGAAAAAAGATATTTTTATAATAGAAGACAGAATTGTAAGCAGATTGGGAGGTGTTGAAGAAGAGCATGCAGATTTTGTGTTGAGCGATGCCCAAGAAAAAGCACTTAACCAGATTAATGAAGCATTCACGGAAAAACAAACAGTTTTGTTGCATGGATTAACTGGAAGTGGAAAAACAGAAATCTACATTCGCTTGATTGCCGAGCAATTAGATAAAGGCAAACAAGTGCTGTATTTGCTTCCTGAAATTGCATTAACCGCACAAATTATTCATCGTTTGAGAAAGCATTTTGGACGCAAAGTGCAGGTATATCATTCTAAATTCAGCGAAAACGAAAGAGTAGAGGTTTGGAACGTTGTAGCAAATGCAGATAAAGAAACTGGCGCACTAATTTTAGGTGCGCGTTCATCAGTTTTTCTTCCTTTTCAAAATTTAGGTTTGGTGCTGATTGATGAAGAACATGAACCAACGTTTAAGCAATATGAACCCGCTCCGCGCTACAATGCGCGAGATGCAGCTATGGTTTTGGCCAATTTTCATGAAGCAAAAGTGCTGCTTGGTTCAGCAACACCATCTCTGGAAACTTACCACAAAGCCCAAACAGGCAAATATGGTTTGGTGAAATTGCAGGAGCGTTTTGGTGGAGCACAATTGCCAACTATTATCTTAAACGACTTAAGAGAAGATACCAAACGTAGGCGAATGAAAGGAATTTTCTCGCCCATGTTGGTTGAAGGAATTGAAAGCACCTTAAAAGGCAACAAACAAGTAATCTTATTCCAAAACAGGCGAGGTTTTGCACCCATGTTGCAATGCCAGAAATGCCAGTGGGTGCCACAATGTGTGCAATGCGACATTAGCCTTACGTACCACAAAGCCATTCACCAATTACGCTGTCATTACTGCGGATATAGTTTAAATGTTCCAAGTTCTTGTGCGGTTTGCGGTTCTCCCGACATACGTTTCAAAGGTTTTGGTACCGAAAAGATTGAAGAAGAATTGAATGGCCTACTACCTGAAGTGAGCTCAGCGCGCATGGATTTAGACACTACGCGTTCTAAATATTCTTACTATAAATTAATTGAAGATTTTGAGCAACAGCGCATTCAAGTGCTCATTGGAACACAAATGGTTTCAAAAGGATTAGATTTTAATGAGGTAAAATTAGTGGGCGTATTAAATGCCGATGCCATGTTAAAATATCCAGATTTTAGGTCTTATGAGCGTAGTTTTCAATTATTGTCGCAAGTGGCGGGCAGGGCAGGGCGTAAGTCAGAACCAGGAACTGTTTTGATTCAAACCTGGGATCCTGAGCATGCTGTTTTGCAAATGGTAAAAGACCATAATTATGAATTGTTTTTTGAGGTTGAAATTGAAGAGCGAAGGAAATTTCATTATCCGCCATTTTCAAAATTGATACATGTTACCTTAAAAAACGAAGTCCAAACTGGCCTCGATGAAGCGGCAGATGCCTTAGCCAATTATTTGCGCGTTACTTTTGGTACCCGCATTTTAGGTCCAGAATATCCTGCCATGATGAAAGTAAGAAACATGTTTCAAAAGCGCATTTTGATTAAAATTGAAAATGGACTTTCTTTATCAAAATTTAAATCCACATTGAAAACACAAATCGCTGCATTTTTTCAGCAATTTCCATTGAAAAATTTTAGGTTAACTATTGATGTGGATCCGGCTGGGTGAGATGCTCAATAAGGTTTTGATTTGAAAGTAAATATTGGAATTTATGCCAATGTTTTTTGCAATTAAATAGGTTTTACCTTTTGGTATAATCCATTGGGTTTTTATAGGCGTGAATAATTGCTAGAATAACAATTTGATGTTGATTATCGTCTACAAGGTAATGAATATGATATGGAAATTGCTTTAAAAGAAGTGTTCTTATTTGTTTGTATTTAATCTGAAAACTGAGTGGGGATTTAGCAATGTATGTTTTTGCTTCACGAATTCTAAACAAAAACTGTTTCGCAAGCTCTGGATGAATATGCTTATAGTAATCGGTAGCTTCAATAATATCAACCTTTACAGAAGGTCTATTTACTAAAGTATAGCTCATAAGCTTTTTTCAATATCATCAATTGTTTTATCAAAAAATTCTACGTCATTAGAATTTGAATAATAATCATTTAATCGATCATCGATGATTTGTTTTTGCCAAGCTGAAAATTCTACAATATTTTCAGATTCTTCTTTTTGTAAATCAGTATATTTTGTTTTTAAAGTTTGCCATTCCTCAATTGGAATAAAAACTCCAGTTGTATTTCCTTTATTGTCGTGGATGAATTGCAGTATCATGTTTAAATTATCTTGATTTTCGATATTCAAATATACTTAAATAAAAAAGATGTTGTTTTATTTTTTCTTCAACATACTGTAATTAAATAAAGCTTTATATTAACTTACAATGCTGGCCTGAGCGATTGGAGTAAAAAGCCCGCAGAACCGAAGAATGAGGTTCGAGGACTTGCAACGAAAGCGCGACACGGAGCTTGCGGAGTGGCAGGCCCAAAATTCACTTTTAAGTTGTGACTAAATCAACCCATTCAAATCCACTTCATCCACCAAATTCGGGAGTGTGATTTTTAATTTCGGTTCAATGTCCATTGCTGCTTTTATGGCTGAAAGTGCACCTGTATTTCTTGCCCAGGCTCTTCGGGCTACGCCATTGTTTACGTCCCAATGCAACATAGAAAGTAAACGCCTTTCGCTGTCTTCGCTGCCATCAATCACCAAACCGAAGCCTCCATTTATTACCTCACCCCAACCAACACCACCACCATTGTGCAAAGAAATCCATGTGGCACCTCTAAAAGCGTCACCTGCAAAATTTTGCACCGCCATATCAGCTGTAAAACGACTTCCATCATAAATATTGGAGGTTTCTCTGTAAGGAGAATCTGTTCCCGATACATCATGGTGGTCGCGTCCTAAAACAATTTCACCTTTTATTTCTCCCGCTGCAATAGCTTGGTTAAAACGTTGTGCAATTTTCATTCTTCCAACTGCATCTGCATAAAGAATTCTGGCCTGTGAGCCAACCACCAATTTATTGTCGTTCGCAGATTTTATCCATTGCAGGTTATCGTTTATTTGTCCATAAATTTCTGGGGACGCATCTTTTAACAATTCTTCTAAAACTTCTGCTGCTAATCTGTCGGTAGTTGCTAAATCTGCTGAATTTCCTGAACAACACACCCATCTAAAAGGTCCAAAGCCATAATCAAAACACATGGGGCCAAGTATATCTTGCACATATGATGGATACCTAAATTCTTGCGTAGTTCCTTTTACATCTGCACCTGCTCGGGAAGATTCTAACAAGAATGCATTTCCATAATCGAAGAAGTACATTCCTTTGGTAGTTAAGGTATTAATGGCTGAAGTGTGTCTTTTCAAACTTGAATAAACTTCTTCTTTAAACTTCTCGGGCGAATTTGCCATCATTTCATTCGCTTGTTCATATGTAAAACCAATTGGATAGTAACCACCAGCAAAAGGATTATGTAAAGATGTTTGATCAGAACCAATGTTTACATGAATGTTTCGGGCAACAAGCGCTTCCCACAATTCGATGACGTTTCCTTCGTATGCAATAGAAAGTGCTTCTCCTTTGTTTCGGGCATTTTCAGCGCTATTAATTGCTTCATTTACATCCGAATGTATTTCGTCTACCCAACCTTGACTGTGTCTTTTACGCGCCGCGGTGCTATTGATTTCTGCAGTAATACTTACTAATCCTGCAATTTTAGCTGCTTTGGGTTGCGCTCCGCTCATGCCACCAAGTCCGGATGTAACGAATAACATTCCTTTAAAATCATTGCTACCAGAAATCTTTCTCGCCGCATTCATCACTGTAATAGTAGTTCCATGCACAATTCCTTGCGGGCCAATATACATATACGAACCTGCAGTCATTTGTCCGTACTGTGTTACGCCTAAAGCATTGAATTTTTCCCAATCATCAGGTTTAGAATAATTGGGTATCATCATTCCATTGGTAACTACTACTCGTGGCGCATCTTTGTGAGAAGGAAACAAGCCCATTGGGTGGCCCGAATACATTACTAATGTTTGGTCTTCTTCCATTTCGCTTAGGTATTGCATGCATAAAAGATATTGCGCCCAATTTTGAAATACCGCACCATTTCCGCCGTATGTAATTAGCTCATGCGGATGTTGCGCAACAGCAGGGTCGAGATTGTTTTGAATCATTAACATGATGGCCGCTGCTTGCTTGCATTTTGCTGGATAATGTTCAATTGGTCTTGCAAACATTTCATATGCAGGTCTAAAACGATGCATATAAATTCTTCCATACTTTGTTAATTCTTCATTAAATTCTTGAGCTAAAGTTGAATGAAATTTAGAAGGAAAATAACGGAGCGCATTTTTCAAAGCGAGTGTTTTCTCTTCTTTGTTTAAAATTGCTTTCCTTTTCGGAGCGTGACTTAAAGAGGAATCAATGTCTTGCTTAACTGGCAATTCACTTGGTATTCCTGCAACAATTGAAGCCTTAAATGCTGCGATATTTTCTTTGGTAATTTCCTGAATCATTGTATTATTTTTTATCAATTCGACCTTTGCTTTTATTAAAACCATAAGGACAATGTCTGCAACCGTTCTGGCAGCAATACCCGCGTTTTAAAAGGTATTTTTCGGTAAATACTACATACCCTTCTGGGGTGTAATAATATTCATCTGCATCTAATTTTGAAAGCCTAGAAAATTCAGAATTGCTCATTGTTCGTGCAAAGTTCATTTATTTTGCATCAATATAAAACAGTTAACTCCGAATTGTTTTGTTTAGGTTAGTTTTACATATCAAAATGACGAGAATTTCAGCAAATTGAACAAGCAAGCATGAACTTAAATAGCCTATTTGATTTGAATGTTAAAGATGAATCTTTTCTTCATCCTATATTACTTCAACAGCAAATTGATTTAAAAGTTAGGCGATTCGATACTATACATGTTCATGCTGGAGGCAATAAGATTTTTAAGCTTACAAACTGGTTGAGTAATATTGAAGAATACAAAACCGTGATTTCTTTTGGAGGGGCATTTTCTAATCATTTATTGGCGCTTTCTGCAGTTGCAAAAAAGTTGGGAATTAAAGCTGTCGGAATTATTCGGGGAGAAAAGCCAATTTTATTTAATCATTATTTAAATGCATTTGTGGAAAATGGAATGGAATTAATTTTTGTTTCTAGAACTAACTACAAAAGCAAAACAGAGATAGATTTTTTAAATGAATTGAAGTTAAGGTTTCCAGAAAGTTTAATCATTCCAGAAGGTGGTGCTGGTGAAAAAGGAATAGCTGGAGCTCAGAAAATGGTGAATGAAATTGAGCCTTATGATTTTATTGTTTTACCATGTGCAACAGGAACCACTTTAGCCGGAATTGCTGCTAAAAATAAAAATTGTAAAATACTTGGTTTTCAGGTATTGAAAGGGGAAAACATCATTCAAAACGAATTATCTGGTTCAGCAAATTTCGTTTTGAGTACATTCCAAAATGTATCCATCAATTCCGATTATCATTTTGGTGGATATGCAAAAGTGAATAAAAAGCTGTTAGATTTTCAACAAGAAATTTTTAGATGCACCCAAATTCCATTCGATAAGGTTTATGGAATAAAAGCCATTTATGGTTTGATGGATGAAATTAAAAAAGGAAGATTTAAAAAAGACACCAAGATTCTTTACATACATGCTGGTGGAACTTTCGATTTTGTTAATCAATTGCCCTTTTATTAAATATAAGATACCCCATTGTAAAAATAATTGAGAATGGGTTTTTTACCCTGTCATAATAATTCAAACTAATTGCAATTGGGGTAATTGGTGTATGATACACTAAAACAGCACTTGCCATAAAATATCTCTTTTCGAAAGGCTTGCCATAATAGGCTGCTAGGAATTCATTCTGAAGAATTTCTTTATGTGGTTGAAAAATGTATCCCTCAATTCTCAAATCTAATCTGTTAGTAAAACTTGTCACTGTTTTTAATCCTGCTGCTATAAAATTATGCGCCCTATATTGAGGTAAGAAAAGTGTTTTACTTTCTGGTACTGGAGAAAATATTGCTGCTTCCATTAAAGTAGCAGTATAATTATTGAAGAAAGGTTGATTTGAAACTACAGCTTCACCGTAGAAGCCGGCTTTAAAGCGCCCTCGTTTGTTAAAATAAGTATCATAAATAATACGTGCCCTGAAAAAATCATGAATTGCAGCAAATTCATCTTTTACCAATGATGTACTGCCAGGAATATTATACTCTTGTCCAGCAAAATACTTAATTCTTAAAATAAAATTACTTCCACTATTTGCATAGAATTTTTTGTTCAATGTGTTTCTCTCAATTGTTAGCCATCCTGATCCATGGTTAAAATTTGTTCTATCTGCTGTGTCAGCAGTAGAGAAGTTAGAAGTTTGATAATAATCATCAAACACCCTAGCACCTGTGAGACCAGTTCTTATGCGCCCATGATTTCCCAGAGGTAAACTTAAACCTCCTGAAAAATACCTGTCGTATTGAATAAGATAGGATGGTTTAATATCTTCAAAGAATGTACTTGCACTTGTAAAATAATCAAAGTTGTTTGTAGTGAAATCACCTTCAATTAAAAAAGGCGTTTTAAATGGAAAGTCGAAAGTCCCTTTTACTTGCAACGAACCATAAAATTTACCAAAATAAGCATTTGCATCCAAGGACATTCCTATTCTTGAGATTCTATTATATCTCAGTGATACGAAGCCAGTGTTGATGGGCCTAGAAGAAAATAGCCCTCCAAATTGAGCAAACAAATCCTTGTCTAATTTCATTTGGAGTTTTAGTCTGAAATGTTGATCAGAAGAATCATACACAGCTAATGGATATATTTTTTTTATCCTATCGTCAAAAGCCAGCCTGAAATAATAAGGACGAAGTTCTGAAAGGTCTACGGGGAATTTTTTCTTACCTAAAACACCATTTACATAACTGGTTTGATTTTTCGTTAAACCCGAAATCTGAATATCATCAATTATCATTGGTTTCAATTGAGCACGAAACTTTTGCCGCTTTTCAATCAAGCTAGTACTATCTTGGATGCGGCTAACCATTTTATAAATTTCAGGCATCCTCTCAAGCGTGCTGTTGTATCCATTTTGAATTACTTCATCATTTTTACTAAAGTCGAGTATCGATATTTTTGCATTTTGAGGTCTGATTATAATCATGCTGGCTGTTTCACACACTTCATTGTAAAGTGTTCTTTCCATCAGCATATTTTTTATCTGTGAAAAAATATCATCTTCTTCTGGTGGCGCCATTTCAGAAGCAACTGTACTCCCGATAATTACATCAGGCAAAAAATCTCGATACATCACATCCGCAGGAAAGTTATTGTATAAACCACCATCAAACAGTAATTTATCGTCTACAACAATTGGTTTGAAAAAAAAAGGATAAGTTGTTGATGCGCGCATAGCCTGACCTAAATCACCTTTGTTAAAAACAACTTCTTTTTTATTATGTATATCAGCAGCTACAGCCCGATAAGGTACAAATAAACTATCAAAATTATAATTTGCTGCAGCGCTTACTGCAGATGTGCGCTCCATAAAAGCAAAATCTAAGTTAATTGGCGAAATAATGTTTGTAGGAAGTTTCGTTTGAAATGTGGAATCAATTTTAAATTTTAAACCAATCCATGAGCTGTTCTCTGCCCTTTCTCTAAAGTAATAAACATACCTGTCGTCTTGTTTCCCAAAAACCCACTTTTGAAAATCTGCAGAGGTAAGTATCTCTTCAATTTCATTTGGGCTATAGCCCATTGCATACATTCCACCCACCAAAGCTCCCATTGATGTTCCTGCAATATAATCTATTGGAATATTATTTTCTTCTAGCGCTTTAAGAACTCCAACATGCGCTACACCACTAGCTCCGCCGCCGCTTAAAACCACGCCAACTTTTTGCGCAGAAAGCGTTGTTAAATTTAAAAAGATTAAAAGGCTAAGTAAAAATTTTTCCACTGGTGACAACAACGCATAATTATGTCTTGTAGTGCCCCAAAAATAGAATTTTAAAACAATAAAGTGTTTGGAATTGCCCTAAATATTAATCAGAACATAATTGAATTAATTCTTTAAAATAAGCTCCACTTTTCAATAAATGTGAGCCATACCAAGAAAAGGCTTCCCCGTCTACTAATTTTATTTCTGCTGTTGGTAAAACTTCTTGTAATTCTTTGATATGCTTTTCTTTAAATGGAAAGGGTTCTGAAGAAAGAAATACATAATCGGGATTCAACATTAGCAACTCCTTTTTATTTAGCTCAGGATAGCGAAATGATTTATTTTGTGTAACATTTGTAAAACCGCATCTTGCAAGCATATCATGAATAAACGTTTCAGAATTTACGCTCATCCAAGGCTCTTTCCATATTAAGTAGAGCGTTTTTTTTTCTGTTTTTATGGGCTGCAAAGCTGAAAATTCAAATTTGATTTTTTGGATGAGCAAATCCGCTTTTTCACTTTTACCAGTAATTTCTCCAATAGCATTTATCATTTCTAATGCTTCCGACAAATTTTTTATGTCGGAAATCCAAACAGGAAAATTATTCGCCAAGAGTTCTATTTCTTCTTTTGTGTTTTCTTCTTTATTGCATATGATTAAATCAGGATGTAGGCTTTTGATTTTTTCAATATTTACTTTTTTTGTTCCACCAATTTTCGTTTTGCTTTGATGCCATGTTTTAGGGTGAATGCAAAATTTTGTAATTCCAATAATTTCTTCATCTAAACCAAGGTCAGATAACAACTCCGTTTGAGAAGGTACCAATGAAACAATCTTTTTAGGAAATTCTATTATTTCAACTTCCCTTCTTAACTGGTCCTTAAAAATCATTTTTCAGCTGAAGTTTCTATTTTTAAATCTTCGTCAACAGCTTCCAAATACTCTTTTTGGTACATTTTTATGAATATCAAAAAGTAAGAAATCAGTAATGGGCCAAAAATTAATCCTGGTAAACCAAATAAATTCAAGCCAATTATTACTCCTAATACTGTTATGATCGGGTGTACTTCGGCGAATTTTTTCTGAATAATAAACCTAAAAACATTATCAATATTTGTAATTATTGCAGCGCTGTATACAAGAAGCCCAACACCTTGCCATGTTTCGGCAGAGGCTATTAAAAAAAGGCCAACCGGGCCCCAAATTATTGCAGTTCCAACTAAAGGAATGATAGAAAATAAGGCGAGCATTATTGCCCAGAAAAAAGGCTCCTCCACACCAAAAAACCAAAAGCCTAACCAAGCAGCCAATCCTTGAATAATTGCTAAAAGCGGAACTGTTATGGCATTTGAGAATGTCATGGTTTGCAATTCATGATACAATACGAGACTGCTTCTACTACTAATAGGTAAAATCTTAGAAAGTGATACCTCAGTTTTATTGTGATTGATAAGCAGATAGTAAAGTAAGAAATACATAATTCCAATTTGAGCAACTATGGCGAAAGCTGTACTTATGAAATCGGTGATGAGGCCTCCAGCTGATTGTTGTATTGACTTGATTCTGTCTGATGTTAATAATTCTTCGCCTGTTAAAGTTTTAACCTTTGTGTTTAAATTTTCAAACATAACTAACACAGTATCTGGATTTGAAGCAATTGCGCTAACTTTGGAATAAACCATAAATGCTGTTGAGAGCACAGGTAATAATACAATTAGAAAAGATAAAATGATAATTACTGAGGCTGCAAGACTTGGTTTCCAATTTCTTTTCTCAGTTAAATAAACCATAAACGATTTAAAAAGCAGGTAAAAAATAACTGCTCCTAGGAATGCATTCACAAAATCTCGAAGCAGATAAACGAGTAAGGCACCAAATAATATGAGAGAAGCTATAGCCAAAGCCCTGTTAACTCTATCTTTTTCGAAAAATGAATTCATAGTAAAAAATAATATGCTACAAATTTGCACATTTTCTACCTTTGCTGCATGTATTCTGAAAATATCCTATTCACAATCGGCAACACGCCACTGGTAAAAATTAACAAAATTGCAAAAGACATTCCTGCAACTGTCCTCGCAAAAATTGAAACCACAAATCCTGGAAACTCTATTAAAGACCGTATGGCCTTGAAAATGGTTGAAGATGCAGAAAAAGATGGCCGCCTAAAACCAGGTGGTACGATCATAGAAGGCACCAGCGGAAACACAGGAATGGGCTTGGCAATTGCGGCTGTTATTAAAGGGTATAAATGTATCTTCACCACAACTGACAAGCAATCTAAAGAAAAGGTTGATGCTTTGAGAGCTTTTGGTGCTGAGGTAATTGTTTGTCCAACAAACGTAGAACCCGAAGATCCTCGCTCATATTATTCTGTTTCTTCTCGTTTAGAAAAAGAAGTTCCAAATTCTTGGAAACCTAATCAGTATGATAACTTGAGCAATTCTCAAGCACATTACGAACAAACTGGTCCTGAAATCTGGGCTCAAACTGAAGGAAAAATTACGCATTTAGTTGTTGGTGTAGGAACGGGAGGAACGATTTGCGGAACTGGTAAATACTTGAAAGAACAAAATCCAAACATCAAGATTCTTGGTATTGATACATATGGTTCCGTATTTAAGAAATACAAGGAAACCGGAATATTCGATAAGAATGAAATTTATCCATATATCACTGAAGGTATTGGAGAGGATTTTCTTCCTCAGAATGTTGATTTTAAAGTAATTGACCATTTCGAAAAAGTTACTGATAGAGATGCCGCCATGATGACCCGCAGAATTCCTAGAGAAGAAGGGATTTTTGCAGGTAATTCAGCTGGTTCAGCCATGGCAGGTTTGCTCCAAATGAAGCACATGTTTAAGTCGGGTGATGTGGTTGTTGTAATTTTTCATGACCATGGAACTAGGTATTTAGGAAAAATGTATAACGACGAATGGATGCGTGACCGTGGTTTCTTAGAAGAAAAATCACCTAAAGCAATAGACCTTATTGAAAGGCACAAACACCAAAAATTGGTGACTTTAGAAAGCAATGCTGCTGTTTCTGATGCATTTACTTTGATGCGTAAATTTGATATTTCGCAAATTCCAATTCTAAAAAATGGCGAATTTGTTGGTTCTTTGAGTGATAATCATTTATATGCTGCGCTCATTGAGCAGCCAGAAATTAAAAATGAGTCTGTTGAAAAATTGATGCAAGCGCCTTTTCCTTTCGTTTCTCCACAATCTACATTAGAAGATATTTCTGGATTGATCAATAGAGAAAACGACGCTGTGTTAGTTAGAGATATGCTAAGTGAAGTGCATATCATCACTAAATACGATATCATTGAAGCTTTAGGATAATCAATTTTATTGAAAAAACTTAATCTCCAAAATATTCTTGTTTTACTACTTGCATAAATCAATAAATTAAAATACTTTTGCCGTCCAATTTTAGCAAAGAAATATCATGAAACCAGATATCCACCCAAGTAACTACCGTTTAGTTGTATTTAAAGATATGTCTAACGAAACAGCAATTCTTACAAGATCTTGCATTGCTACAAAAGAAACGATTATTTGGGAAGATGGAAATGAATATCCAGTTGCGAAGTTGGAGATTTCAGCATCATCTCATCCTTTTTACACAGGTAAGTTTAAAATGGTTGATACTGCCGGCCGTGTTGATAAATTCCGCAATCGTTACAAGAACCACCAAAGTAAGGTGAATCTAGACCAAGAATAATTTAAAATATTTATTTTTTTTGAAAAGAGCCCTCACATCGAGGGCTTTTTTATTTTTGTATCATGATGAATATCATTTTATTCGATGATGAGCGACGCGCTCACTTACTTCCATTAACCTTCACTAGGCCTGTAGCCGATTTAAGAATAGGAATTCTTACCATCAAAGAAAAATGGGAAAGATTCACCAAATTTCCAGTTTCATTTTTAAGTCAGGATTACCTGCAAGAGAAATTCCCACTTGTAGTTGGAGATGATAATTTACTAATTGCAGGTTCCTTATTGCCATCCGCCGAATTATGGGAAAAAATACAAACCCTAGAACCCGGCGAAGCACTTTCTCAGCGGGGTGAGCTGCTCGCTGCAAGAAATGTATCTAATAATTTTCAAACAATTGCTTCAGCCTATTCAATCAAAGAATACGAGTTAACGTCCCCTCGAATTTCCGATTTATGGGACATTTTTAGTCAAAACGGACAAGCTATAAGCTTCGATTTTAAATTACTCACTTCTGGAAGAGTTTCTCAAACAATTGATAAAAGTAACACAGTAATAGGAACAGATATATTTGTAGAACAAGGAGCTAAAATTACCTGCGCTGTTTTAAATGCATCTCAAGGGCCAATTTATATCGGTAAGAATGCCGAAATATGGGAAGGCTCTCTCATTCGCGGGCCTTTTGCATTGTGCGAAAATGCTTCTGTAAAAATGGGTGCAAAAATATATGGAGCCACCACAATTGGACCGGAATCCAGAGTAGGAGGAGAGATTTCGAACGTAGTTATTCAAGGATATTCAAATAAAGGTCATGATGGATTCTTAGGAAATGCAGTTTTAGGAGAATGGTGTAACATTGGAGCCGATTCTAATAACTCTAATCTCAAAAACAATTATGCAGAGGTAAAGGTTTGGAGCTATCCTTTGCAGAGATTTGTTCCTACAGGGCTTCAGTTTTGTGGACTTATAATGGGCGATCATAGTAAATGTGGAATCAATACAATGTTTAATACAGGAACAGTTGTGGGTGTAAGTGCCAATATTTTTGGGGCAGGATTTCCACGTAACTTTATTCCTTCTTTTACTTGGGGAGGCCCTCAAGGATCTACCGAATATCAATTAGAAAAAGCCTCAGAAACAGCAAGACTTGTAATGATAAGAAGAGGGAAAAATTTTGATGGATTAGAACAAGATATTTTTAACAAAGTATTTGAATTGACAAAGTCGTTTAGACAAGGAGGCTAAGCTTGTTGGCACACCGATTGACTTTTTACATTTAACAATTTATTAATTCTTATTTAAGCGGTAATTCAGACGAATTGTCACTTTCATTATCCTATTATGAACGAACTTTCAAATTTCAACAATATACGTTTTTCTAGCCCTATTGAAGAAGACGCAGAATTTATTCCTCTTATGTCAAGTGAAGATGAGGAGTTAATGAATACAGAACAAATTCCTGCCGAAGTGGCACTTTTGCCGCTAAGAAATACCGTACTTTTTCCAGGAGTTGTAATTCCAATAACAGTAGGAAGAGATAAAAGCATTAAACTTATTAAAGATGCTTATAAAGCAGATCGAATAATTGGCGTAGTTTCTCAAAAAGATGTGGCTGTAGAAGATCCAACTTTTGATGACCTAAATAATGTTGGAACTATTGCTTTGATTGTTAAAATGCTTAGAATGCCTGATGGAAATACTACTGTAATTATCCAAGGTAAAAAGCGTTTTCGCTTAGATAAAGCAACTCAAACAGAGCCTTATCTGAAAGCAACCATCAAAGGCTTCGAAGAAACCAGGCCAGCAAAAAATGACAAAGAATTTGCGGCTTTGATTTCTTCCTTAAAAGATACGTCACTTCAAATAATTCAGCAATCTCCAAATATTCCTTCGGAGGCAGGTTTCGCGATTAAGAATATCGAAAGTCCTTCTTTTTTAATCAATTTTATTTCTTCTAACATGAATGCCGATATGGCCGATAAACAAAAGATGTTAGAAGTGCCCGATTTAAAAGCAAGGGCAGAGCTGGTCTTAACGTATATCACAAAAGAATTGCAAATGCTTGAATTGAAAAATCAAATTCAAAGCAAAGTAAAGATTGATATTGACCAGCAGCAGAGAGAGTACTTTTTACACCAACAGCTCAAAACTATTCAAGAAGAACTTGGTGGAAACGTTTATGAAGAGGAATTAGAAGAGTTAAAAGTAAAAGCTGAGACAAAGAAATGGAGCGAAGGTGTGAAAAAACACTTTTTTAAAGAGCTCGATAAATTAGGACGAATAAATCCTAATATGGCAGAATTTTCTGTGCAAAGAAATTATCTTGACCTTTTATTGGAATTACCTTGGAACGAGTATTCTGAAGATATTTTCGACCTAAAAAAAGCACAAAAGATCTTAGATAAGGATCATTATGGCCTTGAAAAAGTGAAAGAGAGAATTCTCGAATATCTTGCTGTATTGAAGTTAAAAGGTGACATGCGTTCTCCAATTTTGTGTTTTTACGGCCCTCCGGGAGTTGGTAAAACTTCACTAGGGAAATCAATTGCAAAAGCGCTTGGAAGAGAATACATCAGAATGTCTTTAGGCGGTGTGCGTGATGAAGCAGAAATTCGTGGGCACAGAAAAACTTACATAGGAGCAATGCCCGGAAGGATTATTCAGAATCTAAGGAAAGTAAAATCAGCAAATCCAGTATTCGTTTTAGATGAAATTGATAAAGTAGGCCGCGATTTTCACGGAGACCCATCATCAGCATTGCTTGAAGTACTTGACCCTGAGCAAAACAGTACTTTCTATGATAACTATGTTGAACAGGATTTTGATTTAAGTAGGGCAATGTTTATTGCTACAGCAAATAATTTGAGCAACATTCAGCCTGCCCTATTAGATAGAATGGAGCTTATTGAAGTTACAGGTTATACGCAAGAAGAAAAAGTTGAAATAGCCAAGCAACACCTTATTCCGAAACAATTGAAAGAACATGGAATGAAAACTTCTCATGTTAAGTTCACCAAGAAAGGGATTGAAAAATTGATCGAAGATTACACAAGAGAATCCGGTGTTAGGAGTTTGGATAAACGCATTGCTAAAATTATGCGCTCAATTGCCAAATCTGTTGCAATGGAAGAAGCAATTGATAGCAAAGTTGATGAGAAAGATGTGTCCAGAATTATGGGACCAGCAACTTTTCACAGAGATAAATACGAAAATAATGAAGTAGCCGGAGTAGTTACAGGTTTAGCTTGGACTTCAGTGGGCGGAGATATTTTATTTATAGAAGCGCTTTTAAGCAAAGGCAACGGCAAACTTTCATTAACAGGTAATTTAGGTGATGTTATGAAAGAAAGTGCTGTAATAGCTTTAGAGTTCCTTAAAGCCCATTCTGAAGAATATTTGGGTATTGAATCTGAAATATTTGATCATTACAACGTTCATATTCACGTTCCTGAAGGCGCAACTCCAAAAGATGGTCCGTCGGCAGGTATTGCAATGCTTACAGCACTAGCCTCTGCATTTACCCAGAAAAAAATAAAGTCGAAATTAGCAATGACTGGCGAAATAACTTTGCGTGGTGTAGTGCTTCCTGTTGGTGGAATTAAAGAGAAGATTTTAGCTGCAAAACGCTCAGATATACAAGAGGTAATCCTTTCACAAGAAAATAGAAAAGACATTGAAGAAATCAATGCCGATTATCTAAAAGGAATGACTTTTCATTATGTTTCAAATATGAAAGAAGTATTGAGACTGGCGCTGCTCAATGAAAAGGTGAAGAATCCAATTAAGATTGCAGTTCCTAAAAAGGAGAAGTTGAGTTCCGTAGTGAACTAAGCAAGTTTTTTAAAAATATTTTTAAAACAAATGCTTCTCTGCATGGTAAGAACTTCTTACCAAAGGTCCGCTTTCAACATATCTAAAACCTAAGCCCATTGCAAACTCTTTGTATTGAGCAAATTTATCAGGGTGTATAAATTCTGCTACAGGCAAGTGTTTTGGGGTTGGTTGTAGATATTGTCCCAAAGTCAATACATCAACTTTTGCATTTCTAAGGTCAGTAATGGTTTCGTAAATTTCCTCTTCGGTTTCTCCTAAACCCAGCATAACACCCGATTTGGTATTGCAACCTCCTGCTTTAAGTCTGCTCAACACTTCTAAACTTCTATCGTATTTCGCCTGAATTCTAACTTCTTTGGTAAGCCTGCGAACAGTTTCTAAATTATGGGAAACAATCTCAGGTCTAACATCTATTATTCTTTGCAAATTTTCCCATTTCCCCATAAAGTCAGGAATGAGCGTTTCCATAGTGGTATTCGGACTTGCGGCCCGAACAGCATTGATAGTTTCAACCCAAATGATAGAGCCTCCGTCTTTTAAGTCATCTCGGTCAACTGAAGTAATAACGCAGTGCTTAACACTCATCAATTTTACTGAATTTGCAACACGTTTAGGTTCATTCCAGTCTACCGAACTTGGCATTCCTGTAGCTACAGCACAAAATCCACAAGAACGGGTGCAGATATTACCCAAAATCATAAAAGTTGCCGTTCCAGCTCCCCAGCATTCGCCCATATTAGGGCAGTTACCGCTTTCGCAAATAGTATGTAATTTATGTTCATCTACCAACTTTCTAACCTCTGCATATTCTGGTCCTGTTGGTAATTTTACCCTTAACCATTCTGGTTTTTTTACTCTGATTGGTTTTTCTATAATTTCATTCATGCTCTGTTCCACTTTTTTCCGAAAAGGTATCTAATAAATAAAGTAACGTATGCGTTTGTAGGCTTGTTAAACGCCATTATTTGAATTGGGTTTAAAAAAGCATCAATAGTAACTCCTGTTTCTAAAGAATGCAATTTCTGAGGGTCTTTTCCAAATTCTGCATTCAATAAGAATGAAGCATATAAACCTGGGTGGAATTTTGGCTCCGAGAAACCTTTCCAAACCGAAGCTCTCCCTGCAATGTTGTCTGGGAAATGTATATCAGGGTCATATTTTTCTACCTTTTCTTTTACACCTGTTTGATCAGAGATGTAGAAAATATTAAGATAGATGGGCCGCTCAATAGCCACAGAAAACCCTCCATAATAACCATAATTCAATTCAACTCCACCAATATCTCCTTTTTTATTGATTGATTTTTGTTTACCAATTCCAGCTCTTAATAAGGAAAGTCCGATTAGTTTACCATAAATAAAACCTCCATTATTGCTACTAAACGGGTTGACAGAGCGAATTTCTTTGGGGTGTTTCATGCTCGTCAAAGAAAAGTCCCAAAATCGATAACTGAATCCTGTAAGGTGTTTTCCTCTTCTATAGTTAATTCCTAAGCCTTGTGTATGAATTGTAAAACCTGAATGTTTCACATACTTGTAAAGAATGCCTTTTTCCTCAACACCTTTTATGTCTTGAGCCAACAGGTTTCCCGCAAATGAAATTAAGAAGAAAAATAAAATAAGTTTGCTCCTAAAAAAAAATGCAGAAAATAATATGCCTAATCTATTTTTCAATACTTTTGGAAAGAAGTGTCAAAGATACAAAACCAAATTACCTAAAGCACAAATTAATGCCAACCATCAAAACCATTTACCAAGGTGACTTAAGAACGCATATTACACATGTAGCTTCAAGGCAAAATGTTATTACAGATGCTCCTATCGACAATCAAGGTAAAGGCGAAGCTATTTCACCAACTGATATGCTAAGTGCTTCATTAGGAAGTTGTATGCTTACAATTATTGGTATTGCCGCTAGAACTCATGGTTTTAGTATTGATGGTGTTGAGGTTTCAATTACCAAACACATGGCATCAAATCCAAGAAAAGTGTCAAAAATTGAAGTTAGTTTCAGCAATTTTCCACAACAATATTCGGCCCTGGAACGAAGTATAATTGAAAAAGCTGCTAAGACTTGTCCTGTAGCTTTAAGTCTAAATCCTGATTTAATTCAAGATGTAGAATTTATCTTTTAGAATATTAAAAACCTTAAAATAAAAGTATGAATAGAATTAGTTACTTCTTATCAATTGCCATATTTCTTTTTGTCTTATCAAATACAAGAGCCCAAAACTGCATAGAAATAGAAACTATTCTTGTAGATGCTTGTGATGGAGGAGCAAGTCCTGAAGGTTTAAATGAGATGTTTAGGTTTAGAGTTGGATCAGATCCAATTAATATTTCTGAAATCCAATTATTTGATGGTTGGCCTTCAGTAGATATCAATCCACAACTTACTTTTGGTGGTTTTGTGCAAAATGCAAGCACTCAAAGTAAAACCATTGAGTTAAACAGCACTATTACAGGCTGCGGTTTGTTAAGAGAACCCAATAATGGAGTATTACCCGCTGGCGCAAGGGTGTTAGCTATCACAAGTTATCAAGTAGATGTATCTTTAAACTCTTTTGCAAATTTAACAGATACTTTGTTTGTAATTTACCACCAACATAACAGTCAGGCTGGTGGTCATTTTTTGAATTATAATACAGCCGCTCCTGATAATCAAACCTTAACAATTTATATTACAAGCGCAACAAATCCATGTACAGAAACAGTAACATATCAAAGAACCAGTTTGGTGGATATTAATGGAACTAACCAAGCTCAAAATGGGGCTACTGTTAATTTTACCAATGATGGAATTCCAACTTATTCCAATACAGGTTGCCAAGCGCCATTTACACCATTTTCTGCAAACTGGACAAATCCTGGTGCTTTTTGTGAAACTTCAGCTCCAATTGATTTAAGTGCTTTAATTACAGGAACTTTAGGAGGAACTTTCTCAGGGCCAGGAGTAACTGGAAATATTTTTAATCCCTCAGGCTTAAATGGAAATATTGATATAACTTATACAGTAGTTCCAACAAACAATTGTTTAACAGTTCCAGCAAGTGTAACTCATACAGTTTCTGTTAGCGCAAATGTTGATGCCTCATTTTCTAATCCAGTGAATATTTGCGGCAGCGCAACTGGTTTCGACTTAAATTCTTTGTTAACAGGAACACCAGGCGGAACTTGGAGTGGCACAGGTGTTTCGGGGAATATTTTAAATATTAGCGGAATTAATGGTCTTGTTCCAATTACATATTCTGTTGGAAATGGAAATTGCCAAGATTCAGAAACTCAAACATTGAATATCATAAACCTAAGTGAGCCAATAATTACCGGAAATACAATTTACTGCGGTGGCGCAAATGTAGAAAATTTGGAAGTTATTGGAGATAATGGAGCAACTATAAATTGGTACTCAGATGCAAATCTTACCCAACTTATTGCGTCTGGAAATACTTTTTTACCAGCTTTAAACGTAAATACCACTTATTTTGTGAACCAAACCTTAAATGGTTGCGTTTCTGAAACAGCTTCTGTTCAAATTGAGTTCTCTTTTGTACAAATTCCAACTGGAGATACTTTAGTTACTTATTGCGAAGGAGAACCAATTCCTGCATTGGAAGTTATAAGTAATGGAAACAACAGCATTAATTGGTATGCTGATATTAACTTACAGAACTTATTAGCAAACGGTGCAACTTTTCAACCTGCAACAATAACAGGTACTTTTTATGTTACAAGTGTATTAGGAAATTGCGAAAGTCTTCCTTTAAAAGTTGTATTAACTAGAAATGCTTTAGTGACAGCTCAAATTACCAGTAATAACGGTACTTCATTGTGTTCAGGTGAACCAATAGAGTTAACTTCTTCTGATGCTACTATTAATAATTGGAGTACAGGAGATCAAGGGCAATCGATAACTGTTACAACTGCTGGTACTTATATTTTAACAAGGGAAGGAATTTGCAACACCGCAACAGATCAAATAGTTATAACAGGATTACCAGTTTCTACAGAGATTGTAACTAATATTGATTCTGGCTATACGACCTTATCAGTTGCAGTAAGTTCTTTAGATGTAAATGCCGAAAGTTGCACTTGGTATCAAGATACTACTATTATTGACTTTGTAGCTCCAGGAATTATAAACTTTCCTGATTCTGGTAACGTTGAATTAAAGCTGATTTGTACAAATAGCACAGGTTGTGCAGATACTTCTTATAAAGTAATAAAGGTAAAAAGCGATAAACTTTTGCTGGTGGTTCCAAATGTATTTAGTCCCAATGGTGATAATTTGAATGATCTTTTTAAGGTAAAACACAATGCTGTAAAAACCTTTAATGCACAAATTTTTAACCGATGGGGTAAATCTTTATATAGTTGGAATATTGTTGAAAATGGATGGGATGGCAATACTAATGGAGAAAAGTTAGGAGACGGAACTTATTTCTATGTGATAAGTGGCACCGATATTAAAGATGTTGAATTCATTGAAAAAGGCACTGTTCTGCTGATTGGCAATTAGAATATTCAAGAAAATAAAGGGAAACTCAATAATATTTTTTAACTGAAGTTTCAAGTTTCTGAACATCATTTATTGAAATATTACTACCCTTTATCTCAATTAAGTTATCGTTTTTTAAGTCACCTAAAGTTCTGATTAATGATTCCGTTGCAGTACCAACAATATTTGCCAGATCTTCTCTTGAAATTGAAATATTAAATACTTCATCGCTTTCTTTTTGATTTTGCTTTTGGAGTTTTAATAAAGTTTCAGTTACTCTTTTCTTTACGCTGCTATAGGCCATTTGAAGTAATTGTTCTTCCTTCTCTTGTACTTCATTTGAAAGCAGCTTAACAAATCGTTTCATAACAAAATGATTGCTGTTTAACAAAGCATAAAAATCTTCTTTTGGAACTAAAACAATGTGAGTTTCTTCTAGCGCTTCTGCACTTTCGTTGTAATTGTTTTCATGCAATAATGCTGTGTACCCAAAGAAATCTCCTTCTTTAAGCAAAGAAATTATTAATTCTTTACCATATTGATGTTCTCTGTAAATCTTAACTTTCCCTTTTTCAATGAGATAAAGAAAATTAGGAGTGCTACTTTCAATATATATTGCCTCTTTCTTTTTGTAAACTTTTGTCTTAGCCCTTAAGCTTAAATCTTTTAATTCTTTTATTGATTTTACTTCATCCAAAAAACCGTTTAATCCTTTTCCATCTCTAATAATGTCATCTTTTATTACCTCCGATTTTTTAAATCTACTTTCAATGGCTCTTAATAATTCTATATCATCAAAGGGTTTTGTTAAATAGTCGTCAGCTCCCATTTCCATGGCTTTTCGGAAGTCTCCTCTTTCAGATTTAGCAGTTAAAAATATAAATGGAATACTGGCTGTTTTAGGATTATTACTTAACAAATGAATTACTCCATAGCCATCTAGAACGGGCATCATAATGTCGCAAATTATTAAATCAATATGCTTAGAATTCGCTACTTCAACCCCAATTTTACCATTTTCAGCTTGCAGAACTTTGTAGTTAGCTAGTTCGAGTATTTCAGCTGCATTTTCACGTACTTCAGTGTTGTCCTCAATAATCAGAATTGTCTTCATTTTGTTTTGATAAATTAATGTAAAATGTAGTGCCTTTATTTAATTCACTTTCAAATGTAATTGTTCCACGAAGCAATTCCACGTATTTTTCTACTATGCTTAAACCTAAACCAGTTCCTTGTACGTTCATCGCATTTTTGGCTCGGAAAAACCGTTGGAATAAGTTTCTTTGTTCTTCATAAGGTATTCCCATTCCCTGGTCTTTAATTTGAAACTGAAGTTCTTCTATTTCATTATGAGTTATTATTTGGATGGATTTACCTTCAGCAGAAAATTTACTTGAATTTGAAACAAGGTTAATGATTATATTTTTTAAAAATTGCTTGTCAGTAACGAAATAATTGGGCCCGGTATGATGATATTCAACCTCTTGTCCCTTTTTTAAGATAGTAGAAATTTCTGCTAAGCATCCAGAAATAAATTCAGGAATATTAATTGAAACAAGATTAATTGATATTTTACCTTCTTCTAATCTGCCTGCAGAAAGGAAGTCATTTAAAATCAACGTCATATTTGAAACTGCAGATTTAATTCTTTCTACATGTTTCGCCCTTTTTTCTTCTTCCTCTGTAGTTTTATATTTACCAATTAATGAAGCCGAAGATAATATTGTACTTAAAGGAGTTCTAAATTCATGCGAAGCCATCGTAACAAATCTCGATTTCAAATCATTTAGCTCTTTCTCTCTTTCTAAAGCTATGCTTAACTCTTCTTTAGAAGCTTCTAATTCATGCAGGGTTTCTTTTAGGATTTTAGTTCTCTCTTCAACTTTTAATTCTAATTCTGCATTTACTCTTTTAATGTTTTCTTGGGCTTTTCTTCTTTCAGAAATATCAATAATGAATGCTATTACATGAAGTTTCCCATTAACAGAATAAGGACTTAAACTAATTTCAAGTGGAAACTCAGTGCCATCTTTTTTTTTACCAAATAATTCAAACCCCTTGCCCATCACCCTTGGAGTTGGTTTTAAATTGAAACTTGCCCTATTATGTTGATGAGAATGCTCAAATCTTGATGGCACAAGAATTTCAATTTTATTAAAAAGTAATTCTCCAATATCATATCCAAACAATTTTTCAGCACTTGGATTTATTTTATTGATTACACCCGTTTCGTCAGATATAATTATTCCTTCTGTAGCGAATTCAAAAAGGGCATCAAGACTATTCATTCTATTTTTCTTCTAATTAAATACGAGTTAATCACCTTCCAAAAATACAAACTTCAATTTTTCGAAATTAATATTATTTGAGCCTATTTGATAAGACTAAATTATGACAAAAGTCATACTTCAAGCTGATATAAAATAGAAAAATTCGAAATAGTTCGAAATAGCTTTGTATAAAATATTTTTTATGAAAACTATTCTCGTTGCGTTAGACTTTACTGAACCTTCAGATAATGCTTTGGAATTTGCTGCCGGCATTGCCAATGATTTAAAAGCAAGTTTGATTATATTTCATAGTGAACTAATGCCGGTAGCCAGTTATGAGCTTGAACCTGTTGCATTTACTATGATCAGTAGTGTTGAGCATAATACAAATTTATTGAAAAGTAGAGCGCATAAAATAAAAAAGCTCTATCCTTTTATTGGTCCAATTAGTTGTAATGTAGAATTGGGAGATTTGAATTCCAATATTGAGAATTATGTAAATGAGAAAAGCGTTGATCTGATTGTGATGGGAATCTCAGGTAAAACGAACAGTATTAGCAAAGCAGTATTTGGAAGTAATGCCCTCACTATTTCAAAAAAATCTGAAGTTCCTGTAATAATTGTTCCAATGAATTGCAAGTATTCTGGAATTAAAAATATCGCTTATGCTTGCGATTATAGAGAACATAGAGAAGGTGTGAATGATTTAATTGAAATTAAAAATATTGCAGGAATATTTAAAGCAATTTTAAATGTTATTCATATTATTCCTGATGGACATTTACTTTCAGACGTTGAGGTAGAAACTGATACTTATATTGAAAGACAGCTTAAAAATGTTAATCACAGAACATTTATTTTTCCAAGAAATAATATTGCAAACACAATTTTAAGTTTTATAAATAAACAGAAAGTTGATTTAATAGTAATAGAAAGAGCAAATCATTCGTTTTTTCACGAGCTATTCTACCCAAGTACAACAAAGGAAATTGCTTTTAGTAGCACAGTTCCTTTAATGACTTTAAATATCCATCAATAACAATTAATTAATTTTGAATTTTGAGCAAATCGGAGTTTATACTTGATAAAAAAATCTCTAAAAAAGATGTTTGTTTTCACTGTGGGGATTTTGTGTTTAATACTGATAATTTAATTGACGAAAAACAGTTTTGTTGTAATGGTTGCAAAACAGTTTATGAAATTATTAATCAAAATAACCTTTGTACCTACTACGAAATAGATAAAACTCCTGGAGTCAACCAAAACCATGAGCACAGAAAAGGTAAATTTGATTTTCTGAATGATGAGTTAATTACTGAGAAATTAGTACACTTTAGACAAGAAAGTATCTTTCATGTTACATTTTATCTTCCCCAAATGCATTGCAATTCATGCATTTGGATTTTGGAAAAATTACCACAATTAGATTTAGGTGTATTAAAATCAACGGTAAATTTTATTAAAAAGGAAATAACAATTCAATTTGATAATGGAAAAACAAAACTCTCAAAAATAGCGGAGAAATTGACCGATATTGGCTATGAACCACATATTAGTTTAAATGATGTTTCTAAAAAGAGTCTAAAAAAAATTGATAATTCCCGAATTTTAAAAATTGGTATTGCAGGCTTTTGTTTTGGGAATATTATGATGTTTAGTTTTCCTGATTATTTCTCACTGGGGAAATTTGATGAGCCCGCATTTAAATATTTCTTCAACTATTTTAATTTGTTCTTAGCGCTGCCTGTATTTTTTTATTCGGCTTCTGAGTTCTTTATATCTGCATTAAAAAGCTATAAGCAAAAATTTCTCAATATTGACACCCCTATTGCATTGGCTATACTTATCACATTTTCGCGAAGTGTATTTGAAATAATCAGTAATACCGGTGTTGGATATCTCGATTCTATGTCTGGAATAGTTTTCTTTATGCTCATTGGAAGGTATTTGCAAAATAGAACTTACCAGCAAATTTCTTTCGATAGAGATTTTACATCTTATTTCCCATTGGGTGTTACAAGAATTGATAAAGACGGCAAAGAGCAACAAATCTCAGTGAAGGATTTAAAAATAGGTGACCGGATTAAAATATTTAATGAAGAAATTATTCCAGCTGACGCTATTTTGTTTTTAGGTAAGGCTATAATTGATTATAGTTTTGTAACAGGAGAAGCGACTCCAGTTTCGAAGAGTATTGGAGAAATTGTATATGCAGGCGGTCGGCAAACCAATGGAGCCATAGAGTTAGAAGTAATAAAAGAAGTTTCTCAAAGCTATCTTACACAACTTTGGAATAATGAAGCTTTTAAGAATAAGACCAACGTAAATAATGATGATTCGTTTATTCACAATGTGAGCAAATATTTCACTTACGCTTTATTTTCAATTGCTTTTATTGCTGCAATTTATTGGCAATTTGTGAATCCTTCGGTTACATTAAATGTAATAACATCTGTACTTATTGTTGCATGTCCATGCGCATTGCTTTTGAGCGCAACATTCACCAATGGTAATATGATTCAGCAATTGAATAATTTAAAGTTTTATGTCAAAAGTAGTTCTGTGATTGAAAGAATTGCCAAAGTAGATACAATTGTTTTTGATAAAACAGGTACTATTACAGTTCAACAAATTAAAAATGCTTTATTCTTCGGTAGTATTAATGAATATCAAAAGGAATTAATTTTTTCACTTGTTTCCCAGTCCAATCATCCACTTAGCAAAGCAATTGCTTTTAGTTTAAATAACTATAAAAAACATTTTGTAAGAGACTATTTGGAGAATTTAGGAGAAGGGATTTCAGGTATTATTGAAGGGAAATTCGTTAGAATTGGATCTGCTAAATTTGTTACAAATAATAAGAAATATTTAAGCCTAGGAACACAGGTTTATGTTTCTATAGATGATAATTATTTAGGTTATTTTGAAATTAAAAATGTTTATAGAAATAATCTAAAAAATGTAATTGAGAAATTAACGAAGAAATTTAAATTATCCGTTTTATCAGGAGATAATAACAATGAAGAAAGAAATTTGAAAAACTTGTTTGGAGAAAATCATTCAATGCTTTTCAATCAAACTCCAACAGACAAACTTAATTATATCAAGGATTTACAAAAAAACGGAAATTCTGTTATAATGTTTGGAGATGGTTTAAATGATGCTGGAGCTCTAAAACAGAGTGATGTTGGTATTGCTGTTAGTGATAATATGAATAATTTTTCACCCTCTTGCGACGTGATTATGGCAGGGGAGCATTTTCATAAATTAAATGAATTAATTAATTTTTGTAAAAAACAAAAGACAATTATTTATTCATGTTTTGGTATTTCTATTTTATACAATATAATAGGATTATACTTTTCAGTGATTGGCGAGTTAAAACCAGTGATTGCCGCTATTTTAATGCCAGCTAGCTCTATTAGTATTATTCTTGTTACAATTACATTAACCACTTTTTTCGCCAAAGATTTACATGATTAATGTCATTAATCAATGTGACACTCGTCAATAATTATTTTTTTCTGTAAAGATAATTTTACCTCATAATTATGAGCGTCATTTTAATTCTTATTTCAACTAGTTTATTTATCGCCTTAGGTTTTCTTGGAGCATTTATTTGGTCTGTAAAATCTGGACAATATGAAGATGATTATACGCCTTCTGTGAGAATGTTATTTGAAAATGATGTCAAACAAAAAGAAACCGAAAATACCCTCTCTGATAATAAAATAAAATAAGTTTTTATGGAAATAGAAAAATTTCAATACGACAATAAGACTGTTAAATGGTTTGCTTATGCCACTATTATTTGGGGCTTAGTAGGAATGCTTGGTGGTTTGATTATAGCGCTTCAATTAGTTTTTCCTGTTCTTAATTTCGACACAGCCTATACAACTTACGGAAGAGTTAGACCTATTCATACCAATGCAGTAATTTTTGCATTTGTTGGAAACGGGATTTTTATGGGCGTCTATTATTCTCTACAACGCCTTGTTAAAGCCAGGATGTTTAGTGATTTATTAAGCAAAATCCATTTCTGGGGATGGCAATTAATTATTGTTCTGGCTGCTGCTTCTCTGGCATTAGGAAAAACTACTGGTAAAGAATATGCCGAATTAGAATGGCCAATTGATATACTCATCACTTTGGTTTGGGTGGTTTTCGGTTGGAACATGTTTGGTACCATTCTTCGTAGAAGAGAACGCCATTTATACGTTGCCATTTGGTTTTATATTGCCACTTTTGTAACCGTAGCTATGTTACATATTGTGAACTCTATTGAGATTCCTGTAACACTTTTCAAATCATATTCTTATTATGCAGGTGTTCAGGATGCATTGGTGCAATGGTGGTATGGACATAATGCAGTTGCATTCTTTTTAACTACTCCTTATTTAGGTTTGATGTATTATTTCATTCCTAAGGCAGCCAATAGGCCTGTGTATTCTTATCGTTTATCAATTATTCACTTTTGGGCACTAATCTTCCTTTATATCTGGGCAGGTCCTCACCATTTGTTGTACACTGCTGTTCCTGATTGGGCGCAATCTTTAGGTGTGGTGTTTTCTGTGATGTTAATTGCTCCTTCATGGGGAGGAATGATTAATGGATTGTTGACTTTGCGTGGTGCTTGGGACAAAGTGAGAGACGATGTAGTGTTAAAATTCTTGGTAGTGGCTGTTACTGCTTATGGTATGGCAACATTTGAAGGGCCAATGTTATCTCTAAAAAGCGTAAATGCTGTAGCACATTTCACCGATTGGATAGTTGCTCACGTGCACGTAGGCGCATTAGGTTGGAATGGTTTTTTAACATTTGGCATCTTGTATTACTTAATTCCCAAAATGTTCCAAACAAACCTTTACTCCAAAAAGTTGGCAAATATGCATTTTTGGATTGGAACGCTTGGGATACTTGTTTATGCAATTCCAATGTATTGGGCTGGCTTCATGCAAAGCTCTATGTGGAAAGATTTTACCGAAGAAGGTCAATTACAATGGCAATTTTTGGATACAGTAACCAGAATGATGCCTTTTTATGCAGCAAGAGCGCTCGGTGGAACACTTTATTTAGTTGGAGTTATCATAATGACTTACAATCTTTTTAAAACTGTTGCCATTGGAAAGTTTTTACCAAACGAAGACGCTGAAGCGATGCCTTTAAGTGAAAATTATACACCGCATTCAAAAGACCACTGGCACCGTTGGATTGAAAGAAAACCAATTCAGTTATTGGTTGTTAGCTTAGTTGTAGTTGCTATTGGTGGAATTATTGAATTTGTCCCTACGTTTTTAGTAAAATCTAATATTCCTACAATTGCCTCAGTAAAGCCATACACTCCTTTAGAATTAGAAGGTCGTGATATTTACATTCGGGAAGGCTGTTATACCTGCCATTCACAAATGATTCGTCCTTTTAGAAGCGAAGTTGCTAGATATGGTGAGTACTCAAAAGCTGGTGAATTTGTTTATGATCATCCATTTCAGTGGGGAAGTAAACGAACAGGGCCAGATTTAGTTAGAGTAGGTGGGAAGTATCCTGATAGTTGGCATTACAATCACTTTATAGAACCAACTTCTATGTCACCTGGCAGTATCATGCCTACTTACACTTGGCTGTTAGATGACGATTTAGATGTTTCTTCTTTAAAAGCAAAAATAAAAGCTATGCAAACTTTAGGGGTTCCTTATCCTGATGGATTTGCAGAGATGGCCGAGGCAAGTTTGAGAAAACAATCCCAAGAGATTCAAGCTAACCTTAAGAAAGATGGTATTGAAACATCTTCCGAAAAAGAAGTTATCGCCATGATTGCATACCTACAAAGATTAGGTAAAGACATAAAAACGGTTTCAGTTAATAACACTAAATAATTACTAAAATGAAATTTATCAATTATCTTCAATCGATATCAGGTATTGGAATCTTTCCAATGATTTCTTTATTCATGTTTTTTACATTTTTCGCTTTAGTTACTATTTATGTTTTTAAGGCTGATAAAAAATACATAGAACATGCTAAGAATGTTCCTTTTGAAAACTAAAAATGCATATAATTATGAAATCACAATTTAATAAAGGTATGTTGTCAGTGTTTCTAGGAATATTGCCAATGATTAGTTTTGCTCAGGAAAAGCAAATATTTAACGACTCCATTTTTTCAAATGCTTTATTCAATGCATTTCTTGTAATTGTAATTTTTCTTTTAGTAGTTATTATTGGCTTAAGTAGTGCTTTTAAAAACTTAATTCAAAGTGAAACAAAAGAAAATAAAGAGCGGATGAGTAAAACTAAGGGTAAAGAACTCTTATCAATAGTTGCAATTTTTATTTTATCAAGTTATACAGCTTCCTATGCGCAAGAGGCAACCTCTGTGGCAGCTCAAGTTGTTAATGATTGGAAAATTGGCGGACTAGATTATTTTACATTTATTAGTTTGTCGCTAGCTATTTTAATAGAGTTTGGAGTTATTTATTTTCTAATTATTTCAATTAAAAACTTTGTTAAATCGAATTTAATTGCTGAGATCGATGTCAAATCCTTACCGCAACCTATAGCAATAAAAGAAAAAAATATATTGGATAAATTGAATGCATCTGTTGAAATTGAGAAAGAGGCGGAAATCATGCTCGATCATAATTATGATGGAATTGAAGAATTAGATAATGATTTACCTCCTTGGTGGAAATATGGATTTTACTTAACCATTTTAGTTGGAATTATTTATTTATTTAATTTTCATGTGTTACATACTGGCGATTTACAAGGGGCAGAATTTGACAAAGAAGTAGCAAAAGCTAAATTAGAAGTAGCTGAATACATGAAAACTGCTGCCAATAATGTAGATGAAACAAACGTCAAAATATTAACAGAATTAGCAGATATTGAGGCTGGAAAAAATGTTTACACTGCCAATTGCGCAGCTTGCCATGGAAAAATTGGCGAAGGTGGCGTAGGACCGAATATGACTGACAATTATTGGATTCATGGTGGCGATATTGTTAACGTATTTAAATCAGTAAAATACGGATGGCCTGACAAAGGCATGAAGTCATGGAAAGAAGATTTGTCTCCAATGCAAATGGCGCAAGTAAGTAGTTATATTCATTCACTTATTGGATCAAACCCTCCAAATGGCAAAGCCCCACAAGGCGATTTAATGCAAGAAGCGGTTGCCGTTAAAGATTCAACTGGAATGGCTGCAGATACAAACGCTAATGCATTGACACAAGTTGATACAACAATCAAAAAATAAATAAAACTAAAATGGAAAATGAAATTCCAAGCGAGAGCTTTCGCGATAGTATCGCTACTATCGACAAGGAAGGAAACAGGGCCTGGATTTTTCCAAAGAAACCTTCTGGTAAACTATTTAACTTGAGGTCGTATGCAAGCTATATTTATTTAATAGTTTTCTTCGGACTTCCCTTTATTAAATTCAATGGTGAACCATTATTTTTAATGAATATTTTGGAAAGGAAGTTTATTTTATTCGGAGTAATTTTCTGGCCACAAGATTTCTTCATTTTTGGATTAGGAATGCTCATTTTTATTGTATTTATAGCATTATTTACAGTAATATTTGGACGCGTTTTTTGCGGATGGGCCTGTCCTCAAACGATTTTTATGGAAATGGTTTTCAGAAAAATTGAATATTGGATTGAAGGAGATTATTCAAAACAAAAAGCGCTGAAAAATCAAAAATGGAACAAAGAAAAAATTACTAAAAGAGCTATTAAATTCATTTTATTTTTTTCAATCTCTTATTTAATAGCCAATACATTTCTAAGTTATTTAATTGGAATAGATGAGGTGTTAGGACTTTATACAAATGCTTTAACAAATGATACAATCGGAACTTTTGTTTCAATTGTAATTTTTACTTCGGTTTTCTTTTTTGTTTATTGGTGGTTTAGAGAACAGGTTTGTCTAATTGTTTGTCCTTACGGAAGAATGCAAGGTGTAATGCTCGACAGAAATTCTATTGTTGTTGCATACGACTATGAAAGAGGTGAACCAAGACACCATTTTAAGAAAACTGAAAGCCGTGGAAAAGGTGATTGCATAGATTGTGGCTTATGTGTTAAAGTTTGTCCTACAGGAATAGATATAAGACATGGAACTCAATTAGAATGCATTAACTGTACTGCTTGTATTGACGAATGCAACCACGTAATGGAACAGGTTGGACTTCCAAAAGACTTAATTAGGTACGACTCTGAAAATGGAATAAAGAATAAACAAAAATTAAAGTTTACAACCAGAATGAAAGCATACTCTGCTGTTTTGGTTATTTTACTTGGCATTGAAGGATATTTATTGGCTTCTCGTTCTGATTATGACGTTACAGTGCTCAGAGCAAAAGGAATGTTGTATCAAATTCCAGCACCCGGAAAAATTAGCAACCTGTATACTATTACCATGGTGAATAAAACAAGAAATAACCTTCCGGTCGAAATAAAAATTGAAAACTTTAATGCTGATATTAAACTTATTGGAAAAGAATTAAGTGTTAAAAAAGAAGGTGTATCTAACGGTGAGTTTTTTGTAATACTTGATTCTAAAGATGTTAAAGAACGAAATTCAAAACTGGAAATCGGTGTTTATTCGAATAATAAAAAAATTAAAACTGTTAAGACAAGCTTTTTAAGTAATATTTCTAGAAAAAAATAAATATGAAAATTAATTGGGGAGTTAGAATTGTTGTGCTTTATGTTGGATTTGTAGCGCTTATAGTTACTTTGGTTATATTAAGCAGTACCGTTAATAACGAATTAGAATCGAAAGATTATTACGCCAAGGAACTAGCTTTTCAAGATAAAATAAATGCTACACAAAACGAAAATAAATTAAATCATTCTATAAATTACGAAATAATCGGAAGAGATTTTATATTGGATTTTAATGCTTCTGATTTAAATCCAACTTTATCAGGAACTGTTTTTTTCTATAGACCGTCAGAAACAGCTTTGGATAAAGAGTATCCAATTCAATTTGATAAATCTGGTAAACAAGTAATTAATTTAAGTCAATTTAAAAAAGGAGTTTATAAAGTACAAATTAATTGGGAAAATAATTCCATTAAATATTATAAAGAAGGAACAATCAATTTAAAATGAATACGCTAATTCTTACCGGTTTTACACTTGGCTTACTGAGTAGTTTTCACTGCGTAGGAATGTGCGGCCCCATTGCATTATCAATTCCTGTTCATCAATTTGCCGAATGGAAAAAGAATTTAGGTGTGTTTCTTTATAACCTAGGAAGAACACTTACTTATGGAATATTAGGACTTTTAATTGGATTAATTGGTCAATCGCTTTATTTGGCTAAATTCCAGCAATATTTCTCAATAATAATTGGAGTTATTTTTCTCTTATTTATTTTGAATAATTATTGGAAACTTAAATTACATTTCAAAAATAAATTACTTTTCAATTTTTATAAAGTTCTACAGTCAAAACTTGCATTTCTGCTCCAGAAAAGAAAAGTTCAGCATTTGTTTTTAATTGGAATTTTAAATGGGGCATTGCCTTGTGGTATGGTTTATTTGGCATTAACTGCTGCTGCCGCTACTGGAACTGCTGCCAATTCATTATTTTTTATGTTGGCTTTTGGATTTGGAACAGCTCCATTGATGTATGCCTTTATTTCTTTGGGGAAATTCTTTAGTAATTCTAACCGAATTTTCTTTCAGAAATCAGTTCCTATTATGTTGACTTTAATGGCAGTATTATTAATTGTAAGAGGATTAAATTTAGGGATTCCATATTTAAGTCCTCAAATAGAAGTTTCTCAGCATGCGGGAAATGTTAATTTGAATGAAAAGCAAATTGTAAAGTGTCATGTACCTGCATCTGTAAAAAAAGATTGATTAATTTTTGAATTCAATGTTAGATTTAGTTAAAAAATACAATATACCAACTCCTAGATACACTAGTTATCCAACAGTTCCATATTGGGAAAATAACTTAAATGAAGAAAGCTGGAAAATTAAAATAAAACAAGCTTTTAAATTATTTAATAAAGATGGAATTAGTATTTATATTCATTTGCCTTTTTGCGAAAGTTTATGCACATACTGCGCCTGTAATACTAGAATTACTGTTAATCATGCAGTTGAAACAAAGTACATACAAGCATTATTAAAAGAGTGGAAATTATATTTGAATGAATTTGAAGGTAAACCTCTTATTAAGGAACTGCACTTAGGAGGAGGAACACCGACCTTTTTTTCTCCAGAAAATTTGAAATATTTAATAAGTTCGCTCTTGGCAAATGCAGAATTGGCAGAAGAATTTGATTTTAGTTTCGAAGGTCATCCCGATAATACAAGTTTTGAGCATTTAAAAACTTTATTTGAATTAGGTTTTAAGAGATTGAGCCTCGGCATCCAAGATTTTGATATAAAAGTTCAATCAGCAATAAATAGATTTCAAAAATTTGAAACTGTTGAGAATTTAATTCACACTGCCAGAGGAATTGGATATACATCCATTAACCTAGATATTATTTATGGGCTTCCTTTTCAAACTGAAATGTCAATATTTGATACATTTTCAAAAGTAAAATTATTGATGCCCGACAGAATTGCATTTTATAGCTATGCACATGTTCCTTGGTTAAAACCCGGACAAAGAAAATATTCAGAACTCGATTTGCCTGCAGATGAAGATAAAAAAAAGCTGTATAAAATTGGAATGGAAATTTTAAATGATGCTGGCTATAAAGACATTGGTTTCGATCACTTTGCACTTCCAAATGACGCCCTTTACATTGCAAGTGAAAGTAAAACATTACACCGTAATTTTATGGGCTACACTACCAATAAAACGAAAATGTTGATTGGTTTAGGTTGCTCTTCCATTAGCGATTTGTGGGATGCTTTTGGGCAAAATATTAAAACTGTTGAAGAGTACCAAGACTCCGTAAATGCAGGAAAATTCGCCATTTCAAAAGGTCATATTTTAAATACTGAAGATTTAACAATACGACAACATATTTTAAATTTAATGTGCTTGCAACAAACAAACATTGATAATTACTTCTATGAAGCAGAAGAAAGACTTTCAGAGTTATTCGACGATAAGTTGATAGAAATAATTGATGAAAGCATATTGGTAAATAATACTGGTAAACTATTCCTGAGAAATATCTGTTTAGCTTACGACCTTCGTTATTGGAAAAAAGTTCCGCAAAAAGCCGTTTTTAGTTCAAGTTCTTAATTATGAAAAAAGACATAGAAAACATCGATGATATCAAACTGCTCGTACACGCTTTTTATGATAGAATCCGAGAAAATGATTTATTAGGACCAGTTTTTAATCAAGTAATTAAAGATAAATGGCCCGAACACCTTGAGAAAATGGTAAGGTTCTGGCAAACTATCTTATTGTATGAGCATACTTATTCAGGTGCACCTTTTCCACCGCATGCCAAATTGCCTATCGAGAAAGTTCATTTTGAAAAATGGGTTACTTTGTTTCAAATAACGTTAGACGAATTGTTTTCAGGAGAAAAAGCAAATATGGCAAAAAGCAGGGCCGTTATTTTAGGAGTAACTTTTAGTTCTAAATTGGAACATCTGCAAGCGGGCAATATTAATAAAGAAGAAAAACATGATTAAAGTCATTTTTGAAAATGATGTGCATCAAAGTGATTTAGTAACAATTGAAGCAACTTTGTAAACAGGAAATTTTATTCAAATGACAATTATTAAAATAGACAATAGCGTCAAGGCCTCTGAAATCAAGGACAAATTTCATGACGCTTTTCCGTTTTTAAAAATTGAGTTTTTTAGAAAAGTGCATAAAAATCTTCAAGGTTCTTTTAAAAAGGATTTGATTAAAGATGATTTTAATATCAAGGTTAAGATTAACGATAAAAATGTTGAATTAATTTTCGATGAAGAAATGCTTGTTTCTGAATTAGAAAAAGAATTCAATGACAAGCTTCAATTATCTGCCCAGGTTTTTAGAAAAGCAGGAAGATCTTGGCTGGAAACAACTTTTACTGATAGTTGGTCTTTGCGCAAACAGAATTTAGAAGGAATGGAGTTGAGCCAACTTTAAGTTTCATTTAAAAAAGTAAATTCGGTAGTTTTTGTTACTTTTGATAAAAAATTAATCATGAAAATAACAACTACAATCTTGTTTTTAATCGCTTTTACTTTTGCAGGTAAATCGCAACAATTAGCGAATTTCCATGATTTTACCGGCGTAACGATTCAAGGTGATACCATCTCATTTTCACAATATGCTGGAAAGAAGTTGTTAGTTGTAAACACCGCAAGCTTTTGCGCATATACTTACCAATATGAAGATTTGCAGGGTTTGTATGATATTTATGGAGACGGTCAATTCGAAATTTTAGGTTTTCCATGCAATAACTTTGGGAGCCAAGAACCTGGTTCTGATTCTACCATAATTGATTTTTGTACGGGAAATTATGGTGTTACCTTTCAAATGATGTCACGTGTAGATATTAAAACTGGCGACACTGCCGAAGTTTACAAATGGCTGCAAAGAGGCGAATTAAATGGTGTGGAAGATGCACAAGTAACATGGAATTTTCATAAATTTCTCATAGATCCAGATGGTAACTATGTAAGGCATTTTCCAAGCACAACTGTTCCAAGAGATACTGCAATAACTAATTGGATTGAAGCTGAATTTATTAGTACAGTTACTACAAATGATTTAGCTAATAGTAACTTTGAATTGTTTCCGAACCCAACAGATGGTTCCTCTACAATTAACTTTAAAACTCTCGCATTTCGCACAATTAACATCTTTAATTCCTTAGGAGAAGAAATCTTAAATCAAACAAACTTTAATTCTTCTACCCAAATTGACCTAGATAGAAAAGGTATTTATTACATCCGAATCTCAGAAAAAAATGGAAGTTGTAGAACCCAAAAATTGATAGTTCAGTAATTTCTTTTTCAATAGAATTTTCAAAAATTTAAAGCCCTTGTAATTTCTTTTGCAAGGGCTTTTTTATTTGGGCAGCAAACGGGCTTTCTCTCCAAGTCCGGCTGGCACACAAACCTCGCGCTTCGGGCTTTCCGCTCAATCCCTGCTGCTCGGTATTACATTCATCAGCTCACTTTTTTTAAGAACTTTTTTACTTAGCAATTTCGACCTTAACCTTCGCTTTTTTCAACTTTTCGCCTTTTAACTTATTTAAGAGTTGATTAGCTTTTTTTCTGTCAACAGCTACAAAAGAGGCAGCATCAGTAATAGCAATCAAACCGATTTCCTCATTTTTTAAGTCACCTTTTTTCATTAAAAGTCCAACAATATCTCCTTTGCTTATTTTATCTTTTTTGCCTGCCGAAAAATAGATGCATTCAAATGGGGGAGGAGCAGGAAGTTTAAAAGTTGCATTTAACGTTATTTCGGGTATTTTTTTATCCATGTAAGCAGGTAACTCTTCATCATCTGCTAAGATTAGAAAAGCCTCTCCTTCGGCATGCATTCTTGCTGTGCGGCCATTTCTGTGTATAAAAGCATCTTCACTTTGCGGTAATTGATAATGTACCACATTTTTTATTTCTGGTATGTCTAAACCGCGTGCTGCCAAATCGGTTGCAATTAGCACATTACAACCTCCCAACCTAAATTTAATCAGGTTTCGCTCGCGGTCAATCTGTTCCATGGCACCATGAAAAATTCCATTCGGGAAATTCACTTGCTTTAAAAAGGTGCCAATTCTTTCTACAGCATCTCTGTGATTACAAAATACAAGGCTCACATCGTCTCCAAAACTGCATAATAGTTTTACTAAGGCTTCAGTTTTTTCTTCCGCCTTGCACCTGGCCATTTTTAACTCCAGTTTAATAGCTTCAGCTTCCTTTAAAAAATTTAGCGTCTCTGCTTTTCTAAAAGGCATAAATGCTGGCATTTCTTTCAATATAGTTGCTGAGGTTAACAGGTGTTTCTGGCGGTTATTCATCGCCATAAAAATTACTTGTAATTGCTCATGAAAGCCCATTTCTAAGGCTTTGTCGAACTCATCTAAAACTACCATGGTGATGGTTGCTGCATCAATCAATCCTTTTTGAATGTGGTCAGAAAGTCTACCTGGAGTTCCAATCACTAATGCCGGCGCTTCTTCTAATCGTTGTTGCTCTGTTCTAACATTGTGTCCACCATAACAAACGCAAACTTTGAAGCCTGTTTTCATCATTCTGAATACATCTTCTATTTGCAATACTAATTCCCTGGCTGGAGCAATAATTATTGCTTGAACGCCAGGTTTATCATATTGCATTTGTTCTAACACCCTAAGCAAAAAAGCCAGCGTTTTACCGGTTCCAGTGGGTGAAAGTAAAATTAGATTTTGTTCTTTTTTATCTCTAGCTAATACCGCCTCCTGCATGGGATTCAACTTAGCAATAGAAAGAGATGTTAAAACTTCAGAAAGTGTGGGCTTTGTGTTTTCATTCATGCCACAAAGGTAACGTAGTAGAAATAGTATATGAAGAAATAATTACCTACACTATATCTCAGTTACAGCGGGCAAAACACTAGTTATTCAGCTGCTTCTTCGTTTTTTCCTTTTGGATTTTCCATTGGTCCGCGCATATGAATCACCAAACCATTCAGAAAATTCCGCAATACTTGATCACCACAAGGTTTGTAATTTGGATGGTCTTCACTTCTAAAAAAGGCACTCAACTCGCTGGCTGTCATTCTAAAATTTACCAATTGAAGAATCTCAACAATTTGGTCGTTTCTCAACTGTAATGCTACCCTCAATTTTTTTAGAATGTCGTTGTTGCTCATTTATATATCAATTTGAAAATTAAACATGATTTGTTTTGCGAAGATACAAGGTCTTTTTTGTAACAAAGGACTATTAGTTTTTTAATTTTCATCTTTATTTAATTCAGCCATTTAGCTTTATTATAATTAAGTTTGTAGGCATAAATACACGTCTATGAAGAATATATTGACTTTCGTTTTATCATTTTTTACAATTGCAATTTTTGCACAAAGTCATGTAGAAAATTTTGAGGCTGATATTTGGAAACACCGCAAAGGATACAAGGAAGAATTTATTGACCACAGAGGTTCGCCACTTACCGCCGCAGATACTGGATTTATTGATTTTTATAAGCCAGAACATACCTGGCAATTGATAGGGAAAGTAACGCTAACACCAAACGAAAAAGAATTTGAATTACCCACTTACAGTGGTAAAACACGCACTTATCGTAAGTATGCAATTTTAGATTTAGAACAGAAAGGAACCCATTTTAATTTGAGTTTGTATCAAAATTTAACACTTCAAAAAGATTCAGCCTATCGTGATTACCTTTTCTTACCATTTACTGACCTAACAAACGGCGAAACAACTTACGAAGGCGGGCGTTACCTCGATTTTAGCATTGGCGATATTCACAATGAAACCTTGCATGTAGATTTTAATAAGTGTTACAATCCATATTGCGCTTACAGCGATGGTTATAATTGTCCGGTGCCACCTGCGGATAATCGCTTACAAATAGAGATTCCAGCTGGTGAAAAGAAATTTAAAAAAGAAAAAAAGCATTAGAATTTAATTGAGTTTTAAAGAATCTCTTTCGGTTTGTTCTGTTTTTATTTTGTCTAAGAATGGACCAACGAATTTAAACAGTGAATCTGGGGTATACTCATTTGCATGCTCATCAATAGAAAGGGCATACCAAGGCTTTTGCTTCTCATAGGCATATTCCCCGAAAATTATTACTGGAGTTCCTTGAGAGAGGATTTTCATACCGTTTTTATGCAATTTCCATTGTTCGGCATTTTCGTATATCCATTTTGCGTCTTCTAGTTTTAATCGAATACATGAATGACTTACGGGCAAACCCGGTAACTCAAATTCGTGGAAAGAAACACCAGTCGCATTCACTAAATTGAAATACCAAGGTAAAATCCATTTTGGATTATCAGTACTAATTTGACTTTTCGATTTCCAATTGGTGTGGAAAAGGCCTGTTGGCGTTGGAGTTGATTTCTTGCCCATGTTTACTGGGCCCCATCTTCGTAATTTCCCATTTGAATAAAAAGCAAAAGCTTGAATTGGGTAGGAAACGAGAATTAATTTTCGGATTGAATTTATTTTCGGAAAAGAATCTGGAAAGGGCGAATAACTATTTAAATCTGTTAAAAATGTGTCTGGAATAATAAGACTATCAACTTTATTCATTTTAGCGATATCAATCCTGTTTAACGCAGAAATTGTTGATAGTTCAGAAACAGTAAAATCTTCATTTAATCTTTTTCTGATTGAGTCATTTAAAGACAACATCCTGTAATTTATGCTTAAAACCTTATCGGAAGAGTCTTTTGAAATTGATTCTTTAATTACATTTTTATCTCTTGGTTCGGCCAAAGATTTTTCTGGGGCATTACAAGCTGTAATAAACAGAAGGATTGCTAATAACTTTAAGCAATCCATCATTTTGAAAAATTTTGACAAGAGTTTTTTATTTTCACCATTTAGAAGTTAATATTCATTACGTAAAAACTTATTTTTCTTAATCCCTCAATATTTAATTTATTACCATTAAGAATGTATGTTTTTAAAAATTTCTTAAACACTTAATGGTTTTTTATTTGTTACTATTAAGGAATTAAGTTCCACTAAATAAAACTTCTTTTTCTTAATCCCTTAATTTATTACCATTAAGAATTTATGTTTTTAAAAAATTTCTTAATCACTTAATGGTTTTTTATTTGTTACTATTAAGGAATTAAGTTCCTCAAAGTAAAAACTTCTTTTTCTTAATCCCTTAATGTTCTAGAAAGTGGCTTCAGCGGGAATCGAACCCACATCAAAAGTTTAGGAAACTTCTATTCTATCCGTTGAACTATGAGGCCAGTAAAGAATGCGCAAATATAGTAACTTACTGTTATTCGGAGTTTAAATATTCTTATTGCACAGTGCTACCATTTTCAACTGCGTGAGGAGGATTTACAAAATGCAATTTCCCAGCAGAATCTTCCGCCATTAAAATCATTCCTTGAGATTCAATTCCACGAAGCATTCTCGGTGCAAGATTTACCAAAATACTCACTTGTTTTCCTACAATTGCTTCTGGTTCAAAATGCTGTGCAATTCCAGAAACTACTGTTCTTTGGTCAATTCCAGTGTCTACCAAAAGTTTCAATAACTTATCTGCTTTGGGCACACGTTCGGCAGAAAGAATTGTTCCAATGCGTATGTCTATTTTCGAAAAATCATCAAAAGTAATTCCGTCTTTCATAGGTTTTAAATTGCTTGTTGCACTTAAGTTTTCTTGTTTTGATTGCTCCAATTTATCCAATTGAGCTATTATAGCATCATCTTCAATTTTCTTAAAGAGAATCTCAGGTAATCCAATTGCATGACCTTCTGGAAGCGATGCTGTAAGAATATCATTCCAAGAAAATGATTCAGTTGTATTCAACATTTTACGCAGTTTGATGCTTGTTGTTGGCAAAAAAGGAGCAAGCGCTACTGATAAACGGGCAACAATATCAATACTGTAAGAAATAATATCGGCTATTTCAGCTTGCTGTGTTTCCTGATTTAATTTCCAAGGCTGCGCATCTGCTAAAAACTTATTTCCTGCCCTTGCTAACTGCATCACTTCCGTTTGTGCAGACCTAAACTCGTAGTTGTTAATCAATTCTGCAACATGCTGATGAATATTTATTGTGGCATCTTCTACTTCTTTATTTGGAGTAAATGTGCTGGTTGGAACTTTTCCTCCAAAATACTTGTGAGTAAGTACCATCACTCTATTCACAAAATTTCCAAGAATATCTGCTAACTCATTGTTAACGCGTGCTTGGTAATCTTTCCAAGAAAAATCGCTGTCTTTAGTTTCAGGAGCAATACTGGTAAGAACATATCTTAGTTCGTCTTGCTTTTCAGGAAAATCATTTAAATATTCATGTAACCAAACCGCCCAGTTTCGGGAAGTTGAAATTTTATCACCTTCAAGATTTAAAAATTCGTTGGCTGGGACAGAGGTAGGTAAAATGTAATCTCCATGTGCTTTTAAAATAGCAGGGAAAATAATGCAATGAAAAACGATATTATCTTTCCCAATAAAGTGAATCAGTTTTGAATCATTGCTTTTCCAATAAGGTTCCCAGTCTTTCCCAGTTTTTTGTGACCATTCTCTTGTGGCAGAAATGTATCCAATTGGTGCGTCAAACCATACGTAGAGCACTTTTCCTTCTTCACCAGCAAGCGGAACTTTTACGCCCCAATCTAAGTCTCTTGTTATAGCGCGTGGCTGCAATCCTTGGTCTAACCAAGATTTACATTGGCCATAAACAGTAGGTCTCCAGTTGTCTTTATGTGTTGGTAGCCAATCGTTTATCCATTCTTCTTGATAGCGGTCTAAGGCAAGGAACCAATGTTTCGTTTCTTTTTTGATAGGAACTGCGCCACTCAGTTTCGATTTTGGGTTAATTAAATCTGATGGACTTAAAGATTTACCGCACTTTTCGCATTGGTCACCATATGCATTTTCGTTGCCGCAATTTGGGCAAGTTCCTACAATGTAGCGGTCTGCTAAAAAGGTTTTTTCTTTTTCATCGTAGAACTGCTCTGTATTTTGTTCTATGAACTCTCCTTTTTCATAGAGATTAGTAAAAAATTCCTGAGCAGTTTCATGGTGAATAGGAGCAGAGGTGCGGGAATAAATATCGAATGAAATTCCGAAATCCTTGAATGCATTTCCCATCAAAGCATGGTATTTATCTACCACTTGTTGAGGTGTAATACCTTCGTTTCGAGCTTTGAGCGTAATTGGAACACCATGTTCATCTGAACCACAAATAAAAAGGACATCTTTATTGCAAAGACGCAGAAATCTCACATAGATATCTGCAGGTAAATAACAACCAGCTAGGTGACCAATGTGCACGGGGCCATTGGCATAAGGCAAAGCTGCTGTAACTGTAAATCGTTTTGGAATTGTTGACATAATTGAATTGCCAAAAGTAATGCAATGAAATAGGAATTGCTAATCACTATGTTTTAGTCATTTTTAAACAAAAAAAAAGCCCTTCGTTTTGGAAGGGCTTTTAACTTTAAGAAATAAATTCTTATTTTACTTTTCCAGATAATTCAGTACCTGCTTTGAATTTTACTACTTTTTTAGCAGCAATTTTAATTTCTTTACCAGTTTGTGGGTTACGACCTTTACGTGCAGCGCGAGCTGAAACTGAGAAAGAACCGAATCCAACTAAAGCAACACGGTCTCCTTTTTTAAGAGCTCCTGTTGTAGCTGTAATAAATGCATCTAATGCTTTTTTAGCATCAACTTTTGATAATTCTGCATGTGATGCAATTGCATCAATTAATTCTGCTTTGTTCATGATGTTGTGGTTTTGAGGGTTTTAAAAAGTTTTTTTAGTTCTCTGTAACAAATGTATAGGAAATTCAATATCTCGCAATAGGCAAACCCCTAAAACCCCCTATTTTGTTGATAAAAGCGGCGGTTTGTTAATAACTATGCGCTAAAGTCCACGGTTACCTAGTGAATATGTAAAAAACATGTAAGAAATGCCTGATTTTTAGCCTATTCCAATTTCAGGTTTTCTCGCTCCCTAAATCCTGCAAGAAACTCTTTTGCCGATAATCTCTTTTTGCCAGCTAATTGAAGCTCCAAAAGGCTTAAATGTCCGTCAGCACATGATACATATATATGTTTGTCGTTTATTATGGTTAAATCACCAATCTTGCCAAGTGGAAAATCAGAAGTTACTATCTGGCTTCTATATACTTTAAGTGTGGTGCTAGACGATTTAATTACTAATTGCGCGTATGCTCCAGGAAAAGGGCTTAATCCTCTGATTTTATTGTGAATAACTGAAGTTGATTCATTAAAATTCAACTTACAAAACTCCGGAAATATTTTGGGCGCTTCTTTTGTATCGACAGTTTCCAGCAATGCTTGAGGAATTAACTGAATGCTGTTGTTTAGAATTGCTTTAATCGTTTGTAACATTAACTCAGCTCCTATATACATCATCTTATCATGAAGATCTCCGGCTGTATCATTTTCATTAATTGTTACTTCCTCCTTAAATGCAATGGGGCCTGTATCAATCGCATGGCTTAATTTAAAAGTTGTAAGACCTGTTACTGCTTCTCCGTTTATAATTGCATGATTGATTGGTGCTGCGCCTCTATAATTTGGTAACAAAGAACCATGAAGATTCCAGGTACCCAAATGGGGCATATTCCAAACTATTTCCGGTAACATTCTAAAAGCGACGACTACTTGCAAATCGGCTTTTAAATCTTGAAGTTCTGAAATAAATTCTACGTCTTTCAATTTTACCGGTTGCAATACTTTAATATTGTGCTTGAGTGCGCATTCTTTTACAGGCGAACTTTTTAACTGAAGTCCTCTTCCGGCTGGTTTATCTGGTGCTGTAACAACTGCTACAACATCAAAACCATTATTGATCAAGATCTCAAGGCTGGGAACTGCAAAATCTGGTGTTCCTAAGAATACTATACGCATGTATTTTATTATTTACTAATGGCAGTTTGTTTTCTAACAAAAAGACCTTTTATTTCCTGTCCAATTCCAATAACACTTCTGTAATTTAAAGGGAATTCTAACAATACGTGAAGAAAACTTAGTAGAAACAACCATTTAAGACCTACCATGTAATCGTAAGCGTAAATTAAAATGGAGGCAACCCAAAGAACAACTACTATTGCTAGTGTGGATTTTGGAACTTTATGCCATTGTATAATTGAAGTTTTTGAAAACCAATTCAAGTAATGGTATGTGTATGCAAAAGCTACAAACCTCATTACCATGTATCCGCTTTGGGAATTGAATATCGCGTTAATGCTAGCTTCATTAAAGCCCTTAAGTTCAGTAAAACCAAATAAGTTGAGCATCATTTGGTTGAGCATTGCAAATCCTCTATAGCTTTGTTGAATGTATTCCATTGAGGCAAGTGGCTGATAACCTGCCGGAAAATAAAAGAAGCTAAAGGCACAAATTGCAAATACAATAACTGAAACAAAACCTAATGGGCTTTTATTTTTTAAAGCTCCATAAATAATAAAAAGTGCAGTAAAAATGAATACATGAATGATGGTGGGTAGGTATACTGCAAAGAAGATTTGATATAATGGAGAATCTCCAATAAATAATGTTGAAAAAACTAGAAGTATTATACAAACTGCTTTTAATGAGTTATCCTTAATGGTAACCATCGCTAAGGCAGCAAGAAACCCTAAGTAAATGAGGCCTGTGCTTACCTCATTAAAAAAATCAGAAAGTCCAAGAAATCCTAATGTTATTCCAAATGCAAGGAAGGCTAAAAAAATATAATCATACTTTCCAGTTGTGAAATATCCTTTTTTATGCAGCCATCCAATTTCTGTTAAGTAATGCAAGGGCCCTAAAACACCATAGGAGAAAAGAAATACCTCAAAAGGAAGAATAAAAGCAACAATGCAACTAAATACCATTAATCCAATATTAGCAGCATCTACTTTTTGTGTTAGACTTAATACCATAATGGGCGAAATTACAGGAAACGATTGTTTTAAAAAACAAAAATCCTGTTTCTTCGAAAAAAACAGGATTTGAAATTGAATACATTTTATTTTAAGCAGTAGCTGCAGCTTTTGCAGAATTGCTGAAGTTACCTCTTTCAGCAAGGCGTTCAATTAAATCTGCTATTCTACTTGAATATCCTGTTTCGTTATCGTACCAGCCAATTACTTTTACAGTATTTCCCATTACCATTGTTAAATCAGAATCGATGATACAAGAATGCGGATTTCCCACAATATCAGCAGAAACAATCGGGTCTTCAGTATATTCTAAAATTCCTTTCATTGAAGTTTCAGATGCTTTTTTGAATAATGCATTGATTTCTGCAACGGTTGCTTCCTTTCTTAATTTAACAGTTAAATCGGTCATTGAACCTGTTGGAACCGGCACTCTCAAAGCAATTCCATCTAGTTTTCCCTTTAAGTGAGGAAGAATTAATGCAATGGCTTTTGCAGCACCTGTGCTTGTTGGTATAATTGATAAAGCTGCAGAACGCGCACGTCTCAAATCTTTGTGCGGCGCATCCACTAAACGCTGGTCGCCTGTATATGCATGAACAGTACTCAATAAACCAGCTTCTACACCAAATGCATCGTCCAACACTTTTACCATTGGAGCAGCACAATTGGTAGTACATGAAGCATTTGATAATATCGCATCATCTTTCAATAAAATATCATCGTTTACTCCCAAAACAACGGTTTCAACATCACTTTTTGCAGGTGCAGAAATAATTACTTTCTTGGCGCCCGCAGTAATATGTTTTCCAGCAGATTCTTTGTCTAAGAAAAACCCTGTAGATTCAATAACTACATCAATGTTTAATTCTTTCCAAGGTAAGTTAGCAGGATCTTTTTCAGCAAAAACTCTCATATGATGCCCCCCCGCCTCAATAAAATCTGCTCCCTTTGTTATTTCAACAGGCAAACGACCGTGAATAGAATCATATTTAAGTAGATGCGCTAAAGTATCAACATCTGTTAAATCATTGATTGCTACTACCTCGATATTTTGTTTTTTAAGAATTGCCCTGAAACTGATTCTTCCAATGCGACCAAATCCATTAATCGCGACTCTTATTTTGCTCATTTTGTTTGTTTTCTAAATTGTGAGTGTCAAAATTACACTTTGTTTTTCAACTACACAAAAATAATTTCAGTAAAGTAATTGCTTTACTGGCTTATTTTTTAATGTACAAATTTGACTTTCAGTAAATTAAATTTAAAGAATTTTCTCTAAAGCAAAAGTTTGAATTGCCTTTAAACTTTCTTTTTCATGCTCTAAAAATCCAACATGGCCACAATGATCTAATATTATAGTTTGTGCAGTTGGCGCATGTTTAGCCATTTCTTGCACGCGTTCAAGTGGAATTAAGAAATCATCATGACCTGAAATAATGAGTATTGGGAATTTTGCCTGACTTAATACTGATGTCCTGTCTTTTCTAATTTGCATTCCCTTGATTGCAGCAATAATTCCTTCTTTGGGCTGTTTTGCTGCAATTTTAACAAGTTTAAAAATTCGCTTACTGGCTTTAGCTCCTGTTCGTTCAAAGAATAAATTAGGAATAACAGAAGTAATAAATTTCATTTTATGAGTATCTGCTGCTTTTGCAGCCCTCTCTCTATCTTCAATTCTTTCGGGAGTGTCTTCGAAACTTGTAGAACTGAACAATACGAGTCCTTTTACATTTTCGGCAAATGCTTCCGCAAATGCAAGTCCAACATAGCCGCCCATTGAATGGCCAACAAATAAGGCACTGTCTACTTTTTCAAAATCAAGCACAGCCTTAACGCTTTCTGCCATAAATTCCATGGTATGAACATTACCATAAACACTTGATTTACCGTGACCAGGAAGGTTTATGCGGATAATTTTAAACTTGCCGCTTAATTTTTCTAAGAAAGGCCTCCAAATTCTTGCACTTTCCATAAACCCATGAAGAAAAACTATTGCAGGTCCTTGACCATCAACTTTATAATGGATTTCTCCTTCGGCAAAATTTAAATGCATAATTGAATTTGATTTCGTGGCGAAATTACAATTTTATAGCTTCAATCAATGAAACTTAGAAATTGTTAACATTGGAAATTATAAAATTCAGTAAAGAATCTTTAGCTTTTCAAATAATTGCCAGCTTTTTTATACAAGCTATCCATTATTAAAACATGGGGAAATGTAATTATTGATAACAGAATAAATGCTTCAGACAGAATAAAGCCTCTGAAATAAATGTATACAGCAAAAAATCCTAATGCAATTAAACTAAACGGAACCATTTTAAAAATGAAATCACCTATTTTATTTTGTGTTAATTTAATATAATATTCAGACTGGTGTTTCAATGATTGCAAGGAGTGCCAGAGACAAAAGAAAATAATAAATCCAAATAATAAAGGTGTTAAAAGATACCAGGTAGTAACAACAGTAAATTGAATAAAGTATTTTAGTATATTTTTATTTTCAAAATATTTTAAACTCAAGAAATAGAGTATTGAAAATCCCATTAATACTGATATTAAAATGGGGTTAAAGCTAGTATTAAAAGGGTATTCAATTAAATTCAATTTAGTGTCATTTAATGATAACATTTGTTTGAAAATTAAAATGGCTTCATCTGAATGGATGAGCACGGGTAAAAGTAAAACCCAGGTTCCCCAGAGGATTGAAGGCAAATAAAAGACTGTAGAATTTTCGAAATTAGATTGCCCAAAATGGTGGATTGAAATAAAGAAAAATATAAGTAAGGCTAAGAATGGAAGCAGCCACCAAGTAATCCCATAAATAGCCATCATTAAAATATAAGTAAACAGGAATTTTAATAATCCATTGCTAGATACATTTGAACGGTACAAATAATCGTTAGAGCCATGCGGTATTCCAACTGTGCAAAGGAGTATTCCGCAAATTACAGCTTGAGCATTAAAATCAATTTCTATAAAATAAAAAATGCCAATAAAAATTAACTGAATAATTATTTGTATTTGGAATAATTTAGAATTAATGTAATTCATTTCTTAATAATATACGTTAACAAAGAACTCATAAAAAGCCTTACAGGTAACTTTGAAAAAATTTGAATTTCCTCCATCAATGTTGTGTCTTCATCAAGAAACTTCAATATTCTTTTAATTGGTTGATGTTTAAATAATTCTTCAAAAATTAATTTTCCCTTCTCAGGTTTATTGATTAAAATTTGTAAAAGTAAGATATCATATATCCTGAATCTTCTTTTGCGGAGCATACTTGGGATTTTATTTTTTGATTTTAATGCCAAACATAATATCTCCGAATATTCCTGCATTTTTTTGAATCCATAACCTGTAGTTGGTTTGATTGCTCCTGCTGGAGTTCCGATAAAAATTACGCGTTCATCAACGTTTAATGTTTTTGGCTGAATATCAAATGCATTCGTCATTGGAATAGCACCTATTTCAAATTCTTCTATTTCAAAATCCACCTCTTTTAAATTCATCCATTTTTTTAATTCAATTTCAGCTTCATTTTTAGTAATTTTTTCTTTGCCAAATCTTGTCATTTCAATTAATGCCTCTTTTTCAGAAAATGGCAATTCATATATAAACTGCGTATGATTACCTTGGTCTACATTAAAATTCATCATAGACATTCTGGTATCATTAAAAAAAGGTTGCTTCGTTCTTATTCTCCATCCATAGAATGATTGCCAAATAAAAAGACTATTATTTTTTTTCAATTCAATCGAAGAAGAATCATTTTTATAATATGATTGATGCTCTCTTTTCTTAAAATAGCTGGATAAAAAAATACGTTCACTGTACCATAAATTTGACGCAGTATTTGTTTCAATTTGATTGTTAATTTCTTTAATTTCTATCACCTCATCAAATTTCCAGCTGATATTTTTGCATTTAAAAAGTTCATTTTTTATGGTTGAATAAAAATCTTGACTTCTGATATGATAATATTTATAAGGGTTGAGCGATTCTGATTTATCTAGAAATAACTCATTAAAGATAAAATTCCAAGATTTACTATTAATTTCTATTGGATTGATTGGATTTTCAGCCCAGTAGCACCAAGTTCTATCATTTTTCTTGTCCAAATCATTTTCTACAACACATAATGTTTGATGTTCCAAAAGCCCATTTTTTAGCATCGTGTAAGCCAGCCAAAGACCAGAAGCTCCTGCACCGACTATTGTATAATGATAGAATTCTTTCAAATGATATAGAATTATTGATTTTGGTTTGAGTACATAATAGTATAATGTTTCAATGTGCAGATTGTTTTAAAACATCATTTGTTAAAGTCTCTTGATTTTTCGTCCTTTGCACCCGGTAAAAAATAAATTTTACCTCAAACGTTGCTGAACGCGTATGAATAAAATTAAAGTTGCTCACCCAGTAGTTGAGCTAGATGGAGATGAAATGACCAGAATTATCTGGCATTTTATAAAAAACAGTTTGATTCTTCCTTATTTGGATTTAGATATCAAATACTATGATTTAGGAATAGAGCACCGCGATGCCACTAATGACCAAGTTACTATAGATGCTGCAGAAGCCATTAAATTGTACAATGTTGGAATTAAATGCGCGACAATTACACCTGATGAGCAACGTGTGCTTGAATTTGGATTAAAACAAATGTGGAAAAGCCCTAATGGCACCATTCGTAATATTTTAGATGGAACTGTTTTCCGTGAGCCAATTGTTTGTAAAAATGTTCCCAGATTAGTTCCCAATTGGACAGCTCCAATTTGCATTGGACGTCATGCATTTGGTGACCAATATCGTGCTACCGATTTTGTTACAAAAGGGAAAGGTAAATTGACCATTAAGTTTGAAGGTGAAGACGGTCAAGTGATTCAACATGAAGTATATAACTTTAAAGGTGACGGCGTAGCACTTGCCATGTACAATACCGATGAGAGTATTCGTGGTTTTGCAAGAAGTTGCTTCAATCAAGCAATTTCAAAGAAATGGCCACTTTATTTGAGTACAAAAAACACCATTTTGAAAAAATATGATGGTCGTTTTAAAGATATTTTTGAAGAAATCTATCAAGCAGAATTTAAAGCTACCATGGATGCTGCGGGAATTACTTACGAACACCGTTTAATTGATGATATGGTTGCTTCAGCATTAAAATGGAATGGAAATTTTGTTTGGGCATGTAAAAATTACGATGGAGACGTTCAAAGTGATACTGTAGCACAAGGATTTGGCTCTTTGGGTTTAATGACATCTGTATTAATCACACCAGATGGTAAAACTGTTGAATCGGAAGCTGCACATGGAACAGTAACGCGCCATTTCAGAATGCACCAGCAAGGAAAAAAAACCAGTACCAATCCAATTGCCAGCATTTTCGCTTGGACCCGCGGACTAGAGCACCGTGGAAAACTAGATGGAAATCAGCCATTAATTGATTTTTGTCATACTTTGGAAAAAGTTTGTGTGGATGTAGTTGAAAGTGGTAAAATGACAAAAGATCTTGCTGTTTGCATTTACGGAGATAAAATCCAAAATGATCAGTACTTGCACACAGAAGATTTCTTACAAGCCATAAACGATGAACTCAAATTACGCTTGAGCAAATAAGCATTTAGATTATTTTAAAAAGGAAGTCCAGAATTTAAACCTCTGGACTTTTTTTTATGATTGAAGTTTTTTATTTTCGTTTTATCATAAATTATAGATTTCATTATTCATTATTCATTATTCATTATTCATTATTCATTATTCATTATTCATTATTCATTATTCATTATTCATTATTCATTATTCATTAT